>DASQDG010000039.1:0-43445 GCA_035634295.1 Propionibacteriaceae bacterium | reverse complement strand
CTGGTGTCGCCGGCGCGGTCGGAAAGTCGCCAGGCTCGCAGCCGGAGGTGCTGCTGGGGGTGGCCGCAGGCGGGATGACAATGTCCCTCGTCGGCACCAACTGCCCGGTCACCGCACCGCTGCCGGAAAAGGTGAGGGTGCTGGTTTCGTAGTGGGTGGCCGTCGGCGACACCTGTGACAGCTGTGCCGGCGCCAGCACACGGAAGAACGGGAAGGTGAACTCCTGGAGCCTCACCGAGTATCCGGCGCGGCGGAGCTTGCCGGCGACATAATTCACCGAGGCCTGGTAGCCCGGCGTGCCTGAGGCGCGGGTGCCGCCGTTTTGGTTGGCGATCCGTTGCAGCGCGCGCTCGTGCTGCAGGATGCCGTTCACGGTCACGGCGCTGCGCAACTTCTTGGTGTTGACGTCGTCCACGGCTGTCGCGGCGACCGGCGAAACGAGCGCCAGTCCAAGGGCCAGGGTGGCTATGCCGGTCAATGTTTTACGCATAAACGCCTCCGAGTGAGCAACACCGCCCAAATGCTGCACCGAATCAGTGCAGGCGACGAAATCAGTCTTGCAGTGCGCTCGCATTTCGACAACGCCCGAAACGTCTTTTCCGAAAGAGGCGATTACTCAGCCGCTTAGCCGTGATGGTGCACCTCGATATGCGGGGTGGGACGCAGGACGGGAACGATCTGCAGGTGCTGGCGACGCGCCAGCACCGCGACCGACACCAAGACGCCGAGCACGGTCATCCCGCCGCCGCCAATCAGAGTCCAGCGGGGGCCGAACAGCTCCCCGACCAAGCCGAGCAGCGGTGAGCCCACCGGCGTGCCCCCCATCAGCACCATCGCGTAGAGCGCCATCACCCGACCCCGCAGCGCGGGATCCACGCCGAGCTGCACGGAGGCGTTGGCGGCGGTCAGCGTGAGCAGCGCCGCGAGGCCCATCACCGGCAACGTGGCCGCGTAGGTCCAGTAGGTCGGCATCAGGCCGGCCAGCACCTCTATCAGACCGAACACCACCGCCATGACCACGATGAATCGACCACGCGGGGGCCTCTGACGACGGGCAGCGAGCAGCGCTCCCGCGAGGGAGCCGACAGCCATGAATGTGCCGAGGATGCCGTATTCCCGGGCGCCCAGGTGGAACTCCTGCTGGGCCATCAGCGCCGAGGTCAGCTGGAAATTCATCCCGAAGGTCCCCATGCAGAACACCACGCACATCACCAGCAGGATCTGGCCGTGGCCGGCCACATAGCGCAGCCCTTCGCGGATCTGACGCTTAGCGGGAGCGGTCGGCGCCGTCGGTTGCAGCTGTCGGGCGTCGATCAGGAACAGCACGGCGATGAACGCGGCGTACGTCACCGCGTTGGACACGATGGCCCAACCGGACCCGAAGGCGGCGATCACCAGACCGGCCACCGCGGGCCCGACGACTCGGGCGGCGTGGAAGCTCGCGGAGTTGAGTGCGATCGCGTTGGGGAGGTGCTCGGGTCCGACCACCTCGGGGACGAACGACTGCCGAGCCGGGTTGTCAAAGGCGGCACCGACGCCGAAGAGCAGCGCGAGGGCGTAGACATGCCAGGTGACGGCCACATCGGTGATGGCCAGCAGGCCCAGGCTGGCCGCACACAGCGCCATCCAGATTTGGGTGACCTTCAAGATGCTGCGCTTGTTGATCCGGTCCGCCACCAGGCCGCCGTAGGCCGAAAGCAGGAGCATGGGCAGGAACTGCAGTGCGGTGGTGATGCCCACCGCCACGCCGGAGCCGTTCGACAGCTCGAGCACCAGCCAGTCCTGAGCCACCCGCTGCATCCAGGTGCCGATGTTGGAGACAAACGACCCGGAGAGGTAGATCCGGTAGTTCCGGTTGTTCAGCGCGCTGAACATGGACCTCCGTGGCGCCGCGGCTGTCGATCGCGTTGCCGCCGCGCCTTCGGTCGCGGACTTCTCGTCGGTCTCGAGGGTCACGCGGCATTCATCTTGTTCAAAATGGCGACGGCCTGGCGCAGCACGTCGCGCTCGTCCTGGTCCAGCTCGGCGATCCGCCGGGTCAGCCACTGGTCGCGGAGTCGGCGGTTGTCCAGCAGCACCTGACGGCCGGCGGCGGTCAGCGTGACCAGGCTCTGTCGCTTGTCGTGCGGATCACCCTGCCGCACCACCAGACCGCGGGCCTCTAAACCGTTGACTATCCGGGTCATCGACGGCGGCTGGACCAGCTCCCGGGCCGCCAGCTCACCCATCAGCAGATCACCCGAGTTGAGCAGTACGCCCATAGCGGACAGCTGGTTGGCGTTGAGCTCCAGCGCATCGTCGCGCAGCTGCCGCAGGCGGCGCGCGAGCCGCATCACCGACGTACGCACCTCGCTCGCCAGAGCAGCCGACCGCTGCAGATCTTTGGACCCCACCTGGTAATTCTAGTAGTTAGCATTGCTAAAGACAAACCCAGATGTCGCAAACATTTTTCAGGTTGTGAGGGCTAGCCCGACGCACCGCTTGAGGGCTAGTTTCGTCCTGGAGCGGCACCACGAAGGCCGCCGGAGAGGTCAACGTGACTGCATCGTCAACTCGGATCCGTAGAGCTGCTTGCGGCCTGTCGGCGGCCCTGGCCCTGGCGCTCGCTCCGGGCACGCCGTCGCTCGCCCGGCCAGTGGCTGAGCAGGCCGGCCGTGTGGCCGCGCCGACTCCCGGATCCAACTCCGGTGGCGACCCCTACTTCCCGCTCTACGGCAACGGCGGCATCAACGTCTCCTCCTACGACCTCAACGTGCGCTACAACCCGACCACCGACGTGCTGACCGGGCGCGCCACTTTGCGCATCCGAGCTGCCAAGGACCTCAGCCGCTTCAACCTCGACCTGGTCGGGCTGACGGTCCGCTCGGTCACGGTCGGCGGACGCAAAGCCGGCTGGAAGCGCAGTCGCGACCACGAGTTGACGATCACTCCGAGTGCTGCGTTGCGCAAGAACGCCCGCTTCACCGTGGTGATCGCCTATGACGGCAAACCGCGGAAGAACAACTCCTCGTTGGGCTCGTCCGGGTTCCATCCGACGCCCGATGGCGCGATCGCCGTGGGCCAGCCCGAGGCCGCCGCGTTCTGGTTTCCGGTGAACGACCACCCCAAGGACAAGGCCACTTATCGGATCACGCTGACCGTGCCCAAGGCCCTGCAGACGATCTCCAACGGACTTCCCTCGGCCACCGTGGTCTCGGGTGACTGGGCCACCACGACGTGGCAGCACAAGCATCCGATGGCGAGCTACCTCGCGTTCATGGCGGTCGGTCGCTTCGACGTGCGTCGCTACACCGCGGCAGGCCTGCCGATCATCGACGCGGTCGACCCGTCCATCCCCGCCAACGTCCGTCGGGCGATCAATACATCCTTCGCCCTGCAGGGACGCATCCTGACGTCCTCGTCGCAGTGGTTCGGGCCGTACCCCTTTGAAACCGCCGGCGGCGTGGTGGACAACGTGCAGCTCGGGTTCGCTCTAGAAAACCAGACCCGACCGATCTACGATCCGCGCTTCTGGGGCGACGAGAAGGAGGCGTTCGTCAACGACAGCGTCGTGGTGCACGAGCTGGCCCATCAGTGGTACGGCGACTCCGTGGCCCTGCAACGTTGGCAGGACATCTGGCTCAACGAAGGCTTCGCCACCTACGCCGAGTGGATGTGGGTCCAGCAGGAGGACGGGATCAGCACCGCCGACATCTTCGACGACTTCTACGACAACATCCCGGCCTCGGAACCGTTCTGGAAGGTTCGGATCGGCGATCCGGGTCCGGACCGGGTGTTCGACTACGCGGTCTACGCCCGCGGCGCTATGACCTTGGAAGGGCTGAGGCAGAAGGTTGGGCGTGACACGTTCCTCAAGATTCTGCAGACCTGGACCCGCGAGCACCGCGACGGCCACGGCACCACCAAGCAGTTCATCACGCTCGCCGAACGGATCTCCAAGCGCCAGCTGGACGCACACTTCAATGCGTGGCTGAACACGGCAAGCAGGCCGCCGCGGCCGGCCAACGCGCGCCGGAACACGTCCAAGGCCCAACGGCAAGCGGCGCGGGCCTACGTCCTTCGCTGGCATGCTGACCTGCAACGCCGGTTGGCGGCCGGTCACCACCGCTGACGCTCCTTATCAGTCGCCACAGCACCTCGGCGGAGTCGAGCGTGCGGCACGACCGCGCGACCTAATGACGTTGCCCATGGTGACGGGGTACGCGTCGTAGAGTTGATCCGGTGACCGACCCGACCCTGCCTCCGACTGACCAGCTTTCGCAGGCGTCGGGTCGCCTCGGGCGCACCCCGAGCCAACAGCGCCACCACCTGCTGGAGCAGGCTCCGGTGGCGCCGATGGACGTTGACGGGCTCCGCGCCACCGTGCTCGGGCTGGTCGCCTTTGCCGTCGGCACCGTGGTGTGCGTGCTGTTCTACGATTCGCTGCAGCGCGACGGAAACGCCTGGTGGCTCGGGGTCTGCTTGAGCGGCCTCGGTCTCGGCCTGGTCGGCCTGGTGTACTGCCAGCTGCGTCGAAAGGCTCGGCGCGCGGGGCGGTGGGACCGGGACTGACCTCACAGGCTCGGATCTAGAGGTCGGCCTCGTCCAACCCGGCGATGACCCGCTCCAACAAAGACGCCAACTGGTTGACCTGAGCCGGTTCGAGTCCCGACATCAGATCGGCCTCGACCACGCTGGACTCGCGGATCGCCGAAGCGTAGAGCTGCCAACCCGAGTCCGACATCCGCACCAGGACTCGAGTGCGGTTGGCGCTGTCGGGTTCGCGGCTGATCAGATCGCGCGCGGCCATTCGGTCGAGCCGGTGTGTCATCGACGAGGGCGCCACGTTTGCCGATGCGGCCAGCTGGCTGGGGGTCAACGCCTGGCCGTCGCCGCTTCGCGCCAGATCGCTGAGCACCGACCACTCGCCGGAGGTGATGTCGAGGTCAGCCAGTTGACGGTCGTACCACTGGTTGAGGCGCCGGGAGAGCCGGTGCACCGCGGTGACCACGCGTTGCACCGACTCGTCAGCACCCGCTGCGACGTAGGCCGCGACCACGAGCCGGACCTCCTCGAGGTCACTACGCCTGGGTTGGCCGCTCACCATGGCGTCATTTTGCCACCGACTGCACGTCGTTAACCCGGCGACGAGGAGCTCAGCTGTCTGCCGATCGGTCACCGGGCGGGATCAGTCGACGGGCGGGGAACAGTAGACGAGCGAGATCAGTCGAAGATGGAGATCGGCTCGTCCCATTCGATGGTCTCCCACGCCGGAGACGGCAACTCCTCGGACTGTTGCTCCTGGGGAACCGCCGAATGCGCGCCGCAGCCGTGGTCCACGCTCACCACAGAGCTGTCCGACGGCGAGTACTGATTGGCGCAGACCCCGAAGAGCACACCAAGACTGCCCTGGAGGCGGGCGAAGAAGCCGCAGGTTTCACAGACGTCGGGTGCCAGTCGGGTGAGCTGGTTGTCGGGGCCGCCGTCGCCGCTCTGCCAGCGCTCGACCGCCTGGTCGCGGCCCTCAACCGACAGCACCCGCTCGCGTCCCAGACCGAGCTCGGCGACCACCACGCGCAGCTGGCTCTCCTCGGCCGGGTCGGCATCGGTCGCCGACTCGCCGCCGGTGTAGCCGGGTTGGAGGCGCAGGTCTGTCTCCGGAGTCGGCATCACCAAGCCGGCGGTGACGTCGCCCGGCTGGATGCGCTCGACCCACGGCACCCAATCGGACGGCCGCAGTGCGCCGTCGCCCGGCAGCAGCACCACTTCGTTCACGGTCGCCACCTTGGCCCGCGATGCCCGCGCCACGGTGACCGACCACCGCCAGCCGCGATAACCCGGATGCGGGCACTCGAACTGGTGGGTGACCACCCGCTCGGCCTCCACCAGCGTGCCGACGTGCTCGCCAACCCCCATCACCTCGGCTGTCTCCGCTGCCGCCGCGCGGGCGAGATCGACCGCAGCCAGGCAGATGTCATCGGGCTTGGCGGTCCGCCGGCGGGGGGTGGTGGCCATGGGCTAAAGCTCCAGCTCGTCGGCCACGGCGCGCAAAACCGACGCAACCTTGGCGCCGGTCCTGGCCTCCGGATGCTTGCCGCGGCGATAGGAGTTGCCGGCGGCGTCCAGCATCTTGATCAGATCCTCCACGATGACGGCCATCTCGTCAGCAGGTTTCCGGGTTGCCTTAGACAGCGACGGCGGGGGGTCGATCAGTCGAAGCGACAGGGCCTGCTCGCCCTTGCGGCCCTCAACGACGCCGAACTCGACCTTCTGGCCGGCCTTGAGCGCAGTCACCCCGGGAGGCAGCGCGGTGGCGCGTACGTACACATCGCCACCCTCGTCCTTGGTCAGGAAGCCGAACCCCTTCTCGGAGTCGTAGAACCTCACCTTGCCAACAGGCACTGCAACCTCACATCATGCTCGAGCCGGATCCACGCGGGCCCCCGTGGATGTTCAGGCCTAGATCAGCCGCCTAAGCGTAGCCCTTCGCTGAATCGGCGCCCAACCCACGCAAGAGGACCCGCCGGCTGTGGCCGGCGGGTCCTCTTGGTCGGGATTAGGAGTTGACCAGCTCGCGCGGTGCGCTGTGGACGGGCTGAGCCGTCTGCGGAGCGACACGCGGGGCCGTCGTGGTGCGAGTCCCGCCGAAGGTGTCGGTCTTGATCATCAGGACGGCCGTGATCCAGACGGCGACCAGGACGAAGAGGCCAACGGTGAGAGCGATGGTGGTGAAGAGTTCCATGTGACGATCCTTTTGATTGGGGTGCATGAGGCCGTGGCTGAGCAGCCACAGAGCCATGGGCTCGCATACGTTCGGCAGTGAATTCCCAGCAAGCTCGCCGTGGGCGAGGTGTCAGCCCCGGTGTTGAGGAGCCTGAGTTCGTACACGATGGTTCTAGTCTCCGGGACCGGCGTCTATGTGTCTAATGTCTAGACTGCATACAACCCATGCGTTAGCGTCATGAGTTATGGACACCGACACGCTTCGCTGGTTCCAGCTGGTCGCCGACGGTGTCACGGTCACCGAGGTCAGCGAGATCGAGGGTGTGAGCCAACCGGGGGTCTCCCGAGCGCTGGCGCGCCTGGAGAGTCAGCTAGGCACGCCGCTGCTGCGCCGATCGGGGCGGACGCTGCGGATGACCCATGCGGGTTCGGCCTTCAAACGTCACGTGGACGGCCTGCTGCATCAGCTCGACGACGGGCTGGCCGCCGTGGACCAGATTATCGACCCCGAACGCGGCACCGTGGCGCTCGCGTTCTCGGCGTCGCTGGGAGCCTGGTTGGTGCCCGACGTGATCAGCACCTTTCGGAGCGTGCGGCCAGAAGTCGGCTTCACCTTGGCCCGGGCCTCGGACGACCGAGTGAGCACTCTGCTCGCCAAGGGGCGGGCGGACTTGGTGCTGTCCACGGTCCGACCTGAGGAGCAGGCCGTGCACTGGCAGCGGCTGATGGACCAGCCGCTGCGGCTCGTGGTTCCCGTCAGTCACCCGCTGGCGCGACACCCGGAGCTGCGCCTGGCCGATGCGGCGGCCGAGCCCTTCGTGATGCTGCAGCGACGCTCGCAGCTGCGTCAGCTGTGTGAAGAGCTGTGCCGCGCCGCGGGTTTCGAGCCGGCCGTCGCCTTGAGGGGCGACGACCTGCCCAATGTGGCCGGTCTGGTGGCAGCTGGTCTGGGGGTGGCGCTGATGCCGGCCGGACCAGCTTCAGCCCGGTCGTCGCAGCTGCGCTACCTGAGGATCACCGACGTTCAGGCGACCCGAGAAATCGGTGTGTCATGGGCGCGCGAACGTCGCTTGCTGCCGGCCGCAGAGGTGTTTCGCGATCACGTCCTGGAGCGGGCGCGAGCCCAACGGCTCCCCGGTTTGGCCGACTAGGCCACGAGCCCGCGACTTTTCCTCACCAGAGGCAGGGCTGAGTCCGAATAAATTCTGCACGCCAGGCGTTGTTCTTCTCAGGTTCACCGTGGAGCCCTGTCTTGTCCGTACGCTACGTGAATTTTGGTGAACTGCGTTGTCCTCGGCAACTGCCGAAAGGACCTCCGGGTCCGTCGTCCCCAACGTCCCCTCAGCCTCACCCTCCCCGCCGAAGTCGCCTGCTCAATGGCGGCGCGGCTGGCCGGAGTCTCTGGCAGCCCTGCAGGTACGCGACTACCGCCTGTTCCTAAGTGGGCAGGTGGTGGCCACCACCGGGCTGTGGATGCAGCGGATCGCCCAGGACTGGCTGGTGCTCGAGCTCACCGGCAGCGTGACCGCGGTTGGCATCGCCGTTGCGCTGCAGTTCCTGCCCGTGCTGCTGTTCGGGCTCGCGGGCGGTGTGCTCGCGGACCGCTATCCCAAGCGCATCCTGCTGATCATCACCCAGTCAATCGCCGCCTTGGTCGCGATCACTCTGGGCGGGCTGGCGCTGTCTGGTGCCGTCGAGGCGTGGCACGTCTATCTGATGGCCGCCGTGCTCGGCTTCGTCACGGTGGTGGATAACCCGACCCGCCAGGTCTTCGTCGCCGAACTGGTCGGTGACGAGCACATCCGCAACGCGGTCAGCCTCAACTCCTCGGTGTTCCAGCTCGGTGCTCTGCTGGGTCCTGCGCTGTCCGGGCTGTTGATCCACGCCGTCGGTCAGGGCTGGTCCTTCTTGCTCAACGGCCTGTCCTGTCTGTTCGTGGTGGTTCTGCTGACTCAGATCTCGGCTCGGCCGCCCGTTCCCGCGTCGGCCAGCCAGGCGAGCCAAGGGGAGCAGCTGACCGAAGGTCTGCACCACATCCGGCGCACCTCCGAGGTGGGCTGGACGATCGTGCTGGTCACTGTCATGGGCATCTTCGGCCTCAACATGCCGGTGATTCTGGCCGCGTTTGCCGACGACGTGTTCACCGCCGGCGTCGGTGGCTACAGCTTGTTCAACTGCCTTGCCGCCGTTGGGGCCCTGGCCGGGGCCCTGCTGTCGGCCCGCCGGCGCGGCGTGGTCCGGCTGCGGGCCCTGGTGGCCAGCCTCAGCATCCTGGGGGCTCTGCTGATGCTCGCCTCGGTGGCGCCCCAGATGTGGCTGTTCGGCGCTCTCCTGGTGGCCGTCGGTCTGATGAACCTGATGTTCCTCACCGGCGCCAACTCGCTGGTTCAGATGGCCACCGGGTCACAGTTGCGCGGGCGGGTGATGAGCGTTTACATCCTGGTGCTGCTCGGCGGGCAGTCCATAGGCAGCCCGCTGGTGGGTTGGCTCATCGACAGCTTCGGCGCCCGGCCCAGCATGCTGCTGTGCGGCGGGGTGGTCACCCTAGCCGCGCTGGTGTCCGGGCTGGCGATGGCCCGTACCTCGCACCTCACGCTCACGCTCGACGTGCACCAGGGTCGCGCGCCGCTGCACATCGTGCACACCTAGGCCTGAGCTTCAGTCAGTGGGGCCGGGCCGGCAGAGCGCCCACCTAAGATAGGCAGGTGGCGACCTGGGAGGACGGGCCGGAGTATGCGCCGGTCGAACGGCCAGCGGACTTCTCCGTGCCCGCCGCCGCTCCCTTGGAGGTGGTTGCACCCGAGCCGCCGCCGACCACCGCACCCGCTGATCGGCCGGGATTTGACGCACCTGCCGCCCCGGTGGTCGACCTGGCTCAGCTTGAGCCGGCCGTGCCTGACAAGCGCGACCCGGTCGTGCCCTTCGCCGTGGTCTCCAGCACCGTGACCTCGATGGACTCGGCTTGGGGGGCTGCGCACTGGAGCCCCCCCACCGCGCCCGAGGCCGCCCCGCTCCCGCCCATCGCCCCCTTCCCGCCACTGCCCGGTCCAGTTCAACCGGCGAGCGGCTTTCCGCCGCCCGGGACCCCGGAGTGGTTCGGGCCAGGTCCCCCGTACGCGCAGCCACCGCCAGCGGCAGTGGGCTACGACTCCCGGTCGGTGCTCGCCGCCGCCACTCCCGGGCTGTGCATCTGCCTCGGCTTGGGTGGTCTGATCTACCCTCTCGCGCCGGCCATGGTGGTCGCCGCGTATTTCCTGAGCACCCGGGTCAAGGTCGCCCAGCGACAGGTCCGCCACTCGGTCGGCATCAGCGTCGGGCTGCTCGCTTTGGTCGCGATGCTGACTTTTCTGTGGAACGGGGCGGCTGACAGCTATTGGTGGGAGGTGCTCGGCGGCTGGGCGCAGATCATTTGCTGGGTGCTGCTGGTGACGGCTCTGCTGCAGGTGCGCAGTGCCCTTAAACGCAGAGCCGGCCACGCGCTGCCGCCGCGCTATCCCTCGCAGTGGCCGTGAACGGGCCGCCGGTGAACGCGCGCTCGCGCGCTCGGACGCTGACCGAAGCGCTCAAGAGCCTGAGCAAACGACAGCTGAGCGACCTGCTGACCGTCCGGCCTGACCTGTCCTATCCGCTGCCCGGCGACGTCACCGAGCTGTCCAGCCGAGCCGCCACGGCCACCTCCATCGGCCGGGCCATGGAGGTGCTGAACGTCTGGCTTCGGCTTGTCGCCGAGGCGCTGGCCGCCTTGCCCGACCCGAGCTCGGTCGCCGACGTGGCCGAGCTGCTGGCGACCGACGCGCGGGCGACGAAGACGGCGGTCGGCGAGCTCCGGCGGCGGGCCCTGCTCTGGGGCGAGAACGACCAGCTGCACCTGGTCCGTGGTGTACGGGAGTACTTCGAGCCCTATCCCGGCGGGTTGGCGCCGCCGTCGCCCCGTCCGCTCACCGCGACCCAGATCGACGCGGCACTGGCCGAATGCGCCGACTCAGTACACACCCTGCTGGAGCGGCTGTTGTGGTCACCGGCCGGGGCGGTCCGCAACGCCGAGCGGCGGGTGGACGCTGCGGGCGCCCGCAGCCCGGTGGAGCAGCTGCTGGCCCGACAGCTGCTGCGCCCGCTGGACGCCGACACGGTGATCCTGCCCCGGGAGGTGGCACTGCGGCTACGTGGCGGCCGGTTCGCCGCTGAGCCGGTGTCTCCGGTGCCACCCGAGCTCACCGGCCCCTCCCGCGACGGCGTCCTGGTCGATCGGGCCGCAGCCGGTGCCGCCTTCGGTCTGCTGCACGACGTCGAGCTGGCCGCTCACGCGCTCGCCGACGTACCCCACCGGCTGCTGCGGACCGGTGGCCTGGGCGCCCGCGACCTGACCGCGCTCGGCCGGCTGTTGTCGACCGACCCCGCGCACGCCGGCTTCGTGCTCGAGGTGGCGGCGGTCACCGGACTGGTCGCGCCCGGGCCGAGCCTGACCCTGCTGCCCACCCCGGACTACGACCGTTGGGCCGACCGGGATGCCGCGGATCGCTGGCGCACCCTGGTGGACGCCTGGCTGCGCGGTGCCCGGCACTACTCCCGCTCGACCGAACCGGGCGCGCACGTGCTGGGCCCAGAGGCCGACGCGCCGACCGCCCCGGTGCTCCGGCGCCTGGTCGTGGAACTGCTCGCTGGCGCCGGTTCCGGGATCACGGTCGAGCCGGACGACCTGCTGGCCGCAGTCAACTGGCACTACCCCCGAGCCGCCCGCTCCGACACCGCGCTGGCCAGCGTGCTGGGCGGGATCTGGCGAGAGGCCGGGTGGCTCGGCCTCGTCAGCCTCGGTGCCGTCTCGTCGTACGCCTCGGCGGTGCTGGCCGCGGACCTGCCACTGCCCCGACCGTTAGCCGAGCTGTTCCCGGCGCCGGTGGACCAGATCGTGGTGCAGGCCGACCTGACCGCCGTAGCGCCGGGGCCGCTGCCGTACGCGCTGGCCAGTGAGCTCAGGCTGCTGGCCGACCAGGAGTCCCGTGGCGGCGGTGGTGTCTATCGGTTCAGCGCCACCTCGGTGCGCCGGGGCTTCGAGGCCGGCTGGTCCTCGACCCAGGTGCACCGCTGGCTCGAGCAGCATTCGGCCACCCCGATCCCCCAGCCACTGGCCTATCTGATCGACGACATGGCCCGCCAATACGGCAGCATCCGGGTGGGTACGGCGGTGAGCTATCTCCGGGTGGAGGACCCGGCGCACGCCACCGCGCTGCTGGCGCACCCCGACGCGCGGGTGCTCGGACTGCGCACCCTGGCTGCGGGGGTCCTGGTGGCCACTGCCGAAGCCTCCGACCTGGTGGCGTTCCTGCGGGCGGCTGGCCACTCGCCGGCAGTCGAAGATGCCGACGGCAGCACGCTGTCCGCGCCGCCTCAGCAACGAGCGGCCAGCCCGCGGCGACCGGGGGTCCCGGTCCCGATGCCGGCGGTCGAAGCGGCGGCGGCCATCGTGGCTGGGGAGCGCTCGCGACCTGCGTTGACGCCGGTGGAGGCGAACTTGCGCGAGCTTGAACTCGCCGCCGGAGAGGCAGTGCCGGTACGCGTACGTTACGTGGCGGCTGACGGGCAGCCCACCGAGCGCGACGTCCAGCCGGTCCAGCTCGGCGCCGGGATGCTGCGCGCCGTGGACGCCGCCGACACCCAGGTGGCGATCCCGCTGGCACGGATCTCGTCGGTGTGTCCGGTGCCGGGCGGTCGCTGACCCCCAGGATTGCCCCTCCACCTCGCGGGCGCAACCCGACACCGGCTTAGGGAACAGGTTCTAAACTGGCTCGATGCGCATTTTTGGGACCCGAGAGTGAGTCCAGGCGACGGCGGGCCCGGCCCGCTGGTCGTCCAGTCCGACCGTACGTTGCTGCTGGAGGTCGACCACCCTGACGCCGCGGCCTGCCGGATTGCCATCGCCCCGTTCGCGGAGCTGGAGCGAGCGCCCGAGCACATCCACACCTATCGGCTCACCCCGCTGGGGCTGTGGAACGCCCGTGCCGCCGGTCATGACGCCGAGCAGGTGGTGGACATCCTGCTCACCTTCAGCCGCTATCCGGTGCCCACCTCCCTGTTGGTCGACGTGGCCGACACGATGGACCGCTACGGGCGGCTGCGGATCGAGAAGCACCCCACCTCCGGACTGATCCTGGTCAGCACGGACCGGGCGGTGCTGACCGAAGTGCTGCGCAGCCCCAAGGTGAAAGGCCTGGTCGGGAGCAAGCTCGACGACGACACTGTGGTGGTTCACCCGTCTGAGCGCGGGCACCTCAAGCAGGTTCTGCTCAAACTGGGCTGGCCGGCCGAGGATCTGGCCGGATACGTGTCCGGCGAGGCGCACGCGATCGACCTGGATCAGAGCGGCTGGCACCTGCGGCCCTACCAGCAGCAGGCCGCGGAGTCGTTCTTCCACGGCGGTTCGGGGGTGGTCGTGCTGCCCTGCGGCGCGGGCAAGACCATCGTCGGCGCCGCGTCGATGGCCGCGGCCAAGACCACCACCCTGATCCTGGTCACCAACACGGTTTCGGCTCGGCAGTGGCGCGACGAGCTGGTGCGCCGGACCACGCTGACTCCGGACGAGATCGGCGAGTACTCCGGCGCCAAGAAGGAGATCCGCCCGGTGACCATCGCGACTTACCAGGTGCTGACCACCAAGCGCGGCGGCGTACACCCGCACCTCGAGCTGTTCGAGGCCCGCGACTGGGGACTGGTGGTCTATGACGAGGTGCACCTGCTGCCCGCGCCGGTGTTCCGGATGACCGCAGACCTGCAGGCCCGGCGCCGGCTGGGTCTGACCGCCACGCTGGTGCGCGAGGACGGCCGAGAGGGTGACGTGTTCTCCCTGATCGGGCCGAAGCGGTTCGACGCGCCGTGGAAGGACATCGAGTCCCAGGGCTACATCGCCCCGGCCGACTGCGTCGAGGTGCGGGTGACGCTGACTGAGGCCGAGCGGATGACGTACGCGGTGGCCGAGCCCGACGTGCGCTACCGCTTGGCGGCGACCGCCGAGTCCAAGTCGGAGGTGGTGGCCGAGCTGGTGGCCAAGCACCGGGGCGTGCCCACGCTGGTGATTGGCCAGTACGTCGACCAGCTCGACGAGCTCGCCGAGCGGCTGGAAGCGCCGCTGATCAAGGGCGACACGACCGTACGGCAGCGCGAGAAGCTTTACGAGGCGTTTCGCAGCGGCGAGATCGACCTGCTGGTGGTCAGCAAGGTGGCCAACTTCTCGATCGACCTGCCGACGGCGCAAGTGGCCATCCAGGTGTCGGGTGCCTTCGGGTCCCGCCAGGAGGAGGCGCAGCGGCTGGGCCGGATCCTGCGGCCGAAGTCCGACGGGGTGGCCGCGCGCTTCTATGCCGTGGTGGCCCGGGACACCGTCGACGCCGAGTTCGCCCAGCACCGGCAGCGCTTCCTGGCCGAGCAGGGCTATGCCTACCGGATCCTGGACGCTGAGGACGCCGTCGCGCCTGAGTGAGGTGAACGCGTTCGCAGGGATTATGCATTTCGGCAGCGCAGTGCGCGGCAGTCAGGCAAACTGGCGCGGTCAGACTTCGCGCCACGTTTGTCGATATCTCACGCGTCCTCGGCAGTCATTGGACATCTCTTGACAGCAGACGCTACGTCTGACAGTTTCGAAACTGCGTAACGTGTTGTTAACACGCGTCGAGGGAGTCAGGCCCTCGGTGCGTGCTATCCGGGGGGATCTCACGTATATGGAAGCGCCGACCGGCGTTTTGTCGACGCGTTTGAGTGATCGTGCGAGCGTTGCCGGCAGTGCGGAGTCAGCCCGCAGTGCGTCGGTCGCAGACGAGTCAACCGACCTGGGCCGGCAGTTGGCAGGCGTGCTGGCCGGAGTGCTCGGCCTCGATGAGGTGTCCGCGGACAGCCACTTCTTCGAAGACCTCGGCGCCGACTCCCTAGTGATGGCGAGATTCTGCGCACGGGTGCGCAAGCGGCCGGACCTGCCGTCAGTAGCGATCACTGACATCTACCAGCACCCCACTATCGCTCGGCTGGCCGGCGCCTTGGCTGACCCGGGCACTCCTGCGGTCCAGCAGGGGCTGGCCGAGGTTCTGGCGGGCGTCGTGGGGCTCGATCACGTGCCAGCCGACAGCCACTTCTTTGACGACCTCGGCGCCGACTCCCTGGTGATGGCCAGGTTCTGCGCCCGGGTGCGTAAACGCGAGGACCTGCCCTCGGTGTCGATCACCGACATCTACCAGCACCCCACGATCGCCGCGCTGGCCGTGGCGCTCACCCACGGCCAGGCACCTACGCCAGAGGCTGGGCAGCCGGAGACGAGGCAGCGGAGGACCGCGCAGCCCACGACCGCACCCCCGCAGGCTGTGCAGCGGGCCTTGGCCCCCGTCCTCGTGGCCAGCACACGCCGATATCTGATGTGCGGTGCGCTGCAGCTCCTCATCTTCCTCGGCTACTGCACCGTCTACACCCTGGTGCCCGTGTACAGCTACCTCTACATCTATCAGGCAGACGGCCTGCTGGACATCTACCTGCGGTCCGTTGTGGTGGCGATCCTGGGCTTCACCGCACTCTGCACGCTGCCGATCGTGGCGAAGTGGACGCTGATCGGGAGGTGGCGGACCCAGGAGTTCGACGTATGGAGCTTGGCCTACCTCCGCTTCTGGGTGGTGAAGTCGTTGGTGCGGTCCAACCCGCTGGTCCTCCTGGTCCCTGGGTCGCCGTTGTACTCCCTCTACTTGCGGGCGCTCGGCGCCCGGGTGGGACGGGGAGTCGCGATCTTCACCCGCGCGGTGCCGGTCTGCACCGACCTGCTCGCCATCGGCGACGGCACCGTCATCCGCAAGGGCTCGGCGCTGGCTTGCTACCGGGCTCACGCCGGCCGGATCCAGACGGGACCGGTGACCCTGGGGCGGGACGTGCTGGTGGGCGAGAGGACCGCGCTCGATATCCACACCGCCCTTGGGGACGGTGGCCAGCTCGGCCATGCGTCGTCGTTGCACGAGGGGCAGTCCATCCCACCGGGGGAACATTGGCACGGGTCGCCTGCACAGCCCACCACAGTCGACTACCGCGCGGTGCCGACCACCGACTGCGGGACAGCCAGACGCGTCCTCTACGGGATCGGGCAGCTGCTGCTCGCGGTGTTGGTGTTGCTGCCCCTTGTCCTGGGTGGCGTTGTCGCGCTGCTGACCGAAGTGCCTCAGCTCAGCGGGTTCTTCGACAAGGGACACCTGGCCGACCTCGGGTGGTGGCTGCTGCTTGACGCCGCGCTTGCCTCGGGGGTGCTGCTTTTCGGCACCATGCTGGTGGCGCTGCTGACCGCACTCACCGTCCCTAGGCTGCTCAACCGGGCCATCACGCCCGACCGGGTCTACCCGCTGTACGGCTTCCACTACGCAGTTCACCTGATGATCGTCCGGCTCACCAATGTCAAGTTCTTCGTGTTCTTGTTGGGCGACAGCTCCTACATCGTCCACTACCTCCGCGCCATCGGCTATGACCTGTCTCGGGTGGAGCAGACCGGCTCGAACTTCGGCGCCGCCCACACCCACGAGAATCCTTACCTCACGTCCGTAGGCACCGGCACCATGGTCGCCGACGGGCTGTCGGTGATGAACGCGGACTTCTCGAGCTCGTCGTTTCGGGTCAGCCACACAGCGATCGGGCCGCACAACTTCCTGGGCAACCACATCGCCTACCCCGCTGGTGGGCGCACCGGCGCCGACTGCCTGCTGGCGACCAAGGCGATGATCCCGGTCGACGGCCCGGTCCGCGAAGGTGTCGGCCTGCTCGGCTCCCCCAGTTTCGAAATCCCCCGGTCGGTGTTGCGTGACACCAGCCTGGAGGTGACTGACCGCGGTGAGTTCCGGCGTCTGCTGTCGGCCAAGAACCGGTCCAACGTGGGCACCATCGGGCTGGCTTTGCTGATGCGGTGGGGGCACCTCGTGGGTCTGATGCTGCTGCTTCTGCTGGCCGCGGACCTCTACCGGCAGCTCGGGCCATTGGCTCTGGTGGCCGAGCTGCTGATCTCCCTGCTCTTCACGATGGGCTACTTCGTGCTGGTGGAGCGGGCGGCCCGGGGCTTTCGCTCCCTGGAACCGCGGTCTTGCTCGATCTACGACCCCCAGTTCTGGTGGCACGAACGCTACTGGAAGCTGTCGGCCCCCCAGTTCGACCGGACATTAGTCGGCACGCCATACAAGAACGTCGTCTCCCGGTTGCTGGGGGCCAAGGTTGGGCGTCGGGTGTTCGATGACGGCTGGCACGCCACTGAGAGAACGCTCACCGCCATTGGGGATGACTGCACGCTCAACGCTGGCAGCGTGATCCAGTCCCACTCGCAGGAGGACGGCGCCTTCAAGTCCGACCACAGCACCGTCGGCGCCCGCTGCACGCTAGGGGTCGGTGCCTTCGTGCACTACGGGGTGACGATCGGCGACGGCGCCGTGCTCGCTGCCGACTCGTTCCTGATGAAGGGCGAGGAGGTCCCCAGCGGGGCCTACTGGGGCGGCAACCCTGCCCGCGATCTGGTCCCGCAGGCAGCTCTGCCGGGCTCGGCCAGCCCGCCCACCGTGATGGCGGCCCAGGCACCGGACCCACGCGTACTGATGAGTGCCACCACGAGAGGAGAGCTGGCATGACTGTGGTTACCGAAACCGCCACGACGGATCAGGCTGAGCGGCAGGCCCGAGCTGACCAGCGCCCCCAGCTCGAGACGGCCCGGGAGTTCTGGCGCCTCGACCTGCTCGCCGGCGGCCTGACGGAGGTCCCTCGCTGGTCAGACTCGGCGAAGACCGCGGTCGCCGTCCACGAGCTCGCAGTGCCCCCCGACGTGTGCCGGCAGCTGGCGGCTCTCGGCACCGAGCTGGAGGTGCCCGTGAGCTCGGTGCTGCTGGCCGCGCATGCCAAGGTGCTGGCTTCCCTGAGTGGCGAGAGCGAGGTCAGGACGGGCTACGTAGACCGGTCGCCGTTGCCCTGCCGGATGACCACCAACCCCGTCAGCTGGCGGGCCCTGGTGCTGGCGGCTGCCGATGCCGAGGCGCAGGTGCGCCGTCACGCGGACGTCGACCTGGACGCCCTTCGTCGGGAGCTGGGGCTGGGCGAGCCGCCGTATGAGGTGGAGTTCGACCCTCACGGGCGGTCGGGAGAGCTGGCGAGCGAGACCGTGCTCCGAGTGGGAGTCGACCACCAGGACGACCATCTGATCCTCCGCCTGCACTACCGGGTCGACGTGCTCGACGCCGACGCTGCGGCTCGAGTGGCCGGCTACCACTTGACCGCCCTCACCCTCGCGCTGGCCGACCCCGACGCTGAGCACGCTCAGCAGAGCCTGCTGTCGGCCGACGAGCTCGCCCGCCAGCTGACCGGGATGTCCGGGCCAACGCGCGAGCTGCCCGACGCCCGGGCGCACGAACTGTTCGAGCAGCGGGTGAGGAGCCATCCGGATGTGGTCGCCGCCGTGCTGGGAACGCAGGAGCTGACGTACGCCGAGCTCAACGCCCGCGCCAACCGCATCGGCCGTGCGCTGCTGGCGCGCGGGCTCCGTCGCGAGGACGTGGTCGCCGTCGTCACCCAGCGCAACCTGGACTGGATGGCCTCCGTGCTGGCCATCTTCAAGGCCGGTGGGACCTACCTGCCGATCGAACCGCACTTCCCGGCCGACCGGATCGCGACCACGCTGACCCGGGCCGGCTGCCGCTTGGTGCTGACCGAAGCCGGCAGCGACGCCACGCTGGGCGAGGCTCTGACCTCATTGCCGGCGGTCGAGCCGCTGCTCATCGGGACCGCTCTGGCCGAGCAGCGGGGCGACGAGGACCTTGGGGTCGAGGTCTCCCCTGACCAGCTCGCCTACATCTACTTCACCTCGGGCTCGACCGGGGAGCCCAAGGGGGCGATGTGCGAGCACGTGGGCATGCTCAACCACCTGTACGCCAAGATCGACGACCTCGAGATCGGCGAGGGCAGCGTCGTCGCGCAAACGGCGCCCCAGTGCTTTGACATCTCCCTGTGGCAGCTGGTGGCCGGGCTGCTGGTCGGGGCACGCACCCTGGTGGTCCCGCAGGAGGTGATCCTCGACGTCCCGCGCTTCGTCGACACGGTGGTCGAGGGTCGGGTCAACGTGCTGCAGGTCGTGCCGTCCTACCTCGAAGCCGCGCTGAACTACCTGGAGCGAAGCCCGCGGGAGCTGGCAGACCTGCGGTACGTGTCGGTCACCGGTGAGGCGGTGAAGAAGGAGTTGACGCAGCGCTGGTTCGCGACCCAGCCGGGCATCAGGCTGGTCAACGCCTACGGTCTGACCGAGACCTCCGACGACACCAACCACGAGGTGATGGACCGGGTCCCCGAGACCGACCGGGTGCCCCTCGGGCGCCCGATCGCCAACGTGCGGGTGTACGTGGTGAACGAGCAGCTGGACCCGGTGCCGCTCGGTGCACCTGGCCAGATCGTGTTTTCCGGGATCTGTGTGGGGCGCGGGTACGTCAACGACCCCGACCGCACCCGGCAGGTCTTCGGAACCGATCCGCACCGCCCCGGCGAGCGGCTCTACCAGGCCGGCGACTTCGGCCGGTGGCTGCCCGGAGGGAAGCTCGAGTTCCTCGGCCGGCGGGACCACCAGGTGAAGATCTCGGGCTTCCGGATCGAGATCGGTGAGATCGAGAACACCCTGTTGCTGGTGCCTGGGGTGCGCGACGCGGCCGTAGTCGTCGCCGAGCGGGCCGGTCGAGGCAAGCATCTGGTCGGCTACTACAGCGCCCAGCAGCCCCTGGACGCCGACGTGCTCCGCAGCCGGCTGGGTGAGTCGCTGCCCGCCTACATGGTGCCGACCGTCCTGGAGTGGCAGGAGCAGCTGCCGCTGACCGACAACGGCAAGATCGACCGCAAAGCCCTCACCCGGCAGGCCGCAGCAGCCGAGCCTGAGGAGCGGGTGGACGCGCCTCGGACGGCGACGGAACGGCGGGTAGCCCGCGCCTGGAGCTCGGTGCTCGGGATCGCCGAGCACCAGGTCGGCCGGCAGGACCACTTCTTCGACCGCGGCGGCTCGTCGCTGTCGGCCGTCAAGCTGGCGATCACCCTCGACCGGCAAATTTCGGTCAAAGACGTCCTGCGGCACCCTGTGCTGGCCGAACAGGCGTCCCTGCTCGACACCCCATCCGACCAACAAGGAGACTGAAGTGTCCGTGTCGTCAACGACCGCCCCCCTCGCGGTCGAAAAGCAGCCCGGCCGCCTGCCCCTATTCCGCACCGAGGCGGCCGGGGACCTGGCCGGGTGGGCCCAGCAGCACAGGGAGGCGCTGGCCGCCACGGTGGCCGAGCACGGCGCGGTCCTGGTCCGAGGGCTGGGCCTCCGCGACGCAACCGAGGTGGCCGGCCTGTTCGCTCAGCTGTCGCCGGGCGAGCTGCTTCCTGAGCGGGAGGCGTTCGCACCACGCCATGCGTACGCCGAGGGGGTCTACTCCTCGACGAAGTGGCCCGCCAACCAGCCGATGTGCATGCACCACGAGCTGAGCTACACGCGACAGCCGCCGGGTCTGCTGCTGTTCGCCTGCCTGACGGCCCCGGACCAGGGCGGGGCGACCGCGCTGGCCGACGCGGCCGCCGTCCATGACGCCCTGCCCACGGAGCTACAGGACCGGTTCGCCCGGGAGGGCTGGCTGCTCACCCGCAACTACAACGACGAGATCGGCGCGTCCGTCGCCGACGCGTTCGGCACCGACGACCGAGCCGCGGTTGAGAGCTACTGCCGGGACAACGATATCGAGTTTTCCTGGCAGGCCGACGGCGGGCTGCGCACCCGCCAGCGCCGGGCGGCGGTGGTGCGCCACCCCGTCGCCGGTCGGCGCTGCTGGTTCAACCAGATCGCGTTTCTGAACCAGTGGACCCTCGCCGAGGAGATCCGGGAGTACCTGGTCGACGAGTACGGCGAGGACGGCCTGCCCTTCAACACCAGCGTCGGCAACGGCGATCCCATCGACGAGGAAGTGGTCACGTTGCTCAACGACCTCTACGACGCACACACCATCCGGGAGCCGTGGCAGGCCGGGGACCTGATGCTGGTCGACAACCTCCGGATGGCGCACAGCCGGGAGCCGTTCCAGGGCACCCGTGAGATCGTCGTCGCCATGGCGGACCCGATCCCGCTGCCGCAAGTGCTCTCCTTTGGGGCAGTGGGTTCGTTCTGATGACCGCCGTCCAGTCGTCTCACGACCGACCCCACCTGCTGCCCTCACCGGACCCGGCGGGTGCTCCCTCGCCGGGGCAGACCGTGCCCGAGTTCGCCGTGATCACCGGCGCGCAGGTGCAGCGGGCTCTGCAGGGCCGAGAACGTGAGCTGGTGCGGCTGGTGGAGGACACCTATCGGTTGCATGCCGAGGGCGACTCCGTGAACCCACCGTCGTACTTCCTCCGGTTCCCCGACCGCCCGTCCTCGCGGATCATCGCGCTGCCCGCCTCGATCGGCGGCGACATCCGGGTGGACGGCCTGAAGTGGATCTCCAGCTTCCCCGACAACGTGGGCAGCGGGATCCCCAGGGCCTCGGCCGTGCTGATCCTCAACGACCACGACACCGGATACCCGGTGGCGTGCCTGGAGAGCTCTGTCATCAGCGCCAGCCGTACGGCGGCCTCAGCGGCCTTGGCGGCCGACTGGCTGAGCCGAGGACGGCCGCGGCCGGCGCGCATCGGGTTCGTCGGCGTCGGGCTGATCGCTCGCTACGTCCACACCTTCCTCGCCGCTACCGGCTGGTCCTTCGACGAGATCGGGGTGCACGACCTCTCGGCAGACAGCGCCGAGGGGTTCCGGGGGTACCTGCAGCGGTCGGGCACGTCTGGTCTGATCAGGGTCCACGACAGCGCCGAGGAGCTGATCCGGAGCAGCGACCTGGTCGTCTTCGCCACCGTGGCCGGCGAGCCGCACGTGCATGAACTCTCCTGGTTCGACCACCACCCGCTGGTGCTGCACGTCTCGCTGCGTGACCTCGCGCCCGCGATCCTGCTCGACTCGGCCAACGTCGTCGACGACATCGAGCACTGCCTCAAGGCCAACACGTCGCCGCACCTGGTCGAGCAGCTCACCGGCAGCCGGGACTTCCTGGACGGCACGTTGGCCGACGTGCTGGCCGGCCGGCTGACGCTGCCGCAGGACCGGACCGTCGTCTTCTCGCCCTTCGGCCTCGGGGTGCTGGACCTGGCGGTCGGCAAGTACGTCTACGACGAGGTGCGCCGGTCAGGCGGGCTGCATGTCGTCGCTGACTTTTTTTCTGACCTCCGCCGCTACGGATGAGGGGCGGAGTCTCTACTACAGGTTCGGGGGGACCGGTATGCCTGTTATTAGTACTCCTCAGAGCTACAACGAGGAAGAGCTGTACGTCGACCTGTCCGAGATCGTGGGTACCGGTCTGTACCTGAAGTGCGAGGGCTTCAACTTCGCCGGCTCGGTGAAGCTGAAGGCGGCCTCGGCGATGGTGGAGGCGGCTGAGCGGGACGGTCGCCTCCGTCCGGGGTCGGTGTTGGTGGAGTCGTCGTCGGGGAACCTGGGCGTCGCGCTCAGCATGATCGCCGCAAGCAAGGGCTACGGCTTCTTGTGCGTGACCGACTCCCGGTGCAACCTGACCACCAGGAGGCTGATGGAGGCGCTGGGGAGCCGGGTGCACATCATCAACGAGCCGCACCCCACGACCGGGCTGCTGGGAGCGCGGATCGACTACGTCTGCTCACTCTGCGCCTCCGACGAACGCTACGTGTGGCTCAACCAGTACACGAACCAGGAGAACTGGAGGTCCCACTACACCAGGACCGCACCGGCGATCGCGCGGCACTTCCCGCACCTGGACGTGCTGTTCGTCGGCGCGGGCACCACGGGCACGCTGATGGGGTGCGCCCGCTACTTCCGTGAGCGGCACCCCCGGGTGCGCATCGTGGCCATCGACGTGGTCGGCTCACAGGCCTTCGGCGGTCCGCCGGCCCGACGGCTGATCCCCGGGCTCGGCACCAGCGTCCGGCCGCCTCTGCTGGACACGTCCTACATCGACGACGTCGTGCGGGTCGAGGAGCCCGACACCATCCGGGCATGCCACCAGATGGCTCGCCGGGGCTTCCTGTTCGGCGGCTCCACCGGCAGCGTGGTCAGCGGTGCAGCGGAGTGGCTGAGACGAAGCGCGGAAGACTTTACGGCGGTCGCCATCTCCCCGGACCTCGGGGAGCGCTATCTGGACACCGTCTACCAGACCAACTGGGTGCAGGAGCTCTACGGCGAGGACGTGCTCAGCTTCGACGAGGAGGCGGTGCAGGCCGCCTCAGCCTGAGCCGGCGCCTGTCGAGGGCAAGCCGCCTAGCACGGTGGTCGGCGACAGGCAGACCACCTGCACGTCCCGCAGCTGCTGGGTGGCCGCCAGGCTGCAGACGTACCCGGCGCCGACGTCCACCCCACGTACCCACAAAGTGACCGGGGCCGGCGTGCCGGGAAGGGTCACGGTCACCCTGCCGCCGGCGGGCATCGCCGGCACGGGCACGGTGCCGGGGTCCACCTCCAGACCGGTGCCGAGCGCCTTGAGCACGGCCTCCTTGCCGGTCCAGTGATGCAGGAACGCCGTGGCCCGGGTCTCGCCCGGAGCATCCTGCACCCGGTTCCGCTCGTCGGCGGCCAGGGCATAGTCGAGGAGGTCGTCGTCGGTGTTCTGCAGCGCCAGCACCCGTTCGACGTCCACCCCCACCAGCGCGCCGGCCGCAAACGCCAGCACCACCAGGTCGCCGCTGTGGGCGACCGAGAAGCCCGGGGCAACGTGGGCTGAGTCTCCGGCCACCCGGGGCTTCCCGTGGGGCTGGCCGCAGACCCGGCACCGGCGGTCGATTTCGATCTCGTCCAGCCCTTGACCGAGGTAGCGCGCGAGCAGCAGCCGGAGCAGCGCACGCGACAGCCGTAGCACGGGGCCCCGCTGGCCCGAGCTCTCCACGGCCGCCCGCTCGAGGGGGACAAGCATCCCGTCGAGGTCAGCGTGACGTCCGGCGAACTTGGTCAGGCTCGCGACCCAGACGTCACAGTTGCCCTGCTGCACGATCCTGCCCGGCGGCGGCACGACTCACCGAAGGCCGGGAACCGGCCGGCGCCCCGGTGACTCCGTCGGGCCAGGTGGACTCCTCCTGGTGACCCAGCTCCAACGGCCACTCCTCGGGGTGGTCGGCCAGGTCCCAGAGGTCGAGCAGCCGGTCCGGCCAGATCCAGGCGTCGGTCCGGGACAGGTCGCCACGGTCCCACCAGCGGCTCTGCTGCAGGGTGAGCTGCTCCTCCATGGTGTGCCCGGCCGCGTCCACCTCGAAGGAGGCCACCCGGGCGACGAAGAACGACTCCTGCTGCTCGATCACCTGGTCTGAATAGCCGTGCACCACGTGCCTCCTGGCCACCGGCCCCAGCAGGTCGGCCAGGGTGAGCGCACAGCCGGTCTCCTCGGCCACCTCGCGGATCGCCGTCTCCTGCTCCGACTCGCCGGGGTCCATTCCGCCCCCGGGCACCACCCACCAACGGAACTCCGGCAGCCCCGGATCGCTGTCCTCGAACAGCAACGTCTCGTCGGCCTCGTTGACCAGGATCACCCGCACGGTAACCCGGCGCTTCCGGGGCCGGTCCTCAGCACGGGCGACGAGCTGGAACTGGCGTTGGTCGTCGGCGCTCACGCGGCTCAGCGTACGAGTGGGCGCCAGAAAACCGGTGGACGGCCCTCCGTGCGGCCGATAGCGTGTCCTGCCCCCTCCTCCTTCGCCCTTCCTCCGCCGACCTCGCATCGGAGTGCTTCGCATGCCCACCACCACCGCCGAGACCGCCGACCCCCCTACCGATCCTCCTGCCGACCCTGCTGACGCCGCCGACCCCGCCGCCGTGCTGGCCGCCGAACGAGACCACCTGACCCAGTCACGAGACGCCCTGAGGCAGATGCGCGAGCACGCTGCGGGGCTCAACGCCGAGGGCGGCGACCGGGTGTCCACCGAGCACCTGAAGCAGGCCCTTCACCGCCGCCGCCTCGCCCTCGAGGACGACCCACACGTGCCGCTGTTCTTCGGGCGCCTGAACTACGAGGCCACCCTGGGCGCCGAGGCCGACGAGACGCTCTACATCGGTCGCCGGCACGTGGTGGGCGAAGCCGGCGGGGAGCCGCTGGTGATCGACTGGCGAGCGTCGATGTCGCTGCCGTTCTACCAGGCCAGCCCGCGGGACCCGATGCACGTCCGGCTCCGCCGACGGTTCGGCTTCTCCCGCGGACAGCTGACGGCTCTGGAGGATGAGGAGCTGGTGCGCAACCCCGACGACAGCGGCGACCCGGCGCTGTCCGGGATCCTGGAGTCCGAGATCGAGCGCCCACGGACCGGACCGATGCGCGACATCGTGGCGACTATCCAGCCGGAGCAGGACAGCATCGTCCGCGCCGGCCTGTCGCAGTCGCTGTGCGTCCAAGGCGCTCCCGGCACCGGTAAGACCGCAGTGGGACTGCACCGGGCGGCCTATTTGCTGTACGCCTTCCGCGATCAGCTCGCTCGCTCGGGGGTGCTGGTGGTCGGGCCCAATGGCAGCTTCCTCTCCTACATCGCCGACGTGCTGCCGGCCTTGGGCGAGATCGACGCCAGCCAGGCGACGGTGACCTCGCTGGTCAGCCGTGCCAACGGGGTGGAGGTCAAGGCGCTGGATCCCGTACCGGCCGCGTTGGTCAAAGGTGACCCCCGGATGGCCGAGGTGCTGCGCCGGGCGGTCTGGAGCCACCTCGGCACGGCGTCCGGGCCGCTGGTAGTGCCACGCGGGTCGCACCAGTGGCGGGTCGGGGCCCATCTGGTCGACGAGGTGGTCACCGAGCTGCACTCGCGCGGGGTCCGCTACTCCGCGGGCCGGGCGATGGTGCCCCAGAGACTGGCACACCAGGTGCTGCTGCGGATGGAGGCCTCCGGCGACTCCCCAGACGACCGGGTGCAGAACGCGGTCGCCCGCAGCCGGCCGGTCAAGGCCTACACCGACGCGCTCTGGCCGGCCCTCGACCCGGCCAAACTGGTCCTGCGGCTGCTCACCGACGCCGACTTC
Organism: Propionibacteriaceae bacterium; assembly: GCA_035634295.1. GTDB lineage: Bacteria > Actinomycetota > Actinomycetes > Propionibacteriales > Propionibacteriaceae > Microlunatus. Next base: position 17,707 of record DASQDG010000039.1, on the reverse strand, counting down.
CTGGCCACGCACGCCGACGGCATCCTGACCGAGCACGAACAGCGCATGATCCGCCTCCGCAAGCCGGCCCGCACGCCGGCCACCGCGAGCTGGTCAATGGCCGACGTGGTGTTGATCGACGAGGTTGCCGACCTGCTGCTGCGGACGCCGAGCCTGGGCCACGTGATCCTCGATGAGGCCCAGGACCTGTCGCCGATGCAGTTGAGGGCCGTCGGCCGGCGGGCCAGCACAGGTTCGGTGACCGTGCTCGGCGACCTGGCCCAGGCCACCACGGCGTGGGCCACACGGTCCTGGCAGGAGTCCCTGACGCACCTGGGGCACCCGGAAGCGGTGCTCGAGGAGCTGGTCGCCGGATTCCGGGTGCCTGGCGCGGTGATCGACTTCGCCGCTCGGCTGCTGCCCCGGATCGCGCCTACGCTGGCGCCGCCGCATTCGATCCGGCGCAGCCGCGGTGAGCTGGATCTGCGCCGAGAACGCGTCGCCGTACCCGCCCTGGTTGAGGCCACCCAGACCGCGCTGGGAGCCGAAGGCACCGTGGGGGTGATCGTGCCCGACGCGTCCGTGGCGGCCGTACACGCGCGGCTGGAGGCCGCCGGCATTCGGCACGACGTGCTGGGCGAGGGCGCGCAAGGCTTCGATGCCCGAGTCGATCTCGTGCCCGCCAGCCTGGCCAAGGGGCTCGAGTTCGACCACGTGGTGCTGCTCGAGCCTGCGGCCATCGTCGCCGGGGAGCCGGACGAGGTGACCGGGCTGCGCCGGCTCTACGTCTGCCTGACTCGAGCCGTCACCTCGCTGGTGGTGGTGCACAGCGAGGATCTTCCCGCGGCCTTGGCCGCTTGACCCGTGCCCGTTGACATGCAGTCAAAAGACTGCCTATTGTCCTAGGTGTGCATCAAGCCGATGCGGTGTTCAAGGCACTGGCCGACCAGACCCGGAGGTTCTTGCTGGACCGGCTGCATGAGCACAACGGGCAGACGCTGGGCCAGCTGTGCGAGCACCTGGAGATGACCCGGCAGTCGGCCACCCAGCACCTTGACGTGTTGGCGGCCGCCACGTTGGTGACCACGGTGAGGCGCGGGCGGGAGAAGCTGCACTACCTCAACCCTGTGCCGATACACGAGATCCAGCGGCGGTGGATCGACAAGTTCGAGCAGCCGCGCCTGCGGGCTCTGCAGGCCATCCGAGGACGAGCAGAGGAAGCCATGGACCGACCCACGTTCGTGTACGTGATCTACATCGAAAGCACTCCCGAACGGGTGTGGCACGCCCTGACCGACGCCGACCTGACGGCGGAATACTGGGGCCACAGCAACGTCTCCGACTGGCAGCAGGGCTCGCCCTGGCAGCATGTGCGGACCGACGGCAGCGGCATCGCCGACGTGGTCGGCACCGTGGTGGAGAGCGTCCCGCCTTACCGACTGGTGTCCACCTGGGGTCTGCCGGGTGAGCCCGACGCCGGCGACTTCTCCCGAGTCACCTTCACCATCGAACCGTACGAGGAGCTGGTCAGGCTCATCGTCACCCACGAGCTGCTTCGCGATGCCGCCGAGCGCGACGAGGCGGCCCATGGCTGGGCGGCCGTGTTGTCCAACCTCAAGACCCGGCTCGAAACCGGTCGCACCCTGCCGCAGCCGCCGTGGGAGATGCCGGTGCCGACTGCCATGCCGTCGTTGGCGACCTGACGGCGCTCGGGCGCGCTACTGGCTCAGCCGGGACAGCTTGCGTCGCCGAAGCCCGGAAGCGTGCAGCAGGGCCACGATCTCGCGGCTGCTCGCGGGCCGAGCACCCGCCGCCAGGGCCGACCCGTAGCGGTCGGCGACCACGTCGTAGTGGTCGCGCTCGAAGGCTCGGCGCGGAATACCCAGCCCCGCGGCGAAGGCGTGCAGCTCCTGGTAGGACGTGTCGCTGATCAGGTGGGACCACAGCCGACCGTGACCGGGCCAGTCGGGCGGGTCGATGTAGATCGTCATCGTGCAGCCGACACCTCGGCCCGGTGCACGGCGTCGTCGATCAGGCTCCGCCAGGTGCGCACCAGGTCCGCGTCGAGATATGCCTTGTAGGAGCCCAGCGGACGCGCCGAGGCGCCGATGTGAAAGGCTCGCACCCCTGCCCGGGCCAGCCACGGCACGTGCTCGGGCAGCAGGCCGCCGCCGGCCAGGATGAGGGTCCGCGCCTTCGGGTCAGCCTGTGCGCGCCGGACCAGGTCGTCCAAGCCCTCGGTCACACCCCGGGCCGAGCCAGCGGTCAGCACCGCGTCCAAGCCGGGCAGGTCGCCCAGGGTGCGCCAGGCCCGGTCGGTGGAGATGCAGGAGTCCACAGCCCGGTCGAACGTCCAGCCGAAGTCAGGCTCACCCAAGATCTCGGCGACCACCGGCGCGTCCACCTCGGTGTGGGCGTTGAGGAAACCGAGCACCACGCCGTCGGCGCCCACCGAGCGATAGCTGCTGACCAGTCCCTGCAGCCGGCTGACCTCGCCCCCGTCGGTGCCGAAGCCCTCCCTCAGCCGCAGCATCGCCCGGATCGGCAGGCTGGTGACCCGCCGGATGCGGCCGACCAGGGCCGGCTCCGGCGACAGCCCGCCATGGTCCAGGCTGCCGACGACCTGCAGCCGGTCCGCCCCACCGTGTTCGGCCCGCTCGGCATCAGCGGGGTGCAGGGCGAGCACCTCGAGCAGCCCGCTCACGGGGGACCAGGGTCCGGTTGCGGCGGGTCCAGCTGCTCGAGAGTGGCGAGCGACGGCGCCCGCTCCGCGCGCACTCGGAGCGCAACCCGTTCGGCGTCGTGGAACGTCCGGCTGAGGTTGCCGTGCGCCAGTTTGGTCAGGTCCTCGCCCGACCAGCCCCGATCGCCCAGCGCGGCCAGCAGCGCCGGATAGGTGGACACGTCCTGCAGCCCCACCGGCAGTGAGGTCACGCCATCGAAGTCGCCGCCGATCCCGACGTGGTCGATGCCGGCCACCTCCCGGACGTGCTCGCAGTGCGCCACTACGTCGGACAACGTGGCCCGGGGCGCCGGCGTGGGGTAGGAGTCCTCGAACGCGGTCATGGCCTCCCAGTTGCGCGGGTCCAGCCCGGCCTGCTCGGCCGCCGCCTGCACCTCCAGGCCCCATTCCCGTACGACCGGGCTGACGAACTGCGGCACGAAGGTGACCATGCACGTCCCGCCATTGGTGGCCAGTGCGGCCAGCACGTCATCGGGGACGTTTCGCGGGTGGTCGCAGAGGGCGCGCGCCGAGGAGTGCGAGAAGATCACCGGCGCCTCGGTGGTCGCCAGCGCGTCACGCATGGTGGTGGCGGCCACGTGCGACAGGTCGACCAGCATCCCCAGCCGGTTCATCTCCCGTACGACCTCGCGACCAAACGCAGTCAGCCCGCTGGCCACACGGGCGTCGGTCGCGGAGTCTGCCCAGGGAGTGTTCTCGTTGTGGGTCAAAGTCAGGTAGCGCACGCCGAGACGGTAGAAGGAGCGCAGCACGCCCAGGGAGTTGTCGATGCTGTGGCCGCCCTCGGCACCCATCAGGCTGGCGATCCGGGCACCGGCGGCCAAAGTTTCGTCGAGGCCGTCCGCGCTGGTCACCAGCACGAGGTCGTCGACGTAGCGCTCAAGCATCAGGTAGACCGCGTCGATCTGCTCGAGCGTGGCGGTGACCGCTTGGTGCCCGGTCAGGCCGCAGGGGACGAAGACCGACCAGAACTGCCCACCGAGCCGGCCGGTCCGGGCCCGGGGCAGGTCGGTGTGCAGCGACGGCTGGGGCTGGGCGATGTCGACCGCGGCGAAGTCGTAGCGCACCCTGCGCATCGCCCAGGGCAGGTCGTTGTGGCCGTCGACCACCAGCGGGCCGACGGTTGCCTGGAGGTCGGTCACAGCGACCATTCTGCACAACGACCGATCGGCACAACGACCGATCGGCACAACGACCCATCTGCACAAAGACCGATCGGCACAACGACCCGTCCGCCCATCCGGCGCTGGGTAGCATAGGCCTGTGTTGGCCAGCGGTGTCCGACGCCAACCGGGACGCCACCCTTGGCCCGTTCCCGGTGCCCGGTGGGGCGCGTGCGTGCTGGCCCTGGTCATGATGGCTGCCGGCTGCTCGTACGCCAAGGAAGAGCCGGGGTTGTTCTCCCAGCGCCAGACGGAGTCACACTCGCCGGAGCCGGCACCGGCGCCCGAGCCGCCGAAGCCTGAGCCGCCGGAGCCCACGAACCCCCAGTTGCCGGTGCTCGGTCGCCAGACCTGGGTCAGCGCGGACGGCCTCAACGTGCAAGTCCAGCTCGCTGTGCATGCGGTCCGGCGGATCCCAGGGGCCACGGTGCTGGACTGGTCGGTCACCCCGGTGCGGGCCCCCGGATTGTCTTTCGGTGACCGCCTCTCGTCGGGTGTGAGCCTTGGGTTGACCCGGGAGACCCGCGGCGATGTCAACGCCTTGCTGGTCGACGCCGGCCGAGGCAAGGTCTATCGACCGCTGCGTCACCGGATTGCCCGGCAGTACTATCGCTGCCTGTGCTCGCCTGTGTGGGCGGCTCAGTTCAATCTTAGGCTTGGTGAGACGCGGCTGCTGCAGATCGCCTACCCGCCGCTGCCCGCCGAGTTGAGCCACGTCGACGTCAACCTCACCACGCTGCCGCCCTTCGTGCACGTGCCCGTCAGCGAGGTCGGAGAGGTGCCCACGGCACGGCAGCCGACGGATCTCACTCGGGCGCCCGGCCGGCGTCCCTTAGCATCGGGCCCGATCCGCTTCTCCTATCCCCGCCACCAGACCCAACGCGAGCTCAGCATCTCCATCAACCAGATCCTGGCCAGCCCCAGGCACACCTCGCTGCAGTGGACGGTCACCTCGCTGACCGAGCAAGGAGCCTTCACTCTGCTGCCGCCCGACCCGCCGCTGTCTGCCGAACTCAAGCCCAGCTCCAGCGCGGTCAGCCCCAACGCCGCGAACGGCCCCCGCTTGGCGCCAACCGGAGGACCAGGGCCCGTGCTGAGAGCACAGTGGATGTCTGACAACTACAACGATCTGGGCTTCGTCGAGTGCCTGTGCACCGAGCTCGGACTGTGGGCGACAGCCCTGCGCGAGCCGGGTGGGCAGGTCATGCTGACCACGAACTACCCGCCCTTGCCCGCGGGGACGACCGGAGTTGACGTGCTGCTGTCCGGTGTCGGCCGGGTGCCAGGGCTCGCGGTGACGCCAGCGCCTGACAGCGCTCAGCAGTCGGGGGGCAGCGTGGTTGCGAGACCGAAGCAGCCCTGGACCTATCAGGGTGACAATCCGCCGCGAGGCTGGTCGACCTCGGACTGGCCGACACCACTGCCCGCTGCAGCCCAGGTCGCCGAATATGACGCCACTGTGGAAGATCTGGTCGCTTCGCCTCGCTGATGGGGGGACCTCACGCGGCCCGATTCAGCACCACCTCGCGGAGCTCCGGCCAGCTGGACGCGAAGCCGGGGTGCAGAGTCTGCTGGGCCGCCAACCGGTCCACCTCGGGCACCCCGAGCCAGCAGACCTCGTCGGTCTCCCAGCCGTGGGCCGACAGCGGCACCGGAGCGGGGGCGGCCAGCAGCACGGTCGCGTAGGTCCAGCCGCCGCACTCGAATCGGTGCCAGCCCAGGACCGGCAAACCCGAGGCGTCGTAGTCGAGCTCCTCGTGCAGCTCCCGGCAGGCGGCTCCGTAGGCGTCGACGTCGCCGGGGTCGATGGCGCCGCCGGGCACCGACCAGGTGAGGCCGTGGTGGACCTCCGCACTGCGCAGAGTGAGCAGCAGCCGGGGACCACGGGAGTCCGGCGCCACCACCAGCGCGCCCGCGGCGCCGGCCAGCCCCCAATGCCGGTGGCCGTGACCACAAGTGGCATACATGACCGGCTCCTTCCGTCACCGCCCTAAATCTGACGCTCAATTGTCTATCAGAGGCGAAATCGGGCTTCGAGCCGCCACGAGAGTGATGTTTAGCGCGGTTCCGGTCACAGCGCTGGCCCGGACAGCACAACAGGCGGCCCCCAAAGGGGACCGCCTGTCGTCAGGTTCGCTGGGAAGCTGGACTCAGAAGTCCATACCGCCCATGCCGCCCGGGTCGCCACCGGGAGCGGGGGCGGCCTTCTCCGGCTTGTCGGCGATGACGGCCTCTGTGGTCAGGAACAAGGCCGCGATCGAGGCTGCGTTCTGCAGCGCCGAGCGGGTCACCTTGGTCGGGTCCGGCACGCCGGCGGCCAGCAGGTCCTCGTATTCACCGGTCGCGGCGTTCAGGCCGTGACCAGCGGGCAGACCCTTGACCTTCTCCACCACGACGCCGCCTTCGAGGCCGGCGTTGATGGCGATCTGGCGCAGCGGAGCCTCCACGGCCAGCTTGACGATGGCGGCGCCTGTGGCCTCGTCACCTTCGAGGGTGAGGTCACCGAGCACCGCGGCAGCGGCCTGAACGAGGGCGACGCCACCACCGGCGACGACACCTTCCTCGACGGCAGCCTTGGCGTTGCGCACCGCGTCCTCGATCCGGTGCTTGCGCTCCTTGAGCTCGACCTCGGTGGCCGCGCCAACCTTGATCACGGCCACGCCGCCGGCCAACTTGGCCAGCCGCTCCTGTAGCTTTTCGCGGTCGTAGTCGGAGTCGGAGTTGTCGATCTCGGTGCGGATCTGGCTGACCCGGCCCGCGATGGCGTCGGAGTCACCGGCACCCTCGATGATCGTGGTCTCGTCCTTGGTCACCAGCACCTGCCGAGCCTGGCCGAGGAGCTCCAGCCCGACACTGTCGAGCTTGAGGCCGACCTCCTCGGAGACCACCTGCCCGCCCGTCAGGATGCCAATGTCGCCCAGCATGGCCTTGCGACGGTCGCCGAAGCCTGGGGCCTTGACGGCCACAGACTTGAAGGTACCGCGGATCTTGTTGACGATCAGCGCCGCCAGAGCCTCGCCGTCGACGTCCTCGGCGATGACCACGAGCGGCTTGCCCGACTGCATGACCTTCTCCAAGACCGGAAGCACGTCCTTGAGGGTCGAGATCTTGGAGTTGACGATCAGCACGTACGGGTCGTCGAGCGAGGTCTCCATCCGCTCCGTGTCGGTGACGAAGTAGGGCGAGATGTAGCCCTTGTCGAACCGCATGCCCTCGGTCAGCTCGAGCTCAAGGCCGAAGGTGTTGGACTCGTCGACGGTGATGACGCCTTCCTTGCCGACCTTGTCCATGGCCTCGGCGATGATCTCGCCCACACTGGCGTCACCGGCCGAGACGGACGCGGTGGCCGCGATCTGCTCCTTGGTTTCGACATCCGTGGCGGTCTTGGCCAGCTGTTCGACGATGGCCGCAACGGCCTGCTCGATGCCCCGCTTAAGGCTCATCGGGTTGGCGCCGGCGGTCACGTTGCGAAGGCCCTCACGGACCAGCGCCTGCGCGAGCACGGTCGCCGTGGTGGTGCCGTCACCCGCGACGTCGTCGGTCTTCTTGGCGACCTCCTTGACCAGCTCGGCGCCGATCTTCTCGTACGGGTCTTCGAGGTCGATCTCCTTGGCGATGGAGACGCCGTCGTTGGTGATGGTGGGTGCGCCCCACTTCTTCTCCAGCACGACGTTGCGGCCCTTCGGGCCCAGGGTCACCTTGACGGCGTCGGCGAGCTGGTTCATGCCGCGTTCGAGGCCGCGACGCGCCTCAGTGTTGAATTGAATGAGTTTTGACATTAATCCGCGAGTCCTCCCGCGTGCAGGCGGCAGTGCCGCCAACTAGTTGGCATGGGTCTAGTTCTCCCAAACGATGCCCGCGACGGATGATCTGCGAAGAGATCTCACCGCTTGTGAGGTAGCACTCACATGGTGAGAGTGCTAACTCAGTTTTAGCACTCTGGCTAGGAGAGTGCAAACACCTGCTAGCGCTCCTGGGCGGCTCCGGGCACACCTCGCGGCTTCTGTGGGTAGAACGTCTCGCCGCGGGCCAGCATCGCCACGAACTCCGCGATCCGCCGCGTCCGGGTCTCGGCGCGCTTGAGGGTCGTCAGCCGATGCAGGATGGCGTAGCGGTTCTGGCTGCTCAGGCTGTCCCACATCGTCTGGGCCGCGGGCTCGGCGGCCAGCGACTGAGCCAGCTCGGCTGGGATCTCTATGGACGCCGGCCCCGCATAGGCCGCCTCCCAGCGCCCATCGGCCTGCGCTTTGGATACTTCGGCCAGCCCGCGCGGCCGCATCCGCCCCTGTTCAACGAGCTCGGCGACGTAGCCCACGTTGCGCTGTGACCAGATGCTCCGGGGGCGTCGAGGGGTGAAGCGCTGGATCCAGGTGGCGTCGTCACGACGTAGCGACTGCCCGTCGATCCAGCCTTGGCACAGCGCCTCCATCAGCGCTTGCTGGTAGGTCAGGCTGGTCGGGGTGGTGGTGCCCTTCTTGGCCAACACCAGTCGTACGCCGTTGGACTCGTCGGCATGCTCGGTCAACCACTGGCGCCAAGCGTCGACGTCGGGAACAAGGAGATCCGGCAGCTTGTCGGCCATAGAGGGCATCGTGACATAGGCACGTGCGAGACGGAATGTATTGCCGGACTATCAGGTTGGCATCACTATGGCGCAGCAGGAGATCACCCGATCTGATGTCGGGCTGCGCTCCGAGCGCGGCCCGGTGCTGTTGTCCATCATGCTGAGCATGAGCCTGGTGGCCATCGACGCCACCATCTTGGCCACCGCGGTGCCGTCCATCGTCGACGACCTGGGCGGGTTCGCGCACTTCCCGTGGCTGTTCTCGATCTACCTGCTGGCCCAGGCGGTGTCGGTGCCCATCTACGGCAAGCTGTCGGACCAGTTCGGCCGCAAGCCCGTCATGCTGTTCGGCATCGCGGCCTTTCTGGTCGGCTCAGTGCTGTGCGGATTCGCCTGGAGCATGACCGCCCTGATCGCGGCCCGCGCCATCCAGGGCCTGGGCGCTGGCGCGGTGCAGCCCACCGCGATGACCATGGTCGGGGACCTCTACTCGCTGTCCGAGCGCGCTCGGGTGCAGGGCTACGTGGCGAGCGTCTGGGCGGTCTCGTCTGTGGTTGGGCCAACGCTGGGCGGCGTCTTCGCCGACTATCTGAGCTGGCGCTGGATCTTCTTCATCAACATCCCCCTGGGTGGGGCAGCAGCCTGGGTGCTGATCCGCCGGTTCTCGGAGGACGTGGAGAAGAAGAAGCACCACATCGATTTTGCCGGGGTGGCGCTGCTCGCCGTCGGCAGCTCGCTGGTGATCCTGGGGCTTCTCGAGGGTGGCATCTTGTGGGCCTGGAGCTCGCTGACCTCGATCGCCATCCTGAGCGGTGGCGCGCTGGTGCTGGTCGCCTTCGTGTTCATCGAGCGCCGAGCCGTCGAACCCATCCTGCCGGGATGGATCTTCCGGCGCCGGGTGCTCAACAGCACCAATGTGGCCAGTCTGTGCGTCGGCGTCATGCTGATGGGCCTCACGTCCTACATCCCGCTGTACGTCCAAGGGGTGCTCGGCACCAGCGCGCTGGTGGCCGGCTTCGCTTTAGCCGCACTGACCCTGGGTTGGCCGCTGGCGGCGTCGTACTCGGGACACATCTATCTGCGGATCGGCTTCCGCAACACGGCACTGATCGGGTCGGTCGTCGTCCTTGGCGGATCGGCGCTGCTGCTGCTTCTGGCGCCCGGGTCCAGTGTGTGGCTGGTTGCCGCCAGCTGCTTCCTCACCGGCGTCGGCTTCGGCCTGGTGGCCAGCCCTATTCTGGTCGCGGCGCAGGCCACCGTGGACTGGCAGGACCGCGGCGTGGTGACCGGGACCAACATGTTCGCGCGCTCGATGGGCAGCGCGCTGGGCATCGCCGTGTTCGGAGCGATCGCCAACGCGTCGCTGTCCGCGCGCCTCGGTGGCCACGGGTCCACGACCGCGAGCAGCGTCCCGGCCGGCGCACTGGCGCCGGCACTGCACGAGGTGTTCGTCGGTGCCGCCTTGGTGGCCGTCGTGTTGTTGGTCGTCGTCGCGTTCATCCCGCGGCGGGTGCTCACCGACGACTGAGCCGCTTACGTGCCGGGCGGCGGCGCCAGCCGAGCGATCTCGGGCACCAGGTCGGCAATGGAGTTCGCGATCCTGGTGGGCCGGTAGGGGAATCGCGCCACAACTTCCTCACTGGTTGACCCGGTCAGCACCAGTACGGTGCGCAGACCCGCCTCGATCCCGGAGATGACGTCGGTGTCCATCCGGTCACCGACCATGATGGTGGACTCCGAGTGCGCCTCGATCCGGTTGAGGCTGCTGCGCATCATCAGCGGGTTGGGTTTGCCGACGTAGTACGGCGCGACGCCGGTGGCCCGGGTAATCATCGCAGCCACCGAGCCGGTGGCCGGCAGCGAACCCTCCGGCGAGGGACCGGTGGCGTCGGGGTTGGTGGCGATGAAGCGCGCTCCCCGCTCCAGCAGCCGGATGGCGCGGGTGATGGCCTCAAACGAGTAGGTCCGGGTCTCCCCCAGCACCACGTAGTCCGGGTTGGTCTCGGTCAGCACGAAGCCGGCCTCGTGCAGCGCCGAGGTGAGCCCGGCCTCGCCGATGACGTACGCCGAGCCACCGCTGCTCTGGTCGGCCAGGAACTTCGCGGTGGCCAACGCCGAGGTCCAGATGCAGTCCTCCGGGACGTCGATGCCGCTGGAGAGCAGGCGGGCGCGCAGATCGCGGGCGGTGTAGATGGAGTTGTTGGTCAGCACCAGAAACCGCAGCGAGTGCGCCTGCAGGGTGGCGATGAACTCGGCTGCGCCGGGGATGGCCTTCTGCTCATGGACCAGGACCCCGTCCATGTCGGTCAGCCAGCTCTGGACGGGTTTCGACTCGGTCATGGGGCCAGGGTGTCAGGTGAATGTGGCTGCTCGGTGAACGATGGCCGGGAGAAGCGCTTGGGCAGCCATCCGCTACCCCAACCGCCTCCGGTCCCACGCCTGACCACCGCTGCGGATCAGCCGCCGCTCCCACCCCTTCAGCTTGCCCCTCCCCGTCGGTCGACGGGCTAGGTAGGCTCGAGGCATGAAGCTGGTCGGCGCGATGGCATTGGCGGCGGTTGTGGCGGCCGCGGCCGCGACCGGTTGGGCTCGGTCGACAGGGCGGCCGTCCGAGCCGCCTGTGGCTGCACCGCCCAATCCGGCGACGGCGGCCCCTCAGGCCCCAACTATCGACCCGAACGTGTCTGGGGTTGGCGGGCTGAACGTGCGCTATTTGAACTCCGACGGCGAGATCAAGCACCTCGACGTCAAAGACTTCCCGCGCTAGTCGAGCAGATCCCTCAGCTCGGCCACGGCCAGGCCCACCTCGGCGAAGGTGGTCGACAGCGGCGACAGGCCGAGGCGGATGCCGTCGGGCGTCCGGAAGTCCGGGATAACCCCCCGGTCCCACAGCTGGCCCAGCAACTGTGCGAAGCCGGCGTGGCGGATGGTGATGTGTGACCCACGGCGTTCCGGTGCCCGCGGGGAGGCCAGCTGGACCCCCAGCGGTCGCAGCCAGGCGTCATAGAGCTCCAGCGCGAAGTCGGTCAAGGCCAGTGACTTGGCCCGCACCCGGTCGATCCGGGCCTCGGCGAGCACCCCGATCCCCACCCGCAGGGACACCATGGCCAGGATCGGCGGCGTGCCGGTGAGGAAGCCGCGGATGCCGGCCGACCGGCGATAGCCCGCGCCCATGGTGAAGGGCTCGGCGTGGCCCATCCAGCCTTGGATCGGCTGACTGGCACGATCCTGCAGGCTGGCGCGCACGTAGCCGAAAGCGGGAGCACCCGGGCCGCCGTTGAGGTACTTGTAGCCGCACCCGACGGCGAAGTCGACCTCCCATTCGTCCAGGGCCATCGGCACCGAGCCGACGGAGTGGCTGAGATCCCACAGCACTCGGCCACCCGCGGCGTGCACCGTGGCGGTGATGGCCGCGACGTCGGCCAGGTAGCCCGAGCGGTAGGCGACGTGGCTGCCCACGAACAAGGCCGTACGCCCTCCGACGGCCGCCGCCACCTGCTCGGCCGTGACGCCTTCGTTCGGGTCGGTGTCCACCCAACGCAAGGTGAGCCCCAGCTCTGCCGCGATCCCCTCCAGCAGGTAGCGGTCGGTGGGGAAGTTGTCCGTGTCGACCACGATGTCGCTTCGGTCCGGCACGGTGGTCAGTGCAGCCCGGGCCAGCTTGTAGAGCAGCACGGAGGTGGAGTCGGCGATGATCGTCTGGCCGGGAGCCGCCCCCAGGGCGGCGACCGTGAGCTCGTCGCCCACGACCGTGGGCCAGTCCATCCACTCGTCGGTCCAGCCGCGGATCAGACGGGTCCCCCAGCCGTACCGTACGAATTCCGCAACCGCCTCCGCAGTGGCGACCAGCGGGCGTCCCAGCGAGTTCCCGTCCAGGTAGGCGCGGACTGAGTCGTCGGCGTAGGGCAAGAAGCGGGGCACGAACTCGGCCAGCGGATCCGTGGCGTCCAGGTGCTGAGCGCGGGCGAGGAGCTGCTCGGTCTGCGGCGAGGTGGCTGCCGGAGAGGACATTCCCCGACCCTACGTTGCCGCTCAGGGGCGGCCCGCCGCCAAGCGACGAGCCGCCGGGCCCCATGCGCTAGGACGGCAGCTCGTGCAGCACGAGCGGCAGCACCGACGTAGCGCCCGCTTCGGCCCGCAGGGCCGAGGCCGCGGTGACGGTCCACCGGGTCCGTACGGTGTCGTCCACCAGCAGCACCGGACCGTCGAACGAGACGTCCGGCCGCAGCGACATGGTGGCCAGCAGATCCCTGACCCGGACCGCCGAGGCTGCGCCGGCAGTCGGTGGCAGACCCGCCACCTGGAGCGCGTCGACCAACGGCAGCCGACCGATCTCGGCCAGGTGCGCCGCCACGGACCGCACCAGCAGCGGCATCCGGCGCGAGGGCATCGCGACCACAGCCACGGGCCGTTCCCAAGAGCCTGACCAGCGCTTGAGCACCTCCACGGTTGCCGACAGGATCTCCGGCGGGGCGGCGGCGTCGCGCCGCCACAGCGGCGCTAGTGCGTCGGTCCACGCCGGGTCGTCGGCGAAGGCCAAGGCGCGACCTTCGGCGACCCCGGGCAGGCGTCCCTTGCGCCCGGGCAGGCCGGAGGGCCACAGCTTTCGCGGCTCGATCACCACGTCCTGACCGCGGAAGAAGCGCCGAGCCGCCAGCACCGCGTCGGCCGAGGGTGCAGCCCCCGGCGGCGGCAACGTCGAGGCGCACACCGAACACCGACCACAGTCACTCGGGTCCGGGTCGTCCAGCGCCTCCTGCAGGAACCGCATCAGACAGCCCGCGCCGTGTGCGTACTGGCGCATCAGGTCGGCCTCGACCTGCCTCACCCGGCGCAGCTCGCCCCACTTGGCGGCGTCGTAGTACCACGGCAATCCGGTGGCGGACCATCCTCGGGCTTCGCGCACCACGGCGTCGTCCACGGCCAAGATCTTGAGCAGCGCCTCCACTCGGCTCCGCCGGATCCCGGTGGCGGCTTCCACGGCGGGCACGGTCTGGGCGCCGGCGCGCAGGGCGTCGAGGATGCGCTCCACCTGGTCCTCGTCGGGGATCCCCGCGGTGGCGAAGTAGTCCCAAATCGCCTCGTCGCTGTCGGCCGGCACCAGCACAGCAGTGGCGTTGGCCAGGGCCCGACCAGCCCGGCCGACCTGCTGGTAGTAGGCGACCGGGGAGGCCGGCGAGCCGAGATGAATGCAGAAGGCGAGGTCAGGCTTGTCGTAGCCCATGCCCAGCGCCGAGGTGGCCACCAGAGCCTTGACCTCGTTGCGGCGCAGCCGGTCCTCGAGCTCCTCGCGGTTGTCGGTCTGACCCGAGTAGGCCGCGACTTGTAGTCCCTGCTCCCGCAGAAAGGCTGCCACGCGGTGCGTTTCGGCAACGGTCAGCACATAGACGATGCCGGAACCCGGCAGCGCGGCCAAAGCCTCAGCCACCCAGGCGTAGCGCTCCAGCGGACTCAATCCCGGCACCACCGCCAGTCCCAGCGAGGAGCGGGCCAGCGACCCGCGCAGAGTGAGGGTGTCGTCGCCCAGCTGGGCGGCGACGTCGATGGTGACCCGCTGGTTGGCGGTGGCGGTGGTGGCGAGCACCGGGGTGCCCGGGGCCAGGGCCAGCAGCGTCCGAGTCAGCCGCTGGTAGTCGGGCCGGAAGTCGAAGCCCCAGTCCGAGACACAGTGCGCCTCGTCAATCACCAGCAGTCCGCACTCCTGCAACAGCGTCGGCAACCGAGCGGCGAAGCCGGGGTTGGCGAGCCGTTCGGGTGAGATGAGCAGCACGTCGAGCCGCCCACCACTCAGGTCACCGAGCACCTCGCCCCAGTCATCGGCGTTGGTGGAGTTGATCGTGGCTGCCCGCAGTCCGGCCCGGGCGGCGGCCGCGATCTGGTCGCGCATCAGCGCCAGCAGAGGGGATACGACAAGCGTAGGCCCGGCCCCCTGCGCTCGCAGGGCCGCTGTCGCGCCCCAATAGACCGCTGACTTCCCCCAGCCCGTGGCCTGGACCACGAGTACGCGTCGTCGCTCCTCCACCAGCGCTTCCACCGCACGGATCTGATCCGCCCGCGGTCGGGCGTCGGGCCCGGCGACGGCGGCGATGGTGCGCGACACGTGCGCGGCTGCCTCAGAGGTCTGGCCAGAAGTCATGGCAACATCCTGCCCGCCCGATCGGCAACCCGAATGCGTCAGGAAAGGATCTGGGGATAACCACTACAGTCGGAAGAGTCGAGCCGCCCGCCGAGGGAGAACCGCGAAGTGGAGGTGCCGAGTGGCTGAAGCCGGAGAAGACCCGTTCGACCTCGCCCGCTTCGTCCAGGCCCAGGAGTCCGGTGATACCTACGCCCACGCCGTTGATGAACTGCGCCGGGGTCGCAAGGAAAGTCACTGGATGTGGTTCGTGTTTCCGCAGATTGCCGGGCTGGGTCGCAGCGCGACGGCGAGACTTTATGCGCTCGCTTCTCTCGAGGAGGCACGAGCTTATGCGGCGCATGCCCTCCTCGGTGAGCGCCTCGTCGAGTGCAGCACATTGGTGGCGCAGAAGTCGGACCGATCGGCCCAGCAAATTTTCGGGTCCATCGACGCGCTGAAACTGCGCTCGTCGATGACGCTCTTCTTTCGCGCGGCTCCAGAGCAGCCCGTGTTTCGTAGGGTCATCGAGACATTCTTCGACGGCCTGGATCCGGCGACTGAGGAGCAGCTTGCGCTGCGCTCTCAGTCGCCGTAATCGGCCTCAGTCAGCCGCGGAGGTCGTGAGCAGCCTCGTAAGCGGTGACCACCGGAGCAGGAATACGTCCACGACTTGATACCGGATGGTTGTTGCGCTGAGCCCACTCGCGGATCGCGCGGGTTTGTGAAGGGTCCCGGTGCGCCACAGCGTGCAAGGGCTTCCGGCTCCGCGCGTTGCCTGCCTGGCGGGCATGGGTGACGTACTCATCCATCGCCTTCCGAAACATGGTCGCATTGTCGTGAGAGAGGTCGATTTCGTAAGACCTACCATCGAGAGCGAAACTCACTGTTTCTTCTGCCTCGGTCCCGTCTAAGTCGTCGACGAGTTGTGTGATCAGCTTGCGCATGTCGTGCCTTTCCCCCGAATTGGAATGTCTGACACAGCATAGCGCGAGAAGCACTTTCCAGTGCAAGGGAATCGCCCCGAAATTTCAGTTGTTTCTGCGGCTCCTCCTCCATGTCGAGATGAACAATTCATAGGCTTTGCACTTCATTGGCAGCTGAGCGTCGGTGAGAGCCGAAAAGCAGGCCAAGGAGCCGGACCACGCGAGGCGCGGTCCGGCTCCTTGGTCGCGTTAGCCCTTCTGCAGCGTGGTAGCGCCCGTCATGATCGCCACTGCCTCGGTCGGTGTGTGCGACTTCGGAGTGATGACCCCCGCCGAACCACCCAACCGGGCGATGTGGATGCGGTCGGCCACCTCGAAAACGTTCGGCATGTTGTGGCTGATCAAGATGACCGGCAGGCCCTTGGCCTTGATCTGCTGAATGAGGTTGAGCACCTGTCCGGTCTCCTTCACCCCCAGAGCAGCCGTCGGCTCGTCGAGCACCACGAACTTGGTCGCGAAGGTGGCGGCCCGGGCCACGGCCACCGCCTGGCGCTGGCCGCCCGACAAGGTCTCCACCGGCTGCGACATGTTCTGGATGGTGGCGATGCCCAGATTGGCCATCGACTTACCGGCGTCGGCCTTCATGCCCGACTTGTCCAGCATGCGAAAAACCGAGCCCAAGGGGCCCTTACGCCGTCGTTCCCGACCCAGGAACATGTTGGCCGCGATGTCGAGCGCCGGCGCCACCGCAAGGGTTTGGTAGACGGTCTCGATGCCGGCCTGACGGGCGTCCTGCGGCGTACGAAAATGCACTTCCTTGCCGTCCAGAAACACCTGGCCAGCGTCGGGGATCAAGGCTCCCGTGACGGCTTTGATCAACGTCGACTTGCCCGCGCCGTTGTCGCCGATGATCGCCAGCACCTCACCGGCGTGCAGGTCGAAGCTGACGCCGTCCAGACCGATCACCTTGCCGAAGGTCTTGACCAGGTCCCGGGCCGACAGCACGGTGGTGCTGGGGTCGGCCAACGCACCAGCTGGTCCGCGGTACTTCTCTTCTACGGTGTGAGTCATCTCTATCCCTTGACCTTTCGGATCCACTGGTCGATCGAAACCGCGACGATGATCAAGACGCCAATGGTGAGCACCCGCAGCTGGTCGTCGACCCCCGCCAGCGCCAGGCCGACGTTGAACGCGTAGACGATCAGGGCGCCCAAGATGGTGCCGATGATGCCGCCGCGGCCGCCGAAGAGGCTGGTGCCCCCGATCACCACCGCGGTAATGGTCTCCAGGTTGGCGCCCACGATGGCATTGGGGCTGGCCGTGCCGGCGCGCCCGATCAGCACCCAGGCGGTGAAACCGTAGATCAGGCCCGCCACCGTATAGACGCTGAGCAGGACGCGGTTGACCTGGATTCCGGCCAGCCGCGCGGCTTCGATGTCGTCGCCGATGGCGTAGACGTGCCGGCCCCAGGCGGTTTGGCTGAGGGCGAAGGCGACCACAGCCGCCAACAGGATGACCACGATTACGCCCAAGGTGATGTTGAACGGCCCTAGTCGAAACCGGGTCCCCATCACGTTGAGAAGGTCCGGCATCTTGGCGCGGCCCACGCTGGCGCCGCCGGAATAGAGCAGGCCGATGGCGGTGAAGATGCTCAAGGTGCCCAAAGTGACGATGAAGGGCGGCAACTTCAGCCGAGTGACTAACACGCCGTTGAGGAAACCGCAGAAGGTGCCGAAGGCGATGCCGATCAGCAATGCTAGGAACCCAGGAACGCCGTTGTTGGCCGACAAGTTGGCCATCAGCAGCATGGACAAGATGCAGACCGCCCCAACGGCGAGGTCGATGCCGGCCGTCAGGATGACCAGAGTCTGGCCGATCGCCAGGGCGGCGATTACCGCGGTCTGCTGCAGCACGATGGAGATCGTGCCGGGCTGGGCGAACCGTGGGTTGATGATGGTGAAGGCGATGCAGGCGACCACCAGCACCATCAAGGGGCTGAGGGCCGGACGGGAGTGCAGCAGGTGCTGGATGCGTTGGAGGGGTGACTGCTGCCTCGCGGCGAACTGCTCAGCCGCAGTCGCTGGCGCTGCGGTTTGTACGCTCATAAGGGCCTCTTTGCTTCTGTAAGCTTGCTTCGGTGAGCTTGCGTCGGTGAGCTGGCGTGATGGTGCCGGCGTTGGTGAGCTTGTCGGTGCGGGCCGGTTGGCTGGCTTCGCC
>DASQDG010000038.1:0-86494 GCA_035634295.1 Propionibacteriaceae bacterium | reverse complement strand
AGGGCCTGCCGCCCGGGCCGATCTCGGCTCCCGGCAAAGCGGCGCTGCAGGCCGCCACCAACCCTGAGGCCGGCAAGTGGCTCTACTTCGTCACCGTCAACTTCGACACCGGCGAGACGAAGTTCGCCAACACCTTTGCCGAGCACCAGCGCAACGTGCTCGAGTTCCAGGCGTACTGCCAGGCCCCGGGCAACGCCAACAAGTGCTCGTGACCAGCCCCGTGGACGACGGCGGTCGAACACGATGCGCGGTGCTGGGGTCACCGATCGCGCACTCCCTGTCGCCGGCGCTGCACCGGGCCGGCTACGCCGAGCTCGGGCTCACCGGTTGGTCCTACGACTCCTACGAGGTGCGCGAGCCGGAGCTGACCGGCTTCGTCGAGCGCTGTGACGACCGCTGGCGGGGACTGAGTCTGACCATGCCGCTCAAGGTAGCGGCGCTGCAGCTCGGCGAGGTGGACGCGACTGCGGCGCTGGTCGGTGCGGCGAACACACTGGTGTTCGACGACCGTGGCCGGCGGGTGTTCAACACCGACGTCGGTGGCCTGGTGTCGGCGCTGCGTCAGGCGGGCACACAGAAGGTCGAGCGGGTGGGCGTTCTCGGTGCCGGAGCCACCGCCCGCTCCGCGTTGGCGTCGGTGGCCAGCTTGGGCGCTACGACGGTGACTGTGGTGGCGCGAGACCTCGGCAAGGCAGAGCAGCTCCGTCCACTGGCCGAGGCCGTCGGAGTGGAGCTGATCACCTCGGCCTGGACGGCGCCGTTGCCGGCAGCGGACCTGGTGATCTCCACCGTGACGGCCGGCGCCGTCGACGACCGCGCCGACCAGATCGCCGAGAGTGCGCCGGTGATCTTCGACGCCCTCTACGACCCCTGGCCCACCGCCTTGGCGGCCGCCGCCCAGCGGGCCGGCTGCACGGTGGTCAACGGGCTGGACCTGCTGGTCGGACAGGCCGTGCTCCAGATCGAGCTGATGACGGGCCGCTCCGTGCGGTCTGAGGTGCTGCTGGCGGCCGGCCACGCGGCGGTTGGGACCGTTCCGAACAGGTGAAAGACTGGGCGTTCGACACAGGAGAACAACATGCTCAGATGGTTGACGGCCGGCGAGTCGCACGGCCCCGCGTTGGTGGCGACTCTGGAGGGGCTGCCCGCGCACGTCGGGGTGACCACCGCCGACATCGCCGCCGCGCTCGCCCGGCGCCGGCTGGGGTTCGGGCGCGGAGCCCGGATGAAGTTCGAGGTCGACGCGGTGACGCTGCTAGGCGGAGTCCGCCACGGGCAGTCTCAGGGCGGCCCGGTGGCCATTCAGATTGCCAACACCGAGTGGCCCAAGTGGGAAAGCGTGATGTCGGCCGACCCCGTGCCCGCGGACGTACTGGCCGGTCAGGCACGCAACGCCGCACTCACCCGGCCGCGCCCCGGGCACGCCGACCTGGCCGGCATGCAAAAATACGACTTTGACGAGGCGCGCCCCGTGCTGGAGCGCGCCAGCGCCCGGGAGACCGCCTCTCGGGTGGCGCTGGGCCGGCTGGCGATGAGCTTTCTCGAGCAGGCCCTGGGCGTTACCGTGCTGAGCCACGTGGTCGAGCTGGGTCCGGCCCGGGCGCCCTATGGCCTGACTCCCCGGATCGAGGATCTGCCGGCGATCGACGCCGACCCCGTACGCTGCTTCGACCCGGCCGCGTCGGCCGCCATGGTGGCCGAGGTGGAGAGCGCCCAGTCCGACGGCGACACCCTCGGCGGCGTGGTCGAGGTGGTGGCCTGGGGACTGCCGCCGGGACTTGGCTCACACGTGCACGGCGACCGGCGGCTCGACGCCCAGCTGGCCGGAGCGCTGATGGGTATCCAGGCGATCAAGGGCGTCGAGGTCGGTGACGGCTTCGAGCTGGCCCGCAGCCGGGGCTCGGCCGCCCATGACGAGATCGTGCCTGGCCCGGACGGCATCGCCCGGGCAAGCCAGCGGTCCGGCGGCACCGAAGGCGGGATGAGCACGGGCGAGGTGCTGCGGGTACGCGCGGCCATGAAGCCGATTGCCACGGTGCCGCGGGCGCTGCGCACCGTCGACACCGCCACCGGCGAGGCCGCCGTCGCCCACCACCAGCGCTCGGACGTGTGCGCCGTACCGGCCGCCGGAGTGGTCGCCGAGGCCATGGTGGCGCTGGTGCTGGCGAACGCGGTCCTGGAGAAGTTTGGCGGCGACTCGGTGGCGGAGACCCGGCGCAACTACGAGGGCTATCTCAAGCACGTTGCCGAGCGCGGCCTGCAGGTCAGGTCGTGACGCCGGCGCTCGTGCTGGTCGGCGCGCCGGGCTCGGGCAAGTCCACCGTCGGAGCCCTGCTGGCCGAGCGGCTGCAGGTGCCGTTCGTCGACGTGGACGCCGAGATCGAGAGGCGAGCAGGCAAGCCGGTGTCGGAGATCTTCGCCGACGACGGCGAGCCCGTCTTCCGCAGCGCCGAGGAGGCCGTGACCGCGGAGCTGCTGAGCCGCCCCGGCGTGCTCTCACTCGGCGGTGGCGCAGTGCTGTCTCCCGCCACCCGCACCGCCCTGCAGGGTCACCGGGTGGTGTGGCTGCAGGTGAGCGCGGCCAACGCGGCCCGCCGGGTCGGGCTGAACGAGGCCCGGCCCCTGCTGCTCGGCAACATCCGGGGCACCCTGATCCGGCTGTTGGCCGAGCGCACCCCGCTCTACGCCGAGGTGGCCACGTCGACGGTGAACACCGACGACGCCGGACCCGAGGACGTGGTCGGGCTGATCCTCGCCGACGGCGGCAGGCCGGAGTGAGTGCCACCCGGATCGCGGTGACCGCCGAGCACCCGTACGAGGTGCTGGTCGGACATGACCTGCTGGCAGACCTTCCGCCGCTGCTCGGGGACGAGGTCCAGCGGGTCGCCGTGATCCACCCCCCAACGCTGATCGCGTTGGCCGAGCGCGTGGTCAGCACGCTCACTGCGGCCGGGCTGGAGGCGACCCGGATCGACGTGCCCGATGCCGAGGCGGCCAAGACCGCCGCGGTGGCCAGCACCTGCTGGTCGGTGCTGGGCAACGCCGGCTTCACCCGCTCCGACGCGGTCGTCGGGCTTGGCGGCGGAGCGACCACCGACCTGGCCGGCTTCGTGGCGGCCACCTGGCTGCGCGGGGTGCGCCTGGTGACTGTCCCCACCACGGTGCTGGCCATGGTGGACGCAGCGGTGGGCGGCAAGACCGGGATCAACACTCCCGAAGGCAAGAACCTCGTCGGCGCCTTCTTCGAGCCGGCCGGAGTGCTCTGCGACCTCGAGACCTTGCACACCCTGCCGGCGGCCGACCTCCGGGCCGGTCTTGCCGAGGTCGTCAAGTGCGGCTTTATCGCCGACCCCGAGATCCTGAACCTGCTCGAGGGCAGCGACGCGCCCGGACTCGAGCCTGGCTCGCCGCTGCTGCGCGAGCTGATAGAGCGGGCCGTCACCGTCAAGGCGACGGTGGTCTCGGCCGACCTCCGGGAGTCCACCTCGGTGGGCAGCCGGGTCGGTCGCGAGCTGCTCAACTACGGCCACACCCTGGGTCATGCCATCGAACGGCGCGAGCACTACCGCTGGCGCCACGGCGAGGCGATCAGCGTAGGAATGGTCTTCGTCGCCGAGCTCTCGCGGCTGGCCGGACATCTCGACGCGGACACGGCCCGCCGGCACGAGGCCCTGCTGTCCAGGCTCGGGCTGCCGGTGAGCTATCCCGCGGAGGCCTTTGACGAGCTGCTGGCCGCGATGGCTCTGGACAAGAAGACCCGTGGCTCCACCTTGCGGTTTGTGATCCTCGACGGCCCGGGGCGGGCGTCGATCCTCTCCGGGCCGGCTGAGGAGCTGCTCCGCACGGCGTACTCCGCCGTTGCCGCTGGTCACGGGGCGACTGAGCCACCTAACGTTGGCGCGTGAGTCCAGCGGAGCACTTCTCGACGGCCGCCAACAGCTATGCCGAGCTGGTCGGGCGATTGCCCGCCGACGGCTGGGACCGTCCCGGCCTCGGGGACTGGGACCTGCGTGCGCTGGTCGGTCACGCCAGTCGTTCGCTGATCACGGTGGACAGCTACCTCGACCAGCCGGCGACCGCCGAGGACGTGCGCTCGCCCGAGGACTACTACGCCGTCGCCGCCACGATCGTGGCCGCCGACCCGGCCGCCGTCGTCGAACGGGGACGCCAGGCCGGCCTTGGCCTTGGTGACGACCCGGCCGTCGCCGTTCGGCAGTTGGTCGACCGCGTGGTGCCCCGGTTGGCGGCCGTCGACGGTGATCCGCTGATCTTCACGATCGCCGGCGGCATGCGGTTGAGCAGCTACCTGCCGACCCGGGTGTTCGAGCTGGTCGTGCACAGTTTGGACATCGCCGCCGCCACCGGTCTCGACCTGACACTTCCTGCGGAGCCGCTGGCCGAGGCCATCGCTCTGGCTGGTCGAATCGCCGTCGCCGCGGGCCGAGGACCGACCGCCCTGCTGGCCCTCACCGGCCGCGCCTCCTTGCCAGCCGGTTTCTCGGTGGTGTGAAGCCGGACGGCGATCTAGCCAAACCAGACCGATTCTCTGGGCTCAGCGTTAGAATTTTACCTCCGCGGGGGAACGGGGAGCACGACGATGACGGTGGCATCGATCTGTTTGGTCATTCTAGGAATCGCCATGGCCGTGGCGCACCTGCTGCTTCTCGTACCGGCGACCTTTCGGCCTGAAGGCGCCACCCGGGCGGAAGGGGGAAGCGAACCCGAGCTCTTCCGGTGGAGCTACATCGTCGTCGGCCTGTTGACCTCGGCTGTCGCCTACGGCGTTGGTCGTCTGCTGGGTGGCGGCCGGCTGACGCCCGAGGATGCGGTTGGCCTGGTGCTGCTGCTAGCCGTCGCCTCGTGGGGGTTCGGGGCCGGACACGAGCGCCTGCAGTCTCCCGGCCGGCGAGACCTCCCCTCCTATGCCCCGTTGGTGGCCTCGCTGCTGCTGGGCTTGACTCTGGGCCTCAGTTCCTTCCAGCCGTAGACGTCCGTCTTTGGCCCGTCCACTCCCCGGGGCCTACACTGGGCCGCTGCCCTCGTCGGGCAGGTGCAATCGCTGAAGATAGGGTCCCTCGCGTGGCG
The DNA here is from genome assembly GCA_035634295.1 of Propionibacteriaceae bacterium. GTDB lineage: Bacteria > Actinomycetota > Actinomycetes > Propionibacteriales > Propionibacteriaceae > Microlunatus. The sequence goes on along the minus strand of DASQDG010000038.1, from coordinate 81,409 downwards.
TCAACGAACGATCTCAAGAACGGCATGGTCCTCGATCTCGACGGCCAACTGTGGTCGGTGCTGTGGTTTCAGCACCACAAGCCGGGCAAGGGCAACACCGTGGTGCGGACCAAGCTCAAGCACGTGCTGTCGGGCAAGGTGGTCGACCGCACGTTCAACTCAGACACCAAGGTCGACACCGCCAACGTTGACCGCCGCGAGATGCAGTATCTCTACCACGACGGGTCCGGCTTCGTGTTCATGGACACCGCCACCTATGACCAGCTGACCATCGGCGACGACACCGTCGGCGACGCGAAGAACTATCTCCTCGAGGAGCAGGTCGCCACGGTGGCGATCCATCAGGATCTGCCCCTCTACATCGACCTGCCCGCTTCGGTCGAGCTGCAGATCACCTACACCGAGCCCGGGCTGCAGGGTGACCGCAGCACGGGCGGCACCAAGCCCGCCACCCTCGAGACCGGCCTGCAGATTCAGGTGCCGCTGTTCATCACGAACGGCGAGAAGGTCAAGGTGGACACCCGTACGGGCGACTACCTCGGCCGGATCGGCAGCTGAGGGCCGGCCAGGACTGGCCACACCATGTCTGCCCGCACCAAGGCCCGCAAGGCCGCGCTCGACGTCTTGTTCGAGTCCGACCTGCGGGCGCGCGACACCCTGCAGACGCTGCAGCAGCGCATCGCCGACGCCGAGTCCCCAGTACGCGACTACACCCGGTCTCTGGTGGAGGGCGTCACGGCGCATCGAAGCGAGATCGACCGCCGCATCGCCGATTCACTGTCGACCGGCTGGACGCTGGAGCGGATGCCCCGGGTGGACCGGGCGGCCGTCCGGATCGCCGTCTACGAGATCGACTTCCTCGACGTTCCCGATGCGGTGGCGGTCGCCGAGGCCGTAGCGCTCGTTGGGGACCTGTCGACCGACGACTCGCCGGACTACGTCAACGGCCTGCTGGGCAAGGTGATCGCGACCAAGACCAGGTCGGGTGAGGTGGCCGGGCCACTGCCCGCAGTCCAGGCCGGGGAAGCCCAGACGGCAGTGTGAGTCTGCCGCCTGGACCATGAGCCCCGAGAAGCCGCCGTGAACTGAAGACGTTACCGCGTTGCCACCCGTCTGTCCGGCAAAGAAGAAAATTTCGCCCCAGCGACTCGGTCATAAAGCAACTAACGGTGCCGGGCCTCACGGGGGTCCTGCGGAGCGGCCATCTCGGGCCACGGCCTCAACCAGAACCTGTTCGTTTGCTGCCAGCCATGCCCGTGTCCGGCCCACTCGGGAAGCCGCCTGCTGCCAATAGTCGGCGAAGCCGGGGTGGCCCTGCTCCGCCCCGGCGAGCACCACCGAATAGAGCCAGTCGTGGTTGCGACGGATCGCGTCCACCAGCGCGTCGGGCTCGAAGTCGCCGCCGTAGGCGTTGAGGAAGACCCGCAGTCGGCGCAGCGTGTGACCTCGCCAGACGTCGACGACATCCTCGTCGCTCCGCAACGGTGACCAAAGGCGGCCGGTGGCCGCCACATCCCAGAGCCGTGAACCGGGGCTGGCCAGGTCGAAGTCGATCAGTGCGACAGCTCGCCGATCCCGGAACACCACGTTGTCGAGGTTCGGGTCGTTGTGGCTCACCAGCTCGTCGTCAAAGGGTGGGGGAGGCGAGGCCGGCCAGGTGTACGGCGACGGGTCGAAGTCGGCGACGGCCGCGTGATAGCGGCGCAGCAGATCCGCGACACTGCGGAGTGCCTCGTCGGTGAGCGCCCAGCCGGGGTAGGGCGGTGTGACGGCTTCGCCAGCCACGTAGGACAGCACCTCTCGACCTTCGCCATCGACGCCGAGAAACCGCGGAGCGCCGTCGAAGCCGACGGCCGCAAGGTGCTCGAGCAGGGCGTGAGTGGCCTCGCTGGTGTCTCGCAGGGGCCGACGTACGGTGTCTCCCACGCGCACCACCAGGCCACGGTTGGCCGTGCCGCCGTGCAGCAGGTGCTCGGCTGGCATCTGACGAGCGGGCTGTGCGCTCACCGGGCTACGGTTCGCCGATCAGAGCGGTAGCCAGGGATGAATGCGTGACCAGGCTGTTGACCAGTCCGCTGCGCAGCGCTGCGTGCACGGCCGGCCGCTTGCTCACCCCGTACGGAATGGCGATGACGTCCGGGATCGCCCTCATCTGGTCGGCGGTCATGGCCACCATCCGCTCGTTCAGCGAAGTGTGCAGCGGCTCCCCGTCAGCGCCCAAGAACACGCCGCCGATCTCGGCGCAGACGCCCTGCTGAGCCAGCGCTCGCCGCTCCGGTTCGGTGGCGGCGTCGTAGAGGGTGGACTGGGCAGGCGCCCAACGACCGACGCCCATCACCGCCCGGGAGACCGAACCCATCATGATCAGGGCGCGGGCCACGTCAGGCTGCCGATGCAAGGCCTGGGCCGTCGAGCCGTCGGGCACCAGCAGCGGCGCGAAGAAGAGGTAAGCGGGGCCACCGGCGATCCTGGCCGCCTCGCGGACCACGTCGATCGAGTTGTCGCCCTCGACCGAGCTGGACGTCTCAGTCGACCGCGACAAAGCCCCGGTCAGCTGCACCACGGGGACCGCCGGGAGGCTACGCAGCTCGGTCACCATGGCCCGGACCGTGCGCGCCCACGCGAGCCCCAGCACGTCCTCGCCGGTGAGCACCTCGCTCAGCAGCTCGGCAGTGGCCAGCCCGAGCTGCTTGCGTAGTGCCTCCTCCTCCTCGTCGTGAGTGTTGACCACGATGGCGTGCTCGAGGGCAAATGTTTCGCGTAGCTGCGCCGACAGCTCTACGTCCACCGCGCCGGGGTAGCTGATCTCGATCCGGACCAGACCCTGGTTGCGCGCACTGTCCAGCAGACGGGCCACCTTGAACCGGCTGAGTCGAAACTCGTCGCCGATTTCGATCTTGGTGCGTCCGTCGATGTAGTAGCGGCGCGCCACCAGCGTGGCCAGGACGAGCTCTGCTGGTCCACGCAACTGCTGACTGGGTACCGGAACGCCCTTGTCGCTCATGTGAGCAGGACCCTATCAGCATGCTAGTCGGCAGGACGTGAGCCTGAAGTATTCGCGCGACACGCGGTTGAGTGAGCGTTCTGACCGCGAGTCTCAGGGTAAGGGTTGACGGAGGCAGCAAGTCAGCGCAAGACTTCAGAAGAGATTCGCAGTGCTCAGATGAGCAGATGGGGAGGGGTACGGGTGGCTACCGCCAAGCAGCTCGACGATGACGCAGCACAGCTGCCGCACGGGGAGGTGGCCTTCACCGCCGTCGGCGTGAAGAAGCACTACCCGGGGGTCAAGGCGCTGGACGGCGTCGACCTCCAGGGCTACGCAGGTGAAGTGCTGGGCATCTGCGGTGCCAACGGCGCCGGCAAGTCCACTTTCGCCAAGTTGTTGGCCGGCGTTGACACTCCGACCGACGGCGAGATCTCGATCACCGGCTACGCGCACCCGGTACGCAACGCCGCTGAGGCCGAGCAGGCCGGCGTGCTGATGATGCACCAGGAGCCGCTGATCATCGACGACTTCACCGTTGGCGAAAACGTCTGGCTCTACAAGCTGCGCGAGGGCCGCGACATTCGCCCCTGGGCCCAGAAAGTGGACACCAACAGTGCCGAAACGCGTCAGGTGTTGCAGGGCGTCGGCCTGGGCCACCTGTCAACGCGCCAGCTGGCCCGCGACCTCGGACCCGGACAGCGGCAGATGTTGTCACTGAGCCGAGCCGCGGTGACGCACCACAAGATCATGATCCTGGACGAGACCACGGCGTCGACCAGCGAAGAGCACTTCAACGACATCTTGGACCTGGTGAAGCGGGAGAAGGAGGCCGGTACGTCGATCATCTTCGTCTCCCACCGGCTCAACGAGGTGTTCGCCATGTGCGACCGGATCGCCGTGTTGCGCAACGGGCAGCTTGTTGACGTGGTCAAGGCGTCGGAGTCCAACCCCGACGAGGTGACCGCCCTGATGATCGGTCAGGCCCTCAAGGCGCTCGACCGTCCGGCACCGGTGCAGAAGTCGGCCGACACGGTCCCGGTGATGTCGGTGCGCGACCTGTATGGCGGGACCGCGCAGGGGGTGTCGTTCGACGTCAATCCTGGCGAGATCGTCGGCCTCTACGGCCTGGTCGGCAGCGGTCGGTCCTCTGTGGCCCGCACCATCACGGGACAGAAGCGGGCGGTGAGCGGTTCGATCAAGCTACACGGCAAGGAGGTCAGCTTGCCGAACCCTGGATCCGGCGTCGCCCAGGGAATCGCCTATCTCACCGAGGACCGCCGGCTCGAAGGCTTCGTCAAGGACTTCGACAACGGCGAGAACATGAGTCTGGTCGTGCTGCCGAAGATGGCCAAAGGCGGAGTGGTCCAGTCGGCCCAGGAGAAGAAGCGGGTGCGTGAGCTGATCGGCGAATACCAGGTCAAGGGTGGCACCAAGACCTACACCCGCACCCTCAGCGGCGGCAACCAGCAGAAAGTGGTCGTCGCCAAGTGGATGGAGACCGACCCGGAGTTCGTCGTGCTGGACGAACCGACAAAGGGCATCGACGTCGGTGCTCGAGCCAACATCTACGAGATCATCCACAGCGTCGCCGCCCGCGGGAAGGGGGTGCTGGTGGTCTCCAGTGAAGCCGAAGAGCTGCTGTCGCTCTGCCACCGCATCCTCGTCATGCGCAACGGCAAGATCGTGGACGAGTTCGACCCGGAGCACGCCGACACCGATGACCTGATTCGTACGGCCCTGTCCCACCAAGACTGAACCCTTCCCCCCGCAGCTGATCAGCGAAGGAGCTAATTCATGACAGCGACAGACACTGCACCCCCCGTACACCATCACGAGGAGCAGGACTACACCGCAGGCCAGGCCTTCACCAACTGGCTCAAGAGCCAATACGCCCTCTACATCCTGGTCGCCCTACTGCTGATCGCCACCATCACCAAGGGGTCGGTCTTCTGGGGTGGCACCAACCTCACCAACCTGCTGCTGCAGATGTCCATCATCGGCGTGGTCGTGCTGGCCGAGCTGATCGTGGTGCTCACCGGCGGCATCGACATCAGCGTCGGCTCGACCCTGGGGCTGGCCGCGGTGGTTTCGGCCGGCTTGTTCGGAGGGCCCTCGGTCCTGCTCGCGCTGGTGGTGGCTCTGCTGATCGGCGGCATCGTCGGCGCGGTGAACGGCTGGCTGGTGGCGTTCCGAGGGCTCGAGCCGTTCATCGTCACGCTGGGCATGCTGGCGCTGGCGCGCGGTCTGGTGTACGCCTACGGCAACGGCATCCCGATCAACCCGTCGGCCGCGTCCTCGTTCGCCGCCTTCGGTCAGAGCACCGTCCTGGGCATCCCCACGCTGGCCATCATCTGGATCCTGATGGTGCTGCTGGTCGCATTCCTGCTCAACCGGACCGTGTGGGGCCGTCGGGTCTACGCGATCGGCTCCAACGTCGAAGCGGCCCGCAGCTCGGGCATCCCCGTCAAGGCCACGCTGTGGTCGGTCTACATCCTGGCCGGGCTGCTGGTGGGCCTCGGCGGCTGGATGTTCCTGTCCCGCTTCGCCAGCGGCACCTCCACCGCGGGCAGCCTGCTGGAGCTTGAAGCGATCGCCGCCGTGGTGATCGGTGGTGCGGCGCTGTCGGGTGGGCGTGGAAAGGTTTTCGGCGCGGTGGTCGGCACCATCATCTTCGCGGTAATCGCCAACCTGCTGTCCCTGCTGAACGTCTCCACCTTCCTTCAGGATGCGTTCCGCGGTGCGCTGATCCTGGTCGCGGTCACACTGGCCACCGTTCAGTTCTCGCGGAAGAAGAAGCTGGACTCGACCACGCCGGCCGCGAAGTAGCGCGGTCCGAAGATGAGCAACCTGACAAGGAGCGCAGTGACCATTCGTCGTCGACGACGGACCCGGTTCGGCGCGGTGGCGGCCGCGACCGCACTGTTCACGGCCACAGCCTGTGGGCAGATCTACCCGTCCGCGGAGCCGGCCACGGGGCCGGCCAACGGCGTCAAGTCAGACGTCAAAGAAGTGGTGGTGGGCTTCGCCCAGCAGCAGCTTCAGGCCCCCTACTTCGCGGCCATGCAGAGGCAGTCGGAGCAGATCGCCAGGGAGCAGGGGTTCACGCTGCTCTTCCAGGCCGCCAACAAGGATCCCGCCATCCAGATGAACCAGATGCAGTCCATGATGGCCCAGGGTGCCGACGTGCTGGTGGTCAACGCGACCAGCGTCAAGGGTCAAAAGGAGATGATGACCCAGATCGCCTCCCGCATCCCGGTGACCTACATCGACACCAGCGTCCCCGGCACCGGGATGACGAGCGTGCAGTCCGACAACCTCACCATCGGCCGCATGTCAGGCGAGATCACCGCCAAGCGCTTCCTGGACAATGGCAAGAAGAGCATCAAGATGGTGATCCTGACCGGTCCCGCCACGGACGAGTTCGTCGGCCCGGCCCGCCGCCAGGGGTTCCTGGACGGACTCAAGAAGGGCGGCCTGCCGTACGAGATCAAGGGCGAGCAGTCCGGTGACTACGCCCAGGACAAGGGCCAGGTGGCGGCCGAGAACATGCTTGCGGCCAACCCGGACACGGACCTGGTCCTGGGACTGAACGACTCCATGGCCCTGGGCGGCTACAACGTCGTCAACGGCAAGGAGCAGTACAAGAACGTCTACGTGGCCGCATCCGCCGACGGTCAGAAGGAGGCGCTCGCGCTGATCAAGAGCGGAGGCTGCGACGGTCGCTACATCTCGACCGGGCTCAACTCACCGTCCCTGGCCGCGGAACAGGCACTGAAGATCTCCGTCGAGGTGGCCACCGGCAAGAAGAAGCCCGGCGACTACCCCAAGGAGTCGTTCACCAAGGCGGTCGGCATCGGGTGCGAGAACATCGACGAGTACTACGACCCGAACAGCGTGTTCTAGCACCGACCTGCAGCGCTTCGAGCCCCGCTCGTGTGCCTCGACCCCGCTGCTGCGGGCTCGACGCAGCGAGCGGGGCTCGATGTCGTCTGGGCCGAGAAGGTTGCGGTAGCCTCTGGGGAACACCAACCTTTAAGACCTGTCCTGTGAGGCAGGAAAGGACGGTCATGACCTGCCTGCCTGCGCTGTTGGTGCTCGAGGACGGACGTACGTTTTCCGGTTCGGCCTTTGGAGCCCCGGGTGAGGCATTCGGCGAGGCGGTCTTCGCCACCGCGATGTCGGGCTACCAGGAGACGCTGACCGACCCCAGCTACCACCGCCAAATTGTGGTTGCCACCGCTCCGCACATCGGCAACACGGGTTGGAACGACGAGGACGACGAGTCCGGCCAGATCTGGGTGGCTGGCTATGTGGTGCGCGACGCGGCCCGCATGCCCTCGAGCTGGCGGGCCCGGCGGAGCTTGGACGACGAGCTCAGGCGTCAAGGTGTCGTGGGCATCTGCGACGTCGACACGCGCGCACTCACCCGGCACCTGCGCGAACGGGGCGCCATGCGGGTAGGCATCTCCAGCACCGAGGTCGACCCGCAGGCGTTGCTCGGTCGGGTGCAGCAGGCGCCGGCCATGCTGGGCGCCAACCTGATCGGCGACGTCACCACCCCCGAGCCGTACGTGGTGCCCGCCCAGGGCGAGCGCCGATTCACCGTCGCCGCGGTGGATCTCGGCATCAAGACCCGGACGCCCTACCGCCTGGCCGAGCGTGGCGTCGAGGTGCATGTGCTGCCGGCCTCCACGAGCCTCGAGGAGTTGACGGCGCGGGCGCCCGACGGTGTCTTCTTCTCCAACGGCCCGGGCGACCCGGCCGTCGCCGACACCGAGGTCGCCCTGCTGCGCGGGGTGCTGGCGGCCCGGATGCCGTTCTTCGGCATCTGTTTCGGCAACCAGATCTTCGGCCGGGCGCTCGGCTTCGGCACCTACAAGCTGCGGTACGGCCACCGAGGCATCAACCAGCCGGTGATGGACCTCCAGACCCGCAAGGTGGAGATCACCTCCCACAACCACGGCTTCGCCGTCGACGCGCCGCTGGACCGGGCGACCGAGACCCCGTACGGGATGGCCGAGGTGAGCCATGTCAACCTCAACGACCAGGTGGTCGAAGGGCTTCGGCTGACCGGCGACAACGGCCGGCTGGCCGCCTTCAGCGTGCAGTACCACCCCGAGGCGGCAGCCGGGCCGCACGACGCCGGCTATCTCTTCGACCGATTCCTGGACGTGCTCGCCACCCGACAAGACGCCGGGACTCCCGCCTGATGCCTCGTCGCAGTGACCTGGAGTCGATCCTGGTGGTGGGGTCCGGACCGATCGTGATCGGGCAGGCATCGGAGTTCGACTACTCCGGAACGCAGGCCTGCCGGGTGTTGATGGCCGAGGGTTACCGGGTCATCCTGGTGAACTCCAACCCGGCCACCATCATGACCGACCCCGAGTTCGCCTCGGCGACCTACGTCGAGCCGATCACGCCGGAGTTCGTCGAGCAGGTGATCGCCCTGGAGCGACCCGACGCGCTGCTGGCCACCCTCGGCGGCCAGACGGCGCTCAACGTGGCCGTAGAGCTGCACCAACGGGGGGTGCTCGAGAAGTACGACGTGGAGCTGATCGGCGCCTCCGTCGACGCCATCCAGCGCGGAGAGAACCGGGAGCAGTTCAAGGACATCGTGCTCGGCCTGAGCGGCGTCGAGGGGGGCCCGGGCGAGGTGGCCCGGAGCCGCACCTGCCACACCATGGCCCAGGTGCTGGCCACCGCCGAGGACCTGGGCTACCCGCTGGTGGTCCGCCCCAGCTTCACCATGGGCGGGGTGGGCTCCGGCTTCGCCCACGACGACGCCGAGCTGCGTCGGATGGCCGGCGCGGGGCTCGCCGCGAGCCCGACCACCGAGGTGCTGATCGAGGAGTCGATCCTCGGGTGGAAGGAGTACGAACTCGAGGTGATGCGTGACCGCGCAGACAACGTGGTCATCGTCTGCTCGATCGAGAACCTCGACCCGATGGGGGTGCACACCGGCGACTCGATCACCGTGGCTCCCGCCCTGACGCTGACCGACCGCGAATACCAGCGGATGCGAGACGTCGCCATCGGCATCATCCGAGCCGTCGGAGTAGAAACCGGTGGCTGCAACATCCAGTTCGCCGTGGACCCGGCCACCGGTCGGATGATCGTGATCGAGATGAACCCTCGGGTGTCACGCTCCAGCGCCCTGGCCAGCAAAGCGACCGGATTTCCGATCGCGAAGATCGCGGCCAAGGTGGCCGTCGGCTACACCCTCGACGAGATCCCCAACGACATCACGAGAGAAACCCCGGCCAGCTTTGAGCCGACGCTGGACTACGTCGTGGTCAAGGTGCCACGGTTTGCGTTCGAGAAGTTCCCGTCGGCCGACTCGACTCTGACTACCCACATGAAGAGCGTCGGCGAGGCGATGGCGCTGGGTCGCAACTTCACCGAGGCGCTGGGCAAGGCGCTGCGCAGCCTGGAGGACCCGCGGGCTCCCTTCGACTACACCTCACCGATCCTGGAGTCCGTCGAGCAGCTGCTGGCCGAGGCCGCCCGGCCGCACGACGGCCGGCTGGGAGTGGTGCTGCGCGCCCTGCGGGCCGGCGCCTCGCCGGAGCAGGTCCACGAAGCCACCGGGATCGACCCCTGGTTCGTCGATCAGCTCTGCCTGCTGCTCGACGTGGCCGCACAGGTTGCCGACGCCCCGGAGCTGACCGCCGACCTGCTGCGGCTGGCCAAGCGGCACGGGTTCTCCGACGCCCAGCTCGCCGCCCTGCGCTCTCTGCGCGAAGACGTGGTGCGCGGCGTCCGCTGGGCGCTCGGGGTGCGGCCGGTGTTCAAGACCGTGGACACCTGCGCGGCGGAGTTTGCGGCGACCACCCCCTACCACTACAGCTCCTATGACGACGAGACCGAGGTCGGCCCCCGTACACGCCCGGCGGTGCTCATCCTGGGCAGCGGTCCCAACCGGATCGGTCAGGGCATTGAGTTCGACTACTCCTGCGTACACGCCTCGATGGCGTTGAGCGCGGCGGGATACGAGACGGTGATGGTCAACTGCAACCCCGAGACCGTGTCCACCGACTACGACACCTCGGACCGGCTCTACTTCGAGCCGCTGACGCTGGAGGACGTGCTCGAGGTGGTGCACGCCGAGACCGACGTCGGGCCGGTGGCCGGGGTGATCGTGCAGCTCGGTGGGCAGACCCCGCTCCGGTTGGCCCAGGGGCTCAAGGACGCCGGCGTAGGGATCGTCGGCACCAGCCCCGAGGCCATCCACCTGGCCGAGGAACGCGGGGCGTTTGGGCAGGTGCTGGCCGAAGAGAACCTGCCGGCGCCCAAGCACGGCATGGCCCGCTCCTTCGACGAGGCCAAGCGGATCGCCGACGAGATCGGCTATCCGGTGCTGGTGCGCCCCTCCTACGTGCTGGGCGGCCGGGGGATGGAGATCGTCTACGACGAGGCTGCGCTGAGCAGCTACATCACTCGGGCCACCGAGGTGTCGCCAGCCCACCCCGTGCTGGTCGACCGGTTCCTCGACGACGCCGTGGAGATAGACGTGGACGCGCTCTACGACGGCACCGACCTGTATCTGGGCGGGGTGATGGAGCACATCGAGGAGGCCGGCATCCACTCCGGCGACTCCGCCTGCGCACTGCCGCCGATCACCCTGGGCGCCGAGGTGGTCGACCGGATCCGGGTGTCCACCGAGGCCATCGCCCGGGGCGTCGGGGTCCGGGGCCTGCTCAACATCCAGTTCGCGCTCGCCGGCGACACCCTGTATGTCCTCGAGGCGAATCCGCGCGCGTCGCGTACGGTGCCGTTCGTCTCCAAAGCCACTGCCACCCCGCTGGCCAAGGCCGCCGCCCGGATCATGCTCGGCACCTCGATCGCCGAGCTGCGGGCCGAGGGCATGCTGCGGACTGTCGGCGACGGCTCGGCCGAGGACAGCAGCGCGCCGATCGCCGTCAAGGAGGCGGTGATGCCGTTCAACCGGTTCCGTACCGTCGACGGGGTCAGCGTGGACACGATCCTGGGCCCGGAGATGAAGTCGACCGGGGAGGTAATGGGCCTCGACGTCTCCTTCGGGGTGGCCTTCGCCAAGAGTCAGGTGGCCGGCTTCGGGCCCTTGCCCACCTCGGGCACCGTGTTCGTGTCGGTGGCCAACCGAGACAAGCGACACGTGATCTTCCCCGTCAAACGTCTGGCCGACCTCGGCTTCAAGATCCTGGCCACCGCCGGCACCGCCTCCATGCTTCGCCGGCACTCGGTGGCCGTCACCACGGTGCGCAAACACAGCCAGGGGCCGGGTCCTGAAGGGGAGAAAACCATCGTGCAGGCCATCCTGGACGCCGAGGTCGACCTGATCTTCAACACTCCGCACGGGTTGAGCCCCGACGGCCGTCCTCGCTACGACGGCTACGAGATCCGCACCGCCGCCGTGCTGCGCAACGTGCCCTGCGTGACCACCGTGCAGGGACTGGCCGCCGCCGTGCAGGGCATCGAGGCCATCCGAGGCGGTCACGTGGGCGTCCGGTCGCTGCAGTCTTGGCACGGCCAGGGCTGGCGTTAGCTTGGGATCACCCTTGCGCCAACGCGCACTCGATGTGGGCTACCAACGGCTGCTCCGCCCCGTGCTGTTCGGCTCCTACGGCGGCGACGCCGAACGTGTGCACGAGGCCACTCTGGCTGCGCTCGAGCGCCTGGGGGAGTCCCGGACCGCGCTGCGTGCCTTGGCGGCGCTCACCGCGGCTCCGCGGCCGATCGTGACCGTGGCCGGGATCGAGTTCCCCGGCGTGGTCGGCCTGGCCGCAGGGCTCGACAAGAACGGGGTCGGGCTCAAAGCCTGGTCCTCGCTGGGCTTCAGCCACGCCGAGCTGGGGACCGTGACCGCCTCAGCCCAGCCCGGCAACGAGCAGCCGAGGCTGTTCCGGCTGCCGCACAGCCGGGCCCTGGTCAACCGGATGGGGTTCAACAACTCCGGCGCTCGGGCTTTGGCCGAGCGGCTGGAACGGGCCGGGGTACGGCGCGGCAACGGCGCCGTGGGGATGCCGGTCGGGGTGTCCATCGGCCTCACCCGGACCACGCCAGTGGCGAAGGCCACCTCGGACTACCTGACCTCGTTCCGGTTGCTGGCGCCCTATGCCGACTACGTGGCGGTGAACGTGTCCAGTCCCAACACCGCGGGCCTGCGCTCGCTGCAGGATCGGGCCGCACTGCACGAGCTGGTGGTCGAGATGGTCGCCCAGGCGCGGCGGCTCTCGCCGGTGAGTCCGGTGCCGGTGTTGGTCAAGATCGCGCCCGACCTGAGTGAGGCGGCCCTGGACGAGGTGCTGGAGGTGTGCCTCGACAGTGCAGTCGCTGGCCTGATCGCCACCAACACCACCCTCGCTCGCGACGGCGTAAGCCCCGACGAGGCCGCCCGGGCCCGGGAGACCGGCGGGTTGTCCGGGGCGCCCTTGACACAGCGCGCTCGGGACGTGGTCGGCTATCTGGCTTCCGCCTCCGACCTGCCGGTGATCGGGGTCGGCGGTATCGTCACCGCCGACGACGCCCTGGCGATGCTGGACGCCGGTGCCCGGCTGCTGCAGGTGTACACCGGCTTCATCTACTCAGGGCCGGCGCTCGTCTCTGAGATCAACCGTCGCACCGCGGCCAGGAGGATCAGGTGACCTTGACCTACGGCCGCCGGCTGGCCGAGACGGTGGCTCGCCGTGGCGCCCTTTGCGTGGGGATCGACCCGCATCCGCAGCTGCTCGCCCGCTGGGGCCTGGCCGCCGACGCCGCCGGGCTGGAGCGCTGCGCCCGCGGCATGGTGGAGGCGCTGGGCTTGCAGGTGGCCGTGATGAAGCCGCAGTCGGCGTTCTTCGAGGCCTACGGCTCGGCCGGAGTGGCCGTGCTGGAACGGGTGCTGGCCGACATCGCCCAGGCCGGCGCGCTGTCGCTGCTGGACGTCAAGCGCGGCGACATCGGGTCCACCATGGCCGCCTACGCCGTCGCCTACCTCAGCGACGGCTCGCCGATGGCAGCCGACGCCATCACGCTGAGTCCCTACCTCGGTTTCGGGTCGCTCCGGGAGGCCGTCGACCTGGCCGGCGCGAGTGGGCGCGGCGTCTACGTGCTGGCGCTGACCAGCAATCCCGAGGGGCCCGCAGTCCAGCACGCCGTCACCACCACCGGCGTCACGGTCGGTGCGTCGGTGATCGCAGCGGCCGGCGAGGCCAACGCCCAGGCAGCCAGCCTGGGTGAGCTCGGCCACGTCGGCGTGGTAGTCGGCGCCACCATCGGCGGGACGGGTCTGGACTTCAGCGCGCTGAACGGGTCCATATTGGCGCCCGGCGTCGGGGCCCAGGGCGCCGAAGCAGCCGATCTCGTGGACGTTTTCGGACCTGCCCTGCCGCTGGTGCTGCCGTCGGTGAGCCGTGAGGTGATGTCTGCCGGACCGCAGCCAGCAGCCTTGCGGGAGGCCGCGGACCGGGTCCTCGCTGACGTGGTCGCCGTCACCTCGACGGCGTAGGTTTTTCTTCCCAGGATTCGTCGAACTGTGTGAAGGTAGGGGGATGAGGGCGCGCCCGTGACCATCCCGCCGCTGAGCGACGAACAGCGTCAGCAGGCCCGTACGGCGGCCACCGAGGCCCGTCGCCGCCGGGCCGAGGTCAAGAAGTCACTGCGCCGGGGAGAAACCACCCTGGCGGAGGTGCTGGCGGTGGCCGAGCGCGACGAGGTCGTGGCGCACGCCAAGGTGGTGGACGTGCTGAAGTCGCTGCCCCGAGTCGGGGCCGTCCGGGCCGGCAAAGTGATGCATCGGCTCGATATCGCACCCAACCGGCGGTTGCGCGGGCTCGGGATCCACCAGACCGCGGCTCTGATCGCGGAGTTCAGCGCAGGCGACACCAGCCCGGAGACATCCCCGCCGCCGCCGTCGTGAGCCCACAGCTCACCGTCGTCTCGGGCCCTACCGCAGTCGGCAAAGGCACGCTGGTGTCGCGCATCCGCGACGAGCATCCCGAGGTGTTCGTCTCCGTGTCGGCGACCACCCGAGCCCCACGACCCGGCGAGGTGGACGGGTTCCACTACATGTTCGTCGGTCACGAGGAGTTCGACGAGCTGATCGCCGCCGGTGAGCTGCTGGAGTGGGCGGTGGTCCACGGCAGCAACCGCTACGGCACCCCGAAGGCGCCGCTGCTGGCCGCGCTGGCCGCGGGTCGCGAGGCCATCTTGGAGATCGACCTGCAGGGAGCCCGTCAGGTGCGGGACTCCTGGCCGACGGCCCGGTTCGTCTTCCTGGCGCCGCCCTCGTGGGACGAGCTCGTCCGGAGACTGGTCGGCCGCGGGACCGAGTCCGACGCCCAGCGACAGCGACGGCTGGAATCGGCCAAGGCTGAGATGGCGGCCATGGCGGAGTTCGACCACGTGATCGTCAACGGCGAACTAGGCCAAGCGGCGCGGGAGTTGGTAGAGTTACTAGGCCTGTAGTTCTCCAGCGATCCGACAGTTGCCCAAAGTGGACTGTTTGAACTGTAGGGCCAATGGAAACTGTCAGGCTCAAACCGTCTTCTGACACTGAAGGTCCCACTTGTCTGCACACACCACGGTCGCCGAGGGCATCACGAATCCCCCCATCGATGACCTGCTGACCCACTCCGACTCGAAGTACAAGCTGGTGCTCTACGCGGCCAAGCGCGCTCGCCAGATCAACGCCTACTACTCCCAGCTCGGCGAGGGACTGTTGGACTACGTCGGCCCCCTGGTGGAGACCACCGTGCAGGAGAAGCCGCTCAGTATCGCGCTGCGCGAGGTCAACGCTGGCCTGCTGACCTGCACAGACATCGACCCTGACGCTGACGACGCTGTCGCCGGCGTGCCTGCGGCCACATTCGCCGATCCCGCCTGAGCGCAGCCCGCTTGCTGGCACCCACACCGTCGCAGCGACCCAGAACGTGACCCGGCCCCACCTGTGAGCCGGATCGTTCTGGGGGTCGCCGGCGGCATCGCGGCTTACAAGGCGTGCGAGGTGCTTCGTCGACTCCGTGCCGCCGACCACGACGTCACGGTGGTGCCGACGGAGTCCGCCTTGCAGTTCGTCGGCACGGCCACCTGGGCCGCGCTCTCGGGGCATCCCGTGTCCACCTCGGTGTGGGACGACGCAGCCTCCGTTCCACACGTTCGGCTCGGCCAGCGGGCCGACCTGGTGCTGGTTGCCCCGGCCACCGCAGACCTGCTGGCCCGGGCCGCCGCCGGCCGGGCCGACGACCTGCTCACCAACGTGCTGCTGACCGCGCACTGTCCCGTCGTCTTTCTTCCGGCCATGCACACCGAGATGTGGCAGCACGCCGCCACCCGGGCCAACGTGGCCATCTTGCGTGCGCGTGGAGACGTGGTGGTCGACCCGGACAGTGGCCGGCTGACCGGCGCCGACTCCGGTCCCGGCCGGCTGCCGGAGCCTGCGGAGATCGTTGCGGTGGCCGCCACCGTGTTGGCCCGCCCGGCGATCGCCTCGCAGCTGGCCGCCCGGGACATGGCCGGCCAACGGGTGAGCGTCAGCGCTGGGGGAACTCGGGAGCACCTGGACCCGGTGCGATATCTGGGCAACATGTCTTCGGGTCTGATGGGCTATGCACTGGCTCGGGCCGCCGTGCTCCGCGGAGCCGTCGTACACCTGGTGGCGGCCAACGTGGCCCTGCCCGCACCCGCCGGAACCGAGGTGGAGACAGTCGGCTCCACCTCGGAACTGGCCGAGGCCATGACCCGGTGCGCGCAGGAGGCCGACCTGGTCGTGATGGCAGCCGCGCCTGCCGACTTCACCCCGGCCACCAGCAGCGCGACCAAGATCAAGAAGCAGTCCGACTCGATGGGTTTGGAGTTGGCCCTCGTACAGACGCCGGACGTGCTCGCCGCTCTGGTCGCCAGCCGACGGGATCCGGCCCAGGTGCTGGTGGGTTTCGCGGCCGAGACGCCCACCACCGAGCACAGCCTGCTTGAGCTGGGGCAGGCCAAGCTCGCCCGCAAGGGCTGCGACCTGCTGGTGCTGAACCCGGTCGGGCACGGCCGGGCGTTCGGCCAACCGGACAACGAGATCACCTTGATCACCGCCGACAGCGTGCGGGGGCCGATCGTGGGCGGCAAGGACACGCTGGCCCACGACATCTGGGATGCGGCGCTGGAGCTGCGCGCCCGGCGGTAAAGTGCAAGATCGCCGCGGGGGCACCGGTACGAAGAGACCACTCGCCAGAATCCATCAAGTCAGGGAGACCAAGCATGCCGGGAAGACTGTTCACGTCGGAGTCGGTGACCGAGGGGCATCCGGACAAGATCGCCGACCAGATCAGCGACTCTGTCCTCGACGAGCTGCTCCGCCAGGACCCGAACAGCCGGGTAGCGGTGGAGACCCTGGTCACCACGGGGCTCGTGGTGGTGGCCGGTGAGGTGAGCACCGACGCCTACGCCGAGATCCCGGGCATCGTCCGCCAGCGGATCCTCGACATCGGCTACGACTCCTCGACCAAGGGGTTCGATGGCGCCTCCTGCGGCGTCCAGGTGGCCATCGGCGCTCAGTCGCCCGATATCGCCCAGGGTGTGGACACTGCGGTGGAGACCCGCACCGGCGAGTCGGTCGACGTGCTGGACCACCAAGGGGCCGGCTACCAGGGGCTGATGTTCGGCTACGCCTGCGACGAGACGCCGACGCTGATGCCGCTGCCTATTGACGTGGCGCACCGGCTGGCTGAGCAGCTGTCCGCGGCCCGCAAGGACCACACCATGGCCTACCTGCGCCCCGACGGCAAGACCCAGGTCACCTTCGAGTACGAGGGGGACAAGCCGGTTCGGCTAGATACGGTAGTGGTGTCCAGCCAGCACGCCGGCGACATCGACCTGGAAGCCATGCTGGCGCCCGACGTGCGCAAGCACGTGGTCGAGCCGGTGCTCGAGCGCTACGAGATCGACGCCACCGACTTCCAGCTGCTCGTGAACCCGACCGGCCGGTTCGAGATCGGCGGGCCGATGGGTGACGCCGGACTGACCGGGCGCAAGATCATCGTGGACACCTACGGCGGGATGGCTCGCCACGGCGGTGGCGCGTTCTCCGGCAAAGATCCGTCCAAGGTCGACCGCTCGGCGGCGTATGCCATGCGCTGGGTCGCCAAGAACGTGGTTGCCGCCGGACTGGCCCGCCGCTGCGAGGTTCAGGTCGCCTACGCCATCGGCCGGGCACACCCGGTCGGCTTCTACGTGGAGACCTTCGGCACCGAGACGCTGCCCGTCGAGCAGATCCAAGACGCCGTGCTGCACGTATTCGACCTGCGCCCGGCGGCGATCATCCGCGACCTCGACCTGAAGCGGCCGATCTATGCCCAGACAGCGGCATACGGCCACTTCGGCCGAGAGCTGCCCGACCTGACCTGGGAGAAGACCGACCGGGCGCACCTGCTGGCGGCGGCGGTCAAGGGCTGAGTCGAGCCGGACGGCCGTCGGCCCCACTGAACTGTCGGTGGCTGCTGCCTATCATCGGGTGTGCCTGAGCCGGACCCGATCGAGCTGCCCATCGCCCGGGTGGCCGTCGACGTCTCGCTGAGCCACCTGGATCGGCCGTTCGACTATGCGGTGCTGCCCAGCCAGGACGCGGACGCTCAACCGGGAGTCCGGGTGCGCGTGCGGTTCGCTGGCAAGCTGCGTGACGGCTTCCTGCTGGAGCGGGTGGTCGGCAGCGATCACGACGGTCAGTTGACACCGCTGCACAGCGTGCTGTCGCCGGAACGGGTGCTGACGCCGGAGGTGGCGCGGGTGATCCGACGGGTCGCCGACCACTATGCGGGCTGCTTCGCCGACGTCATGCGGCTGGCGGTGCCGCCGCGGCACGCGGCGACCGAGAGGGCGGCGCCCACGGGCCACCGCACCTCTATGCCGGAGAGCGTCGACCCAGGCCCGTTGCCCGCCTATCCCACCGGGGCCGGCTACCTGGCCGCACTCGCCGCCGGTGGCAGCCCGCGAGCGGCGTGGCAGGTGATCCCCACCGCCGAGGCGACCGGGGACTGGGCCGCCGGGCTGGCCTCGGCCGCGGAGGTCACTCTGGGCAGCGGTCGGGGGTCGCTGCTGATCGTGCCCGACGGGCGTGATCTCGAGCGGCTGCAGGCCGCGTGTGAGGCGACGCTGGGCCACGCCGCCTTCGTGGTGCTGAGCTCCGAGCTCGGCCCGGCTGCTCGCTACCGGGCGTTCCTGGCCGCGCTGCGGGGAGACGTCTCGGTGGTCATCGGGACTCGAGCGGCGGCCTTCGCCCCGGTGCGAGATCTCGGCCTGGTCGCGCTGCTCGACGATGGCGACGACCTGCTGTCGGAGCCGCGGGCGCCTTATCCGCACGCCCGCGAGGTGCTGGCGCTGCGGGCCACCGAAGCCCGCGCGGGCGCGATCTACGCCGGCTACGCCCGGACGGCGGAGATCCAGTCGTGGGTGGACCGCGGGTGGTTGACCGAGCTCGCCGCCGAGCAGAGACAGCTGCGGCACGCCGCACCCCGGGTCAAGGTCACCGCGGATTCCGACCTGTCACTCGCCCGCGACCCCCTGGCCAGGGCCGCGCGAGTGCCGCGAGAGGTGTTCGAGCTGATGCGCGGGGCGCTGCCGCAGGGTCCCGTGCTGGTGCAGGTGCCCCGGGCCGGCTACCGGTTGGCCCTGGTCTGCCAGAGCTGTCGCGAGCCGGCGCGGTGCACCTTCTGCGAGGGCCCGGTCTCCGCGGGGGACGCCGAAACCACGCCGCGCTGCTCCTGGTGCGGGCGGCTGCAGGTGGACTGGACGTGCCGGATCTGCGAGTCCGCGTCACTGCGTGCACCGATCGTGGGGGCGGTGCGGACGGCCGAGGAGCTGGGCAAGGCGTTTCCCCACACTCCCGTACGGCAGTCCCGGGGCGGTGCTGTCCTGGAAACCGTGCCCGCGACACCGGCCATCGTGGTGGCCACGCCCGGTGCCGAGCCAGAGGCCGAGGGTGGCTACGCGGGGGCGGTGCTGCTGGACACCACTCTGCTGCTGCTGCGGCCGGATCTGCGAGCCAGCGAGGAGGCCCTGCGGCGCTGGCTCAACGTCGTCGCTCTGGTGCGCGGCGGCGACGAAGGCGGATCGGTGGTGGCGGCGGGGGAGAGCTCTGGCCGAGCGCTGCAGGCGTTAGTCCGACTGGACCCGTCCGGACTGGCGCGCCGTGAGCTGGCCGAGCGGGCCGATGCGCACTTTCCGCCAGCGGTCAAGATGGTGCTGGTGGAGGGCCGCGAGGAGTCCTTGACCGAGTTCACCCAGCTCGCGCACCTGCCGGTGGACACCGAGGTGCTTGGACCCGTGGAGATCGATGCTCCTCCGCGCAGCGAGCTCGTGCTGCACCGCCTGACCCTGCGCGCACCGCTGGCCCAGGGCGCCGCGCTCGTCCGCGCAGTCAAAGAGGTCTCCGCCATCCGCAGTGCCCGCAAGAGCGAGGGCGCGCTGCGCGTCCGCGTGGACCCGGTCGCCGTCGGCTGAGCGAGGCCCGGTTTCGGCCGCACGTTTTCGGGACGCGGCGCCCTTCCGCACGACCGAGGCCCGGTTCGTGCGCGTTTCAGGACCGCGGTGCCCTTCCGCACGTTCCGACAGCCCAGTTCCGCGCACGTTTCAGGACCGCGGCGCCCTTCCGCACGTTCCGATACTGGCTGGCGTCCCCAGCGAACCGCTCATCGAGGCCGTTTTGCACGATTGCTCACTCGCGTCGAGCCCATCAGCTCCAGAATCGGCTCAGGAATCCGACGCGGGTGCGTTTGCGGTCACGTCGCCCACGAGCACGCACGACGATTACGCTCGACTGCGTCCCATGAGGCTCCTGGCTAGACTCCTGCGGTGCGCATCGTCTTCGCGGGGACCCCCGAGCCTGCGCTGGCGTCGCTCGATGCTCTGCTGGCCTCCGACCATCAGGTGCTCGCCGTGGTCACGCGTCCCGATGCCCCCAGCGGGCGTGGGCGGACGCCCCGACCCAGCCCGGTGGCTTCTCGAGCGGTCGAGCTGGGCCTCGAGCTGCTGCAGCCGCAGCGCCCCCGCGAACCGGAGTTCGTGACGCGGCTGACCGAGCTGGCGCCGGACTGCTGCCCGGTCGTCGCCTACGGCGCTCTGATCCCGCAGCGCGTGCTCGACATCCCTCAACATGGCTGGGTCAACCTGCACTTCTCCTTGCTGCCCGCCTGGAGGGGAGCCGCTCCTGTGCAGCACGCCATCCTGGCCGGCGACACCACCACCGGCGCGACCACCTTCGGCCTGGTCGCCGAGCTTGACGCCGGCCCCGTGTATGGCACGGTCACCGACACCATCGGACCCAACGACACTTCAGGCGACCTGCTGGGACGGTTGGCCGGCTCCGGGGCGCGCCTGCTTGTCGAGACCCTCGACGGCATCGCCGCCGGCACCCTGAAGCCCCGTCCACAGCCCACGCTCGGCGTGACCTTCGCACCCAAGCTCACCGTCGACGAGGCGCGGCTCGACTGGACCGAGCCCGCAGAGGCCGTCGACCGCCGGGTCCGAGCCTGCACCCCAGCGCCCGGCGCCTGGACCATCTTCCGCGGCGACCGGCTCAAGGTGATGGCAACCACAGTCACCGAGCAGGCGCTGCCGCCCGGCACCCTGGAGGTCAGCAAGCGCCGGGTACGGGTCGGCACGGGCACCGTCGCTCTGGAGCTCCTCGAGGTGCAGGCCCAGGGCAAGAAGCCGATGCCGGCACCCGACTGGGCCCGCGGCATCACCTTCTCCGCCGCCGACCTGCTCGGCCGGTGAGTCCGCGACCGCCCGATCGGGCCCGGCGGGTGGCTTACGACGCCCTGCGGGCTGTGCACGCCGACGGCGCCTACGCAAACCTCATCCTGGCCAAGTTGCTCAGCGACCGGCGCCTCGACAGCCGAGACGCCGCATTCGCCACCGAGCTGGCCTCGGGAACGTGTCGGATGGAGGCCACCTACGACCAGATCATCGCGGCTGCCTCGGGACGCCCGCTGAGCTCACTGCAGCCGGCGGTGCTCGACGTGCTCCGACTCGGCGCGCACCAGCTGCTCGCAATGCGGGTGCCGCAGCACGCGGCCGTTGCCGCGACGGTCAACCTGGCCGCCTCGGCGGTGGGAGAGCGCGTCGCCGGTCTCACCAATGCGGTTCTCCGCCGCGTCGCCACGCGCGACTACGACGCCTGGGTGGATGAGCTGACCGACGGCCAGGACCGACTCGCCGCCCTGGCCGTCCGGTTCGCGCATCCCGCCTGGATCGTCCAGGCGTTCGCCGCGCTGCTGCCGGCCGAGGAGCTGCCCGCCGCTCTAGCGGCCGACAATGCCGGCCCAGCGGTGTCGTTGGCCGTACGTCCGGGACTGGCCGAGACCGAGGAGCTCGTCGCCGCCGGTGCCACACCCGGACGGCAGTCGCCCTTCGCCGTCTCCTGGTCCGGCAACCCGGGCGAGCTGCCAGCGGTGCGGACCGGCCGCGCCGGCGTCCAGGACGAGGGCTCACAGCTGGCTGCCTGGGGACTCGCCCGGGCCTCGGTCAAGCCCGGCTGGTGGTTGGACCTGTGCGCCGGCCCGGGCGGGAAGACGTCGCTGCTGGCCGGCCTGGCCGCCCAGCAGGGGAGCCGGCTGCTGGCCAACGAGATCAGCCCCCACCGGGCTCAGCTGGTCGCTGGCGCGGTCCGTGCCTACCCGCCTGCCGGCCGTCCGGCCCTGGTCATCTCGGACGGCACCCGCCCCTCCTGGCAACCCGGTCGGTTCACCCGGGTGCTGGTGGACGCCCCGTGCTCAGGGCTGGGGGCGCTTCGCCGCCGTCCCGAGTCGCGCTGGCGCCGTACCCCCGCCGATGTCGAGGACATGCACCAGCTGCAGCGCGGCCTGCTGCAGACCGCCCTTGACGCGGCCGCACCGGGCGGAGTCGTGGCTTACGTCACGTGCTCCCCGCACGTTCGCGAGACCACAGACGTGGTGCAGGAGGTGCTGGCGACCAGGACCGACCTGGACGTTGAGGACGCCCAGGAGCTGCTGCCCGAGCTGACCGGCGCCGGTCGTGGCCCCTTCCTCCAGCTGTGGCCCCATCGCCACGGCACGGACGCGATGTTCGCCGCATATCTGCGCAAGCGCTAGTCGCTACACTTCGGCGCGTGGCTCCCAGGATCATGCCCAGCATCCTCGCGGCGGACTTCGCCAACCTGCAGAGCGCGATCGAGTCGGTGCCGAGTGCGGACGCCCTGCACATCGACGTGATGGACCAGCACTTCGTCCCCAACTTGACCCTGGGGCTGCCCGTGGTCGAGTCGATCCGCAAGGTGACCGACGCCATGCTCGACATCCATCTGATGATCGAGGCCCCCGACCGCTGGGCTCCGGCCTATGCCGAAGCGGGCGCCGAGTCGGTCACCTTCCACGTCGAGGCTGCGGCCGCTCCCGTACGGCTGGCCCGCGAGCTCCGCAGCCAGGGCGCCCGCGCCGGGATGGCGCTGAAGCCGGCGACCGCCATCGAGGGCTACGCCGACCTGTTGCCCGAGCTCGACATGGTGCTCATCATGACGGTGGAACCAGGCTTCGGCGGCCAGCAGTTCCTCGACCTGTGCCTGCCCAAGATCGCCCGTACGAGGAAGCTCCTCGACTCCGTCGGCGGCGACATCTGGCTCCAGATCGACGGCGGCGTCTCCGCCGACACCATCGAACGCTGCGCCGAAGCCGGCGCCGACTCCTTCGTCGCCGGCTCCGCCGTCTTCTCCGCCGCCGACCCCGACTCCGCCGTCCGCACCCTCCGCGCCCTGGCCAACACCTAGTCGCCAGCCGGCCACGTTGCGGCTGTTACCCCACGCTGCGCCCGCTGCATCGGCCGCAAGGTGGGAGCAGATGGCGCAATGTGAACGAGCGGGCGCAGCGCCGTAGCCCAACGGGGAGCAGAAGCGTCGTTGGGCAGGGCGGTTAGGAGTACGCGCGGAGCGTGGACGGGCCTGGCGGGAGCCCGAGTGGAGCGCCAGCGGAGCGAGGGCGGATGGTTGCGACGCGCGTACTCCTGACCGCCCCCGCCCAGCGACAGCCCAGACCAGATCACCCGTCGGAGCGCCGCCGCAGATAGCGCTCGAACTCGGCAGCGATGGCGTCGCCACTCGCTTCGGGCAGCTCCGTCGCATCCTGCTGCTGCTCCAGCGACGTGACGTACTCCGCAACCTCGGTGTCCTCGGCCGCCAGCTCGTCGACCCCACGTTCCCAGGCCCGGGCCAGCTCCGGCAGGTCGCCCAGAGCCAGGGGAGAGTCGAGCAGCTCCTCCAACTGCGACAGCAGTGCCAGCGTCGCCTTGGGGCACGGTGGGTGGGAGACGTAGTGAGGGATAGCGGCCCACAAGGTGAGCACTCGCATGCCGCCGCCGGACAGCGCTTCGCCGAGCACCCCCACAATTCCGGTCGGGCCCTCATAGGTCGACTGCGGCAAGGAGAACTCCTCGGCCAGAGACGCGTCGGTGGTGGTCACCGATACCGGAATAGGTCGCGTGTGTGGGGTGTCGGCCAGCAACGCCCCCAGCATGAAGACCCTGCTCGCCCCCGACGACTTGAGCGCCGAGCTGATCAGGGCGCTGAACTGCCGCCACCTCAAGTTCGGCTCCAGCCCCGAGATCAAGACCAGGTCACGGCCGCTCGGCAACCGGCCCACCCTGATCTCGGTGGTCGGCCAGGCGATCACCCGCTCGTCTGAGTCGCTGGTGCTGACCTGGGGCCGGTTGACCTGAAAGTCGTAGAAGTCGTCAGGGTCGATCGCGAACGCCAGCTCCGCGTCGTAGCACTCGCTCAGGTGCTCCACGGTGGACGAGGCAGCCGTCCCGGCGTCGTTCCATCCCCCGAACGCGACGATGACCACCGGGTCATGCAGCCCGCGCAGGCCAGGGTTGGCTGAGTCCTCCATACCGCAACTTTAGACTGCTGGCGCCTCCCCGCCTCGCTGCCGCCCTGGGAGCACAGCGCGTCACATCGTGGTTATGCCCGAGCGGAGGGTGCTGCCCGGACTATTCTCGCAGCGTGCCTGCTGATCTCCGGTCCGAGCTTTCGCGTCGCGTCGTGATCGGCGACGGGGCCATGGGGACGATGCTGCAGGGCTATGACCTGAGCCTGCAGGACTTCCAGCAGCTGGAAGGCTGCAACGAGATTCTTAACGTCACCCGACCCGACGTGGTGCGCGCAATCCACGACGCCTACTTCTCCGTCGGCGTCGATGCGGTGGAGACCAACACCTTCGGCACCAACTTCGCCGCCCTCAACGAGTACGACATCGGTGACCGGATCCACGAGCTGGCGCACGCCGCCGCCACGATCGCCAGAGAGGCGGCCGACGCACACAGCACGCGCGACCACCCTCGATTCGTGCTGGGCAGTGTCGGTCCGGGAACGAAGCTGCCCACGCTCGGGCACGTGTCCTTCGCCACCCTGCGCGACGCTTACCAGACTCAGGTTGAGGGGATGCTGCTTGGCGGCATCGATGCCGTGCTGATCGAGACCAGCCAGGACCTGCTGCAGGCCAAGGCGGCAGCGATCGGCGCCAAACGGGCCATCAGGGCCGGCGGCGCCGACGTCCCGGTGATCGTCAACGTCACCGTGGAGACCACCGGCACGATGCTGCTGGGCACCGAGATCGGCGCCGCCCTGACCTCGCTGGAGCCGCTCGGTATCGACGTGATCGGACTGAACTGCGCGACCGGTCCAGCCGAGATGAGCGAGCACCTGCGCCACCTGTCGCGGTACGCCAGCATCGGCGTCGGCTGCATGCCCAACGCCGGCCTGCCGCAACTGACCTCCGACGGCGCTGCGTACCCGCTGACGCCGGGCGAGCTGGCCGACGCACTCGAGCAGTTCGTCGGCGAGTTCGGCCTCGGCCTGATCGGCGGCTGTTGCGGCACCACCCCAGAGCATCTGCGCCAGGTGGTCGATCGACTTCACGGCCGCGAGGTACGTGCCCGCCGCCCGGCCGAGACCGCCGGCGTGGCCTCCCTGTACGCCGAGGTGCCGTTCCGCCAGGACGCCAGCTACCTGTCCATCGGCGAGCGCACCAACGCCAACGGCTCTCGCGCCTTCCGCGACGTGATGCTGGCCGAGAACTGGGACGAGTGCGTCGACATCGCCCGCGCCCAGATCCGCGACGGCGCGCATCTGCTCGACCTCAACGTCGACTACGTCGGTCGCGACGGCGCGTCCGACATGCGCGAGATCGCGTCGCGGTTTGCCACCGCCTCCACGCTGCCGATCATGCTCGACTCGACTGAGCCTGCGGTGCTGCAGGCGGGGCTGGAGTGCCTCGCCGGCCGGTGCGCGGTTAACTCGGTCAACTACGAGGACGGCGACGGCCCCGGCTCGCGGTTCGCCAAGATCATGCCGCTGGTGACCGAGCACGGCGCAGCAGTGGTGGCGCTGACCATCGACGAGGAGGGGCAGGCCCGGACGGCCGACTGGAAGGTGCGCGTCGCCACCAGGCTGGTCGAGGACCTGACCCAGAACTGGGGAATGCGGACCTCCGACATCATCCTGGACTGCCTGACCTTCCCGATCGCCACCGGTCAGGAGGAGACCCGACGCGACGGCATCGAGACGATCGAGGCGATCCGGCGGGTCAAGGAGCTATATCCCGACGTCCAGACCACTCTTGGCCTGTCCAACGTCAGTTTCGGGCTCAACCCGGCGGCCCGGGTGGTGCTGAACTCGGTTTTCCTGCACGAGTGCACCGAGGCGGGGCTCGACTCGGCGATCGTGCACGCGGCCAAGATCGTACCCATGGCGCGGATTCCCGAGGAGCAGCGCGAGGTCGCCCTCGACATGGTCTATGACCGGCGCCGCGCGGCCACCGACGACCAACCTGCCTATGACCCCCTGCAGAGGTTCCTGGAGCTGTTCGACGGGGTCACCACGGCCGACTCCAAGGCCACCCGGGCGGCAGAGCTGGCCGCGATGCCTTTGGCGGAGCGCCTGCAGCAGCGCATCATCGACGGCGAGGGCAAGGGCCTGGAGGCCGACCTCGAGGAGGCGATGGCGGTCGGCAAGACGCCGCTGAGCATCATCAACGAGGACCTACTCAACGGCATGAAGGTGGTTGGTGAGCTGTTCGGGTCCGGCCAGATGCAGCTGCCGTTCGTGCTGCAGTCGGCCGAGGTGATGAAGACCGCGGTGGCCCACCTGGAGCCGCACATGGAAAAGGCCGACACCGAGGGCAAGGGAACCATCGTGCTGGCCACGGTCAAGGGCGACGTGCACGACATCGGCAAGAACCTGGTCGACATCATCTTGACCAACAATGGCTACACCGTGGTCAACCTCGGGATCAAGCAGCCCATCAGCACCATCATCGAGGCGGCAGAGGAGCACTCGGCGGACGCGATCGGCATGTCCGGGCTGTTGGTGAAGTCGACGGTGGTGATGAAGGAGAACCTGCTGGAGATGAACTCGCGTGGGGTCGCGCCGACCTACCCGGTGTTTCTCGGCGGGGCCGCTCTGACCCGCGCCTACGTGGAGCAGGACCTGCGGGAGGTGTTCTCCGGCGAGGTGCGCTATGCGCGGGACGCCTTTGAGGGGCTGCGGCTGATGGACGCCGTGATGGCGGTCAAGCGGGGTGAGACGGGTGCGGCCCTGCCGGCCCCCCGCGAGCGCCGGGTCAAGCTCAAGCCGGCCCCAGTGGTGGTCGAGGAGCCGGTCGCGCTGCCCGCCCGCTCCGATGTGGCCCGCGACGTCGACGTACCGACTCCGCCGTTCTGGGGGGACCGGATCGTCAAGGGCATCAAGCTGGCCGAGGTGGCCTCCTACCTCGACGAGCGCGCCACCTTCATGGGGCAGTGGGGGCTCAAGGGGAGCAAAAACGGACCGAGCTATGAGGATCTGGTCGAGTCTGAGGGCCGGCCGCGGCTACGCGCGCTGCTGGACCGGATCCACACCGACGCCATCGCCAACTTCTCGGTGGTGTACGGCTACTGGCCCTGCTACAGCACCGGCGACGACGTGGTGGTGCTCCGGCCAGGGGCGGCCTCGGTCGACATCGAAGACCCAGCCGCCGAGCTGCACCGGTTCACGTTCCCGCGTCAGACTCGCGGACGCTACCTCTGCCTGGCCGACTTCTTCCGCGACCGTGAGCTGGCCCGGGACAAGGGGCCTGACGTGATCGCGTTCCACCTGGTCACCATGGGTTCAGCGGTGGCCAAGGTGACCGGTGAGCTGTTCGCCAGGAACGCCTACCGGGACTATCTGGAGCTGCACGGGCTGAGCGTCCAGCTGACCGAGGCCCTGGCGGAGATGTGGCACTCACGGATCCGCTCCGATCTCGGCTTCGCGCGCGAGGACGGCGACGTCGAGGAGATGATCCGCGACCAGGCCTACCGTGGCTCGCGGTACTCCTTCGGCTATCCCGCCTGTCCCGAGCTCGAGGACCGGGCCAAGCTGGTCGCGCTGCTGCGCCCGGAGCGGATCGGCGTGGAGCTCTCCGAGGAGCTGCAGCTGCACCCGGAGCAGTCGACCGACGCGCTGGTGGTGCACCACCCGGAGGCCAAGTACTTCAACGCCCGGTGACCGCCCCGTGCGCTGACTGGCCCCTGGTCAGGACGGTGTGCTGATGTTGGCCATCCACGGGATGCCGAAACGGTCGATCAGCGAGCCGTACTCATCGCCCCACATCTGCTTCTCCAGCTTCACCGTCACTTCAGCGCCGTCGGACAGCTTCTCGAAGTAGCCGCGGAGCTCGTCCACATCGTCGCCGGTGAGGGCCACGGTGATCCGGGCCCCCTCCGAGTAGTCCATGCCCGGAGGGGTGTCAGAGGCCATCAGGGTGAAGCCGATGGGGGTTTCGAGCTGGCCGTGCATGATCTGGTCGGCTTGTGGCGTGTCCGCCATGCCGTACTCGCCGAACGTGCTCAGGGTCAGCTCGCCGCCGAACACCTGCTGGTAGAACTCCAGGGCCTGCCGCGCGTCGTCGCGGAAGCCGAGGTAGGGGGTGAGGAGAGAGGCCACGAATGCTCCTTGGGGTGAAGTCCGATAGTTCGGCACTGTAGCGGCGACGGGCCGGCTCTGCTCGTGCTTTGGCAGAACGACGCCGCGCACCGAAGGTCACCGCGCGAGAGCCCGCGGCACCCAGGTGGCCAGCCTGTCCGGGTTGCGGACGGGCGATGGGCTGCGCTGTCGCAATTTCGCTTGCCAAGGTCAGGCTGGAACAATGGCCGGAGCCATGAGCCAACCGAACATGTCCAGCGCGGTGCCCCATCTCGCCGCCGTGCTGTGGGACTTCGATGGCACGCTCGCCGACACCGAACCAGTTTGGGTGGCGGCTGAATACGACCTGGTGTCCGGCCTCGGCGGCAGCTGGAGCGCCGACCACGCCGAACAGCTGGTCGGCAACGCGCTGATCGACTCGGGCTCCTACATCCTCGACGTGCTCGGGCGGGATGACCTGACGCCCGAGTGGGTGGTCGAGCAGCTGGTCGACCGGGTGGCACAGACACTCACCAGCCAACCGATCCCGTGGCGTCCGGGAGCTCTCGATCTGCTGGCCTCGCTGGCCGATGCCGGCGTCCCCTGCGCGCTGGTCTCAGCCTCCTACCGGGTGCTGCTGGACGCCGCCCTGAGCCAGCTGCCACCGGCCACCTTCGTGGTCTCGGTGGCCGGCGACGAGGTGAGCAACGGCAAGCCGCACCCGGAGCCGTACGAGGTCGCCTGCCGGCAGCTCGGCGTGTCACCGCGCTCGTGTGTGGTGATCGAGGACTCGAACACCGGTGCCGCCTCGGGCAATGCCGCCGGCGCTCTGGTCCTGGCCGTGCCCAACCACGTTCGGATCGCGGTGGCCCCGCGGCGCATTCACGTCGGGTCGCTGACCGAGCTTGATGCGGCCTCGGTGGGGCAGCTGCTCGAGCGCGCCGGTGACTGAGTCGGCTTGCCAGTCGTCGCGGCGCCGGCTCCGGGCTGCCCTGGCCGCTCTGGTGGTGCCTTTGCTCGCTGTCGGCTGCACGCCCGCCCGAGGTGGCTCGGGTCCCAGTCCCAGCCAGAGCTCGACCGCCGCGCGGCCGTTGCGGGTGATGTCCACCGACCCCATCCGGGTGGCCGACCCGGCGGCGGTTACCGATGCGGGCTCCGCCGTGCTCGCCCTCAACGCCTTTCAGCGGCTGATGTCGGCGGACCCCGGGGAGAGCGCCCCGAAGCCCGACGCTGCCCGCGACTGCCTTTTCACGGCCGCAACCACGTACACCTGCACCCTCAACGAGAAGCTGTTCTTCCACGACGGCAGTCCGGTCACCTCGGCCGACGTCAAGTTCAGCATCGAGCGAGCGACGCGGCTCGACGTCGCCGGCTCGTCGGCCTCGCTGCTGTCCTCGCTGCGTCGGATCGAGACTCCCGACTCGAAGACGGTCCGGTTTCTGCTGAGCCGCGTGGACACCCAGTTCGTCTGGGCGCTGGCCTCGCCGGCGGCCTCGATCGTGAACCGGCGGGTCTACGACGCCGACGAGGTGCGCCCGGCCACGTCGCCGATCGTCGGCTCAGGGCCGTTCTCGGTCACCTACTTCTCGGGCAGCGACCTCCGGCTGTCGCGGAACCGGAAATACGTGGGCCGCAACCCGGGTCGTGCCAACGACGTGCTCTACCGGGTCGCCCCGGACTCAGCCAGCATCGAGGCCGCCATGCGCCAACAGGAGGTCGACGTGGTGTGGCGCGGCCTCAACCAGGCCGCCGTCACCCGCCTGCTGCAGCAGGCGAGCCCCGATCCCGACCAGTTGACCGGTGACGGCTTCCGACCGCGGGTGCTGACCGGCGTACGGGTGCACGAGCTGCTGTGGAACCCGCGCTCGCCGATGCGCGCCAACGCGGCCCTGCGCTCGGCGATCGAGCAGGCGCTGCAGGAGGACCGGACGCTCGACTCGGTGGTGCCCGGCGGCGTACCCGGTCACGTCAACAGTCTGCCCGTCGGCGGCCGGGGCAAGCCTAAGGTCACCTGGTCATCGCGTGTCCAGATCAACCTGGGCTACGACCCCGCCATGCCCGACTCCCGGGACCTGGCCACCCAGATCCGCACCCGGCTGGAGGACACGGGCGGGATGAGCGTTCGGCTGCGCCCCGGGCCGACCGGCGGGCAGCCGACAACCACGGACCTGCAGCTCCTGGACCGCAAGGCCTGGACGGCGACCGCGGTGTCATGGCTGCAGCCCTACCTGGACGCCCCGCTGCCCAGCAGCAGCAGCACGGTGACGCGGCTCGAGCTGGCGTTCAGCTCGACCACCACCGAGGCGGAGGCGGCGCGGCTGCTGACCGCGCTGCAGAAGCAGGCGGCCGCCGACAAGGTGGTGCTGCCGGTCAGCCAGGGCGACGACTATTTATTCGCCCGGGACGGCGTGGACATCAACGAAAACTCGTTCGGTCCGGGCTGGCAGCTGGGCCTGTTCGGCATGAGAACGGCATGAACACCCAGCGCGAAAGGGCTGTCACGAGTGACTGACGACGACGCGAAAGCACCTTCGGACTTGTCCGGTGTCCGCCGCGGACCGCTGCGTCCTGGAGAGCGGGTCACCTTGACCGACCCTCGCGGCCGGCGGCACTCGGTCCTGCTGGCCGAGGGCACCTCGTTCCACACGGCCAAGGGCGGCATCTCCCACGACGATCTGATCGGGGGGCCCGAGGGCGTGGTCGTGCGCTCCACCGGGGGGGTGGACTACCTCGCCCTGCGCCCGCTCCTCGGAGAGTTCATCGTGGCCATGCCGCGGGGCGCGGCTGTGGTCTATCCCAAGGACGCCGCCCAGATCGTGATGGGGGCCGACATCTTCCCCGGTGCGCGAGTGATCGAGGCCGGCGCCGGCTCAGGAGCGCTGACCAGTGTCCTGCTCCGGGCCATCGGGCCCACCGGCCGGCTGACGTCGTACGAGCGGCGGGAGGACTTCGCCGAGGTGGCCCGGCGCAACGTGGCCAACTTTCTCGGCAGTGAGCACCCAGGGTGGGAGCTCCGCGTCGGCGACTTAGTCGAGGCGCTCTCCACCGACGGGGCCACCGCTGAGCCGGTCGACCGGGTGGTGCTCGACATGCTCGCCCCCTGGGAGTGCATCGACGCCGTGGCCGAGGTGCTGGTCCCGGGCGGGATGGTCTGCTGTTACCTGGCCACCACCACGCAGCTGGCGCGGACGGTCGAAACCTTCCGGGTGCACGGCGGCTTCACCGAGCCGGAGGCCACCGAGTCGCTGGTGCGGTCCTGGCATGCCGAAGGACTCGCCGTCCGACCCAAGCACGCGATGGTGGGGCACACCGGCTTCCTGGTGACCACCCGGCGGCTGGCCCCCGGCGTGACCGCACCGCTGCGCAAGCGTCGGCCAGCCCCCGGGGCCTACGGCGAGGATTACACCGGTCCCCGTTAAACGGCAGGTAGCCTCATGGGCAAGGAGGTCTTGGCCATGACTCAGTTCGAAGATCGCGGAGCGCACGAGGATCGAGAAGCGCTGGTCGGTCGGCTGCACGCCCTGTCCGATGAGCTGGACCGGCTGCGTGAGCGGGTCTCGTCGCACCCACACGACGTGGCCATGCTGGAGCGCCGGTTGGCTGATGCCCGGACCGAAGCCCGGACCACCGCCGCAAACAACGGCCGGCTCGCCGCCACCCTTCGGGAGGCCCGGGACCAGATCGTGTCTCTCAAGAATGAGGTGGACCGGCTGGCCCAGCCCCCGGCCAGTTACGGCGTCTTCCTCGCCGCCGGCGAGGACCACACGGCCGACATCTACACGTCAGGACGCAAGATGCGGGTTTCGGTCAGCCCCGAGGTTGACCTCGACGCGATGACCCCTGGCCGCGAGGTGATGGTGAACGAGGCCCTCAACGTGGTCCAGGTGATGGACTTCGACGAGGTCGGCGAGGTCGTGCTCCTCAAGGAGGTGCTTGACGACGGCTACCGGGCGCTGGTCATCGGGCACGGCGACGAGGAGAGCGTCGTCCGCCTCGGCCAGGAGCTGCGCGAGCAGAAGCTGCGCGCCGGTGACTCCCTGCTGATCGACCGTCGGGTGCACTTCGCCTACGAGCGGGTGCCCAAGCTCGACGTCGAGGAGCTGGTGCTCGAGGAGGTGCCCGACATCGACTACTCGGTGATCGGCGGACTTGGGTCGCAGATCGAGGCGATCCGGGACGCGGTGGAGCTGCCGTTCCTGCACAAGGACCTGTTTGAGGAGCACGAGCTCAAGGCTCCCAAGGGCATCCTGCTGTACGGTCCGCCCGGCTGTGGCAAGACGCTGATCGCCAAGGCGGTGGCCAACTCGCTGGCCAAGAAGGTGACCGAGAAGACCGGAGAGGAAGGCCGCAGCTTCTTCCTCAACATCAAGGGCCCAGAGCTGCTCAACAAGTACGTCGGCGAGACCGAGCGGCACATCCGGTTGGTGTTCCAGCGGGCCCGCGAAAAGGCCTCCGACGGCATGCCGGTGATCGTCTTTTTCGACGAGATGGACTCACTGTTCCGGACCCGCGGCTCAGGGGTGTCCTCCGACGTCGAGAACACCATCGTGCCGCAGCTGCTGAGCGAGATCGACGGTGTCGAGGGCCTGGACAACGTCATCATCATCGGGGCGTCCAACCGGGAGGACATGATCGACCCGGCGATCCTTCGGCCCGGACGACTGGACGTCAAGATCAAGATCGAGCGGCCCGACGCCGAGGCGTCCCGGGAGATCTTCAGCAAGTACCTCACTCCCAGCCTGCCGCTGCACGCCGAGGACCTGGCCGAGTTCAGCCAGGACCGTCAGTCCACCGTGCGCGGCATGATCGAGCGCACTGTGGCCCGGATGTATGAGGACTCCGAGGAGAACCAGTTCCTGGAGGTCACCTACGCCGGCGGAGACAAGGAGGTCCTCTACTTCAAGGACTTCAACTCTGGCGCGATGATCCAGAACATCGTCGACCGGGCCAAGAAGATGGCCATCAAGGACCTGTTGGACACCGGTGTCCGCGGCCTCCGGGTCGGGCACCTATTGCAGGCGTGCCTGGACGAGTTTCTGGAGAACGAGGATCTGCCCAACACCACCAACCCCGACGACTGGGCGAAGATCTCGGGCAAGAAGGGCGAGCGGATCGTGTTCATCCGCACCCTGATCTCGTCCAAGAAGGGCACTCAGCCGGGGCGCTCCATCGACACGGTCACCAACACCGGGCAATACCTGTAGCACTGCAGCCGAGCCACCGGGCAACCAGCGCGTCACCACTCCAGCGGGTCGCGCTGGAAGCCGCGGACGAAGTACCTCAGCCGCGGGGTCTTCTCGCGGATCGAGGCGAAGTTGTCGGCGTAGGCGTCATAGACGCCAGCATCGGCCACTCGAAAGATGACGTCGTTGTTGTCGGTGGTGGCGTTGGGCGTGAAGTTCTGGGAGCCGGCGTAGACGACCTTGCTGTTCGGTCGGCCGGCCAGCACCCCGTTGACGGTCAGCACCTTCTCGTGCATGTACTGCTCAGGCTGGTTGTTCACGTTGCGGTCCCGCCACGCGTCGTGCAGCCGGAGCTGACCGTGCTTGTCACTCCTGCGCAGCAGAACGCGGGAGATCGGCGACGACGTACGCCCGCTGTTGTAGATGATCTCCACGCGGCAGCCCTGGTTGTGCAGCTTCCACAGCTCGCGGGCGAGATCGATACGCTTGGAGGTCCAGCTGTACATGCCGACCCGGACGATGGTCTTGCCCTTCTTGGTGCCGTAGCCAGGCGCCGCTCCTGAGCAGGACACGTCCTCCAGGACGTTCAGCAGCAGCGGCTTCTTGTCGGCGGACCGGGGGTAGAGGTACAGCTTGCGGACGCCCGACTCGGTGGTGCGGAAGTAGTTCCGACGAGTCTTGTCCTTGGCCATGTCCTTGAAGTACAGCTTCAGCGAGTTATAGATGACGCGGTCTCCGACCACCGTCTGCATGTCGTTCCAGCTGGTGCTGGAGTTGGTGTGGGTCAGGTTTGCCGAGCTGATCATGGAGACGTAGCGCGACCCACCGACGGCTGAGAACAGGTAGAACTTGGCGTGCATCGCCGAGGTGCGGTTGGACATGCAGCTGGCGTTGCAGCGGATCAGGAAGTTCTTCTTCTTGCGGGAGTCACCGAGCGCGCGGATCAGCCGGCGAGTCTCCTTGGTGACCAGGTCCTCGTGCTGGTCGACGATCATCTGGACACGCACCCCTCGACGGTGGGCGGCGAGCAGTCGCTCCGCGGAGCGGGTGATGTCGAACGAGTAGTGCGCGATGCGGATGGTGCTGCCCTTGGGAGCGGCATCGATGGCCCGCTCGACCTTGCGGGAAATGGCGAACCGCTCGTTCTTGGTTCCGGTCGGGTCGTTGAATGTCGTGCTGTTCCCTGGTGAATAGTCCAAGGAGCCCGAGAAGGTCGCCGGACTATGTCGGGCGTCGAAGGTGAACTGCAGAGTGGCCCAGTTGAGGTACTTCTTGGGCACTGCGAACCCGTACTCGCCCGACTTGGCTCGTCCGGGCGCGACGGTGCCCACCAAAGAGGTGATCGACTTGCCGTACAGCTGTGTCGCAACTTTGCTCTTCGGGCCGTACTCCATCGTGGCCGACGCGACCGCGACGCGAACCGCGGCCCGGCTGCGGTTGGTGATCCGCACGGTGAGCACCTGGGTCGCCGCGCCCTTCTTCAGCTTCGTCCGGGCTGGGCGGCGGTCGAGCGTCGACCTCTTGATGCTGGTGACCTTGACCTCAACCCCGTCGCGATAGACGAACGACTGCTTGAATGAGGCCCTTGCGACCGCCGATCCCACCACGGGCGGCTTCGCGGGGACGGGTGCCGGAGCCGGTGGGGCATTGGCCGCCGGGGGCGTGGAGGCCGGCGACGTCGTGCTGGCCGGGTCGGCGCCGCCGGTCCACGGGAGCGGCAAGGCGGCGAAGCTGGCCGCCGCGGACACTGCGATCACAGCGATGACCAGGACGGCCACCGCAACCCGCACGATGTTTCGTTTCATACGTACCCCGGATGAGCTCGACCTCATCGGTCTCCTGTCAGATAAGGCCGAGTGTGAAGCTTGCTGTGCAGTTCTACCTACGACGCTGTTTCCCGAACGGCAATGTTGCCGTTCGGCCGGTGACCGGAAACGACAAGTGTGAGTTGACGCCGGGTCACCGCAAGGAGGTGTAGTTTACTACCCGTAGACGCCTCTCACGACGCGCCGCGCGTTCGCATGTCGCCTGATCGGTCAGCGGGAGTTCTCAGTCCTGCAGGCGAGCGGCCCGAGAGAGCAGATAGCGCTGCTGGGCGGGGCCGAGCGCCCGCGCGGCCGCGGCCAGATAACACCTACGCGCGCCGTCGCGATCCCCGGTGAGCTCCAGCATGTGCGCACGGACGGCAGGCAGCCGGTGATCGGAGACGACGCGCTTCCCGGCCTCAAGCCTCGTCAGTAGGTCAAGGCCGACGGTCGGCCCCTCGGACATGGCGACCGCGACCGCATGGTTGAGAGCTACCACAGGGTTGTCGGCGATCTGCAGCAACAACGCATACAGCGCCGCGATCTGCGCCCAATCCGTCTCCGCCGCACTTGGAGACTCGGCGTGGATCGCCGCGATGGCAGCCTGCAGCTGGTAGGGCCCGGTGGCGCCTCGGGGCAGGGCTTCGGTGATCAGCGCCACCCCCTCGGCCACCAAGTCGGACCGATAGAGGCTGCGGTCCTGCTCAGCCAGCGGCACCAAGGAGTTGTACTCATCCGTCCGCGCCGCCGCCCGGGCCTCCGTCAGCAGCATCATCGCCAGCAGGCCGGCGACCTCGCTGTCGTGCGGCACCAGTCGCTGCAGCACGCGGGTCAGCCGGATGGCCTCGGCCGAGAGGTCAGGACGCAGCAGACTCGGCCCCGAGGTCGCCGCGTAGCCCTCGGTGAAGATCAGGTAGAGCACGTGCAGGACCGCGGCCAGCCGTTCGGCCTGCGCGTCGCCCGGTGGGAGTGCGAAGGCGGCGCCGCTGGCTCGGATGGCCTGCTTGGCGCGGGTGATGCGGCGCGTCATGGTGGCCTCCGGCACCAGGAACGCCCGGGCGATCTCGCCAGTGGTCAAACCGCCAACCGCCCGGAGCGTCAGCGCGATCTGCGACGCAGCTGACAGCGCGGGATGGCAGCACAGGAAGAGCAGCACCAAGGTGTCGTCGGAGTAGTGGTCGTCAGAGTGGCCGCCTTCGCCTAGGCGTGCGTCAGCGGGGGGCGCGACCCACTGTTCGGGGAGTGTCCACTGGGCGACGGTCTGCTCACGCCTGGAGCGGGACTGATCGGCGCGCAGCAGGTCAATCAGCCGTCGAGAGGCCACGGTGATCAGCCACCCCCGCGGGGAGTTGGGCAGGTCACCCGGCCACTGCAGCGCGGCGGCCAGCAGTGCCTCCTGGGTTGCCTCCTCGCAGGCGTCGAAGTGACCGTAGCGACGTACCAGCGCCCCGAGGACCTGCGGCGCCAACTCGCGCAGCAGGTCCTCGATGTCGGGGGCGGTCATCGGCGGGAAGGGGTTCTGCGCGCAACCTGCGTCACGGCTGCAGGTCGTCGATGCCGTCCAGGATCGGCCTTACGTCGACGTACTCACCCTCGGCCTGCGGGTTGACGAGGCCGGCGGCGATCTCGGTCGCCCGGTCGAAGCTCGCGCAGTCGACCACGGTGTAGCCCGCAAGCACCTCCTGGGTCTCCGGGTACGGCCCGTCTGTGACCACCGGCGAGCCGGCGCTCAGCTGGACCCGTCGAGCATGCACCGGGGCGGACAGCCCTTGGGCGTCCACCAGCTCCCCGCTCTCGACCAGTCGCTGGTGGAAGGACTCCATCTGGGCGTGCATCGCGGCCACCTCCTCAGCGGTCATCGCCGGCTTCGCGCCCTCCAGGCCGGCCATCGCGTCGTAGTCGCGCTGCGAGCCGTACAGCAGGATCAGGTACTTCATCGTGCTCTCCTCATCTCAGGCACCTCGTCTTGGTGCGTTCGACAGGGATGTCGGAGCCGCCCGTTCGGACCGGACATCAGGAGCGGCGAGCCCGTCCGGCACGCCGGAAAGGCCAGGCCATGTGCCCCTCACACTACGCTGAAGGGCATGGCGGGAGAGGGGCAGTCTGAGGGTCGATCTGCGGACCTCGTGGAGGAATCCGGCGGCCCCGCACGCCAGACCAGGGTGATGGGTCTGGAGACTGAGTACGGCATCAGCGGGCCCGGCGGGCCGGGCGCCGAGGAGCTGCACCCGATGCAGCTGTCCAATCACGTGGTCAAGGCCTACGGGTCGTCGTCGCCCGGGCAGCCGGCGGGCTGGGACTACGAGACCGAGACGCCGCTGCGCGACATCCGGGGCTATGAGGTGAACCGCGCCCAGGCTCACCCCGACCAGCTGACCGACACCGACCTCGGCATGGCCAACGTGATCTTGACCAACGGGGCGCGGCTCTACGTCGACCACGCTCACCCCGAGTACTCCGGGCCCGAGGTGACCTCGGCCCTGGACGTGGTCCGCTACGACAAGGCCGGCGATGCGGTGATGGCGCTGGCGGCGGTGCGGGCCAGCCAGTCGCTGGGGCGCTCGGTCCGGCTGTACAAGAACAACACCGACGGCAAGGGCGCCTCCTACGGCACCCACGAGAACTACCTGCTTGACCGGGCGACGCCCTTCGATCGGATCGTCACCCAGTTCACCGGATTTCTCGTGTCCCGGCAGGTGATCACGGGGGCCGGCCGAGTCGGGGTCGGTCAGACCAGCCAGCAACCCGGGTTTCAGATCAGTCAGCGGGCCGACTTCTTCGAGGCCGAGGTGGGGCTGGAGACCACGTTGAACCGGCCGATCATCAACACCCGCGACGAGCCGCACGCCGACGCCGCTCGGCACCGAAGGCTGCACGTGATCACCGGCGACGCCAACCTGTCGGAGATCTCGACCTACCTCAAAGTCGGTACGGCGGCCTGGGTGCTGCGGGCCATCGAGGCCGGTGAGTTGGGGTCGGACCTGCGGGTCGAGTCACCGGTCGCGGCCATGCGGGCGGTCAGCCACGACGTCACCTGTCGTCGGCCGCTGACCCTGGCTGACGGCCGGGCGGTGACGGCCATCGACCTGCAGGAGGTCTACCTGGAGGGCTGCCGAAGCCACCTCGAGCGAGCCGCCGAGACCCTGACCGAGCCCGGCCTGATCGAGGCCAAGGACCTGTTCAGCCGCTGGCAGGAGTGCCTGGACGCGCTCCGGCAGGACCCGTACCTGTTGGCCGACCAGTTGGACTGGGTGGCCAAGCTGAAGCTGATGGAGTCCTATCGAGAGCGTGACCACCTGGCCTGGGACGCGCCCAAGCTGGCGATGATCGACCTGCAGTACGCCGACGTCGACCCGCGCCGCAGTCTGTATGCGGCTCTGGTGGGCCGAGGGAAGATGCGCCGGTTGGTCAGCGACGACGAAGTGGAGCAGGCCCGCACCAGCCCACCCAGCGACACCCGCGCCTACTTCCGCGGCCGGGTGATGGACAAGTTCGGCTCCTCGGTGGTTGCAGCTTCCTGGGACTCGGTGATCTTCGATGTGCCGGGACGTCCGGCGCTGCAGCGGGTGCCGTTGCTGGACCCGCTGCGGGGCACTCGCGAACAGGTTGGCGCCATCATCGACGCGTGCTCCGACGTGGTGCAGCTGTTCGAGGCGCTCGGTCGCTGATCCGCCGGCGCTGAGCCGCTCGTGCGCTGGTGCGCTGGTGCGCTGGTGCGCTGGTGCGCTCTAGTGTCAGCCGACGTGGTTAGGCTTGGTGCACCCCACGGTGAAGGAGCAGCATGGCTGAGTCAGAGCAGAGTAGGAGCAAGGCGCGCAGGACCGAGGAGACTGACGTCGAGGCGCCCGCTGACGCCGATCACCAGGCCAAGATCGACGCTCACAAGGCCGAGATCGACTCCGACGTCGACTCGCTGCTGGACGAGATCGACGACGTCTTGGAGGTCAACGCCGAAGAGTTCGTCCGCTCGTTCGTGCAGAAGGGCGGCCAGTGAGCCCGAGTTCGGTCTTCGGTTCGGCCGCCGCGGCCGGCCTGCCAGGTCTGCCCGCTGAATACCTCACCGGCGGTTCCTCGTCCTTCTCGGAGTTCGCCGCGGCCGTGGCGCCGGGGGTGCTGCCGGCGGCCCGGGTCGGTGGGGCAGGTGCCGGTGCCGGCGATCTGGCGCCGCACGGCACCACCATCGTGGCCGCCACTTTCCCGGGCGGCGTCGTGGTCGCCGGTGACCGGCGCGCCACCATGGGCAACCTGATCGCCCAACGCGACATCGAGAAGGTGTTCCCCGCCGACGAGTTCTCCATCGTGGGCATCGCCGGCGCGGCCGGGATCGCGGTGGAGATGGTCGGCCTCTTCCAGGTCGAGCTGGAGCACTACGAGAAGATCGAGGGCGCGCCGCTGTCTATGGTCGGCAAGGCCAACAGGCTGGCCACCATGATCCGCGGCAACCTTGGCCTCGCCCTGCAAGGTCTGGTGGTAGTGCCGCTCTTTGCCGGCTGGGACGTCGCAGCCGAGCAGGGCCGGATCTTCTCCTATGACGCCACCGGCGGCCGCTATGAGGAGCACGCGTTCTTCTCGGTCGGCTCGGGCTCGGTGTTCGCCCGGGGGTCACTGAAGAAGCTCTACCGGCCCGACTTCGAGGCCGCCGACTGCGCGATGGCTCTGGTGCAGGCGCTCTACGACGCCGCCGACGACGACTCTGCCACCGGTGGGCCCGACCTGACCCGACGGATCTTCCCGGTGGTGCTGGTGGCCACCGCCCACGGCGTGGAGCGGGTCAGCGATGCCTCCGTGGCCGAGATGATGGACCAGATGATGGCCTCGCGGATGGTGCGGCCCGACGGTCCGGGCGCGGCACTGTCGTGAGGCACAACTTTCGATGAGGCACAGCAGGAGGTGCGCGGCATGAGCATGCCGTTCTACGTCGCTCCCGAGCAACAGATGAAGGACCGGGCGGACTTCGCCCGCAAGGGCATCGCCCGAGGTCGCTCGGTCGTCGTGATGCACTACGCCGAGGGCATCTTGTTCGTGGCCGAGAACCGCTCCCAGGCCCTGCACAAGGTGAGCGAGATCTATGACCGGATCGGGTTCGCCGCAGTCGGGCGCTACAACGAGTTCGAGAACCTGCGTACGGCGGGCATCCGCTACGCCGACCTGCGGGGCTACAGCTATGACCGCACGGACGTGACCGGACGAGGCCTGGCCAACGCCTACGCCCAGCTGCTCGGCACCATCTTCTCCTCCGGCGGTGACAAGCCGTACGAGGTGGAGATCATCGTGGCCGAGCTGGGCGCCACCCGTGAGGACGACCAGATCTATCGGCTCACCTATGACGGTTCGGTCGGCGACGAGCAGGGCTTCGCGGTGATGGGCGGCTCGGCCGACGTGATCGCCGAGGTGGTGCGGCGCGGCTTCCAGCCGGACCTACGGCTGGCCGACGCCGCCCAGCTGGCTGTTCGCAGCCTCGGTGCCGACGGCGGCGCAGGCGTCGAGCCGCGCACTTTGGGGGTGGAGGCGCTCGAGGTGGCCATCTTGGACCGGACGCGGACCCTGCCGCGCAAGTTTCGCCGGATCGCCGGTGACCGGCTGGCTGCCCTGCTCACCGACCAGGTCGAGCC
Organism: Propionibacteriaceae bacterium; assembly: GCA_035634295.1. Classification (GTDB taxonomy): domain Bacteria; phylum Actinomycetota; class Actinomycetes; order Propionibacteriales; family Propionibacteriaceae; genus Microlunatus. Next base: position 40,946 of record DASQDG010000038.1, on the reverse strand, counting down.
TGAGGACCAAGGACCCGAGGCGCCGCGGGTGCCGGACCCGGAGCCACCCCTGAGCGAGACCGACTTGTCGCGGGGTGGGTCCCCGGCACCTCAGGGAAAGGCGCCGCCGGGCGAGGCGCCGCCGGAGGACTCCCCGAGGTGACCGAGTCGCAGGCGTCGGAGGCCGCCCACCCGTTGTCGGCACCGGTGGTGGTGATCGGGGCGGGCCTGATCGGGGCCTCGATCGGCTGCGCGCTCACCGAGCGCGGCCAGATGGTGCACCTGCGTGACGCCAAGCTGAGCCACGCCCGGGTCGCCGCCTCGCTCGGGGCCGGCACCACCGATGTACCACGCCGCGCCGAGGTCGGCCTCGTCGTCGTCGCCGTCCCACCGCGGGCGATCGCCTCGGTGGTGGCTAGCTCGCTGCAGGACTACCCGGCCGCGACGGTGACCGACGTCGGCTCGGTGAAGGCAGGGGTGCTGGACGCCCTCTGGGACAGCCCCCTGCCGCTGGAACGCTATGTCGGCTCCCACCCGATGGCGGGTTCCCAGCACTCCGGCCCGGTGACCGCGCGGGCCGACCTCTTCGAGGACCGCAGCTGGGTTATCACGCCACACCGGCGTTCGGCAGCGGACTCGCGGATGCGGGTGCAACGCTTGGCCGAGGCCTGCGGCGCGGTGCCGGTGGTGATGGACGTCGACGACCACGACGCCGCGGTGGCACGGGTGTCGCACCTGCCACACCTGATGTCGGTGCTGATGGCCGGCCACTTGACTACTGTGCCGGAGCGGCATCTGCGCCTGGCCGGCCAGGGACTGCGCGACGTCACCCGGGTGGCCGGAAGCGATCCGCTGCTGTGGGAGCAGATCGTCGGGGCCAACTCGGCCGCCGTGCTGTCGGAGCTGCGGGCGGTGGCCGACTCGTTGGACCAGGTGATCAAAGCCGTTGAGGCCGTGCCGGAGACCGAGGACTTGCGCAGCCAGCTCGCCCGCGGGCTGGCCGGCACCCGCAAGATCCCGGGCAAGCACGGCGCGGCCCCGGTGGCCTATGCCCAGGTGGTAGTGGCCATCCCGGACGCACCGGGAGCACTGGCCCGGCTGTTCACCGACGTCGGCCGTGCCGGGGTCAACGTCGAGGACATCGCCATCGAGCACGACCAGGTGCGCCAGGTCGGCTACCTCTCCTTGTCGGTCGCCCCCGAGCTGGCCGGGGGGCTCGCGGGCGCGATGAACGAGTCCGGCTGGGAGGTGCGCCTCTAGGCAGGACACCAGCGCCAGCTCAATCCGAGCGCGGCAGTCGGTGCCGTTGAGTAGGCTGACCGTCGTGTCCGAGCCAACAGTGGGAACCGCGCAGCGACTCGTGGTGGCGATTGACGGCCCGAGTGGGTCCGGCAAGTCGTCCACCTCACGCGGTGTTGCGGTCCGCCTCGGGCTGGCCTATCTGGACACCGGCGCGATGTATCGAGCCGCCACCTGGCTGGCCCTGCACTCGGGGCTGGACACCGCCGACACCGCCGCGGTGGCGGACTTGGTGGCCAACGCGGCGATGACCATCAGCCTCGACCCGGCGGCGCCCACCATCGCCATTGACGGCCACGACGTCACCGAGGCGATCCGCGAGCCGGAGGTCTCCGCGGCCGTCAGCGCGATCGCCACCAACCTGGCCGTACGCGCAATGCTGGTGCGGCACCAACAGCACCTGATCGCCGAAGCGGACCCGGGCATCGTGGCCGAGGGTCGCGACATCACCACTGTGGTCGCCCCGGACGCGCAGGTGCGGATCCTGCTGGTGGCCGACCCGCAGGCCAGGGTGGCGCGACGCGAGGCCGAGCTCGGCGGACGCGTGGACACCGCCTCGGTGACCGACCAGGTCATCCGCCGCGACGCCGACGACTCCACCGTCGCCCAGTTCCACGCGGCCGCGCCCGGTGTGGTGCTGGTGGACTCGACCCATCACACCCTGGACCAAGTGGTCGAGGCGATCTGCGCTCTGGTCGAGGAGTCCCGCCAGCCGGTGTCGCGATGACCCTGGACATCGATCCAGCCATTCCGCGGCTCGAGGAACTGCCGCCGATCCGTCAGTGGTCGCTGAGCGTCATCCGCCGGCCGGTGGCCTGGGTCATGCGGATGCTGTGGAACGTGCAGGTACACGGCGCGCACCACGTGCCGGCCAAGGGCGGGGTCATCTTGGCCGCCAACCACATCGGGATCCTGGACGGGCCTTTGCTGGTCGCAATCAGCCGGCGGCTGTGCTTTGCGTTGGCCAAGGACGACCTGTTCACCGGGGTGTCCGGCGCGGTGTTCACCCACGCGGGCCAGATCTCCGTGAACCGGCGGACCACCGACAAGCGGGCGATCAGCCGGGCGCTGCAGGTGCTGCGTACGGGCAAGGTGCTGGCCGTGTTCCCCGAAGGCGTACGCGGGGCCGGCGAGGTGACATACGCTCGGGGCGGCGCGGCCTATCTGGCGCTGGTGACCGGGGCGCCGGTGGTGCCGGTGGCGATCCTGGGCACCCGGGAAGCGGGGCAGAGCACCAGTCAGACGCCGCACCGTCGAGCACCGATCCACGTCGTCTACGGCGCACCGATCTCCCTGCCGCAGCTGGGCTGGCCCCGACGCCGAGCGGTTGTGGCCGACTACACCGAGCAGCTGCGTAGCCAGTTGGCCGAGCACGTCCGAGCGGCGCAGTCGCTGACAGGGCTACCCTTGCCCGGGCCACCGAAGCCGAAACCCATCAGGGCCTGAACGCGACACCGACGAGAGCACAGATGTCTGATCTACCACGAGCAGATCCGCTCGAGGGCGAACTGCCCGAAGCGACACCGATCGCGCCGGTGGTGGCCGTTGTCGGGCGCCCCAACGTGGGCAAGTCGACGCTGGTCAACCGGATCATCGGTCGCCGCGAGGCGGTCGTCCAGGACGTCCCCGGCGTCACCCGCGACCGGGTGTCCTATGACGCCCACTGGAACGGACGTCAGTTCGTGGTGGTCGACACTGGCGGTTGGGCTCCGGACGCGAAGGGGATGGCGGCCCAGATCGCCGAGCAGGCCGAGCTGGCCATCGCCGCCGCTGACGCCGTGCTGTTCGTGGTGGACGCCACCGTGGGCACTCAGGATGTCGACGAGGCGGTGGTCCAAGTGCTGCGCCGCAGCCGCAAGCCGGTCGTGCTGGCCGCCAACAAGGTCGACGACCAGCGGACCGAAGCCGAGGCGGCCACCATGTGGAACCTGGGGCTGGGGGAGCCGTTCCCGGTGTCGGCGCTGCACGGCCGCGGCAGCGGTGACCTGCTGGACGCGATCTTGGCCGCACTGCCGCAGGCACCTCGGGAGGGACAGCCTGCCGAGCGTGGCCCACGCCGGGTTGCGCTCGTCGGCCGGCCAAATGTGGGCAAATCTAGCCTGCTCAACAAGCTGGCCCGCCAGCAGCGGGTTGTGGTGGACGACGTGGCCGGAACGACGGTGGACCCGGTCGACGAGCTGGTCGAGGTCGACGGCGATATCTATCGCTTCATCGACACCGCGGGGATTCGCCGACGCGTCAAGGAAGCCTCCGGGCACGAGTACTACGCCTCTCTGCGCACCCACGGGGCGATCGAGCGGGCCGAGGTGTGCGTGGTCGTGGTGGACTCCAGCGAGCCGGTCAGTGAGCAGGATCTGCGGATCCTGTCCTCGGTCGAGGAGGCCGGGCGGGCGCTGGTGATCGCCTTCAACAAGTGGGACCTGACCGACGAGGAGCGGCGGCGCTACCTCGACCGGGAGATCGAGCGCGACCTCGTCCAGTTCTCCTGGGCCGGGCATGTGAACATCTCCGCCGAGACCGGGAGGCACGTGGACCGTCTCGGACCGGCCATCCGCGAGGCTCTGCAGGGCTGGGAGACCCGCATCTCGACCGGAAAGCTGAACGCGTTTCTGGGGCGGATCGTGGCCGCCCACCCCCATCCGGTCCGCGGCGGCAAGCAGCCACGGATCCTGTTCGGCACCCAGGCCCAGACCGCGCCACCGACCTTCGTGCTCTTCACCAGCGGCCAGATCGAGCCCGGCTATCTCCGCTTCGTGGAACGCCGGCTGCGCGAGGAGTTCGGCTTCGTCGGCACACCCGTACACGTCCAGGTCCGGGCGCGGGAGAAGCGCCGCGACCGCTAGCCGCGGGAGCCACGGCGGGCGGCCAGCGCCGTCGTGTACAGTTCCCCGTCGTGGCACCACTTGCTCATAGTGGCTGCACACGGGCTGTGGCGCAGCTTGGTAGCGCACGTGACTGGGGGTCACGGGGTCGCAGGTTCGAATCCTGTCAGCCCGACCGATGAAAGTACCGATGTCAGTCATGCCTTTAGGCCACTATTCCTGAGAATAGCGCGACAAATGTCGCCGCCTTTTTTGATTATCGGGTGTCTTCCTGCTTATATTGAATCATCGAGACACAGTAAATGGGCAGCAAGCATTATCCCGCCCAATCAGCTGACTTGGTTGACTAATGGCGACCTCCTAGGCATTGCGGTCACCTCTCGCACTCTTTCTCGGGTGGACGTCGTCGGGCTAATGGACGACAGCTGAGGCTCAGTTCACACGCAGCATGTGACGCATTTGCCACCACTGGGTGGAGCGTCGCCGAACAGGCTCTCGGGGGATTAACCGACATTCAATCCTTATGGTCAGGGAGTCCCCACTCGTGCCCAAATCGACAGTGGCCGTGTTGTCCGCATGGTCCGCCTTCGCCCTCCTTCCCGCTCTCCTCGCCCCACAACCCGCCGCGGCGGCTCGACCCGCAACGCCAGCAGCCATCACCAGCGTCAGCGCCTCGCCCGGCCCCCGCACCGGACAAATCACCTTGCGGTGGTCCTCCACAGGGCGCAACACCAGCGGGTTCCGGCTGGTGACCGCACTCAACACGTTCGGCCGCAGCAGCTCCGCCGGTCCCAGCGGCGGTCGCCGCTCCCGGGTTACGTACTTCTCCGGCAGGCAGCGTTCTGCGACCTTGTCGGCGAGCAAGGTCTACTCTCTGGGCGCTGGTGTGGCCTCGGGCAATGCGCTGTTCTTCCGGCTCTACGCCGTGAACACCGCCGGCAGCGGCATGGCGGTCCGCGCGTACCCTTATCAGCGCGCGGTGCTGCCCCGACCAGCCGCCCCCAAGGCCAAGGGCACGCCCATTCGGGTGGCCACGTTCAACGTACGGACCTCCTACGCCACCCAGGACAAGCACAGCTGGAACCAGCGGGTGAACAAGGTGGCCCGCCAGATCGTTTATCAGCACCCGGGCGTGGTGGCGCTGCAGGAGCTCGGCCCCGGCCGGGCGGACGGCAAGAAGGGCACCACCAAAGGAAACCCACGCCAGACCACCAGCCTGCTCACCGCGCTGGCCAGGAACGGCGGCGGGCGCTATCGGTTAGTCCGGACCACCCCGTACGTCGCGCCCGGTGTGCCCTCCGGCACGCAGGGCGGCCGTATTCTCTACGACTCCAACCGCTACAGCTTGATCAACCGCTGCCCGGAGTCCACCGGCGGACGCTCCTACTCCAACGCGTGCAGCCTGACCCTGCCGATTCTCAGCTCTGACAGCGGTAAGGACAAGCGGCGGGGCGCCATCGCGCACTTCCGTGACCGCCGGACCGGCAAGCGCTTCTGGGTGGTGTCGGTGCACCTCGACCACCGGCACAGCGGCAATGCCGCCACCGAAAGAAAGTACGACGCCCTGCGCTACCGGCAGGCCAACTACGCCGCGGGCGCGGTTGCCTACCACAACCGGTCGAAGGACCCCGTCATCATCGGGGGTGACTTCAACTCCTGGCAGAACAACCGCGTCGGCAACAGCCCGCACGACCGGCTGGTGCGACTCGGCTACTACGACACCTCCGCGGCCACCAGGAGGGTCAACTTTCGGTACACGACCTTCAACGGTTTCAAGACCCGCATCCCGCTGTCCGCACACGGTGTCGGCGTCCGGCTCGACCACCTCTACGTCAAGCGCGCCTGGGGCACCGCCCGCTACGAGAACGTGATGAAGGTGACCGACAGCCTTCGTCCCTCGGACCACAACATGGTCCTCGTGGATACGGTCCTGTAGAAGGGCACGCGGTCCTGAAATAGGGGGACCCGCCGCGCCGGCCTAACCACCGGCCAGCGCGGCGGGTCCTTCTGCGCGACGAATGTCGATCACGTGCCCGGTCTGGCCGGACAGCAACACGTCCAGGGACTGCCGGGCCACCTCTTCTGAGGTCAGCAAGGTGCCGGCCGGCTCCGCGCCGAAGGCACGGGTGCGCATCGGGGTTGCGGTCCGTTCGGGGTTGATGCAGTTGACCCGGACGTGCGCGTGGCCCCACTCGTCGGCGAGCGCCTGCGTCAGGTTGACCACCGCCGCCTTGGCCGAGGAGTAGAGCGAGTAGCCGGACCGTCCTCGGGTGTAGGACGACGAGGTGAAGAGCAGCAGCGAGCCGCGGGTCTGGCTCAAATGGGGGAAGAACTCCTGCGCGATGATGATCGGGGCCAGATAGTTGACGTCCGTGGCCTGGAAGATGGTCTCCTCGCTGGTCTCGGCCAGCTTGCCCCGCGGCAGCACGCCTGCGGTGTTCACCACGAAGTCGATCTGGCCGGTCTCGTTCAACACCGCCCGGGCCGCTGCCACCACGTCCTCGCGCCGCTCCACGTGGGTGCCGGTCGAGGACCGGGAGAAGGTGCGCACGGTGGCGCCGTAGGTCCGGGCCAGCTCGACGATGTCACCACCGATGCCGTACGAACCGCCGAAAACCACCAGCGTCTTGCCGGTCAGCCGGGCGCGGTATTCGTTGTCGGACAGCGCCGCCGGCGTGTCTGCCGACGTCAGCTGGAAGAGCTTGTCGGCGATGTAGACGTCGATCGGCTCGGTGACCTTCATGTTGCGCTCGTGGCCCGGCACGACCGCGATGGGAACGTCGGGCAGGTAGCGCAGCACGACCGTGCAGTCGTCGGTGGCGGTGAAGTTGGGGTCCGTTGCTGCCTTAGCGTAGGCCGCTCGAATGGTGGACAGCCGAAACGACTGGGGCGTCTGACCGCGTCGCAGCAGGTGTCGGGGCAGCACGTCGGCCATCAGGCCGGTCTCAGCGGTCACCTTGATCACCGTGTCGGCCGACGCGATGGCGGTGTCCACCGCCTCGTGCGATTCCAGCGCGGCGACGTTCGCGGCGATGATCGTCTGGCTGACCAGCGGCCGGACCGCGTCGTGCAGCAACACGTTGCAGTCTTCGCCGCCGAGTGCGGCCAGCGCGGCGGACGTGGTGTCGTTCCGGGTGCCGGCGCCCTCGAGGATCTGGGTGACCTTGTCGTAGGCGCCGCCGCGGACGATCGCCCGGATCTCGTCCAGGTAGCCCGGCGCCATCATCACCAGGATCTCGTCGATCACCGGTGACTGCTGCATCGCGGCGATGGTGTGCTCGATGATCGGCTTGCCGGCGATCTTGATCAGCTGCTTGGGGATGCTGAGGCCCACCCGGGTGCCGGTGCCGCCCGCGAGCACCACGGCGACGTTGCGCAACTTGGCCACCCGGCGACTGTAGCGGACACCCGCAGCCCAGCCAGCCGCCTGTCACCCGGCGCAGCGGGTGGGCCGTTAGGGTGAAGTCATGTTCTACCGGGAGTTCCTGACCAGCATCCACGAGCAGCTTCAGCCCCGGCACTACCTCGAAATCGGGGTCGAGCGGGGCATCAGCATGGCGCTCGCGAAATGCCCTGCGGTGGGCATCGACCCGGCATTTTCCATCCAGGCCGAGCTGAACAACCAGGTCACCTTGTTCCGGACCACCAGCGACGAGTACTTCAACCGGCCCGACCCCTTGGCACCGACCGGCGGCAAGCCCTTCGATCTGGCCTTCATCGACGGCCTGCACCTCTTCGAGTTCGCGCTGCGCGACTTCATCAACACCGAGCGGCACAGTTCGCCTCGTGGCGTGATCGTCTTCGATGACGTGCTGCCGCGCTCGATCGACGAGGCCGCCCGTGAACGGCATACGTTTGCGTGGACGGGTGACGTCTATCCGGTGCTGGCCGTGCTGGAACGCTACCGACCTGAGCTGATCGTGCTCCCGGTCCGCACCCGGCCCACGGGCCTGCTGCTGGTGATGGGGCTGGACCCGGACAACTCAGTGCTGATCGACAGCTACGACGAGATCATGGCCGAGTTCCGCCATCCCGACCCGCAGCCCGTGCCGACCGACCTGCTCGAACGCACCACCACACTGTTGCCCGAGCGGGTGCTGGAGTCCCCTCTGTGGTCGGTGCTGTCTGACCCCGACCAGAGCCCGGACGAGCTGCGTCGTCGTCTGGACGACGTGGTGACCCAGAGCCTGGGCGCCGGCTTCGTCCGGTCGCCGCTTACTCAGTCCTAGCCGCAGCCGTGGTCCGCTTCGAGCCCCGCTCTCCCACTTCGACCTAGCCGCAGCGGGCTCGACGTAGCGGGCGGGGCTCGAAGCGGCAGTCCTCACAGCTTGGTCAGCCGGCGATACCAGTTCCGGGCGGCCGGCACCGCCGCGAGTCGTCGGATGGCCGGTTCCAGCGGGGCAGGGATCGCCCGGCGGATCTGCGCCACCGGACCCGTGGGCTTCTTGGCCGGTGGCTTCTTCTTGCTTCCGGGCCTCTTCGCCGACGACGGCTGACTCTTCGGCTTTCCGCTCGCGGGCTGACCGCTCGTCGGGTTCTTGCCCGGCGGCTTGCCGCTCGCCGGTTTCTTGGTCGCGGGCTTGGCCGGGGGAGCGGGCTTGGCCGGGGGTGCGGGCTTGGCCGGCGTCGGCCGGGCCAGACTCATGGCCCCGACGCCGGAGATGGTCAGTTCCAGCCCGGTCGGCTTGGCCGGGCAGTCGCCGAACATCGCGTTCACCGGCGTCACCCCCGCGAGCCCGCTCAGGTACGTCGTCAGCCACGCGCGTTGCCCGTCGTTACTGACCCAGGCGCGCAGGCGAAAGCTGCCCAGCGCCACGTGTCCTTCGAGCTCACCGGCACCCGAAACGACGTACAGCTCGGGGAGCTGCATCACCAGCAGCGTTCCGGCGGCGCTCTCGGTGATGGTGCCCCAGGCCGGATCGGCGTTGGAGATCAACGGGTGCCGCGTCGGACCGACGTCGACCTGCAACCGGCCGTCGACGCTGGCCACCACCACCGGACCGGTCGGCAGCAGAGCCGGCGGGCAGGATGCAGCGCCGACGGTCAGCCGTCGGTGACGCGCCACGCCGGGCCCAGTCAGCTGCAGGTCGAGCTCCCAGGTGTCGTGCGGCAGCGGCTGGCCCAGGGCGGCGGTGGCAACGTCCAGCTCGAGGGTGGCTGTCCACGACCGCCCTTCGGCGGCCTCGGTGAGCTCGCTGTGTGCGGGAACGACGTACGACACGCCGGAGGTCGCAGAACGGATCAGGGCCGCCACGCTCGGCTCGCCCTCGCCCTCGCCCTTGGCGCCGAGGCTCGTGGACACCGTGCCCGCGACCTCTAGGAGGAGCCGGCCGTCCTGCCATCTGGCAGACACCCGCTCCTGCACCAGCGCGGCCACCGGCTCGCCAGCCTCGGGGCGCGGCCGGGTGAGCACCGGATAGCTGCCGAGCACTCCCACCCTCGCCAACCCCTCGCCGGTCTCGGCGGCCAGCGCCGTTCTGCGCACCAGCACCACCGCGGCGTCGAGGAGCTCGGGGAGCGCCCCGCGGTCCAGCGCGGGGGAGTCCGTCAGGAGGAGGTCCGGGATCGCCTCCGCGCCGGTGGCCACCCGTCCCGCAACCCCGTCCAGGTCGTGCGTGCGGGCCCAGTGGCTGAGTCGCTGGAGGGCTTCGGGAAACAGCCGCATCTGCGGCTCGACGTTCAGCACGTAGTCGCCGGCGACCTGCTCCGACCCGAACCGGCCGGCAGCGACGTCATCAGCGGTGATGACGGCCACGTTGGGCCGGTGAGACGCCAGCTTGGTGAGCAGCTCGAGGGTGCCGTCGGTGGAGCCTTGGTCGACCGCGACCACCTCGAATGCGCTCACGGCCAGCGACTGCCGATCGAGGGAGTCAAACAGTCCGCCGAGGGCCTCCCTCGAGTTATGAGTGTTCACCAGGACACTGACGTCGACCACTGGTCCTCCTGAGGTGACCCCGGGCCGGCCTGCTTCGGCGCAGTCCCGAGTGGGCATTGCGGCACACTCTAACGGCTGGTCCAGTGCCGTCTGCGGCTCGGAGTCTGAGCCGCCCGGTGCTGGCCGGCGCAGTCATTGGCGGCCAAGCCGGCAGCACCGCGGTTGGTACCGTTTTTGGGTGGTTAAGGTGACCGTGATCGTGCCCACGTACCGCTCCGGCGACGGGCTGGATCGGGTGGTGCGCTCACTCGATGAGCAGACTCTGGCCGCCGACGAGTTCGAGGTGCTCTTCATCGACGACGAGTCTGGCGACGACACCCCGCAGCGGCTGCACGAGATCGCCCGCACCCGGCCCAACTTTGCGGTCCACGAGATCTCGCGCTCGGGCTGGCCCAGCCGGCCGCGAAACACCGGCGTCCAGTTGGCACGCGGTGAGTACGTGCTGTTCATGGACCACGACGACGAGCTTTACCCAGAGGCCCTGTCGGCTGCCTACGACTTCGCCGCCGCGGCCCAGCTGGACATCTTGAACGCCAAGGAGGTGACCTGGACCGCCGACAACTGGAGCTGGGTGGAGTACAACGCCGACATCGCTCCCCAGCAGCCCAAGGACCCCGGATTGCTGATTCCGATGATGCCGCACAAGCTCTACCGAACGGAGTTCCTGCGCAGCTGCGGCATCCGCTTCCGGGAAGGCCAGCGGGTGCACTGGGAGGACCGGTTGTTCAACGTCGCCGCCTACGCCCAGGCCAAGCGGATCGGCATGCTGTCCTCGGTGCCTTTCTACAAATGGCATACCGAAACCGGCAGTAACAACTCCCAGTCCTACGTCGGCAACCCCCGGCAGTGGGACCTGGACATCTACTGGCCCGTCATGATCGACGTGTTCGACGAGTTCGCCCGGGTGCTTGCACCGGCCGATCTGCTCAAGATGCAGCAGATCGAGTACGTCGCCCGGGTGCTGTTGACCTGGGTGGGGCCACGCTCGCTCAACCTCAGCCGAGAGCTGGTGGAACGCTCCCGCGAGCGGATGCGGCCGTTCGTGGCGAAGCACGCCCCGCTGGAGGTCGACGCCGGGCTGTCGCCGGTCGCTCTGGCTCGCTCATACCTGCTGCGCGATGATCAGGACGCGCTGCTGTGGCGGCTGGCCGAGGCCGACCAGCGAGTGTGGGCCCGTACGACGCCGGTCGAGGCGTCGTGGGCCTCAGACGGCAGGTTGCACCTGTCCTGCACCACCACGTGGCGGCTCAGTGGCGACGGAGACCTGAAGTTCCGCCGGGTGGGCGACCGGCTGCTGCGCGACCTCGAGCCGTCGCTGCTGCAGGCTCTGCCGCCCGAGCTGGTCGACGTCACCGACCACATCGAACAAGCGGAGTCAGTGCTGGCGCTACGTGAGAGCACCGACATGGCGCCCTTCCCGCTGCCCCAGACCACCAGCCGGGTCCGGATCGGTGGCGACGAGGACCTGGCGACCGTCAGCGTGGCCGCAGACGTCGCCCTTGACCTGGCCGACGCCATCATGGGTCGGCCGATCAAGGACGGCAGCTGGCAGTTCGCCTGCCGGTCAGAAGTCCTCGGCTATTTCCACCGCAAGGCCCTGGTCAGCGAGGCCAAGCCGGTGGTGCGGCTGGTGAACGGCGTCGTTACCTGGGTGGGTCCCGGCGACGACGGCGTGTTGACCCTGGTCAAGGGCCAAGACGTGCCTGACTTCCTGGATACCGCCAGGGCCCGTACGGTGGCCGCGACCGACGTGACCACGGTTCGCGCCGGCGTCCGGCATCAGCGGGTGACCGTAGGGCTGCGCTCAGTCAAGGCCACCGGGACCACGTCCATCCCGTGTGCCCTGGTGCTGACCGACCTCACCGGCCAACAGCGACGCCACGACGCCCGGCTGCTGGGCGACTCGGACGGCGTCCGGATCGAGGCGACCGTCGGCCTGGCGCCCGGCCGCTATGCCATCGGCATCAGCTACGCCGGTAGAACGGTCCACACCAAGGTGAGCTTCGACGTGGACCGGCTCCGACGGGTCTCGGTGGTCACGCCTGCGGAGTAGCCGTCCGGAGCTTCTTCACCCGTCGAATCACCGACCTCTGCACCCGCCGGCCGAAGCTCTGCTCGAGTTGACGGTTGGTCTGGGTCAACTGCTGCTCGATCCTGGTCAGCCGCCGGTTGATCCGACGCAGCGCGTCCTCGAAGTCGGGATTGGCCGCCGGCGCCGCCGGCTTGGCCGGTGGCGGTGGCCACAGCCGGATGATCTCCAGGCCGGCGATCTCCTGGGTTTCCCACATCAGCCGGCCAAACTTGATCAGCCAGTCCTGGAACCCCGAGCGGATCGGGGTCGGGTCGCCCAGCGTCGCGTAGAGCTTGGACGGAGTCATGCAGATGGGCTTCAACCGCCCGTCCACCACCGCCGACCAGACCGCCGCGGCAACGCCTGGCGTGTGCCGGCTCTGGATGTCGTCGAAGACCACGATGCCGTCACTGGTCAGCAGCGAGGTGGCCGAGGCGATATCGATCACCACGTGCTCATAAAGGTGTGAGGCGTCGACGTGCATAAAGCGGACGCTGGCCGGTGCCACGTGCTCGGTGATGGTCGAGGACAGTCCTTGCACGACCTCGGGCAGCTCCCCGCGCACGGCCTGGTAGTTGGCCTCGAACGCCTCCCGGGTCAGTGACCGGTATGACCGGGTGTTCTCGATGTTGTTGGCGAGGTCGGACTCGTCGTTGAAGAGGTCGCACACCACAAACCGCTCGTCGGGGCGCCGATATTCTCCGATCAGGACCGCACTCTTGCCCATATAGGTTCCCAGCTCGACGAGGTCGCCTGGGAGTTCGGGAGCCGCGTTGTGCAGGAAATAGCGGAAAAGCTGCTGGTCTGTCCAGGTGAACCACCCCGGGATGTCGTTCATCGTGCGTACGGGCTTCGCGTCAGACACGGCGGGGAACTCCAGTCGAGGTATGCGGGCTGAGGTGACCTAGCCCATTAGAGCAGAAACGGCTCGCGCGACCACGGCGCGCGGCGCAGGGTGAGCTGGACAGGCGGGGACGGTAAACTCCCGTGATGCTGCCGCCGCCCGGCACAGCGACCAGACGTGCGTCGAGGTTCGAGATGAGAAGAAGTATTGTCCGCTCCCTCGGTCGACGTCTGCCCCTTCCCGTACGCCGCCAGCTGCGTCGGCTGCCAGGCTTGCGCCGACCGCAGCCGGCCGCCCGGCCGCCCAAGCCCCGCCAGCCTCGACCTGCGGTCAGCGTCATCGTGCCCATCTACAACGTCGAGGCCTATCTGGCGGAGTGTCTGGACAGCATCTTGTCGCAGGGATTCCGGAACTTCGAGCTGATCATCGTCGACGACGGGTCGCCGGACAGGTCCTACGCGATCGCCAGGCGCTACGCCGCCAAGGACTCCCGAGTCAAGATCGTGCGGCGCCCCAACGGTGGCCTGGGCGCCGCCCGCAACACCGGAGTCCAGCACGCCCGCGGCACGTTCCTAATGTTCGTCGACTCCGACGACTCCCTGCCGCTCGGTGCCATCGGCCCGATGGTGCGCTCGGCTCGCCGTAGCGGTGCCGACATCGTGGCCGGCGCCGCGGTCCGCTTCACCGGCAGCCGCCGCTGGACGCCGGAGTGGGTGCACGAGCTGCACGCCAAGACCCGGCTGGGCATCACCCTGGAGGACTTCCCGCGGCTGCTGCGCAACAACTACACCTGGGGCAAGCTCTACCGACGCTCGTTCTGGCGCGCCCAGGGGCTGACCTTTCGCGAAGGGGTGGCCTACGAGGACCAGCCGATCATCAGCCAGCTCTACGCCCGGGCGCGGAAGATCGACGTGCTCGCTCGGGTGGTCTATGAGTATCGGGCCCGGGCCGACGGCAGTTCGATCAGCCAACAGACCAGCACCGTGAGCGACGTGCGGGACCGTGTGGCCGCGTGGCGGGTCAGCCACGAGGCCCTGCAGGACACGGTGTCGGTCGAGATCTACGACGCCTGGCTGCAGACCCTCTTCGACGCGCACTTCCACTGGTACCTCAACAGCCCGTCCACCACCTCCCACGACTACTGGTGCGAGCTGCAGAGTGCCGTTTCTGATCTTGCCGGTGCAGCATCGCAGCAGGTGTGGGACCGCACCATGCCCATGCGCCGGGTGATGATCGCGCTCGCGTGCGCCAATCGGCAGCTGGAAGCCCGGGAGTTCATCGCGCGCAACGGCCACCGCCTGCACCAGTGGCCGGCCACGGTCGCCCCCGAGGGCCTCTATCTGCAGCTGCCTTACTTCGACGATCCCGAGATCGGCCTGGACAAGCAGCTCTTCCTGCTGCGCCCCGATCAGCTGGAGCTGTCCCATTCGGTGCAGGGCCTGGAGTGGACCCACGATGCCCGACTGCGAGTGAGTGGCTGGGCTTACCTGCGCTACCTCAACCTGGCCGAGGCGCCCGCGGGCACCACCAATCAGGTGACGGTGCTGGCCCGGCACCGTCGAACCGGTCGATCCTTTGAGTTCGCCAACCAGCACCTGCCGGTGCCGATCTTCCCCGCTCCCAACGACGACCCTTGGGCGACTTATGAGGGGGGCCAGTTCGCCGTCGACGTTCCTTTCGCCGAGCTGTGCGACGAGGTCGGAGCGAGTATCGGAGACGTCTGGGACCTCGATCTGCGGGTTGACGTGGCCGGGTTCTCGGTGACCGCGCCGATCACCCGTGTCAACCAGCGTGGCTCTGCCGCGGCTCTGGAGCACAGCCGACGCCCCGACGGCACGCATCTGGTCCTGCTGTGGCAGTGGCGACGCCCGTTGCGGCTTCGGCTGGACGAAGCCGGGGTCGAGCTCGTCCAGGCCACCATCCAGGACCGGCAGCTGATCGGGGTGCTGCACGGCGACCTTCGCCATGTGGTGGGATTTGAAGCGACCAATTCGAGCGCTCGGCTGGTCGCCCGGACGTCCCTCGAACCGACCGAGAACGCCAGTGCCCCGGTCTCGCTCGCGTTGCCGCCGCTGCCCGAGGGGCTGCTGGACAGTCCGGCCGCCACTCGTCGCTGGCGGGTGCGGGCCCTGGTCAGCGGTACAGCCGAGAACGGCAAGACCACCACGACAAGAGTTCCGGTGGCCTGGCGAGGCGACTCCGGGCCGGTCGAGCTGCCGGGCCAGGTGATCGCTTTGGAACGGACCCGGTTCGGGCGGGTGACGGTGACCGAGCGTCGAGGCGCGGTGGTGGCCACCGAGCTGAGCACAAACGCGCACGGCGACCTGGAGATTCGCGGTCATTTCGCGGGCATGGTTGCCGCGCCGTTTCGGATCGCCCTGGTCCATCCGACCCGGCGCTCGGACTGGGTGCTGCCCGAGGTCGACGGGAGTCGCTTCCACGCCACGGTGCCGATCGCCCGCACCGAGGGCCGGTTCGGCACGTTGCCGCTCCGCTCGGGCGAATACCGGGTGCTGGCCGACGTCCCCGGTCTGCCGGGCCCGGTTGAGGAAAGCGCGCCGTTCCCGGTGCTGATGTCGGCGGAACTGCTGCTTCGGGTCCCGGTCTCGGTGGGTTCGGAGCTGGTGAACGCTCGGGTGGTCCGCGGCGGCGCCGGCGGCAACCTGCAGCTGTCGCTGACCCGTCCGTTGGGAGCCGAGGCCACCGGGCGCTACCGGCAGAACCTGCTGCGCGGTCGACCGCGGGCCGACGCCCGGGCCACTCACCGGGGCGTGCTGTTGCAGTCCTACTTTGGCGAGTCCGCTACTGACAACGGGGTCGGGCTGCAGGCCGAGCTCGCCCGCCGGGGGTGCGACCTGCCGGTCTACTGGGCGATTCGGGACCACTCCGTACCCGTGCCCGAGGGCGGTATCGGCGTGGTCAAGGACAGCGCCGAGTGGTATCGGCTGCTGTCCAGCGTGACCTACTACATGGACAACATGTACCAGCCGGACTACCACGTGAAGCCGGCCGGACAGGTGCTGATGCAGACCTTCCACGGTTACCCGTTCAAGACCATGGGCTACCCGAACTGGATCAGGGCCGGCTTCTCGACTCAGCGGATCGACTCCTACGCGCGCCGCTCGGCCGAGTGGGACTACCTCATCTCGCCGGCCCCGTACGCCACCCCGCTGCTCACCCGCGATTTCCGCTATTCCGGTGAGGTGCTCGAGATCGGCTATCCACGCAACGACGTGTTGTCGTCGCCGCACGCCGACGAGCTGCGCCGACGAGTCCGCGACGCGTTCGGCATCAAGCCCGACCAGACCGTCGTGTTGTACGCGCCGACCTACCGCGACTACCTCTCACCCGACGACCACCGGGCTGAGATGGTGGACTTCCTCGACCTCGACACCGTCACCGCAGCCCTAGGCGATGACTATGTGGTCTTGGTCCGCGGTCACGCGTTCAACGCCCGAGTGAACCGGCGCATCCGGCCGCGCCCCGGGGTGATCGACGTCACCGACTATCCCGAGGTGAGCGACCTCTATCTGGCCGCCGACGCGGCCTTGGTGGACTACTCCTCGCTGCGCTTCGACTTCGGGGTCACGGGCAAGCCGATGATCTTCCACGTGCCCGACCTGCAGCGCTACGTCGAGACCCGGGGCTGGCTCTTCGACTTCGAGCCCACCGCGCCGGGTCCGTTCGTCAACACCACCGACGAGATCATCGAGGCACTGTCGCAGCTGGATCAGGTCCGGGCCGAATACGCCGAGCAGTATCGGCGGTTCCGGAGCGACTACCTCCCCCTCGAGGACGGCCGCGCCGCCGAACGCCTGGTGGATGCGGTCTTCGTTCCTCGCGGCGACGCGCCTGCATCGGAATGGTGATCGCGACTCCCAGCGCCGCCGCGTCGACCGGCGCGGTCCGCAGTCGCGATCCGCTGTGGGACAACCTCCGGCTGTTGGCCATCTCCCTGGTGGTCGTAGGGCACACGATCGAGTCGGCTTCGCGCTATGACCTGGCGTACGCGCTCTACCTGTTCGTCTATGCGTTCCATATGCCGCTGTTCGCCTTCATCTCCGGATACTTCGCCCGGGCCGAGCCGATCACCGGTGCCGACGGTCAGAGGATCATCAGCCAGCTGTTGGCCCCGTACGTGATCTTCAGCGTGCTCTGGGCCCTGATCCGCTGGTGGCAGGAGGGCAAGCTCACCTTCGACCTCACCTCGCCCTACTGGCACCTGTGGTTCCTGCCCGCGCTGGCCGCCTGGCGACTGGCCCTGCCGCTGATGGCAAACCTGCAGCTGCCGGTCGTGGTCGCGGTCGCGGTGGCCTGCATCAGCGGATACTTCGCCATCGGCTGGCTCTTCGACGCCAGCCGGGTGTTGGGCATGCTGCCCTTCTTCGTGGCCGGCTGGGCGATGCGGTCACGCCCGTCATTGGCCTCGGTACTGCCGTTCCTTCGGCGGGGTTGGGTCCGTGCGACTTCGCTGGGCGTGCTCCTGGTCGCCTTGGTCTGCTGCGTGCTCGGCGTCTCGTTCGCTCGCGAGCATCACCTGCGGGAGTGGGTCCAGGTGGAGAAGAACTACGCCACCATCGGCGTGCAGGGCTGGGCCGCGGGCGGAACCCGGCTTCTCCTGATCGGGATCGCCCTGCTGCTGGTGGTCGCCATCGTGTCGGTGACCTCGGCCTCGACGACTTCGGTCACCGGTTGGGGCCGGGCGACCATGTACGTCTACATGCTGCACCTGCTGCCGATCTACTTCTTGCTGCAGGCCGGCTACCTCGACGACGTCAAGTCGCCCGTGGTCTTGCTCGCCCTGGTGCTGGGCGCTCTCCTGCTCACGGCCGTGCTGTCGACGTCAGTGGTGTCGGCCACGTTTCGAGTCCTGGTCGAACCGTCAGTGGGATGGCTGTTCCGACGCTCTCCCGAGCGGCCATGACCGCGATCACGACTCCGGAGGTGAGCGGAAACCCGCAACAGCGGCAGCGCTACGTCAACCTCGCTCTGGACACCCTGATCGTGGTGGCGGCCATGGTCGGCGCACTGAGCTCGCCGTCACCGTCGCTGCTGCGCCCGGGCGGCAGCTCGAGCGCCCTGGCCACCGCGCTGCTGTCCGCCTGCGTGCTGGGCCTGTCGCTGAGGCTGCTGCTTCGGGTCAGAGTCCAGCGCCGCGGCGTCCTGGGCGCAGCCATCGTCGCGCGCACCCTGACCGTGGCCGGCCTCGGCGTCCTGATCGGCTTCAACGCCGCCCCCGCCCAGGTTCTCGGCGCCGCGCTGGCGGTCGCTCTGCTCACCGCGGGCGTGGTGGGGGAGCCGTTCCTGCGCCGAGCCGCGCGCTTCCAGCCGCCGGTCGTGGCGCACCTGCCGGGGGTGCCGACCGTCACCCGCACGCGTGACCTGCGAGGTTGGGTGGTGGCGGCCAGTCTGGTCAGCACCTCAGCGGGAGTCGCGGTGGCGTTGCTAGGCCTCAGTTCGTGGTGGTGGGCGCTGGCTGCCGCCCTGGCCCTGGTGCTGCCATTTCTGGTGGCCGTCCGCGGGCGTCGCAAGATCCTCACCGCTCGCCGGCTGCGGACCGTGGTGCCCCAAGCGGTCGCCGACTATGCCCCCGAGTTCGTCATCTACACCTCGCGTCCCGACGACGCGTCCTATCAGGTCACCATGTGGCTGCCCTACCTTCAACGAGCCGGCCGAAGGTTTCTCGTCATCACCCGCAACTCCACCCCGGCCCGGGCCCTGGCCGAGCTGACCGACGTACCGGTGGTGGAGGCCCGCAAGATCTCCGACCTCGACGCGCTGGTGCCGCCGTCGCTCAAGGCCGCCTTCTACGTCAACGCCTCCTCCGGCAACGGGGTCTTCGTCCGCTACCAGCACCTGACCCACATCTACCTAGGGCACGGCGACTCCGACAAGCCGCCCTCCTACAACCCGACGCACGCGATGTACGACCGGATCTTCGCTGCGGGGCCGGCGGCCACCCGACGCTACGCCGCCCACGGCGTCCGGATCGCCGCCGACAAGTTTCAAGTCGTCGGCCGGCCGCAGGTGGAGGACGTGGTGCCCACCGTCCGCTCCATCTCCGAGGTCGTGCAGCCCGTCGTGCTCTACGCCCCGACCTGGCGCGGCCACGTGGAGGAGACCCTGCTGTATTCCCTGCCGGTGGGGGAGCGGATCGTGCGCGCGCTGCTGGAGCGCGGCTCCACGGTGATCTTCCGGCCACACCCCTTCAACTACGACTTCCCCGACGACGCCGCCACCATCGGCCGCATCCAGGCGCTGCTGGCCGCCGACGCCCAGACCACGGGGCGGGTGCATCTGTGGGGCAGCGCCGCGGAGTCCGAGCGGGGCCTGCTGGACTGCATCAACGCCTCCGACGCAATGGTGTCCGACGTGTCCGCGGTGGTTTCGGACTACCTGTTCTCCCTTAAGCCGTTCGCCATGATTGCGGTGCCGTCGGCACCGGAGTCCTTCGTGGAGGAATATCCGGTGGCGCAGGCCGCCTACGTGGTGGACGGCGACCTGTCCGACCTCGATGCTCAACTGGAGGAGATGCTCGGGCCCGACCCGCTCGCCACCCGCCGCGCCGCCATCCGGGTCGACTATCTCGGTGACTTCGAGGCCGAAGGCTATGCGAACGCTTTCGTTGACGCCGTCCGACAGGTCACCAGCAAGACCGCCGAGGACGACGACGAAACCGACGACGAGGGCGAGGGCGAGGAAGAGCCGAACGGCGGATCCCGGGCCGTGGGGTGGTCCGGCTACCGGCGGCTGCTTGGCGGCATCGGTCTCAACCTGTCCAGCACCGGCCTGGCCTTGGTCGCGCTGGCGGCTGCTTTGCTGGATGCGCCCGGGTTGCTGACGCTGCTGCTCTGCGTCCTGGCCGGGGTTGCCGGGATCCTGTCGGCGGGCACCAGCCTCAGCGATCCGTACCGCTGGGGTGGGCTGCTCAACCAGGCGCCCGCGACCCGGGCCGTGGTGCTGGTGGTGACCGGCGTGCTGCTTGCCGACCGTGGGGGCCTGACTCCCACGGCGGTCCTGGCGCTGGTGCTGCTTGCCGTCTCCACTTCAGGAGAGGCGCACATCAGGTCGGCCTGGGGAGGTCTTGGCCTGCTCGTACGGGACTTCCCGCTGGTCGGCGCGCAGGTCACCGAGCGGATTCCTCGTGGCGTCAGCACGCTGGTCGGTTTTCTGGTGAGCCTGCTGGCGGCCGCGCTGGCGCTGGTGCCGCCTCCGGGATGGGTGCTGCTGCTGCTGGCCCTGGTCGTTCTTGCACTGTTCCTCGACACCCTGGTGACCGCGCTCCTCCGAGCCAGCCGGGCGCTCAAGGCCGAAGGGCGACTGCGGGGCGCCCTGCAGGAGTATGCCCCTCAGTTCGCCGTCTACTTCGCGTCCACCGTGGGCGCGGCCTAC
This sequence comes from Propionibacteriaceae bacterium, assembly GCA_035634295.1. Classification (GTDB taxonomy): domain Bacteria; phylum Actinomycetota; class Actinomycetes; order Propionibacteriales; family Propionibacteriaceae; genus Microlunatus. The sequence goes on along the minus strand of DASQDG010000038.1, from coordinate 20,604 downwards.
CAGGTGGGCATGTGGCTGCCGTTCTTCATGCGGATCGGGCGCCCGTTCATCATCGTCACCCGCAGCGTGGCCATGATGCGCGAGATCGCCGCCGTGACCGCAGCTTCCGAAGTCGAAGTGCCGGTCATTCACCGGCCCACCCTGCGCAGCCTCGAGGACGTCATCCCGCCGTCGCTGACCACGGCCTTCTACGTCAACAACGCCGTCCGCAACACCCACTTCGTCGAGCGCCGCGAGCTGACACACGTCTGGCTCAATCACGGCGACTCCGAGAAGCCCGCCTGCTATAACCCGGTGCACGCCATCTATGACCTGCTGTTCACCGCCGGTCAAGCCGGCATCGACCGCTACCACCGGCACGGCATCGAGATCCCGCGGGAGAAGTTCCAGATCGTCGGTCGCCCTCAGGTGGAGGCTGTCCGGCCCGCGATCGGCCCACCCAGCGCTCAGCCCCAGCCCACGGTGCTCTACGCGCCGACCTGGCAGGGACCGTTCGCCGACACCCGGGTTTACTCGTTGCCTCTGGGGCGACAGATCGTGCAGGAGCTGCTCGCCCGTGGCGTCCGGGTGATCTTCCGGGCGCACCCCTTCAACTACCGCTTCAGCGTGTGCGTGGACATGATCGCCGCAATCGGGCGGTTGTTGGCCGCCGACAAGGCCGCCACCGGACGCGAGCATCTGTGGGGCCCGGCTGCGGAACAGCAGATGACCATCGAGGACTGTTTCAACGCCTCGGACGCAATGATCTCCGATGTGTCGGCGGTGGTTTCGGACTACCTGCACTCCGAGAAGCCGTTCGCCATCGTGTCGGTGGGGCGCACCCCCGAGCAGCTGCTGGAGGAGGCACCGGCAGCCAAGGCCGGCTATCTGCTTCGCCAAGACCTCAGCAACCTCGATCAGGTCTACGATGACCTGCTGCAGCGCGACCCGCTGGCCCAGGTACGACGGCAGACCAAGATCTACTATCTCGGCGACTTCCCGCCCGACCACTACGCCGACGGCTTCCTGAACGCCGCCCGTGAGGTGATCGACGCCGGAGAGCGTCGCTCAGCCAGCGCTCTGGACACCGGCGAGGCTGGCCACCACACGCCGGCCGCTGCCGCTGAGGCCTAGGCGGTCGCTGAGCTCGGCGTACTGTTCGGGCTTTCGAGGCGTTCGCGGTAGCCGGAGGTCCTCGAAGCTCACCCCGAGGTCGAGGTCGCGGACCACCGAGACCACCGTGGGCGCGACCGCGAGGTAGTCGATGGCGGCGCCCAGCTTGGACCGAACGGAGCTGCTGATGACCGACTGCGGACGGCTGGCCTCGCTCAGGATCGAGTGCAGGTCGCCATGGCGCTCCAGCAGGGCGGCGGCCGTCTTCTCCCCAATGCCGGCCACCCCGGGCAGCCCGTCGGAGGCGTCCCCGCGCAGGGTGGCGTAGTCCACGTAGGAGGAGGCGGCGACGCCGTACTTCGCCCGTATCCAGGCCTCGTCCACCTGCTCGTGCTTGCCCACCCCGCGGGCGATGTAGAGGACGCGGACCTGCCGCTTGTCGTCGACCAGCTGGAACAGGTCCCGGTCGCCGGTGACCACGTCGGTGGGCATCGGTGCGGTGCTGGCCAGGGTGCCGATGACGTCGTCGGCTTCATAGCCGTCTCGGCCGACGACAGCCAGGCCGAGCGCGTCGAGCACCTGCAGGATAAGGGGCACCTGGACGGCCAGGTCGTCGGGCGCGGTCTCGCCCGCCGTGCTGGGGGTGGAAGCCATCTCGCTGACCACCGAGTCACTCTCCGAGGCCACCCGATGCGCCTTGTAGCTGGGGATCAGCTCCACCCGCCAGGCCGGCCGCCAGTCGTTGTCCCAGCAGCAGGCCAGATGGGTGGGGGAATAGCTGGTCACCAAGGTGGCGATGAAGTCGAGCAGTCCGCGGACCGCGTTGACCGGCGTGCCGTCGGGCGCCCGGAGCGAGTCGGGCACTCCGAAGAAGGCCCGGAAATAGAGCGAAGCGGTATCCAGAAGCAGCAGGCGAGGGGACTCCACAGGCGAATACTGGCACGATGGCGCCATGGAGAAGCTCGACCGGCGCATTCTCGCCCTGTTGGCGAGAGACGGTCGGATGTCCTACACCGACATCGGCAAGGAAACCGGCTTGTCGACGTCGGCGGCCCAGCAGAGAGTCCGCCGGCTGGAGCAGCGAGGCGTCATCAGGGGCTACCACGCGTGCCTGGACGCCGCCGAGGTGGGGCTGATGGTGACCGCGTTCGTGGCCATCAAGCCCTTCGACCCAAGCCAGGCCGACGACGCGCCCGAGCGGCTCGAGCACCTCGAGGAGATCATCTCCTGCTACTCCGTGGCGGGGGAGCCGAGCTAACTGCTCAAGGTGCAGGTGCCGACGATGACGCACCTGGAGTCGCTGCTCAGCCGGATTCGCGCCGCGGGCAAAGTGTCGACGCACACGACGACAGTGCTTTCCGTGCCGTACGAGAACCGGCCCCAGGTGTGATCTCGAGCGGGCCGCTTCGGCTGGCTGGTGGGCAGCGGGGTGCAGGTTGTGCGCGGTCGCAGCCATCCGCCCGTTGTAGGGCTGCCGCCGGCAGTGTGTTGCTCCGCGTGACGGGCTCCCGCCAGGCCCGTCCACGCTCCCGCGCACAACCTGCACCCCCCTGTCCACCCTGCCTGGCGGGCGTCGCGCCCTCACTCCTGTGACCGGCCTCCACGTCTGGAAGAACGGTCGTCTGCTGCTGGGTGGGTCTGGGGTGGCGACCGCCTTGGTTGTGCGCGACGGGGTGATCGTCTATGTCGGCGGGGATGACGGGGCTTGCGCTTGGGAGGGGGCCGGGGCGCGGGTGGTGGATCTCGGTCGGCGGTTGGTGACGCCGGGGTTCGTGGATGCGCATGCGCATCTGGTGCAGACCGGGCAGGTGATGGCGGGGCTGGATTTGGCGAGGGCCCGGAGTCGGGTGGAGGTGCTCGACCGGGTGGCGGAATACGCGCGGCAGCATCCGGAGGCTGGAGTGATCTTCGGGCAGGGCTGGGACGAAGGGCAGTGGGTCGAGCAGCGGCGGCCGGAGCGGGCTGAGCTGGACCGGGCCGGGGGAGGAGTCGCGGTCTATCTGGCGCGGGTCGACGTGCACTCGGCCGTGGTGTCGACGTCACTGCTTGAGCAGCTGCCGGGGATCGAGCAGCAGGCAGGCTTCACGGAGGCGGGCTGGGTGAGTCAGGAGGCGCACCACCGGTGCCGCACCCAGGTGGCCTCGCTGTTCACCGACGAGGAGCGACGCTCGGCGGCGAGAGCGGCCTTGGGAGTGGCCGCGAGCTCAGGGCTGACCAGCGTGCATGAGCTCGGCGGGCCACACCTGGGACCGGCCGAGGACCTGGTCCGGGTGCGCGAAGTCGCCGGCGAGATCGGCCTCGACGTGGTGACCTACTGGGGCGAGCTGGTCGGGGAGTCCGCCATCGCCACCGCCCGGCGGGTGGGTGCCGCCGGTTTGGCCGGCGACCTCTGCGTCGACGGGGCGATCGGCTCGCGGACTGCGGCGCTGGCCGAGCCTTACGCTGACGCGCCGACCCGTGGCGTGCGCTATCTGAGCACCGAGCAGATCACCGAGCACCTGGTCGGCTGCACCCGGGCGGGGCTGCAGGCAGGGTTCCACTGCATCGGTGATGACGCGGTCACCGCCGCTCTGGCGGGGCTGCGTCGGGCCACCGAGGTGGTCGGGCCGTCCGCGCTCAGGCGACTGCGTCACCGCCTGGAACACCTCGAGATGGTCGACGAAGCCGACATTTCGACGCTCGCCGAGCTGGGCGTGGTGGCCAGCGTCCAACCGGCCTTCGACGCCGCCTGGGGACCGCCGGGCGAGCTGTACGAGGCCCGGCTGGGACGCCGACGTTCGTCGGCAATGAACCGGTTCGCCACCTTGCACCGAGGAGCAGTGGCGCTCGCCTTCGGCTCCGACTCGCCCGTGACTCCGCTGACCGGGTGGGGAATGGTCCGAGCGGCCGTACAGCACACCCAGCCGAACGAGCGGTTGGCCGCTGCCGACGCTTTCGCCGCCGCCACCCGCGGCGGCCACCACGCCGCGCGCGTTGACGACTCCGGTCAACTCTCGGTCGGCTGGCGCGCCGATGTGGCGGTCTGGGACGAACCCGCCGGCGCGGTCGGCCGGTCAATTTCGCACCCGGTGGCCGCGCTGCCTGAGCTCACGCGCGATGTCGAGCTTCCTTCATGCGTATTGGCGATGTCGCGCGGACGGGTGACGCACGACCATGGGGTTCTGCCGTGAGTAGGCTTGGCTGGTGGCGGAGGCGGTGGGCTTAGCGGGGCCAACGACTCGGCGCCAGTTGGCGCTGCGGGTGACCGTGGCGCTGTTGGCTGGTCTGGCGATCGGGCTCAGCTGGCAGCCCTACAACCTGTGGCCGCTGCTCCTGATCGGACTGCCCGCGTTCACGCTCGTCGTCCGGCACGCCCCGCTCCGCCGGGCCTTCGGTCTTGGGTATCTCTTCGGTCTGGCGATGCTGAGCGTGGCCATCAGCTGGATACACGTCCTCGGCGCGCCGGTGGCTGTCGCCTTGATCGCCTTCGAGGCGCTGTTCTTCGGGATCTTGGGGGTGACTCTCAGCCTCACCTCGACACTGCGAGCGTGGCCGCTGGCCGCCGCCTGCTGCTGGGCGCTGGTCGAGTTCGCCTTCGCGCGCATTCCGTTCGGTGGGTTCGGCTGGACCCGCATCGGCTTCGCGGTGGTCGACACCCCGTTGGCAGGATTCTTTCCCGTGGTCGGTGTGGTCGGGGTGTCGTTCCTCGTGGCACTCATCGGTCAGCTGGTCGCCTGGGCCGCCCTGCTGGCGTACGCAGCTCGCCGCCGCGCCCCGTCTCCGGCTGCGGATCGGCTGGCCGCTCGCACCAGGCGTTCCCTGGTCATAGTAGTGGCGCTGACCGTGCTGCTGGTGCTCGGCGGGGTTGGCCTGACCCGCTTCCAGGTGGAGCCGGTGGCCGGCCGGGCGGGCAGCGTCACGGTTGGGATCGTGCAGGGCAACGTGCCGGGTCGCGGCATCGAGGCGATGGGCCGGGCACGCTCGGTCACCGATAATCATCTTGCAGAAACCGTCAACCTGTTGACGAGGTCGAGACTTGGGCTCACACCTCGGCCGGACTTCCTCCTGTGGCCGGAGAACTCCACCGACATCGACCCGCTGCGCGACTATCTGACCGGCCAGGTCGTGCAGTCGGCCACCGAGGTCGCCGGGATGCCGATCCTGGTGGGAGCGGTGACCGAGGGGCCGGGCCCGCAGGAACGTCAGACATCGGCGCTCTGGTGGGACCCGCAACGGGGGGTGCTGGCCCGCTACGACAAGCGCAACCTGGTGCCTTTCGGTGAGTGGATTCCGTTCCGTCGTCAATTGCTGCCCGTGGTCCCGATCCTGGCCAAGGTGGGTGCTCAGTCCGTTCCCGGCACCGAGCCCGGCGTGCTCACGGTGCCCTTGGGCCAGCGTGAGGTCAAGGTGGGCGACGTGATCTGCTTCGAGCTGGCCTATGACGCCACCGTCTACGAGACGATGACGAGGGGCGCTCAGGTGCTGATGGTGCAGAGCAACAACGCCACCTACGGCGGCACCGGCCAGATTGAGCAGCAATTCGCCATCACCCGCGCACGGGCGATGGAGACCCGCCGGGAGATCGCGGTGGCGACCACCAACAGCGTGTCCGGCCACATCGACCGCGACGGACGGGTGGTGTCGCGCACCCAGGAGTTCACTGCTGCGTCGCTGGCGGTGGCCCTGCCGCTGCGCAGCGCACTGACCCCTGCGGTGCTGCTCGCACCGTGGCTCGGTCGCGCCCTGGCCGTCGCCGGGCTGTTGTGCTGCCTGGTCGCGCTCGCGGCTCGCCGGTCGAGATCCTCGCTCCAGACCCCGCCGATGGGCGAAGATGGGTCGATGCAGTCCGACAAGGCCTTCGCCTTGACCGCAGACACCGGTCGGTCGCGCTCGTGAACGCACGCACGCCGCTCGACAGCGCCGAAGTCGTGGTCATCATCCCGACCTACAACGAGTCGGAGAACATCGAGCGGATCGTGCACCGCGTGCGTACGTCGGTGTCCACGGCCGACGTGTTGGTGGTCGACGACAACTCTCCTGACGGCACCGGTCGGGTTGCCGACGCCCTCGCGGCGGCCGACGAACAGGTGCATGTGCTGCACCGGCAAGGCAAGGAGGGGCTGGGAGCGGCCTATCTCGCCGGCTTCCGCTGGGGGCTCGATCGCAGCTATGACGTGTTAGTCGAGATGGACGCCGACGGATCTCACCAGCCGGAGCAGCTGCCACGACTGCTATCGGCCCTGTCCGCCGCCGATCTGGTACTTGGGTCGCGGTGGGTTCCGGGGGGACGGGTGGTCAACTGGCCGATGTCGCGAAAGGTGCTGTCACGAGGCGGCAACCTGTGGACCAGAATGGCGCTCGGCCTGCCGCTCAAAGACAGCACCGGCGGATACCGCGCCTTTCGGCGAGAGACCTTGCAGGGGGTGGGGCTCGAGAAGGTGGCGTCGACCGGCTACTGCTTCCAGGTGGACCTGGCCTGGCGTTCCCTCAAACAGGGCTTCACGGTGGTCGAGGTGCCGATCACCTTCATCGAACGAGAGTTCGGAGACTCAAAGATGAGCCAACGCATCGTGGTCGAGGCTCTGCTGCTGACCACGTGGTGGGGTGTGCTGCATCGGACGCGGCAGCTGATGCGGCTGACGCGGCTGACCCCCGACGGGGCGCTGGCCCGGTGAGGGCACTAGCTTCCCGGCCGGCGCACAAGCGCCGCTCGCGAGTGCTGACTTCGCTCACGGTTGCCGCACTGATCGGTGTCCCGATCCTCGAGGTGTGGCTGTTGATCCAGGTGGGCCGGTGGATCGGCGTGCTGCCGACCATAGGCGTCTTGGTGGCCGAGGCGGCGTTGGGGGCTTGGTTGATGCGACGCGAAGGTCAGCGTGCCTACGCGGCGCTAACCGGCGCCTTCGCCACCGGTCGGATGCCGGGACGAGAGCTCGCCGACGCGGCGTTGGTGCTGGTCGGCGGCGTGCTGTTGATGCTTCCCGGCTTCGCCACCGACGTGATTGGCTTCGTCTGCCTCCTGCCCTTCACCCGAGGGCTGGCGCGGTGGCTGCTGACCGCCCTGGTGGGGCGGCGTATCGACCAGTTGGGAGTCTCGTCCGCGCTGCCGTACGCGGGAGGACTCCCGGGGGTGCCCGGTTTCGGTCCTCACGACGTTGGGCCACAGGGCTACGGAGCGCAAGGCGATGTCATCCCCGGTGAGACCGTGGACGACTCACCGCCCGACGCCAGCGCCAGGAGGCGTCCGGACACCCGCGCTCCCGGCATAGAGCAGGGTCGACGCTGACGGCCGGCCCCTTGGTGCCAGCCGTCAGGCGGTCTTCTTCGACGAGGACGTAGGACGAGCGAACGGTCCGACCTCGCCGGAGCGCAGCAGGTCCAGGCGCTCGGCCAGCAGATCCTCCAGTTCAGCAATCGAGCGCCGTTCGCGCAACATGTCCCAGTGCGTGCGCACCGGCTTTTCTTCCTTGGCCTCGGCCCGCTGTCCATCGGAGCGCAGCGACTCGGCGCCGCAGCGGGGGCACTCCCACACCGAGGGGATCTCGGCCTCCTCGGCGAACACCAAGGTGAAGTGGTGCTCCCGCGGGCAGTCGAAGCCCACCTCGCGACGAGGAGCGAACTCGACGCCGACCTCGTCTTCAAAGCTCTTGGCTCCGAGTCCGGTGCCCCTCAACGAACGATCTGCCATGGTGTGACCTCCAGAGTAGTTTCCCTGCCGTATGTACGGACTCCCCCGAGATCAACGTCCAAGCCCGACCTGATGTTCCTGTACCCGCTTCCGCTCAACTCAGCGTAGCCTTCTGGAGCGCCTCCGGCTGATGGCGCGGCGGCGCTTTCACTCCCAACAGTGCCAGAGCGCCCGCCAGCAGCACCGCAGCGATGCCCACGATGCCCATCCGGTCGCTGTGCAGACCGGCGAACAGGGCGAAGAGGGCGGGCGCGAGGAAGGAGACCGCGCGCCCGGTGGTGGCGTACAGGCCGAACATCTGACCCTCACGACCCCATGGGGCCAGCCGGGCGAGGTAGGCCCGCGAACTGGCTTGCGCCGGCCCCACCCAAAGACACAGGATGAGCCCGAACACCCAGAAGGCCGTCGGTCCGTAGGAGAACAGCAAAATGGTGCTGGTCGCCACCAGGCCCCCCAGGCAGACCAGGATGATCAGCTTGGGGCCGACCCGGTCCTCCAGGAACCCGGCAGCGAAGGCTCCGGCAGCGGCCACCACGTTGGCCGCAACCCCGAAGATGACCACGTCGGACGACGTCAGCCCGTAGACACTGACCGCCAGAACCGCCCCGAAGCTGAACACCGCAGCCAGCCCGTCTCGGTACAGCGCACTGGCCAGCAGGAAGTAAATCGCGTGCCGGTCGGCACGAAACAGCCCCTGGATGTCGCGCCAGAGCACCCGGTACGAGGCGAAGAACCCAACCCGGGAGTTCGCCGAGGTGGGCGGAATCTCCGGCACCGCGAGCAGCACCGGAACGGCCCAGACCGCAAACCACACCGCAGCCAGCACGGCGAGCACCCGGTACTTCAGGCCGCCTTCGGCCGTGATGCCGAACAGACCCACCTCGGGTTGAATGAAGAACACGAAAGCGACCAGCAAGATAACGATCCCGCCGAGATAGCCGGTGGCCCAGCCCATCCCGGAGATCTTGCCGATGTTGCCCGGATGCGACACCTGCTGCAGCATCGCGTTGTAGGACACCTGGGCGAACTCCAAGAAGACCGAACCGGCGGCGATCAGCACCAGACCGAGCCACAGGTAGGAGTACTCGTCGCGGACGAAGAACAGCCCCAGAGCCGACAGCACCACCAGCGCGGTCCAAAGCGCCAGCCCACGTTTACGGCGCCCCCCGGCATCGGCCCGTTGGCCGGTGACCGGCGCCATCGCAGCGATCAGCAGACCCGCGACTGCGGTGGCGATGCCCAGACCGGTGGCTCCGCTGACCGAGCCCGGAGGCCGGTCGACAGCGACCACCCCGGTCAGGTAGGGCGCGAAGACGAAGGTCGTGACGATGGTGTTGTAGCCCGAGGACCCCCAGTCCCACAGCGCCCATGCGGCCACCGCCCGCCGGCGGACAGGGGGTCGCCCCACATCGTCGCCGGACTGCTCACTCATCGAGGCACACCTGGCTGCTGCTCATGGAGTCCAGAGCCCGCGTTCGGTGAGCACCGTCTTCAAGGTGTCGATCCGGTCGGTAAAGATGCCGTCGACCCCGGCGTCGATCAGCTCGTTCATCACGCCGGCGTCATCGATTGTCCAGATGTGCACCAGCTTGCCGGCCCGATGCACGACGTTCAGCAGTGCAGGGGTGAGGATGCGGACTCGGCGCCCCAGCACGAGGTGCTCAACCGGGATCTGGAGCGCCGGGGCAGGCGTGGTCAGCAGCCGGTTGAGCACCGGCACGAACCGGTTCCAGGCCACGCCCCGCATGCTGGCGGCCGAGGCGACGCGAGGGCCGAGGCGGCGACGGAGTCGGTTGATGCGCTGGACGCCGAAGGACGAGACACACACCCGGTCGTGGGCCTCGAACTCCTCGATGGTGTCGGCGAGCAGGTCCACCGCCGGTTCGGACTTGGCGTCGATGTTGAAGCGGCACTGGGGGAACCGGGTGAAGAGCTCGGCCAGCGGCGGGATCGGCTCCTGTCCGCCGATCAGGGCGTCCTTGACTTCGGCGTACGGCAGCTCCGAGATCCGCCCGCTGCGGTCGGTGACCCGGTCCAGGATCGGGTCGTGAAAGGCCAGCAGCACCCCGTCGGAGGTGGCGTGCACATCGGTCTCCAGATAGCGGTAGCCCATCGCCACCGCCTGCCCGAAGGCGTAGGCGGTGTTCTCCCGGTGCAGGTTCGGAGGATAGTGCGCACCGCCCCGGTGGGCGTACGGGATGAATCCGTCGTCGAAGTAGGGAAAGTCGGCGGCCCGCATTGACTCATTATCACCGCCGAAACGGCCGAGGCAGAGCGAACGCTACAGGCCCGGCAGCCGTTGCAGCAGGGCGTCGGCGGTGGTCGGGAGCCAGGAGGGGATACCCATCGTCAGCAAGAAGGTATAGCCGCACGACGCGCACACCAGGAAGAACACGATCCAGAAGAGGACCTGCTGCAGCCGGGTCCAGGACTGATATCGGCGCAACTGAGCCTTGAGCCGGCGCATCAGCCGGTGCGCCCACTCGAATTCGCTGGCCAGCACTGCGAGGCCGAGCAGCACCAGAGGAATGCCACCTGGCCCGGGGATCGGCCCGGTGAGGAGGCCTAGGGCCACCAGCACCAGACCTGCCAGCGCCACCACCGCTCGATAGATCACCCGCTTCATCGGGCTGGCGCGGATACGGCGCCGCCATGCCCAGCGGTCCTCGTGGGCGTCGATCAGCACGTTGGTGTCGGAGTAGTCACTCTCGTACGGCGCCGAACCCGCGACGCTGGCCGGGACGATCGACGGGTGCGACTCCTCATCGGCGGCGTGCTGTCGACCGGCCGGCATGTCGCCACTGTAAGGTTTCTGCCCAAACGCCGCTGTGCACCCTATCCGAAGCGTGATTTCGGCTGTGGCCGGCGACGCGATGGACGAGAATGTGCGGAATGACCACCATCTTGTCCATCCAGTCCTCCGTCGCCTACGGACACGTGGGCAACAGCGCCGCCACCTTCCCGCTGATGCGGATGGGCGTCGAGGTGTGGCCGGTGCTCACCGTGCACTTCTCCAACCACACCGGGTACGGGCAGTGGCGCGGCCCGTTGCTCGCCGCGGCCGACGTTGCCGACGTCATCGCCGGGATCGACGACCGAGGCGTGCTGGGGCGCTGCGATGCCGTGCTGTCGGGCTACCAGGGCGCTGCAGACATGGGCGCGGTCGTCCTTGAGGCGGTCGAGCTGGTCCGGTCCCGCAACCCGGCCGCCGTCTACTGCTGCGACCCGGTGATGGGTGACGTCGGGCGCGGCATGTTCGTCCGTCCTGGCATCCCCGAACTGATGCGCGACCGAGTGGTGCCGGCCGCGCAGGTGATCACCCCGAACCAGTTCGAGCTCGAGTTCCTCACCGGGAGGCAGACCACCACGATCCAAGACGTGCTGTCAGCTGTCGACGACGTCCGAGCGCTCGGGCCGACGACCGTGCTGGTGACCAGCGTGGTGCACTCCGAAGCGGCTTCGGACACCATCGACATGGTGGCCGTGTCCGACCAGGGCGCCTGGTCGGTGACGACTCCGCTGCTGCCTCGGTCCTTCCAGGGTGCCGGTGACCTGACTGCCGCCACCTTCCTCGCCCACCTCTTGCGGACCGGCGACGTCGCCCGCGCCCTCGCCCAGACGGCGGCGGTGGTCCACGCCGTGTTGACGGCCACCCTTGACTCGGGGGAGTCCGAACTGCAGCTGGTCGCGGCTCAGGACGAGATCGCCCAACCCACAACCAGCTTCGAGGTCACCCGCCTCACCTGAACGGATGGCGCGGCGGAGCTAGCCCAAGCGCCATCCGCAGGCGAAGCGGAGCGTACCCGTCAAACCCCGGATGGCGCCGCCGATTGGAGGAGCGATAGGCGGAACACGCCTTTTCGTTCCGCCTATCGCAACGACAACGGCGGGCCCAAGCGCCATCCGCAGGCGACGCGGAGCGAGCCCGTCAAAATCAGTCCCGGAAGATCTCGATGTTGGCGCCGAGGGCGTTCAACCGGTTGGCCAAGTCCTCATAGCCCCGGTTGATCACGTACACGTCCCGGAGCACCGACTCGCCGCGGGCCGCCAGCATGCCCAGCAGTATGCAGACGGCCGGCCGGAGCGCCGGCGGGCAGACGACCTGCTGCCCCCGCCACTTGCTCGGTCCCTCCACGATCACCCGGTGCGGGTCGAGCAGCCGGACGTGCGCCCCGAGCCGATTGAGCTCGGTCAGATAGATGGCCCGGTTCTCATACACCCAGTCGTGGATGATCGTCGATCCCTCGGCCGTGGCGGCAATGACGGCGAAGAACGGCAGATTGTCGATGTTGAGACCGGGGAAAGGCATGGGGTGGATCTTGTCGATCGGCGACTTCAGCCTGGACGGCCGTACGGTGAGATCCACCAGCCGGGTGTGCCCGTTGGCCGCCACGTATTCATCGCTGAGATCGAAGTCGAGTCCCATCTCGGCCAAGATGGCGAGCTCGATCTCCATGAACTCGATGGGCACCCTCGAGATGGTCAGTGTCGACCCTGTGACGATGGCCGCCGTCAGCAGGCTCATCGCCTCAATCGGGTCCTCCGACGGTGCGAACTCGACGTCGGCGTTGATGCTGCGCACGCCGCGGATCCGTAGCGTCGTGGTGCCGATGCCGTCGATCTCCACGCCGAGTTGAGTCAGGAACACGCACAGGTCCTGCACCATGTAGTTGGGGCTGGCGTTGCGCAGCACGGTCATGCCGGGGGAGAGAGCCGCCGCGAGCAGCGCGTTCTCGGTGACGGTGTCGCCGCGCTCGGTCAGGGTGATCGGGCGGACCGGCTCGACGGACTCGTCAACGCTGCAGTTGTAGAACCCGTCGGTGGGCACCACGTCCAGCCCGAAGCGGCGGAGCACCTGCAGGTGTGGCTCGATGGTGCGGGCGCCCAGGTCGCAGCCGCCGGCATAGGGGAGCTTGAACTCAGGGTAGGAGTGCAGCAGCGGGCCCAGGAACATGATGACGCTGCGCGTCCGCCGCGCGGCCAGGACGTCCATCGCTCCCAGGTCCAGCTCGTCGGGGCGGATCAGGGTGAGGTCGGCCATGTCGGCTGACCAGGTCGCCTGCACTCCGATGCTGGTCAGCACCTCGAGGATCCGGTTCACCTCCTCGATCTTGGCGATGCCGCGGATGACGGTGCGGCCGCGGTTGAGCAGGCTGGCGCAGAGCAGCGCGACGGCGGCGTTCTTGGAGCTGCGGACCTCGATGCTGCCGGTGAGCTTCGCCCCGCCCTGGACCCGCAGGTGAGTGGGACCTCCGGCGCCCACCGAGATCAGCGGGCTGGCCAGCGCCTCGGCGATCCGGTTGACCATCTCCAGGCTGACATTCTGGTTGCCCGCCTCAATCCGGTGTACCGCACTCTGGCTGGTTCCCAGGACGTCGGCCAGCTGGATCTGGGTAAGACCGCGATGCTTGCGGGCATCGCGAATCAAGCTGCCGATCCGATCCAAGGAAGTATCCGTCACGCGCTCAGAATAACTCATATGTGACGTATTTCTGGCATCGCTCGGGCGTCAACGGCGTTAACGGCGTCCGGACGGCCCCTGGCGACGACGTCGGGCCTGCTCATAGAGTTGCGCCATGACTGCACATTTTGACGTCGTCGTGATCGGCGCCGGCCCCGGAGGTTATGTGGCCGCCATCCGAGCCGCACAGCTGGGCCTGTCCACCGCCATCATCGAGGAGAAGTACTGGGGCGGAGTGTGTCTCAACGTCGGCTGCATCCCGACCAAGGCGCTGCTCCGCAATGCCGAACTCGCGCACATCTTCCACCACGACGCCAAGACGTTCGGCATCACCGGCGACGTGACGTTCGACTTCGGGGTGGCCTACCAACGCAGCCGTGGGGTCTCTGACCGGATGGTCAAAGGCGTGCACTTTCTGATGAAGAAGAACAAGATCACCGAGATCAGCGGCTGGGCCACCTTCGACGACGCCAAGTCGCTGACCGTGCGCACGGGCGAGGCGGAGTCCAAGGTGACCTTCGACAACGCCATCATCGCCACCGGTGCCACCACGCGGCTGCTGCCGGGCACATCGCTCAGCGAGCGGGTGGTGACCTACGAGGAGCAGATCGTCACCAACAGCCTGCCGGAGTCGATCATCATCGCCGGCGCCGGCGCGATCGGCGTCGAGTTTGCGTACGTGATGAGCAACTACGGCGTGCAGGTGACCATCGTGGAATACCTGGACCGGCTGGTGCCGCTGGAGGATGTCGAGGTCTCCACCGAGCTGGCCAAGGCGTACAAGAAGATGGGCGTCACCGTGCTGACGTCGACCAAGGTAGAGAGCATCGAGGATCCGGGCGACCGCGGGAGCAAGGTCAAAGTCACCGTCAGCCCGGCGGCCGGGGGAGACAGTCGGGTGCTGGAGGCCGACAAAGTGCTGCAGGCCATCGGCTTCGCTCCTCGAAGCAAGGGCTACGGGTTGGAGAACACCGGCGTGGCGCTGACCGAGCGCGGAGCGATCGAGATCGACGACTTCATGCGTACCAACGTCGACAACATCTACGCCATCGGTGACGTCACGGCCAAGCTGATGCTGGCCCACACGGCCGAGGCCCAGGGCATCGTGGCGGCCGAGACCATCGCCGGCGCCGAGACCATGGAGATCGACTACCTGATGGTGCCGCGGGCCACCTACTGTCAGCCTCAGATCGGCTCATTCGGCTACACCGAGGCCCAGGCCAAGGACAAGGGATTCGACGTCAAGGTCACCAAGTTCCCCTTCAGCGCCAACGGCAAGGCGCACGGGCTGGGCGACGCTACCGGCTTCGTCAAGCTGGTCGCCGACGCGAAATATGGCGAACTGCTGGGTGCCCACATGATCGGACCGGACGTGACCGAGCTGCTGCCGGAGCTGACCTTGGCGCAGAAGTGGGATCTGACCGCGACAGAGGTCTCCCGCAACATCCATGCGCACCCGACCCTGTCCGAAACCCTGGGCGAGGTGGCGCACGGGATCTCCGGGCACATGATCAACTTCTAGCGTCGGCGACGGTAGGGACGCCGTCCTGGGAGCTGTCCTTGGAACGTGCTCAGACCGCCCCGCCGCCCGTGGGGCCGACTTCAAGCCGGGTCGGCGACGACGAGCATCCGGGCCCCGCCCGTAAGGCAGGATGCCGCTATGAACGCTGCCGCGCGCCAATTGCATCTCACCAACAACCCCGCCGCCGACGCCCTGCTGAGTGCGGACGCCAACGCGCTGCTGATCGGGATGGTGCTGGACCAGCAGGTGCCGCTGGAGAAGGCGTTCACCGGTCCGAGTGTGATCGCCGAACGGATCGGCGGCACGCTGGACGTGGCCGCGATCGCGGCGATGAGCGAGGAGGACTTCGTCGCCTTGTGCTCCGAGCGGCCGGCCATCCACCGGTTCCCCGGCAGCATGGCCAAGCGCGTACGGCAGGTCTGCCAGCGGCTGGTCGAGGTTCACCAGGGCGATGCCGAGCGGCTGTACGCACAGGCCGGGACCGGTGCCGAGCTCAAGGCCGCGCTGGCCGCTCTGCCCGGCTTCGGCGACCAGAAGGCCGCGATCTTCACCGCTCTGCTCGGCAAGCAGTGCGGAGTGACGCCAACCGGCTGGCGGGAGGCCTCGTCCCCTTACGGCGAGGAGGGCAGCTTCCTCTCGGTCGCCGACATCGTCGACGGCGAGTCCCTGCTTCGCGTACGAACGGCCAAGCAAGCGGCTAAGCGAGCGGCGAAACAGTCCGCCAAGCAGTCCGCCACAGCGGGACAAGAAGACGACTGATCTCGAAACCGGCGGCTCGTATGCGCGCGCTTGTTTGCCAGTGCGTGCACATTCGGTGTAGGCAAGACCACGGCAGTGTGAACTGCTCGAGTCCTGGGTGAACCAGGTCCGCCCGCAGTGCTGCAGCCTGGCCTCCCCCGGTCGCGCTGCGCCTGCCCATTGATGAGGGGCAACATGGTTGGTCAGAGCACAGCGAGCACGGAGTCGTCGATTTATGACGACGATAATGCCAGCGGTAAGGGGGTCGTTCGGATCGCTGCGGTGGCAGCTTTGGGCGGTTTTCTTTTCGGGTATGACAGTGCGGTGATCAACGGCGCCGTTTCTGCGGTGGAGCGGGAGTTCAGCGCCGACGCGGCTTCGCTGGGGTTTGCGGTAGCTTCTGCGCTGCTGGGCGCTGCTGCTGGCGCGTTGTTGGCTGGACGGATCGCGGACCGGCTTGGCCGGCTGGCGGTGATGCGGATCGCGGCGGTGCTGTTTCTCGTGAGTGCGATCGTCACCGGCTTTGCGGGGTCGCTGTCGGTGCTGGTGATCGGCCGGATCATCGGCGGGCTCGGGGTGGGGATGGCGTCGGTGATCGCGCCGGCCTATATCGCCGAGATCGCCCCGGCCCGGATCCGCGGACGGCTGGCCTCACTGCAGCAGCTGGCCATCGTGACCGGCATCTTCATCTCGCTGCTGGTGGACTTCATGTTCGCCACGGCTGCCGGCGGCTCGTCGGAGCCGTTCTGGTTCGGACTGGACGCCTGGCAGTGGATGTTCCTGGCGATGGCCGTGCCAGCCGTCATCTACGGGATTCTGTCGTACACCATTCCGGAGTCCCCGCGGTTCCTGATCTCCAAGCACAAGATTCCCGCTGCGACGGCGATCTTGACCAAGCTGCTCGGCGAGCGGAACATCGAGCTGAAGATTGAGCGGATCCGCGAGTCGATGGAGCGCGAGACCGAGCCGTCGTGGCGTGACCTCAAGAACCCCAGCGGCAAGATCGCCAGCATCGTCTGGATCGGGCTGCTGGTGTCGGTGTTTCAGCAGTTCGTCGGCATCAACGTGATCTTCTACTACTCCAACGTCTTGTGGGAGGCCGTCGGCTTCGACGAGAGCCAAGCCTTCACCATTACCGTGATCAGCGCCACGATCAACATCGCCACCACCCTGATCGCCATCGCGAGCATCGACAAGTTCGGCCGCAAGCCGCTGCTGATCATCGGCTCGATCGGCATGACGATCACTCTGGCCACGATGGCGTTGATCTTCGGCACCGCCCGCGTGGTCGACGGCAAGCCGGTGCTGGAGGGCCTTGAGGGCCCGATCGCCCTGATCGCCGCCAACCTCTTCGTGGTCGCGTTCGGCATGTCCTGGGGCCCGGTCACCTGGGTGCTGCTCGGTGAGATGTTCCCCAACAGGATGCGCGCCGCGGCACTGTCGCTGGCCGCTGGGGGTCAGTGGGTGGCCAACTGGATCATCACGGTCACCTTCCCCGGCCTGAAGGACGTGTCGCTGGCGCTGGCGTACGGGCTCTACGCAGCCTTCGCGGCGCTGTCACTGCTCTTCGTGATGAAGTTCATCCAAGAGACCAAGGGCAAGCAGCTCGAAGACATGCACGGCTGACAAGGCGGCTCACCTGGTGAGCGAAGTGGCCGACCCCCCGCGGTGGCGTCCAGGCTTGTTGCCATGCGCTTTGGACCTGAACCTGAGGCCCGCTTCACGCTGCCGCGACTGACGCCGGTTGAGCAGCTGCGGGCGGGACAGCTGGGCCGCCGGCTGCCACAGCTGTTGATCGGACTGGTGCTCTACGGCTGGTCGATGGCGATGATGGTCCGCTCCCAACTCGGCCTCAACCCGTGGGACGTCCTGCACCAGGGTCTGACGCGCTTCCTTCCAGTCAGCTTCGGCACCGTCACCATCTTGGTGGGGGCCGTCGTGCTGCTGTTGTGGATCCCGCTGCGACAGTGGCCCGGGCTGGGCACCGTAGCCAACGTGTTCGTGATCGGCGTCGCCGTCGACCTCGGCCTCTGGGCGATGCCGGACCTGCAGTCCCTCTCGGCTCGGATCGCTCTGCTGGTGGCCGGGGTGGTGCTCAACGGTCTGGCGGGTGCGGTCTACATCGGCAGCATCTTCGGACCCGGGCCACGCGACGGGTTGATGACCGGTCTGGCAGCCCGCACCGGGTGGAGCCTACGACTGATCCGCACCGGTATCGAGGTCTTCGTGCTGGTCGCCGGCTGGCTGTTGGGTGGCACTGTGGGTGTCGGCACCGTGCTGTACGCGGTGTCCATCGGGCCGCTGGTGCAGCTGTTCCTGCCCCACGTCTCGGTCCGGCTGAGGTCGCTGACATGACCGCAGGACCGGCCTCGTACGCGTTCCACTTCCGCCCGGCCCACGGGTGGATGAATGACCCGAACGGCCTGATCGAGCACCGCGGGGTGCATCACCTGTTCTTCCAGTACAACCCCACGGAGGCGACCTTCGGTCGGATGTACTGGGGTCACGCCACCAGCACTGACCTGGTGACCTGGACCGAGCAGCCGCTGGCACTGACTCCGGGCGAGCCCGGAGACTACGACCGGGACGGCTGCTGGTCCGGCTGTGCCGTCGCGACGCCCGACGGCCAGGTCGTCCTGATCTATTCGGCGCACCGCGAGGGACGGGACCTGTCGGCGGTGGCCCGATCCGACGCCGCCGACCTGGCTCACTGGACCAAGGCCCCGGATAACCCGGTGATCGCCGACTGGCCGCCCGTACCGGAGCTGACCGACCTCCGCGACCCCGCAGTCTCGCGGACACAGACGTCCTGG
Organism: Propionibacteriaceae bacterium; assembly: GCA_035634295.1. GTDB lineage: Bacteria > Actinomycetota > Actinomycetes > Propionibacteriales > Propionibacteriaceae > Microlunatus. Next base: position 2,311 of record DASQDG010000038.1, on the reverse strand, counting down.
CGGCAGGTGCTGGCCGGGGGTCGCGACAGCCTGATCAACGGTCGGCGCGATGGGAACGTCGAGCAGCCCGGGTGGGGAGGGCTACTGGTGACGTACGTCTGCGAAAGCGATGAGCTGACCCGCTGGAGATTCGACGGGGTGCTGCTCGACGGTGCCACGATGGGGCTGCCGGGCGAGGTGTGGGAGTGTCCGGACCTGTTCGAGGTCGAGCCCGGCCTGGCGGTGGTGATCCTGTCCTGGTATACCCGGACGAGTGACGACCCGACGTCACACGCCCACGACGTGCTGTGGCTGACCGGTGCTCTGCACGACGGCAGGTTCACCCCCAACCGATACGGCCGGCTGGACCTGGGGGACCGGCTGTACGCACCGCAGTCCTACGCCACCGCCGACGGCAGGCGGATCCTGTTCGGCTGGCTGCGGACCCAGCAGGACCCCGCCTCTGCCGGGCACCCCTCGGTTGGCGCCGCCACGCTGCCGCGCGTGCTGCAGGTGGTGGACGGGCGGCTGACTCAGCGCCCGGCCGCGGAGGTGGATCGACTGCCTCGCGCACCCCTGGGACGGCTGGACGGGGACCACCCGACTCTCGAGCTTCGGGAGCCGGTCAGCGCGTTGGAGCTGACCGTCACCCCGGCCGAGGCAGGGGACCTGGCGGCGGCCTCGGTCGAGCTCACCGGACCGGACGGACACGTCATGGTCATCAGTCTGGCGGCTCTGGCCGACGGCTCCACCTGGGTTCACGGCACCTCAGGCTGGTTGGTCGAGGCAGCAGCCAGCTCGTCGGCCCGGCTACTGGTGGACGCCGGCTTGGTGGAGCTCTTCACCGACGACGGGCGGGCGGCCGCCACCAGCGACGTGGCTCTCTCCGCCGTGTCAAGGATCAGCATCAGCCGATCACCTGCAGCCGCCCGGGTCGAGGTGAGCGCGGTCGGCGCTGCCAGCTGAGACGGCGTGGTCAGCGAGATGCGCACGTAACACCAGAGGTCCTATATTGCCCGCCATGACGTCATGGCTGCCTCGAGCTCTAGCGGCCGTCGAAGACAGCCGCACCCAGATGTTCGACCTGCTGTCGACGCTGGTCCGGGCCCCCAGCGTGACCGGGACGGACGTGGAGCACGACGTGCTGGCGCTGACCGCACAGTGGCTCCACCGACAAGGGCTCGAGGTGGACCACTGGCCGGTCGACCTGGACAGTCTGAAGGCCGATCCCGACTTCCCCGGCCTGGAGGCGCCGCGCAGTGAGGCGTGGGGCCTGGTGGGACGGCTGCCGGGCCGCGGCGACGGGGCGACTCTGATGTTCAACGGCCACGTCGACGTCGTTCCCGCCGGGCAGCGCAGCTCCTGGCCCGATAGCGGCGCATTCTCGGCCGACGTCCGTGACGGCTCGCTCTTCGGCCGCGGGAGCTGCGACATGAAGGGCGGTCTGGTCGCTGCCTTGTGGGCCACCCAGGCGCTGCGCCGCAGTGGTGCGCCACTGCGCGGCGACCTGCTGATGGCCTGTGTGCAGGGGGAGGAAGACGGTGGCCTGGGCACCTTCGCCACCTTGCGCCGGGGGTGGCGGGCGGACGCCTGCGTCGTGCCCGAACCGACAAGCCTGGACCTGGTGACTGCTGCGGCCGGCGCCTTGACCTTCCGGTTGCGAATCACCGGTAAGGCGGTGCACGCCAGCCGGCACCTGGAGGGTGTCAGCGCGATGGGCAAGCTGTGGCCGGTGTGGGTGGCGTTGCAGGACCTCGAGCGGGAGCGGAACGCCGTGGTCGACCCGCTGTTCACCCGGTGGGATTTGCCCTACCCGCTGTGCATCGGCACCGTGGTCAGCGGCAACTGGGCGTCTTCGGTCCCGGACCTGCTGGTCGCCGAGGGTCGGCTCGGGGTTGCCTTGGGTGAGCCGGTCGAGGAAGCCCGGGCGGCCTTGGAAGGGGCCGTGGACGCCGCCTGCGACTTGGACCCCTGGCTGCGCGAGCACCCTGTCGTCGTGGAGTGGTGGGGCGGACAGTTTGCCTCGGGGCAACTGCCGGTCGACAGCGACCTGCCCCAGCGCCTGGCCGCGGCTCACCGGGTCGGCGGCGGCAAGGCGCAGAGCACCTGGGGCGCGCCGTACGGGAGCGACCTGCGGCTGCTCGCCGCCGAAGGTGTGCCGACCCTGCACTACGGACCGGGCGACGCCGGGCTCGCGCACGGACCTGGAGAGTCGGTGCCGCTGGACGAGGTCGCCGCCGCGGCTCGTACGTTGACCGCGTTGGCCCTCGACGTCTGTGGCGTCGGGTAGCTGCTGCTGGCTGGTCTTGTTGAGGTCGTGCCTGAGGCGCGC
>DASQDG010000037.1:0-24624 GCA_035634295.1 Propionibacteriaceae bacterium | reverse complement strand
CGAAGCTGTCAACTCCCACGAACACACCGGTCTCCTGTCGCTGCAACGCAATCGCCTTCGCCAACGCGCCTGTTGACGCTCAACACAATGACAGGTCGATCGCGTTGGACATACTCCTACAAGTCGCTCACTGGGGTGCCGCTGAAATCGTCGCCGCGGGTAGGTTCCCAAGGGATCGAGACCTTCGGCGCGATGAACGGTCCCGCTGTGGGGGGTGCGTCAACTTGGCGGCTCGGCAACCTTCTCCGAAGCGGCAGAATCGGCGGTCACGACGATGGTCGCCTTCGGAGCGCAACAAGGTCAGCCAGTGCGCGTCCAGGGCAACTCCGCCGGCGAAGGCACCCAGTTGTGCCGTACCACGGTCGCCTTCACGCTGGCACCACGACAAGACGGTGCAGTGGACGACGGGTGCCACGAGGTTCCCGACACCGCCTACCTGAGGAGATCTGCACTCGTGCACAACTTCTTTGCCAGCGACCTCATCGTCGGCTTCCAGGAGCTCGTCTCTGCCGTCCCTGGCGTCGTTCAGCCGCTCATCATCGCTCTCGCCGCCACGGTTCCCTTCATCGAGGGGGAGCTGTCGTCGATCATCGGGGTGATTGGGGGCATCAACCCAGTTGTCGCCGCCACTGCCGGTATGGTGGGAAACTTCCTGTCCGTCGTCGCCGTCGTCATCGGGACCGCGCGGGTGCGTTCGGCCGCCGTTGCTCACGTCGGTGGACGAGACGACGTGCCCAGAGACCCACCGACCGCGCCGTCCAAGGGCCGCCAACGATTCGCTCGTTGGCTCGACCGCTTCGGTGTCCCAGGGGCCAGCCTTCTCGGCCCGCTGGCGCTTCCCACCCAGTTCACCTCGGCCACCCTCGTCGCCTCCGGCGTCAGTGTGCCCCGAGTCCTGGGCTGGCAGGCCGCCGCGATCGTGCTGTGGACGACGATCGCCACCCTCAGCGCCACGGGAGCCATCGCTCAGCGGTGTTTGAGGTACGAGGCCCGAGCATCCGCCATCGCCGACAAGTCCGAGATCCCCTGGTGGGGCGAGGTCCACAACCGAGCAAGGCATTCGGGCGCCTGCATCTAGCGCGTTTTAGGCGGTGAGACCGACGCACTCGTCGGAACCGACTTCTTTCTCAGCACCTAGCTCACGCCAAAACCGCTGAGCAGTGGTTAGGCACACGGCCAGCCAACTACGGCCTCACACGACAGTGGGAGCGACGGACAGCGCGATGCGAACGGCGTCTGCTGCTGAATTGTTCGCCGTCCCGCGATCCCACCCACAGACCTCACCACGACGGAAGGAAGGACTCACCATGAATGAAGACGCTGCAACAGGGACGCTTTCTGCAACACCGACGTCGGCTCCTACCAGGATCGGTGACTCCCGGTGTCGACATACCTCGGCGGCGGCGCAGTCTTCGTCGCCCGCGACCTCGCCGTCACTCGGATCGTCGCGCCGGAGGACCTGGGGTGGTCGGAGTTAGGGGGTACCGGAACCACGGTGGCGCTGCTTGCGGCCGTCGTGCTGAGCACACCAATGCAGGCCGCCGGCGAGGAGCTGATGTTTCGCGGTGCGATCCTGCCTGCGGCCGCATCGGGCGGCGCCCGCGATGGGCGCCATCAACGAGGTGCTGAGGGTGGCTCCCTCGGAGACACGCCTGGTGGCCGGTCGCTACCGCCTGCGAGCTGCTGGGCCGCGGCGGCAGGGGCCGGGGCTGGCTGGCCGAGGATGAGCTGTTGCACCGTCGGGTCGCGCTCAAACGAGACTTGACGAGCCACCCAGTCCCTCCGGTCACCGACGTGTCGTCGCGGGTCATGCCCGGACCGAAGTGAGCTTGGTCACCCGCGTCAACCACCGCACCAGGCCCGGGCGTCACGCCCAGCGTCGTACGGGTCCTAACCCCAGCTGTGGATCAGCACCGGGACCAAGTACGCCAACGAGAACGCCTCGTACAGCGCGCCCACGACGAACAGGGCACTCGCGGGCAGGCTCAGCCACCCGACCTGGCGCAGGCCGTGAAGGTATCCCCGGCGGCGGGTGGGGGCGTGGGCGAGCCGAGGACGGAGCCACGCCCTACCGAGCAGGTAGGCACCGAGCATGAGCAGCACGTAGGCCTGGAACTCGATCAGGATGGTCAGCGAGTGCGGGATCAGGGCTATCGCGTTGGCCCGGTCGATCGGCGCGAGGGTCAGGCCCAAGATGAACGCCCGGTAGGCGAAGACGGCGATCCCCGCGAAGGGAACGATGAGGGACGGAAGCAGGATCTGGGCCACGGCGACCGTGAGCGTGTTGACCGCGAAGATGGTCAGCGCGAAGAGCCAGGGGGTGGCCAGCAGCGACAGCACCAGCCCCGCCGTCCCATCCTCCTCCAGGGCAGTCTGCCGGGCGACCCTCAACTCGGGAAAGGTCACCCCGACGACGAAGCCGACCGCGAGAAGCCCGTACACAAAGACGTTCATGGTCAGGTAGGCGGGGGCGTTCGCGCGGATGATCAGAAATGGTTGGCGAGGCAGGCGTAGGCGTGGGGTCCGCGCGGGCCGTGCCGCGCCTGCCGTGGCGGTGTGCTGATCGGTCATCGAGGTAGCTCCTGGGTTGAGTGCATCCAGCGCCGGACGGCGCTCGGTCACCCCACTGAACGAGCCGATCGTGGTCTAGGCGTGGTAGCGAGCTCGCTACCCGGCGTCGAGGAGTCGGCGCACCGGGCCGGCCGCCAGGAACCGTTTCCGCATCTCGGGGTCTCGGAGCTGGCCAGCGAGGCGGCGGACGATGGTGGCCGCGTGGGAGAGGTGACGGGCGGCCTCGGCCGGCTGGCCACGCTCGTCGCGCAGCTCACCGAGCGATGCCTCGACCTGCCACAGCTCGCCCGGCAGGCCGAGTTCGGTGGCCAGCCCGCGCGCTTGGTCCAAGGACGTCACCGCCCCCGTATGGTCGCCCTCGTAACGACGCAGGACAGCCAGCGCACGTGCGTGGGCGAGCCGCAGGCGCCGGTTCTCGCCGACCGCCTCGCCGAGCCGGGCCAGCTGCTCCCGGGCGGGCTGCTCGCTACCGCCGTGGAGCAGGGCAGCCACCTCCAGGTGGCGGTGCAGCGGCTCGGTGCTCTGCACGGGCGCCTCGTCGCGAAGCCGCGCGGCCTGCAGCGCTTCCGCGTGGGCTTCCTCCCAGCGGCCCGCCAGCGCGGCCACCGCGCACAGCTTCGCGTGCACCAACGCCGCGTACTCCGGCGGGAAGACCACATCGACCATCTCCTGGTAGACCTCCCCGGCCTCCCGCAGGTGGAACAGCGTCCGCCAGACGTCACCGAGCGTAACCAAGTTGAGCAGCAAGCGGGGCGGGTAGCCCACCGAGCGCGCAGCGGTCAGTCCTTCGCGCGCGATGACGAGGGCGTCTTCGTAGTCGCCAGTCTCAGTCAGGGCCACGGCCATGCTAAAGACGTCAGCGCGGTGGATCTCCCGGTCACCCAGCGCACCGGATAGGCCCGGGTGGCTCCGCATTCGACGGACGGCCTCGGTGGCCGCGCCCGTCATCACCAAGCTGCGAGCGGCCAGGGCGGACAGCTCGGCCGCCGTGGCGCGGTCACCCAACCGGTTGCAGATTGCGATGCACTGCTCGGCGGCGGCCAGCGCCCGCTCCCAGCGACCCGCGTATGCCTCCAAAACCCCGAGGGTGGCCAGGCTTTGGGCCACCAGGTTCTCGCGCTGCAGGTGTCGCGCAAGGCTGAGGGCGTCGCTGGCACGGTCGCGGGCCGCTGACAGGGACCAGGCGAAGCCCGCGGGTGCCCCCTGGTCCGGGCTCTGCCCACCGGGTCGGCTGCTCTCGGAGTCCACGCCGCTCCGGCGGCGCAGAACCCGACGAAGCTCGCCCCCCTGCTCGGCCTCGGTGACGTTGCCCTCGTCAACCCCGAGCGACGCGAGCTGGAGCAGCGTGCACCACTCCGCGTACCGGTCGTTGCCCCGCCGCGCCTCCTCGAGCATGTGCTCGTAGGCGTCCTGCGCGTCAACCCACTCCCGGCTGACCTCATGGATCCGGCCGAGTCCGCCGTATAAGCCGAGTCGCTCGGAGAGGGCGCCAACCCGGTCTACCCCAACGGTGGGGCCCGAGGTCTCCAGCAGTGTCCGAGCCCGGCCGAAGTGTGCCCGGGCGTCCTCGACCGCGAAGACGGCAAGCGCCTCCTCGGCGGCCGCGACACTGTGAGAGAAGGCGGCTCCGGCCGCTCGCGCGGCGAGGGCGTGGCGGGCGAGCTCCGCGGCCGCCACGCCACGGTCCTGCAGCACCTCCAAGGCCCGGCGGTGGTAGACCCGCCGGCGCGCGCCGCCGGTTTCGGTGTAGGCGACGTCTCGGATCGTGTCGTGGGCGAAAGCGTAGGCGTCCTCGGCGACCTCGCGCAGCAGGCCGGTGGCCAGTGCCTCCTCCAGCGCCACCAAGCCCGTTTCCTCCGAGAGGTGAACCACTCGGCGCAGCAGCTCGAAGTCGGCGTGGCGGCCCACAATGGCGGCCGCGGCCAGCAGCAGCCCGGCGTCGGGGCCGAGCCGCGCCAGCCGCGTGACGATCGCTTCCCGAACGCCGGGGGGGACCATCCCGCCGGGATCGGCTGCACCCCGCGCTCCGCCGCCGCGGAGCAGCACGCCCTGTTCGGCCAGGGCCGACAGCGTCTCGACCAAGAAGAAGGGCTGGCCGCCCGTCTCGTCGTGCAACCAGCGGCCGAGCCTTTCCAGGCGGACCGACTCCTGCCCGTCGTCCGGGTCCGGTGCGGCCAGTGTCTGTACGAGGCGTACAGCGTCAGACCGGGTCAGGGGCCCAAGCGCCTGGCGCCGCAGCGGGACGGCGGGCGAAAAGCCTGCCCATCGTCCCGCCAGCCGAGCGCGCAACGCCGGCGTCTCCAGGCGTACGGCGGCCGCCATCAGCACGGGCACCCGAAGGTCTGCCCACCTGTACGAGGCGTAGCGCAGCAGGTCGAGCGTGGCGGCGTCCGCCCACTGGAGATCATCGATGAACAGCACCACCGGTGCGCGGGCGGTCAGGGTGACGACGAGAGTCGTCACCGCCTCGAAGAGCCTGGACTTGGCCGAGGCCTCGTCGTTCGCCGGCGGCGCCAGGTCCGGGTACCGCTCCCTCAGCTCCGGCAGGAGGCGGGACAGTTCGCTGAGCCACACGTCGTCGAGCACGTCGTCGGGCGCTCGTTCGCGATTCATCCGGTCTCGCAACGCGACCACGATCGGCCCATAGGGAAGACCCTCCGTCACCTCGAACGCCGCCCCGCGGAGGACGTCGGCGCCATCGGCGACGGCCCAGTTGAGGAAGTCCTCGACCAGCCGCGTCTTGCCGATGCCGGCCTCGCCCGTGACGGCGACTGCGCGTGTGGCTCCCTCGCGGGTTGCGTGGTACTCCTCCACGAGGGCCCCGAACTCGGCCGACCGCCCGACCATCGGCGCGCCGGAGGACTCGTGGGGTCCCGCCAGACCGGCCCGCCCAGGCCCGCCGGGGCGCCGGGCCGGCATCGGGTCCGTGCGTTCGGTGGCGATGCGGGCCGCCAGCGCGGCCAGCTCTGGGCCTGCCGGTGTGGGCCCGGATCCGCTCCTGCCGAGCGCGCGGTAGCTCTCGTACACACGGAGTGCACCGGCCGCGTCGCCGAGGGCGTAACGGGCTCGCATCAGGCGTCCGTACGCGGCCCCACTGTCAGGCTCGTGCGCCGTCCAGCGCTCCGCGATTGCGGCGGACTGTGCGGTGTCCCCGCTCTCCAGCAGGGACTCAGACAGCCGGTCGAGGATCACCGCCAGCCGCCGCCGCCACCGCTCGCGCTCCAGGTCCACCCAGTGCTCGAACTCCGGGGCGTCGTTGAGGACGAAGCCGTCCAGGAAGTCCCCGGCGTACGCTGACGCGCCGACTCGGAGGACTTCCACCAGCTGCCGGCGCTCCTCGCCGTCGAGACGACCGAGCCCGGTCGGGGTCCGGGCCCGCTCGTAGGCGGCTCGCACCACCGTCAGGTCGAGGTGCTGGCCGGCTGCGGCGTTGACGCCGAGGAAGTCCCGCTCCACCCGCAGGTAACCCTGGTCCGGCCCGAGTGCGGAGCGGAGATCCGCAAGGGCGCTTCGCAGCGTCGTCCGTGCTCGCTTCTCGTCGCTGTCAGGCCATAACAGCGCAGCGAGCTCTGCGCGCCGGTAGGTCCGGCCCTCGGCGGCCAGGTAGGCCAATAGGGCAAAGGCCTTCTTGGTGCGCAGCCGCAGGGGACGACCGTCGCGGCGAACCTCGGGTGACCCGAGGAGCATGAGTTCCACCGTGCCCCGTGTCACGTGCTCCCCCGCACTCCAGGTCGCCAGCCGGCGGGCAGCGACGGCCACTGGTCCTGCGCTTTGCAGCACAAGGCTACCTGGAGCCTCGGTGCCGATGCGCCTCTACCACGGCGTTACCACGACCCCACCGGAGAGTGGAGCGGTCGGTCCGACAGCGGGAGGAGCAAACGGTGTGGAGTCCGGGAGTCGGTCTCGCAGGGCCGATCCTTGCGGGCATGGAGGAGCAGTGGCGGCGCTTCTGGCAGGAGCTGGCCTGTGAACCCGGGGACGGGTACGACGACCTGCGGCGGCGGCTGGGCATCACCGGACAGCGGGTGTGGTTGGTGCGCACCCGGGGCGGTGCATTCGCCGTTTGCTACCTGGAGTGCGTCGAACCAGACACAGTGGTCAGCCGCCTCGCGGCTTCCACCGAACCGTACGACCTGGAGTTCAAAGCCAACCTGATCTACTTCCACGGATGCGACTTCGACCGGCTGGTCCTCGGCTGCTACCCGGAACTGATCTTCGCTGTGGCCGGCCCGATGACGGACCTTCCTCGCCGACCATAAGCTGTCCTGGGATTGGACAACCGATAGCGAGAGCCCGGCGAGATCTCGTAACAGCTCCGGTTCGGCCGCCGTGGTGGCGCGATGGCGTGCGGCTCAGCGCCGTGCTACCTCGCTTGCCACGCGCAAGTGCGGCGAACTCATGCGTCGATCCCTTGGTCGTGCGACCACTTGTCGGCGGTGAGCAACTCCTCGGCCTTTGCCGGAAAGCCTTGGCGTCATTGCGGCGTTCGGCGGTCGGCATCAGGTAGCGGTCGGCGGCCAGGCTGTTCTCGCTGATGTTCTCGCGTTCAGCGTCGCCGAGTTCGCCAAGTTGGCCCACGACGGACAACCCGGCTCGCTGCAGAACATGCGAGGCGATACCTGTCATATGACTGGCGAGCCGATCATACGACCGGAAGCTTTAGCAGAGCATGTCAGTTACGCCGCCTTGCGCGCCGCTCGTCAACGTCGGCGTCAGACATCCGAGAGGTCAACAGAGAAGCATGGGCGATGATAGGAAGCGAACGCGCGTGTGCTCGGTCTAGGCACCGGAGCCAGCCTGACGCCCAATTGAATGGAGTAGGAAGAGCGAGCCCGAATACTCGGGTCGCGGAGGTCTGTAACGTCCGCCCGCGCCTCGGTCAGCGACAAAATCTTGAATTGCGAGGCATTTCTGGTCGGGTGGGGCTCGAACCCACGACCCAGGGAGCATGAGGGCGAGCCCATTCAGTCCCGTGCTGGGCGGGATGTTCGGGAGCGTAAACCGTCGGATTCCTTGGTCGTGCCGTCGGAGGCCGGGGAACTCGGTGTGCTGGGTCCACAGCGGTGTCTCTTTGAGCTGAGGACTGGCAGGCTGAACGCCTCTCAGACGGACCTAGCCTACGTTGGGTGTGGCTTCAGTCGAAGGGCTCCGGTGTTCGAACAGCGATCCGCAGTCCAGGTGTGCGGCTTATTCGTCGATCCAGGGTGATCAGGTCAGCTTCGGCCAGTTCCGCGACCGCAACATAGCTGGAGTCGTAGCTCGAAAGATTGTGGCGCAACTCCCAAACCCTGGTTGCAACCGCCTCGTAGGGCCACAGTTCCAGCGGCATGGCGACCAGATCGGCGTGAGCCTGCACCGCTTGATCCGGGCTGACGAGGCGAGCGAGTTCGTGGCGACGAATGATGTTGGCGCACTCGAAGCTGAGCAAGCTAGGGGCGAGGACGTGGGCGCCGGCAAGTGCCTGGGTGGCCCACGCGCCGTCGCTGCCAGCGTCAAGGAGAATGGCGACCAGCGCCGACGCGTCACAGACGACGCCAGGGCTCACCGGCGTTCAGCGTCCCGGGCGGCCAGTATCGACGCGGCTGGGAGTTGCGAACCGGTTGCCGTGACTCGGGCCCGCGCCCTAGCGATGACGTCGTCCATCGTCGGCTGCCTGGTCTGCTCGACGAGCAGCATGCGCAAGTACTCCTGCATGGACTTGCCGGCGCGCGCAGCACGGGCCGCCAGTTCGTCACGTACGGCGTCTGGAACGTCGCGGACAGTAATGGCTACGGTCATGACTTCAAGATACCTGCGATGCAGGCACAATGCAGCAGTCACCACCTCGTCCTGCAAGGGCAGACGTACGGCCGCTGCCCATCATCCCGTCGTACGCAGAGGGCGAAGAGCCTGCGCCGGCATGTGTTGGAGGTGCGCGATAGCTGCACTGGCAGGACCATGCGGCTCGACGGAACTGTCCTTCGATGATGTGCACCGCGAGATGCTGGAGGTGCGCGGCGCTGTGACCAGAGTGGCGGTGGCGAGATGTTCACCGTCACCCAACGGCAGGATCAGCACCGTTACCATCGTCGCCTACGAGCTCGGAGCCCTAGCCGCAGTGAACGCCTCGGCGATACTCGACTGACCATCGGAGCTAATCACCGCCACAGCAGCGACTAAGCGGTCAATTGCCCAGAGGCACCGGGCTATCACCTGCAGAGTTCCGTGAACATCCGGCTGGTCGTCAAGGCATGAATTGTGGGGCGGGTGGGGCTCGAACCCACGACCCAGGCATCATGAGTCCCCGACTTCACGCCTGTCATTAGTGGTGATGCAGTCACGTGGGGAATACTGACGTTGCACGGCGTTGTCGAGTTCTGAGATGCGCCCTGGACGCATCTGCTTCGACGACCAGACCTACACCTTTGTCCACGTGCCGCAGCCCTGCGTGTCAAAGAAGTCGCCCTTCTTCAACCTCACCCGATGCGTCCCCTTGCCAGCGCCGTTGCTCTTGATCTCCGTGCCGTTCTCATCGCCAGACACTTGGAAGTAGCACAGCGCAGTGTCGACCTTGGCGCGGTAACTGCCGGGGGCGATGTCGGTGCCGACTTCCTGCCCGGTGCCGTCACCGATCGTCGCCCCCGCAGCGGGCGCCTTCGGCTGGGCTGGCGCGGCTGGAATTTTCGCTGTCTCGGTCACCGTCGCACCCGGCTTAGCGGCTGAGGTAACTGTCACCGTCCGCGCGGCAGCCCCAGGAACCGCTGCGGTGCCACCGCCCAAGCTGCTACCTCCTGCGCAGCCGATGATCGTGCCCAACGCAAACCCTGCGATACCCGGCAACACCCAGCCGCGTGACTTCTTCGGTGACGGAATGAACTGCTGCTGCGGGTACTGGCCTGGTGGCGGTTGGTACGGACCGGGTTGCGGCCCCTGCTGGTAAGGGACACCCTGCGGCGGCATCGGCTGGCTCATGTCATCCCCCTCGTTGACGAGGTCACAGGGTAGAGGAACGGCGTTTCGCGGCCGTGGCGAGGGCACATTTCGGGCACCTCAACTTCCGGCGGCCACCTGGCTAAGCGCGAACGGCACAAGGAAGGCCCACAATCGAATACAAACAGAATGGCTGCGGAGCGACTCGCGCGGCTTCGGAAACGCTGTTCGACTAAGTGGGGCGGGTGGGGCTCGAACCCACGACCCAGGGATTATGAGTCCCTTGCTCTAACCGGCTGAGCTACCGCCCCCACTGAGCGCCTCAGCATTCTAGACAGACAGTCGCCTACGGCTGATCGACGTCGCCCTCCGAGAACTCGGGCTGGTAGCCGACCGAGTCATCGTCGGACGAGGCGGTGCCTGCCAGCTCGCCGGGATCGACCGTACCCTCGGCGTCGTCCTCGATCGTCAGGTTGCCGTATTCCTCGTCGCCGAGGGAGTCCGAGTCGGTGGCGTCTTGGGACATGAGCACTCCTTGTTCGAGGTCAGGTTTCGTACGCTACTCCCATCGCCACCGTGTCGACCTCAGGCGAGCCGGGCTTCCAGGCTCTCGGCAAGCCGGGTCAGCCAGTCCGCCACTCCTTCCGGCCCGCAGACGATCAGATCGGCGATCTCGCTCAGCGCGTCCTCCTCCGGGGAGGCCGACAGCACCAGCAGTCCCGGTATGCCCTCGCTGCGCAGCTCCTCGACGGCGCGGAACGCGGGCAGGTCACCCAGGTCGTCTCCGGCGAAGATGATCTGGGAGATCTCGCGCTCGGCCACCAACCGCCGCACGGCGTGACCTTTGTCGAACCCGGGCGCGCGGATCTCGAGCACGTTCTTTCCCGGCTCGATCAGCAGTCCGTGCCGCGCCGCCAACTCCCCCAGCGGCTCTTCCAGCCGCTCAAAGGCCGTCACCGAATCCCCGAGTTCGCGGGTGTGCACGCCGATCGCGCGACCCTTGTGCTCGACCCGGACGTCGGTCAGGCCCAGCTCGGCCAGAATCGGGGGCAGCTCGTCGCCGACAGCCCTGATCTCGTCCGGCTCCGGTGGGATCGAGAACTGGTTGGTGGCAGCGTCCCAGCGCTCCACCCCGTACTGGCCGAGCACCACCATCGACGCCAGGCCCGGCGCGCCCTGGAAGCCGCCTAGCCGCACCGCGGTCCGAGCCGGACGACCCGTGATCACCGCGATGAGACCGACCAGGGGCCCCAGGCGACCCAGCGCGGCCACCGCAGCAGGATGCGCAAAAGCCTGGTCAGGATCGTCGATGATCGGCGCCAACGTGCCGTCGAAGTCGACCCCGATCATCGTCTCCCGCGGTCGCTCGAGCACAGCTTGCATGGCCTGGATTCCGGCATCGGACACGGGTCCCGTGGCGCTCATAGGTCGACCTTCTCAGATTGGTCCAACATGCGCCCAACCGGCCGAAGCACGCCCGTTACCTGCCTCGGTCAGCACCGGTACGGCTAGGGTCAACCGTGACCGCCAAGGAGGCTGACGACGTGTCCGAGCAGAACAGTCCGAACTTACCGACCGCGGAGTTCATCGTGGTGGCCAACCGGCTGCCCGTGGACCGGATCGAGCACGACGACGGCCGGGTGGACTGGCGGACCTCCCCCGGCGGGCTGGTCACCGCCCTCGAGCCGGTGATGCGCGCTCACGACGGAGCGTGGATCGGCTGGCACGGCGCACCGGACGAGGAGCTCGAGCCGTTCCAGGACGCAGGGCTGCAGCTGGTGCCGGTCGCGCTGAGCTCCCAGGAGGTCGAGGACTACTACGAAGGCTTTTCCAACGGCACGCTTTGGCCCCTCTACCACGACGTGGTCGCTCACCCGGAGTTCCATCGAGAGTGGTGGGACGCCTACGTCGCGGTCAACCAGCGATTCGCCGACGTCACGGCCCGGGTGGCCGAGCAGGACGCGATCGTGTGGATTCAGGACTACCAGCTGCAACTACTCCCGCAGATGCTTCGCGCTCAGCGGCCGGACCTGCGGATCGGCTTCTTTCTGCACATCCCCTTCCCGCCCACTGAACTGTTCCAGCAGCTGCCCTGGCGCAACCAGATCCTGGAAGGGCTGCTGGGTGCGGACCTGGTCGGATTCCAGCTGCCGGGCGGCGCTCACAACTTCGTCCGACTGGTCCGCCAGCGGCTGCGCCTCGAGACGCAGCGCGACCGGATCAAGAATGCCGACGGGCGGACGGTGACGGCCAAGTCCTTCCCGATCGCCATCGACACCCGACAGCTGCAGCGGCTCGCAGCGAGCCCGGAGACGCAGCAGCGCGCCGACGAGATCCGCCACGAGCTCGGTGACCCCAAGGTGATGTTCCTCGGCGTCGACCGGCTCGACTACACCAAGGGTTTGCCCGAGCGGATCCGGGCTTATGGCGAGCTGGTCACCGACGGCTCCCTGGACCCCGAAGAGGTGGCCTTCATCCAGGTGGCCACCCCGTCTCGGGAACGCGTCGAACAGTACCGCAGGCTGCGTGACGACATTGACCGCCTGGTGGGCCGGATCAACGGCGACATCGGCCGGATCGGGCGGCCGCCGATCACGTACCTGCACACGTCCTACCCGCGTGCGGAGATGGCTGCGCTCTATCGGGCGGCGGACGTGATGGTGGTCACCCCGCTGCGTGACGGGATGAACCTGGTGGCCAAGGAGTACGTCGCCTGCCGCCAGGCCGACGACGGGGCGCTGGTGCTGAGCGAGTTCGCCGGCGCGGCCAAGGAGCTGCGGCAGGCCTACCTGGTCAACCCCTACGACATCAACGGCCTCAAGGACCGGCTTCTGGAGGCGATGCGGGACTCACCGCGAGCCAAGGCGCGGCGGATGCGCATCATGCGTCGCCAAGTGCTCGAGCACGATATTGCGCACTGGGCCGAGCTGTTCCTCAACGACCTGGCCAGCGCCACACCTCAGTCCCGGGCGTAGTCGGCATCTGCCGTCGGGACGATTCAGCGGCAGGCGCGGCGAGCCACGGAGCTGAAAAGGTCGACCACCAAGGTGACCAGAACCAGAGCCAGCACGGTCAGCGACACCGCCGGCCAGTCGAAGCCGGCCGTCTGAAAAGCCAGCAGCTGACCCAGTCCCCCGGCTCCCACGAGCCCGACGATGACGGTCTCCCGCGCCGCGACCTCCCACCGGTAGAGCCCATAGGCCAGATCCTTGCCCAGCACTCGCGGAAACACGCCGTAGAGCCAGCCGGCGGCTGGGCCCGCGCCCAAGGCCTGCAGCGCTCGGGTGGGCTCCACCGGCAGACTCTCCTGCGCCTCAGCCATCAGGCGACCCAGGACGCCCGCGTTGTAGGCGGCGAGTGCGACCGCGCCGGGAAGCAGGCCGGGCAGGAGCACGAACAGCGCGAGCAGCGCCCAGACCGGCGGAGGCACCGACCGGCACAGCAGCAGCAGGCCGCGGGCGAGAAGGCTGATCGTCCGGCGGCGCCAACGTGCCGAAGGGGTCCGAGCCGCCAGCACGGCCATCGCCAAGCCCGCCCCTGTGGCCAACACCATCGCCAGCAGGGACATCTGGAAAGTCTGTACGCTCAGCTGCCACAGCTGGCCCACCGTTCCGCCCCCCAGCTCCGGCGGCCACGCCAGCCGCACTGCCTGGGCGGCGAGGGTCGCAGTCCGCTCGCTCCACAAAGTCGCCGGCTGCACCGCCAGGTAGATCCACGACCACACGGCGAGCGCGCCGAAGGCCACCACGGCGGCCGACGGGACCGGGTCGCGCCGCGGTTGCAGGCACCCCGACCGGCTGACCCGGGTCTGGGTTCGCGGCCGAGTCAGCCGAGCGCGCGCCGTCGAGCTGGCGAGGTCGGCAGCAGCGCACAACCCGACCAGAGCGGCGATCACCGTCCACATCTCGCCGTAGCGCAGTGCCAGAAAGGACAGGTCGAGCTGGAAGCCGAGACCGCCGGCGCCCACGATGCCCAGCACCACGGCCGAGCGGACGGAGCACTCGAGCCGATAGAAGGCGTAGGAAACCAGGTCCATGCTCACCTGGGGGGCCAGGCCGTAGAGCAGTGCCTGGCTTCGGCGTGCTCCCCCCGCCATCAGCGCGTCGTAGGGCGCCCGAGGCACCTCGTCCAGCAGGTCCGCGTAGACCTTGGCCGTGATGGCGCCGTACGGCAGGCCGATGGCGAGCACGGCCACCAGAGGGTTGAGCCCCAAGATGTTGACCAGCAGCAGCGCCCACACCGCCTCGTGCAGCCCGCGGGGTAGCGCCAGTGCGGCCCGAGACAGCCCCCAACCCAGCCAGCGGGCCCGCTGGGAGCCGCCGCGCCAGAAAGCCTGGCTGACCACGAAGCTGCCGGCCAGCCCGAGAACCAGCGCCAAGGCGGTGCCCAGGACGGCGTACGCAACCGTGACCAGCGCCGCCTCGGCGACCACCCACAAGAACTCTGGCGAGGTCTCCGGTGCCGCCGCAGCGGCGAGGAACGCCCACACCTGCGGCCAGCCGGCCGGATTGACCAACGACGCCCGACCGAGTCCGGCTCCCCACAATGACCATGCCAGCCCGACCAAAAGGGCGAACACCACCCACCGGCGACCGCCTCGCCACCGACGTCGGCTCAACTGCCTGCCGAGCTCGAACCCGGGCGCGCCTTCGGTACGCAGCGCATCAACCGTAGAGGGCACGCAACGCTTCCTCAGTCAGCGCGTCGGAGTCAACGTCGAAGACCACCTCGCCGTGGCTCAGACCGACCACCCGGTCGAAGTGCAGCTTGGCCAGCTCCGGGTTGTGCAGACTGGCCAACACGGTGCGGTCGCCGGCCAAATCCGTCAGCAGCTGCATCACCTGCGACGCCAGGGCAGGATCGAGACTGGACACCGGTTCGTCGGCCAGGATGAGGTCGGGATCCTGCAGCAGCACCCGGGCCAGCGCCACCCGTTGCAGCTGGCCACCAGACAGCTCGTCGGTCCGGTCGAAGATGCGATCGGCCAGGCCTACCCGTTCCAACACCGTCGTCGCCTCGGCAACTCCGTTCGGACGAACCAGTGACCAGGCGGCACGGGGCAGCGACCAGGAGCCCAACTGACCGGCGTTCACATTGTGTACCACCCGCAGGGGCCCGACGAGATCCAGGTGCTGGTGCATCGACCCGATCCGCATCCGCAGCCGACGCAGCTCACCGACCGACAGCGACGACAGGCGCGTGCCCAGGACCTGCACCTCGCCCGAGGACGCGCTGAGCAGAGCGTTGACCACGGCCAACAGCGTCGACTTGCCCGCCCCAGAGGAGCCGAGAAGGGCCACCCGCTCCCCCGCGGCGACGCTCAGGCTGACTTCACGCAGGGCCAGCGTGCCGGCTCGTCTCACGCTGACTCGATGAAGCCAGACGGCCGGCGGCACTGCGCTCGTGACGCGCTGGTCGGCGCCAAGCCTCACTTGACCAGCCCGAGCTGGCGGCCGATCCCCTCAATCTGGGTGTAGTTGCTGGCCGTCGTGGGCTCGAATCGCTCGGCGCCGAAGAGATCCAGCAATTGCGCGTCAGCTGGGTCGGCCGGGTCCAGCCCGGTGAAGGCTCGAGTCACTCGGGCGGGGAAGTCAGCCCCGTACCTCTCGACGGCGCTGGGTCCGAGCAGCCAGTGGTAATCGTGGTAGGCCGGTGTGCGAAACAGCACCTGCACCTTGCCGGTGTCGATGGTGCCAGCGGCGGCACGGCTCCGGTAGACCTGCTCGTTGACGGCACCCGCCTGAAAGGTCCCAGCGGTAACCAGGTCAATGGTCTTGTCGTGCGACCCGGACAACCCCGGCTGGCCACTGAAGCCGGTGCGCGGGTCGACCCCGGCCTGGTCGAGGAAGTACGCCGGCATCAGATAGCCCGACGTCGAGGACTGGCTGCCGTAGGTAAACCGAGTCCCCTCGAACTCACGGAGCCCTTTCACGTCCTTGACCGGACGCAGGCCGGCACTGCGGTTGGCGATGAACAAGCTGTGAAAGTTGTCGTCGATGTTGCGCTGCGCCAGCGGGATGGCGCCCGGCGTCTGCAGTCGGGCCTGCACCCCCGTGAGGCCGCCGAACCACACGAGCTGCAAGTCGCCGGTACGAAACAAGGAGACGGCGGCGGTGTAGTCAGTGACGGGCTTGTAGGTGACCGGGACGCCTAACAGGGCGCTCATCCGATCGGCGACCGAGCCGTACAACCGTTGGAGCTTCTGCGGGTCCTGGTCGGGGATGGCGCCGATGGTCAGCGTGCTGCCCTGGCCGGACTCGGATCCGGCGGATTCCTGCGAGTTGGAGCCGCCACAGGCGGACAGGGCGGCGAGCAGAGCCAGCAGCGCGAGCAGACAGGCCAGGGTTCGGGACCGTTGCCGGCGGCGTCGTCGCGGGCTGCCACCCGCGAAAGTTGGTGTGTGTGCATGCAGGACAAGGCGGATTCTGCGGCGCCCGGAAACTCCAGACGAAGGCGATGCGGTCATGTCCGCTGAGGAACAGTAGGCACGGGCGATCCTCTCGGTAGCCGATTCCGGCGGTGGCCAGGGAGCAGTCAGGGAGGCTGCAGCATGGGCCCCAACAGGACGCACAGCATGCCAAACGCAGCCCGCACTGGGGCAACCGGCACCTGTGGAAGCCGCAACGGACGGAGCCACACTTCGGACACACAGGCAGCTCCCCTGACAGAACTTCATCTAGTAGCTTGCCGATTTCAGGCCGGTGCTTCTGCCGAGGTATCTGGGGCGCCACGTTCGTCGCTTGGTCGGGCCCATGACGTCGGTTGCCGCACAATGGGGGTCGTGCCCAGCCCGACGTCGGACCCGATGCCGGACCTGGCATCGCCCGCGGTGGGTCTGGACGGGTTGTCCGCCGGCGAGGTGGAGGCGCGACGTCGCCGGGGCGACGGCAACCTTTCCGCCAGCGGCTCCTCGCGTGGCTACGGACGCATTGTGCGGACCAACGTGTTCAACCTCTACAACACGATTCTCTTTGGCATTGGCGGCGCGCTGTTGGCGTTGGGTCGCTACAGCGACGCGCTGATCAGCGCAGGCCTTGGTGTCCTGAATGCCGTGATCAGCGCGGTGCAGGAGATCCGTGCCAAGCGCCAGCTCGACCGCCTGCAGCTGTTGGACCGCGGGACGGTGGTTGTCGTCCGGGACGGACAAGACGCCGAGGTGCCGCCCGAGGACGTGGTGGTCGGTGACGTCATCCGGGTTCGCCCTGGCGACCAGCTGGTCGTCGACGGGCCGGTCCTCGCCGGCGCGGTCGAGGTGGCTGAGTCGCTGCTGACCGGTGAGGCTGACGCGCAGCTGCGGACCTCAGGAGAAGACCTGCTGTCGGGGAGCCGCTGCGTGGGCGGGGGCGGGCTTCAACTGGCCCGCGACGTCGGTGCAGCGAGCTATGCCAACCGGCTGACCGTCGAGGCTCGGCGGGTCACGACCGACAGCAGTCCACTGCAGCGTCAGATCGGCTTCTGCGTCCGTCTGGTGATGGTCTTGGTGATTTTGATGACCGGAGCCATCCTGCTGCAGTCGACCTTGGAGGGGCTGCCGCTGGAAAGGGTCGTGCAAGTTACGGCGGTGCTGTCTGGACTGGTGCCGTACGGCTTGTTCTTGCTGATCGTGCTCGCCTATACCGCTGGTGCTGTCACCGCTTCGCGTCGGGGGGCGTTGGTGCAGCAGGTCAACGCTGTCGAGTCAGTGAGCAGCGTCGACGTTGTGTGCGCCGACAAGACCGGCACGCTCACCACCGGTCGCCTCACGGTCGCCGAGATTGTGCCGCTGAACGGGCACGACGCCGAGGTCGTCTCGGCGGCGCTGGGCTCCATGGCGCGCAGCACCGGGGCTGCCAACCTGACCAGCACGGCGCTGGCCGCGCACCTGCCCGGCGCGCGTCAGCCGTTGGTGGAGGAGGTGCCCTTCAGCTCCTCCCTGCGCTGGAGCGCGGTGCGCACCACCGGTTCCACGTGGGTGCTCGGAGCCGCAGACGCCCTTGCGTCAGCGCTGCAGGGGCCCGACCTCACCGCCGAGGTGCATGCCCGTGCCGCTCAAGGGCTCCGCGTCCTGGTCTTTGCCCGTGCCGCCGACGCCGCGGCCCTGCGGACCGCTGACGGCACGCCCGCGCTGCCCGCCCTCGAGCCGTTGGCTCTGGTGATGCTGGCCGACGAGCTGCGCCCCGACGTTCCCGAAACGCTCGCTAGGCTTGCCGAGGAGGGGATCACCCTGAAGATCTTGTCCGGCGACGATCCCGACACTGTCGCCGCCGTGGCTGTACGAGCCGGGCTGGGCCGGACCGAGCCGGTGAACGCCGCGGACCTGCAGCGGCTCTCAGATCTCGAGCTGGACGCGGTGGTCGCGAAGCGCGCCGTGTTCGGGCGGGTCGCTCCCGAGCAGAAGGAGCGCATCGTGCTGTCCCTGAGACGGCAGGGACGCTACGTCGCGATGGTCGGTGACGGAGTCAACGACGCCCGGGCCCTCAAGGCCGCGCACGTGGGCGTCGCTCTGCGCAGCGGCAGCGCCGTCACCCGCGACGTCGCCGACATCGTCTTGGTCGACGACTCCGTGGCCGCGCTGCTACCGACCCGTACGGAAGGGCGGCGCATCATCAACGGCATCGCCATCTCCACCCAGTTGTTCTTGACCCGGGTTGCCACCCAGGCCCTGATCATCGTCACGGTCACCATGCTCGGGCTCGGCTTCCCCTACTCACCGGCCCAAACGGGGTTGACGCTGTTCACCGTCGGGCTGCCCACCCTCTTCCTCACCGCCTGGGCGAAGCCGATCGCACCGGACCCGCACCTGCTGCTCAACCTGGCCCGCTTCGTGCTGCCCGCCGCCGTGGTCACCGCGGGTGGCGCCGTCGCGATCTACGCCTTCCTGTACACCAGCATCATCCAAGGCTTCGACGACCCCGCCATCCGGGACAGGATGATCGCCGAGTTCGAGCGGTACAACGACTTGACCTACGGCGTCGACGCCGACTTCATCCCGCAAGCAGCCGCCATCGGAGCCCAGACCGGCATCTCGACCTTCGTGTCCCTGGCGTCCATCCTGCTGATCCTGTTCCTCAAGCCACCCATCCGCCTGTTCGCGGCCTGGACCCGTCCCGACGGCGACAAGCGCCCCGCCCTCCTTGTGGTCGGCCTGCTCGCCGGACTGATGACCGCATTGATCGTGCCAGTCCTCAGGAACTACTTCGGGCTGACCGAACCGGCCGGCGTCGTCTACCAAACCGCGCTGCCCATGCTCCTGATCTGGTTCCTCGCCTTGGCCGCCGCCTACCGCTACCGCGTGATGGACCGGCTGCTCGGGCTCAAGGAGCTGACCGAACAGCGGCGTGGCTTTGCCTCAATTCCGAAGTAAGCGTGACATCGACCGCTTACTGGGCGACCGCCGTTCGACCACGTGTGACTAGGACTCATGGCTCCCCCGACTGGACTCGAACCAGTAACCTGCCGATTAACAGTCGGCTGCTCTGCCAATTGAGCTACAGGGGATAGTGGCACTGAGGGCGTTGCGGCTACGTACGATATCAGCCCGCTCAACCCAGGTTGTATTCGGTTCTGACCCGGGCGACCGCCTCGTCGACGGCGGCCTGGACACCCTCGGTCCGCCAGCTGAGCCCGCGGCCCAGGGTGCTGTGCCAGGTGATCGGCTGATCGCCTTCGGCGAGGTCACGTCGAGCGACCACCAGCACCTGGCGCCCCAGGATCGCCACCGAGTCCTCCAAGACGATGCTGGCCGCCACCCGCTCGCGGAACACCTCCGGCAGCCGGCCCGGCTCCCGCAGCTCCACTCCCCCGCGCTCCCCCCCGTAGCGGACCCAGCCCAAGCGAGATGAGTCGGCGTCCCAGCCGCCACGTTCGATCTCGTGCCAGCCGAGATGGACCCAGTCGTCGCCTGCCTCACCGGCAGCTGAGTACGACAGCACCGACGGGCTGGCGACGGCAAACCCCTCAGGCGTGCTCGCCCAGGCCAGGATGCGGAGCGGACGGCTCGACTGCGCCACCAGCGAGGAGGACCACGAGGCATAGTCAGCGGCAGGCAGCCCACGGCTCTTAGACCACCAACCCTTGACCGTCACGGGTCCATTGTGGCAGCGATGCCCCGGCTGGTGTCGAAGGTCACCTCTGCCACGCCGCTGAATTGCCCCATTTCCGTCACACGACCCACTTAATATTGTTCGAGAGATATTGCGTTGCATATGGGAAGGCACAGTTTTAATGAATAGCAAGAACAGCCAGTCAAGCGGCCATCTTATTGAAATGAGCGTTGCTTCACTTGAGCTGTGCAAGGCGTTGTACGTCAACAGCGGCTGGACCGACACCGCACTGACGCATTTCCAGTTTCACGACGGCCGCGAGACAGTGGAGGCGAAGCCCGTCTACGGCTACCTGTCAGCCAAGGGCACGCCTGCCTACGACCTGGGCTACCTCCTACGCAAGCTGCCAGCGTCCACCGCCATTCGCAAACGTGACGGCGCCGGTGCTGCACACGACTACTCCGCTTTCGCGCCCGTGCGCAGCGGCCTGGTCGCCCGAGACCGCACTCCCGAGGACGCGGCGGCCCAGCTGGCGCTCAAGCTGCTCAAGCTGGACGCTCTGCCGAAAGCGGACGCCCCAGTCTGACGCCCGATCACCCGGCCAGGTGCCACCGGGCACTGCTGGGGCAGACCGTTCGCAGCGTCTCGAGCGCGTCGCGCTCCAGGCGTCGAGCCCGAGACGTCGATATCCCCAGTCTGGCGCTGATCTCGGCATAGGTGTGGGTCTTGCCGTCGGTGAAGCCGTAGCGCAAGGCCAGCACCTCGCGGTCGACCTCCGCCAGGTGCCACAAAAGCTCGCGTCCGGGCTGTTCGTGGTCGGGCGGTTCACTGGCCGGACTAGCCGCCCAGCCCAAGGTGTCCACGTCGAGGCCGTCGATCGACTGCGCGGGCTGGTGAGCCAGCAGGTCGCCAATCCACTGTTCGGATCGGCCAACACTGGCGGCCACCTCCGCAATAGACACCGACCGGCCGTAGGTCTGGGCGAGCTCGACCTGCACGCCCCGCACGCGCCTGGCCTGGCTTGCTCGACTGGACGGCACGTTGAGCGCCCCGAGCAGGTTGGCCGTGGCCGCACCGATAGTGGCGCGGATCCAGTGCGAGGCGTAGGTCGAGAACCGGTAGCCCAGACGGCAGTCGAACCGCTCCACCGCGCAGATCAAACCAAGACACCCC
This sequence comes from Propionibacteriaceae bacterium, assembly GCA_035634295.1. Classification (GTDB taxonomy): domain Bacteria; phylum Actinomycetota; class Actinomycetes; order Propionibacteriales; family Propionibacteriaceae; genus Microlunatus. The sequence goes on along the minus strand of DASQDG010000037.1, from coordinate 3,949 downwards.
TCCTGAAACAGGTCGCTCTCGGCCAGTCCGCTCCGCCGTGCCGCCTCCCGCGCCGCCTTGGCGACTAGGCGCAGGTTGGACTGGATGTAGCGCTGTCGGGCCCGGTCCCCCTGCTGCTCGAGCTGTAGCAACTCCACGTCGCTGGCGCCACAGCGGCCGCTCCCGGACAGTCGCGCCTCACGCGCCAACACTCCGGCCTCGACCTCACAGGCCAGTGCGATCTCCTCGGCGGGACTCAGCAGCGGCTCGTCCCCCAACCCGGACAGCATCCCCATGCCGACACTCTGGTCGTCCACCGCCTGCTGTAGCCGCCGGCCGCCCCGGCCTGTGGATAGCGTCCCGACCGGGGGGGCCGCTGTGGACAGGTCAGTCCTGAGCGCCGAGGCTGCGGGTCTGCATCTCCTTGCGCCGCGCCTCCAGCACGACCAGCTCGGAGAACATCGAGTTGTAGGCCGTCGGCGCCTCCAGCGGGTTGGTGCGCTGCAGCCTCGACTTCAGGGCCGTGATCTGGCGCATCACGGTGAGCAGCTGCAGCCCCACGGCGCAGGCGATGACGTAGCGCGAGGTGACCTCCCCGTAAACGCGAAGCGGCTCCACGGCCAGGGACACGATCAACGACCGGACCTGCTCGTCGTCGGCAGCCTCACTGACCCGGTGAATCCAGTCGTCCCCGCCCGCAGCCGCGGCCGCCTTGTCCGCGGCGGTGAACACGGCCGCGTAGGCCCCATGGGTGAAGTCGCCGAGACTCAGCCCGTCCCAGCTGACGCCAAAGAGCTGCGGGCACTGGATCAACAGCTTGGCGGTCTCCCGTTCACCGGCCAGCATCCGGTCGGCGGGATCGGGCAGCTGCCGGCGCTGCGGAGGGGCGACCTCGGCCTGGCCCTCCGGCTCGGCCGGAGCGCCGGCCGAGCCGGTGCGGGAAGCTCGACCAGCGGCGCGCATCACCTCCCGGCGCACCTCGTCGAAGTCCTCATTGCCCAGCAGCTTGCCCAGCTCACGGACGTAGCGCTCGATCATCACCCGGTCACGGATGCTGGCCACCAGCGGGGCGGCCGCGCGCAGCGCCGCCAACCGGCCGTCGGCGCGGTCGAGGTCGTACTGGCTGAGCACGTTGTCCATCACGAAGCGATAGAGCGGCACCCGTCGACCCACCAGCTCGCGGACGGCCGCGTCGCCGTGCTGCAACCGCAGGTCGCACGGGTCCAGTCCGGTAGGCTCGATTGCCACGTAGGTCTGGGTGACGAACTGCTGGTCGCCGGCGAACACCTTCAGCGCCGCCGCCTGACCGGCCGCGTCCCCGTCGAAGGTGAAGATGACCTCGCCCATCAACGCGTCGTGGTTGCCCATCAACCGTCGCAGCAGCTTGGCGTGGTCGTCACCGAAGGCGGTGCCGCAGGACGCCACCGCGGTATCGACCCCGGCCAGATGCGCCGCCATCACGTCGGTGTAGCCCTCGACGATCACCGCCTGGCTCTTCTTGCCGATCGCCTGCCGGGCCAGGTCCAGCCCGTACAGCACCGACGACTTCTTGTACAGCACCGTGTCCGGGGTGTTGATGTACTTGGCCGGGATGCGGTCGTCGTCGAAGATCCGCCGCGCTCCGAAGCCAACCACCTGGCGACCAGAGTCGCGGATCGGCCAGAGCAGGCGTGATTGGAAGAAGTCGTAGCCGGACTCTCGAGCCAGACCGGCCGCGACCAGCTCGGCGTCCTTGAAGCCCCGCCCGCGCAGGTGCTGCAGTAGCGACTTGCCGCCGCGTGGGGCGAAGCCGACGCCGAACCGGATGGCCGCGTCCCGGTCGAAGCCGCGCTGGGCGAGAAACTGCCGTCCGGCCAGCGCGTCGGCGGAGGCCAGCTGCTCGACGTAGAACTCCGACGCCGCCTTCAGCGCTTCCATCAGCCGCACTCGCAGGCCCGGCTCGGGCCGGGGACCTGAGTCGTCGGTGTAGCGCAGCTGGATGCCGACCCGGTCGGCCAGCCGCTCGATCGACTCGGCGAAGGACAGGTTGTCGATCCGACGGAGGAAGTCGATGACGTCGCCGCCGGCGCCGCAGCCGAAGCAGTAGTAGAAGCCGCGCGACGGCGTGACCTGGAAGCTCGGCGTCTTCTCGTCGTGGAACGGGCAGAGCCCTTTGAGCGACCCGCCGCCGGCGTTGCGCAGCGACACGTAGGAGCCGATGATCTCGTCGATCTTCGCGCGGTCCCGGACGGCCGTCACGTCGTCGTCGTTGATCCGGCCGGCCACGAGGCCACTGTACTTCGGGCCCGCCCCTGCAACTCGGGCGCCGGAGAGGACCACCGAGCCGGCTGAGGGTCAGCGCTGGCGCCGGGCACGCCGTTCGCGAATCCAGGGCGCCAGCCGCTCCAGGGGCGCGAACGCGAGCCAGCAGATCAGCGTCGGAGCGAAGTGGATATAGAGCAGAGCTGCCGTGAAGACATGGAAACTCAGCCAGAACAGCGCGGCACACAGCAGGGCCCGTCCGCGCAGCCACAGAACTACCAGTGAGGCGAACTCGGCCAGATAGGCGCCCCACTGCATCAGGCGCAGCAGGCCGGGGTAAGGCATCAGCAGCTCACCCAACGCGTGCGGTCGGCGGATGATCGCCCACATCAAGATCGAGCTTTCCGGCCAGGACGTGAAGCTCCAACCACCGCTGCGGACCTTGGTCAACGCGGACAGGAAATAGGTGAAGATGACCGCGATCTGGATGCACTTGAGGGCCCAGCCCGCCTGGGCCGAGGCGTCGCTGCTGCGCCAGCGCTCACGCACCACGCCGACCGTGGGCAGCACCCACAGGGCCACGATCAGCGCCAGGTGGTCGTGGTCGACCTTGCCATAGCTCATCCCGATCGCCGTCCACCAGGTGAAAGCGGCCGCGACCACCAGACCCGCCACCCGGGGCAGCCGGTTTGCCGCGCCGACCAGGCAGCCGAGCCAGAGGACGGCATACAGCGTGTACGTCAGCGTGAGGCTTGGCGGCGGCAGCTGGAAGAGCCGCTCGATCAGCAAGGGCTTGTAGAGCTCCGGATGGCGACTCAACGGGATCGGATCCCGAACGAGCAGGTGTATGTCCAGCAGCACGAAGACGTAGATCACCGAGCGCAGGATGGCGACCCGTGCGTCGGCGGTCACCGGCATGAACCAGCCGACGATGCGTTCGCTGGAGCGCCTTTGAGGAGATTGCGCGGCGGCGGGTGGCTGCGCGGGCGCCTCGGGGGGCGCCTCTGCCCGGCTCATCGAGGCACGCGCCACGTGGCCAGCTCGGTCACCGTGGTCGGCCCCTTCCGACCGTCGACGAGCCGGGTCTCGTCCTGGACCAGCCACAGCTGCCTCAACGGCGGCTGCCCCGGGTGGCGACGCCGCCAGCCGTCGGCCACTGCTGCCAACTTCGAGGGGTCAGCGGTGATCTCGCCGAGCCGAGCCTCGATCTCCGCCCGTCCGATGCCGGCGGTCTCGACCTGCAGGGGAAGGTCGGCCCGTCGTCCGTCGGCGAACAGGCCGTCAACCCGGGTGACGACGATGGCGGCGTCGTCACTGGGTGAGAAGGCGTACTGCGACATCGGGCCGAAGGGCCACGCGTCGTCGCTCATCCGCAGTGAGCCGTTGACGAACAGCGCGATTCCGATCAAGGCCACCACGACCCGCCAGGTCCGCGGCCATGTTCGGAGGGAACGCCGTTCGCTCACGCGCCGATTAGACCACGACGAGTCGCGACCGCAGGAGCGCTCGCCGGGCCGATGGGTCAGGTGGCGTCAGCCCGGGCCCGAGCAGACCGGGGCTGACGCACATCCCAGGATCAGACGCGGCGGGTGTTGTTGCGGCCGGTCACCGTGGAGGCGATGACGACCAGCACGGCCGCGACCACGATGGCGACGGCCCAGCGGACCCAGTCGACACCACCACTGCCGTTGCCCCCGAAGGCGGCGTAGATGTACCAACCGATGATGAC
>DASQDG010000036.1:0-106737 GCA_035634295.1 Propionibacteriaceae bacterium | reverse complement strand
CGGCAAAGGTGTTGGCGAACTTCGTCTCGCCGGTGTCGAAGTTGACGGTGACGAAGTAGAGCCACTTGCCGGCCTCAGGGTTGGTGGCGGCCTGCAGCGCCGCTTTGCCGGGAGCCGAGATCGGCCCGGGCGGCAGGCCCTGCCGGCGATAGGGGTTGTAGAGCGACAGTATCTCGCGGTCTGCGGCTGTGGTGGTGGTGCGTGTCGACTTCAGGGCGTAGATCAGCGTCGAGTCGAGTTCCAGCCGCTGGCCCTGCTCCAGGCGGTTGTAGAGCACCCGGGCGACCTTGCCGCGGTAGCGGGCGTCGCGGACCTCTCGCTCAATGATGCTGGCCACGATCAGCACCTCGTAGGGGGAGCGGCCCAGCGCCCTGGCCTTGGCGTCCAGGCCGATCGAGCGGGTTACGGAGGTGTACTGCGCGACCATGCCCTGCAGCACCGAAGTCGCGTCGGACTCCTCGGTGAGCTCGTAGGTCTCGGGAAACAAGAACCCCTCCGGCCGGTTCTTGGCATACTTCGGCAGACCCAGCGACTTGGGCTTCTTCAGTGCCGCCTCGTAGTCGGCCCGCCTGATCCTGGTGCCTTTGACCAGGTCGGTGACCTGATCGGTGAGCCGAAGCCCTTCACGAACGGTGAACTGCAGGCGAATCCGGGACTCCCCCGGATTGATCAGCAGCTTCAACGCCTCTCGGGCCGGCATCTGCGTCTTCATCAGATAGCGCCCGGCTTGCACGCTGCTGGCGCGCGCCTCCTGCCGGACCGCCTTGTCCCACGCCTTGGTGGACTTCACCACACCCTTGTCGACCAGCAGGGCGCCGATCTCGTCGCCGCTGGCACCTTCAGGAACGGTGATGGTGATGTTGGCCTTGCCTGCTCCGGTAAAGTCAGGCGTCTCACCAAGAGTCGACAGATAGCCGTTGGCCTTGTCGTAGACGAAGTAGCCACCGAAGGCGAGCACCGCAAAGGCCACCAGGACCGCCAGACAGCCCTTGCTGCGGTGCACAGCTTCTCGTGCTGGGCTCGGCGGATACTCCGGGTCCAAGATCGAACTCAAGGCATCTCCTGGGACCTGTCCTCGGGCCCGCCAGCGCTCGATGCGGCCTGACCAGGCACAACCGCAGCCGATACTAACTCCCCTGGAGGGACATTCCGGGAACGTTCGGCCGCCAGCGCGTGCTCCAGGATCGTCACCGCTGCTGCCGCGTCGATGACGGCACGCTGGTCCTTGGCCCGGCGGCCACTGTCGCGCAGCTGCCGCGCTGCGGTGACGGTGCTCAGCCGCTCGTCGACCAGGCGTACGGGGGTGGTCCGGCCCGCCGCGGTCAGGGCCTGCACCAGTACCGCTGCCCGATCGCGCGCCTTGACGGCCGCCGGCCCGTCGGCCCCGGAGAGCGAACGGGGCAGGCCGACGATCACCTCCAGCGGCGCCAGCTCGACGACCAGCGCCACCAGCTCGGCGAGCTCGTCCGGGCCGGCCGCGACGGTGCCGTACGGGTAGGCCAGCAGGCCCGCCGGGTCACAGCGGGCCACGCCGATCCGGACGTCGCCCCAGTCGAGCGCGAGCCGCACGCCGGGCCGGAGCGTTCCGCTCAGCGGGCTGCTCCGGCGTTGCGCACCCGCTGCCCGACGGCCTCCTCGACGGCCGTGATCGCCGCGTCGACCTGGCTGGCGTCGGTGCCGCCGCCCTGGGCGATATCGTCCTTGCCGCCGCCCCTCCCTCCCAACGTCTCACTGGCGGTCCGGACCAGCTCGCCCGCCGACAGTCCGCGGTCGCGCGCGCCCTCGGTGGTCACCACCACCACGCTCGGCTTCTGCGCGGAGCCGCCCACCACGCAGACCACCGCCGGCCGGTCGATGACCCGACTGCGGATCTCCACGGCCAGCGCGCGCAGGTCGTTGCCGCCGACTCCGTCGGCGCGGTGGCCGACGAAGCTGACTCCGTGCAGGTCGCGCGCCGAAGCGACGATCGCGCCGGCGTCGGACAGCAGGCGAGCACTGCGCAGGTCGGCGATCTGCTTCTCCGCCGCCTTGAGCTGGGTGACCAGTTTGGACACCCGGTCGAGGAGCTGGTCGGGCTGCACCTTGAGGGTGTCGGTGAGCCCCAGCACCAGGGACCGCTCACGCGCGAGGTAGCGGAACGCCTCGAGCCCGACAAAGGCCTCGACCCGCCGTACGCCGGCCCCCACCGAGGACTCTCCGGCCAAGGTGACCAGACCGATCTGGCTGGCGTGCTGGACGTGGGTGCCGCCGCAGAGCTCTCGCGACCACGGCCCGCCGATCTCCACCACCCGCACCTGCTCGCCGTAGGTCTCGCCGAAGAGTGCCAGCGCGCCGATCTCGCGGGCCCGGGCCAGCGGCATGTACGTCGCGGACACGGCCAGGTCCTGGCGCAGCGCCTGGTTCGCGGCCTCCTCGACGTCGCCGCGGATGGTCTGGCTCAGTCCGGTGGGCCAGGCGAAGTCGAGCCGCAGGTAGCCAGGCTTGTTGTACGACCCGCTCTGCAAGGCGGTCGGGCCGAGCACCTGGCGCAGCGCCGCGTGCATCACGTGTGTGCCGGAGTGCGCCTGGCAGGCCCCCAGCCGCCATTCGCCGTCCACAGACGCCAGCACCTCGGCGCCGGAGCGCAGCTCGCCGTCGGCGACCAGCACCCGGTGCACGATCAGTCCCTTTACCGGACGCTGGACGTCGATCACCTCGAGGTCGACGCCGTCGGCGGTGATCCGACCCGCGTCTGAGTCTTGACCGCCGGACTCGGCGTAGAAGGGTGTCCGCTCCAGCACCACCTCGACGGTCCGACCCGGCCCCGCGACCGGCACGAGCGCGCCGTCGACCACGATGCCGCGGACCCGGGTGTCGGTCACCAGCTCGGAGTAGCCGGTGAAGTCGGTGCTGCCCAGGGCGCGCAGCTCGCGGTAGACCCCGGTGCCCGTTGCGCCGGCCTTCTTGGACTTGGCGTCGGCCTTGGCCCGGTCCCGCTGCTCGGTCATCAGGCGCCGGAACCCGGACTCATCCACGGCCAGCCCTTGCTCGGCCGCCATCTCCAGGGTGAGGTCGATCGGAAAGCCGTACGTGTCGTGCAGCTGGAAGGCGCGCTCACCGCTCAACGCGGGCGGCCCCGCTGCAACCGGCTGCGCCTTGGCGTCGGTGACCGCCACGTCGAAGATCTGGGTGCCCGCGGTCAGGGTGCGCCGAAACGCCTCCTCCTCGCCGTAGGCGATCTGGGAGATCCGGCCCCAGTCCGACTCCACCTCCGGGTAGGAGTGCCGCATCAGGTCCCGGCTCAGCGGGAGCAGCTCGGCCAGCACCGGCTCGTCGACACCCAGCAGCCTCATCGAGCGCACGCTGCGACGGAGCAGCCGCCGCAGCACGTAGCCCCGGGCCTCGTTGCCCGGCGTCACCCCGTCGCTGATCAGCATCAGTGAGGAGCGGATGTGGTCGGCCACCACGCGCATCCGGACGTCGTCGTCGTGAGCTTGCGATGAGCCACCGGCACCGTAGCGTTTGCCGGCCAGCTCGGCTGCCCGGGCGATCACCGGATAGACCTCGTCGATCTCGTAGAGGTTGTCCACGCCCTGCAGTAGGAAGGCCACCCGCTCCAGGCCCATGCCGGTGTCGATGTTCTTTCGGGGGAGGTCGGCGGCGATGTCGAAGTCGTCCTTGCGCCGGACTGCCGACAGCTCCTCCTGCATGAAGACCAGGTTCCAGATCTCCAGGAAGCGGTCCTCGTCCACCACCGGTCCGCCGTCTGGGCCGTACGCCGAGCCGCGGTCGACGTAGATCTCGCTGCAGGGTCCACCCGGGCCCGGGATGCCCATGTGCCAGTAGTTGTCCAACAGCCCGCGGCGCTGGATCCGGTGCTCGGGCAGCCCCGCGATGTTGGCCCAGAGCGCCGCGGCCTCATCGTCGCTGTGCAGCACGGTGACCCAGATCCGGTCCGGGTCGAAGCCCAAGCCTCCGGCCTCGGCGGACTTGGTGACCAGCTCCCAGGCGTAGCTGATCGCCTCTGCCTTGAAGTAGTCGCCGAAGGAGAAGTTGCCATTCATCTGGAAGAACGTGCCGTGCCGGGTGGTCTTGCCGACCTCCTCGATGTCCAGGGTGCGGACGCACTTCTGCACGCTCGCCGCGCGGTCCCACGGCGGGGTCTCGGCGCCGGTGAAGTACGGCTTGAACGGCACCATGCCGGCGTTGACGAACAGCAGAGTGGGGTCGTTGTAGAGCAGTGGTGCAGACGGCACCGGTTCGTGGCCGCGGGAGGCGAAGAAGTCCAGGAAGCGGCGCCGGATCTCGGCGGTTCTCATGATGGGTGTCCTTGGGTCTGGTACGAGATGTCGGGGTCAGTCCTGCAGGCCGCTGCGGCCCAAGCGTGCTCGGGGCAGGTCCACTGCGCGATGGTCCAGAGCGCGTCCGTCGCCTGAGCGTCGGTCCCGGGCCAGGGGGTCCATCTCGGCCCGAAGCTCCGCCTCGCGCTCGGCCATGGCGGCTCGGGCTCGTTCGACGAAGCTGGAGAACTCCTCGCCCAGCGTCGCCACCGAGTCGGTGACCCGCTGGCCGATGGCCCGAGGGGTGGCTTGACGGGCCAGCCCTTGGATCTTGATGGCGGTGTAGACCGCGCTGCCAGCACCGACTGCGAACCAGAACACCTTGCCGATCACGACCGGTCTCCTCGGCCGGAGCGGGCGGCCACCTTGGTCCGGGATTCGCCGCGGAACGCCTTGCGGACGCCGTAGGTGAACGCCGCGGTCTTGATGATCGGTCCGCCCAGAGTGGCACTGAACAGGTTGGTGAGCTGGGCGGCGTTCTCGCTGACCACGGTGGCGTGCCTGCTCACCTTGGCGACGTCGTCGGTGACCAGGCTCAGTTTGCTCAGCTCGTCGTTGGTGGCACTCACGGTGCCCCGCAGCTCGGTCAGGATCGGCACCGACTCATGGCCGATGTCGCGCACCGCGAGTCGCACCTCCTCCAGCACCCGCCCGAGCTTCAGCAGCGGAACCGCGCAGAGCGCGACCAAGACCACAAAGGCGATGGCGGCGATCAGACCGGCGACTTCCCCTACTGACATGGGTCTTCCTCACTGTGATCAGAGGCGGGCGCTCAGGGCCTCGCCGATCCGGACGACTCAGACGCCGGGTGACGCGCAGTACCTTACCGCGCTGGACTGACCGGCTCCGGAGCGTCAAACGCCACCGCCGGCCAGCCGATCCTCGATCCTGGCCAGCCGGTCCGTCAGCCCCGCCTCGGCGCCGTGCGGGGTGGGGACGTAGTAGCGGGCACCGGCGAGCTCGTCAGGCAGGTAGTGCTGGGCCGCGATGCCGTGCGGCTCGTCGTGGGCGTAGCGATAGCCCTGCCCGTGCCCGTACGTGGTGGCCCCGGGGTAGTGGGCGTCGCGCAGATGGGCCGGCACCAGGCCGATCCGACCGGCGGAGACGTCGGCCAGCGCCCCGTCAACGGCGAGGATGACCGCATTGGACTTGGGTGCCAGGGCCAACGCGATCACCGCCTGGGCCAGCGGGATCCGCCCCTCGGGCATGCCGAGGAACGAGACGGCATCGGCTGCGGCCACCGCGGTGGTCAGCGCCGAAGGATCGGCCAGCCCGATGTCCTCGCTGGCCAAGATGACCAACCGGCGGGCGATGAAACGAGGATCCTCGCCTGCGGAGATCATCCGGGCCAGATAGTGCAGCGAAGCCTGTACGTCGGAGCCGCGGACCGACTTGATGAACGCGCTGATCACGTCGTAGTGCTGGTCGCCGTCGCGGTCATAACGCACGGCCGCCCTGTCGACGGCGTTCTCCACTGTGTCGACGGTGATCTCGGCGGCACTGTTCGCCTGCGCTCCGGCCGCGGCCTCCTCCAGGTAGGTCAGCGCCCGGCGCGCGTCACCGCCGGCGAGCCGGAGCACCGTGTCACGGGCGTCGTCGGCCAGGGTGAACCGCGCCCCGTCGGCCGTCCGCAGCCCTCGCTCCTCGGTGAGTGCGCGATCGAGCAGGCCCGAGATGTCGGCGTCGGTCAGCGGCCGCAGCGTCAGTAGCAGCGACCGAGACAGCAGCGGCGCGATCACCGAGAAGCTCGGGTTCTCCGTGGTGGCCGCGATCAGGGTGACGAGCCGGTTCTCCACCGCCGGCAGCAGCACGTCCTGCTGGGTCTTGCTGAATCGGTGCACCTCGTCGACGAAGAGCACCGTCTCCCGGCCGGTCCGCAGGTCGAGCCGGGCGCGGTCCAGCACTGCCCGGACCTCCTTGACCCCCGCAGTGACCGCCGAGATCTCCACGAAGCGTCGGTTGGTGCTCTGGGACACCACGGCCGCGATGGTGGTCTTGCCCACCCCCGGTGGGCCCCACAGGAACACCGACATCGCCTCCCCCGCCGCCAGCCGCCTCAGCGGTGAGCCGGGTGAGAGCAGATGCTGCTGCCCGACGATCTCGGAGATGCTGCGGGGGCGCATCCGGACGGCCAGCGGCAGGCCCGTACGGGTCGAGTCGGCCAGGCTGCCCGACCCTGCTGCGGAGGCGCCGACTCCGCCGGGGCCGAGCGGCGCGCCGACCTCGCCGAACAGGTCCTCACTCACTGGTCCCCCATCCCCTGCGCACGCTCGTCTCGGCTCTCCCGCGGAGTCGCTCAGCCCGCTTTCGCCTCCGGGGCACCCGCGGCCGCCGTACCGGTGAGAATGGCGTCCACGCCTGCCTCGCGGCGCTGCTGGGAGGTTATCGGCGCCGGCGCGTCGGTCAACGGGTCGACACCGCCGCCGGACTTGGGGAACGCGATCACGTCGCGGATCGAGTCAGTGCCCGACAGCAGGGCACAGATCCGGTCCCAGCCGAAGGCGATGCCGCCGTGCGGCGGCGCCCCGTAGGAGAACGCGTCCAGCAGGAAGCCGAACTTCTCCTGCGCCTCGGCCCCACTCAGGCCCATCACCGCGAACACCCGCTCTTGGATGTCGCGGCGGTGGATCCGGATCGAGCCGCCGCCGATCTCGTTGCCGTTGCACACGATGTCGTAGGCATAAGCCAGGGCGCTGCCCGGGTCGGTGTCGAAGGTGTCCATGGACTCCGGCTTGGGTGAGGTGAAGGCGTGGTGCACCGCCGTCCAGGCCCCCGAGCCGACGGCCACGTCCCCGCTGGCCACCGCAGCACTGGCCGGCTCGAACAGCGGCGCATCCACTACCCAGGTGAACGCCCAGGCGTCGGGGTCGATCAGGCCGCAGCGACGCCCGATCTCCAGCCGAGTGGCGCCCAGCAGCGCTTGGGCCGACGAGCGGGAACCGGCGGCGAAGAAGACGCAGTCCCCCGGCCGGGCACCCACCCGCTCGACCAGACCAGCCCGCTCGGCCTCGGACAGATTCTTGGCCACTGGACCGCCGAGCTTGCCGTCGTCGCCCACCAGCACGTACGCCAGCCCGCGGTGCCCACGCTGACGGGCGAACTCCTGCCAGCCGTCGAGCTGCTTGCGAGGCTGCCCGGCGCCACCGGGCATCAGCACGGCCCCCACGTAGTCGGCCTGGAACACCCGGAACGGGGTCTGGCTGAAGTAGTCGGTCATCTCGGTCAGCTCGAGGCTCATCCGCAGGTCGGGCTTGTCGCTGCCGTAGCGGTCCATCGCCTCGGCGTAGGTCATCCTGGGGATCGGGGTCGGCACCTGGTAGCCCACCAGCTGCCAGATGTCGCTCAGCAGGTCCTCGGTCAGCTCGATCACGTCGTCCTGGTCGACGAAGCTCATCTCGATGTCCAGCTGGGTGAACTCCGGTTGCCGGTCGGCGCGGAAGTCCTCGTCGCGATAACAGCGAGCGATCTGGTAGTAGCGCTCCAGGCCGGCCACCATCAGCAGCTGCTTGAACAGCTGAGGACTCTGCGGCAGCGCATACCAGGAGCCGGGCTTGAGCCGGGCCGGCACCAAGAAGTCGCGGGCACCTTCGGGCGTGGAGCGGGTCAGCGTTGGGGTCTCCACCTCGACGAAGCCACGGTCGCCGAGGATTCGACGAGCCACGCGGTTCACCTCGCTGCGCAGCCGGATGGCGGCCGCCTGCGCCGGCCGTCGCAGGTCCAGATAGCGGTAGCGCAGCCGGACCTCCTCCCCCACCGTGACTCGTTCGTCGATCTGGAACGGCAGCGGGGCTGCGGTGCTCAGCACCTGGATCTGAGTGGCCACCACCTCGATCTCCCCGGTCGACAGGTCAGGGTTGGCGTTGCCCTCGGGTCGGGCAGACACCTCACCGGTGATCGAGATGCAGTATTCGTTGCGGAGGTCGTGGGCGCCCGAGGCCGCCAGGATCTCGTCGCGGACCACCACCTGGACCACACCCGAGGCGTCTCGCAAGTCCAGGAAAGCGACGCCACCGTGATCACGGCGGCGAGCGACCCAGCCGGCGAGGACGACGAGTTGACCAGCGTGCTCGGCGCGGAGCGTGCCGGCATCGTGGGTGCGGATCACAGTGACAGTTCCTTCCTCAGGGCCCGAGCCGGGCGGCCCGAGCGGTTTCGATCCTACGGCGAGGCGGCCGGGCGCTCCCGCTGCAATCCGCCGCCCGCTTGTCTGCCGCTGGCTGCCGGACGAGGATTGTCCCGTGCCTCGCTCCGCCGCACGTGTGCTGTCGCTGTTGGCGGCTCTCACCCTCGGCCTGCTCGGGGTCGCGGTGGAGCCCACCTCTGCCTATGCGTGCACCTGCGGGGGAACCAGCAGCGGTTCTCTGAGCCGGCAGGCCGACGCGGTCTTCTCCGGCCGTGTGCTTTCATCCGCCTCGGTACGCAAGCCGAAACCGGGACGGGTTGATGTGCGCTTTGAGGTGTCCCGGGTCTACAAGGGGACGGTCTACCGCGAGCAGGTAGTCGCCTCGCCACGCGACGGCTGCGGCTTCGCTCCCGATGTCGGCACGACCTGGGTGATCTTCGCCGAAGAGGCGGTGCTCGGCAACGGCGATGCGGCGGTTCTGCGCCTGGTCACCCGGCTGTGCAGCGGCAACCTGTCGGGGTCGGTGGCTCCGGTCAGCCTGGGCACCGGACGTGCGCCCGCCGAGGGCGCGTCGGATCGCGGCGAGCGGGCGGCAGCCACCGACCTGGCCTTCAACCGGGCGCTCAAGATCGGCGGGGTGACCTTGGTGGCGCTGGCCGTGTTGGTGGGGGCGGGCTTGGCCGTGCTTTGGCGGCCAGGTCGGGCTGCCCGCTGATCGCGCCGCCCAGCCGACCGCTCAGCCGGGACGGAAGGCCGAGCCCATCTTGTCGAGCGCGCCTTCGGTGACCGGAAGCTTGCCCAGCCGGACAGCCCGCACCAGCTCGGCGTGGTCGGCCTCGGTCTGATCGGCATAGGAGCTGGCGAAGCGCCCGAACGCTCGGTCCAGTTTGTCCGAACCCCCGGCGTAGCCAGAGATCATCGACGCCCCGCTCGTCCTGGCGTGGCCCTTGGCCAGCAGATGGCCGACGATCCCGGCGTAGTCGGTCAGTGCCGCCGTGTCGATGGCGTCCAGGGCGATGGTGCCCTTCATGTTGCGGAACTGCCGTACGTAGAACTGGCGGTGCGCCGACTGCAGCGGCCCGCCCTCGAGGTCGCGCACCGTGGTCCAGCCCAGCAGCGGGTCGCTCACCGTCTGCAGCGCCTGCTGGTATTCGACCACCCGTTGGCCCTGGTGTTCGTGCCAGGCCGCGTCACCGTGGACGTACTGGGCGAGCACCGATCGCCGGGCCTGCTTGAGCTGCAGGAAGAGCACGTCGTCGGGGCTGCTGCCCTCCAGCAGGGCGACATAGGCCCGAAGCCCGACGCTGCCCACGCCCACGACCTTGTGAGCCACGTCGACCAGGGTGTAGCCGCCCACCATCCGCCGCCAGTGCGGAGCCAGAGTGCCCAGATAGTCATCCAGGGCCACCGCTACTGCCTCGGCCTCGGCCTCCTCGAGCCGGGTGATCAGCGGCGGCTCCTCCACGATCCGCCGCGAGCCCTCGTGCTCGGCGGTGAACTTCGGCAGCGCACGGTCGCTGGTCCGCTGCCGGGCTCTCTTGGCCGAGCGCTCGATCTCGTCGCGGAGAGACTTCTCGGTCGCCGTCTCGTGCAGCCGGTTAACGTCCAGCCGGTTGTAGGAGCGCATCAGCAGCGGCTGCTCGGCCAGAAATTCCACTTCGTCGCGGTAGGCGGCCACGCACGACATCACCGCCTCGCCACACTGGTCCTCCGACGCCCCGTTCTCCCTGCCGGCGACGTGGATGCTGGCCACCAGCCGTCGCAAGTCCCACTCCCAGCCGCCGGGATGGGCCTCGTCGAAGTCGTTGAGGTCGATCACCAGCTCACCCTCGGGGGAGCCGTAGAACCCGAAATTGCCCAGGTGCGCGTCGCCACAGATCACCGGGGTGATGCCGGTGGCGGGCAGCCGGGCCACATCCTCGGCCATCACGATGGCGGTGCCGCGGAGGAAGCCGTAGGGCGAGGAGATCATCCGAGCCACTCGTACCGGGATCAGCCGGTCCAGCCGCCCCTCGTGGGACTGCCGCAGGAGGTCCACTGGGCTGGGGCGGTCCGGCGACGGCGCCCAGTCCCCCAGGCTCCCGCGCGGCACCTGCCGGCGCAGTGCCTTGCCCATGGCGTAGCGCTCGCTGCGCGAGGTGGGCCGGCGACGCAGCGACGAGTATGACTCGCTGTCGGCCGACGCCAGCACCGTGTGTCGGTCCGGTGTCGAAACCACTGGTTCTCCTCCGCTCGACCCCACGCCTGCACAGGCCAGCCTATCCGTGCTCGGTCGGGGACGGCAGCCGCGTCCGCGCTCAGGACCGCTCGAGCTCGCGGCCCAGGAAAGCCGCCAGCACCAGCACCTCTTCGGCCACGGCGGCGCGCTGGTCATCGCCCAGGCCGTCGGCCAGCGCGGTCTCGACGCGCACCCGACTGCCGCGTACGGTCCGTCGCCAGGTGCCGACGTTGACCAGGTCCACCAGCACGCTGCCCACGAACAGGTCCGAGCCGGGGGGATGTGGATGGCTGGCGGCGATCGGGAAGTTGATCCGGGGATAGGTCAGCGTCACCTCGTCGTACAGCGGCACCAGCAGCGCACCCTGCTGCTCGGCGGGCTCGGGGCCTGCCGGGTCGAACCACAGCTCGTGCCCGTCGTGCTCCACACGGGCCAGCCGGTCCCCCACCAGCTCGAGTCCGGCTCGGGCGTCAGTTCTGGTCAGCGAGCACCATCGGGTGAAGTCGGCGACGCTGGCTGGTCCGTGACCGGAGAAGAACCTCCAGGTGAGCTCGCACAGCGCGTCCTCGCGCGACCGTGTTGGGGTCGGCGGGATGCGCTCGCTGACCAGGGCGTAGGTGTGCTGAGCCCCGCGCAGCACTCCGCTGCAGATCACGCCTTCCAGCTCGGCGTTCATCACCAGGTAGGCGAGCCGCTGCCCTTCGGTGGAGATGCCGCCGTCGACCAGTACGTCGCTCAGCGCGCGGCGTGTCAGCTGCCGGCCCCCGACCAGCGCAGATCGGATCAGCTCCAGACCGAGGTCCAGGTCGTCGGCCGAGAGCCCCAGGTTGCGGCCCTGGCTGCGGTTCTGCTGCTGCACCCGCGGTGCGGTCAGCGTCTGCACCCAGGCGAGGTCCTCGGCCGCCAGGTAGTGCCAGGTGGGCCGGAGCACGTGTGTCCGGACGAACGAGCCGGCGTCGAACTCGGCTTGCACGTCGGCATACGTGCACCCGGTGGTGCGCATCCCTAGCGACCAGAACCCGTGGGCCCACTCCTGGGACTGGACGCAGGTGAGCAGCCGGACGACGTCGGTGGCCGTGGCCATCTTGGCGCCGGCGAGCCGTTGGACGCTCAACCGGCGGGCGAGGACGCCACGGCTCATCTCCAGCTGCCGGACACCTGTGGCCGCGCGTCCGCTGGCGGTACCTTCCAGCGGTCTGGGTCGGCGGGCAGCTGCTCCCCGGTCCGGAGGTTCTTGACCTCCGAGCGGGCCGCGGCGCCGAACCAGACGAAGGGGATGCCTCGACGGTCGGCGTGACGGATCTGACGGCCGTACGTGGCGGCGGTCGGTGACACCTCCGTGGAGATCCCCCGGGCCCGAAGCCGCTCGGCCACGCCGATCGCGTCGACCCTGGTCTCCTCGCTGTCGACGATCACCAACACGGCGGTGGGCACGGGTCTGGACGCCTTGACACCGCGCGCAAACAGCGGCGCCAGCAGCCGGGTCACCCCAATGGACAGGCCCACCCCCGGATAGCTGGTCTTGCCGTCACTGGCCAGCGAGTCATAGCGACCCCCGGAACTGATCGAGCCCCAGGACTCAAAGCCCACCATCTCGGTCTCGTAGACGGTGCCGGTGTAGTAGTCCAGTCCGCGGGCGACCTTGAGGTCGGCCACCAGACGGCCGGGGACGTACCGGCCAGCGGTCCGGACCACCTCGGACAGCAGCTCCAGTCCCTCGTCGAGCTGGTCGTGCTGCACCCCGAGGGCGCGAACCGCGTCGACGAAGGACTCGTCGGCCGAGGAGATGGTGGCGAGCTTGACGCACGCCGCCGCTTGGGCGTCGCTCAGGCCGAGGTCGGTGACCAGGGAATAGCGGACCCGGTCGGGCCCGATCTTGTCAATCTTGTCCACCTGCCGCAGGACCGCGGGGGGGTCTTCGATCTCCAGCCCGAGGTAGAACCCCTGAGCTAGACGGCGGTTGCTGACGCGCATCAGCACCGGCGGCAGGTCGAGGTCGACGTGCAGCCGCTCCAGGGCGGCCAGGGCGACCAGCGGCAGCTCGACGTCGTGGTGAACTGCTAGCTCGCCGGCATTGACGATGTCGACGTCGGCCTGGGTGAACTCGCGGTAGCGACCCTCCTGCGGCCGCTCGCCACGCCACACCTTCTGGATCTGGTAGCGCCGAAACGGAAACTGCAGGGCGTGGGCGTTCTCCAACACGTAGCGCGCGAACGGCACTGTCAGGTCGAAGTGCAGCCCCAGCTCGGCGGGCGTCCCCGGCTCGGCGCGCAACCGGGTGACCGCGTAGACCTCCTTGTCGATCGCGCCCTGCTTGGCCAGCCGCTCCAGCGGCTCGACCGCCCGAGTCTCCACCGGAGCGAACCCGTGCAGCTCGAACGTCTCGCGCAGCCGATCCAGCACGAACTGCTCGACGATCCGCTGTTCGGGCCTCAACTCGGGGAACCCCGACAGCGGCCTCGGGCGGCTCACCGGCTTGCCCGCCCGCTTGCCGCGCTTCCGGCCAGCCGAGCCTGCTGCAGGTACGGGTTGGCGACGCGTTCTTGGGCCATGGTCGTCTGCGGGCCGTGGCCGGGCAGCACGGCGGTGGAGTCCGGCAGCGGCAGGACCTTGGCCTGCAGCGAGCGCACCATCTCCGCCGCGCTGCCGCCCGGCAGGTCGGTGCGGCCGACGGAGCCCGCGAACAGCACGTCCCCGGTGAACACCACCGACGTCAGGTCCGCCTCGTCGTAGGGGCTGCGGAACATCGTCGAGCCGGGGGTGTGCCCGGGGGCGTGCAGGCAGGAGTAGGTCAGCCCGGCCACCTCGACGGTGCCGCCATCGTCGAGCTCGCGGACATCGTCAGGCTCGGTGAACGCCTGCCCGTCCGGGCTCAGTCGGCGCAGCAGCGCCGCGGTGTCCGGACCCATCCCGCGCAGCGGGTCCGACAGCAGGGCCCGGTCGGCGGGGTGGATCCAGCAGGTGGCGTCGTAGGAGGAGCACAGCGGGGTGACGGTGTACATGTGATCGAGATGGCCGTGGGTCAGCAGCGCGGCAACCGGCTTCAGGTGGTGTTCGGCGACCACCTCGCGGATGCCGTCAAGGGCGTCCATGCCCGGGTCGACCACCACACACTCCGATCCTGGCTCGGTGGCCACCAGGTAGCAGTTGGTCTCCCAGGGGCCGGCCGGAAACGAGGCAATGAACACAACATTGACCCTATCGGGCAGGATGACGTGCATGAGTGAAGGCGCGGGTCCCGCATCCTTTGGGCGGGTGGACAGCGACGGCACCGTCTACGTCCGCACCACAGGCGGGGAACGCAGCGTGGGTCAGGTCCCCGATGTGCCGGCCGAGGAGGCGCTGTCGTTCTTCGTACGGCGGTTCGAGGCCCTCGATCTCGAGGTGTCCCTGCTGGAGACCCGGGTTCGCACCGGAACGGTTTCACCCGACGATGCACTTTCGGCCATCCGGATCGTATTGGGCAGCATCAACGAGGCGCACGCGGTGGGCGACTTCGACGACCTGTTGAACCGGCTCAACGCCCTGTTGCCGATGATCGAGCAGCGCAAGGCCGAGCGCAAGGCCCAGCGGGCCAAGGCGTCGGAGCAGACCCGCTTGGCCAAGGAGAAGTTCGTCACCGAGGCCGAGCGGCTGGCCGGCGGCAACGACTGGCGTGGCGGGGTCAACCGCTTTCGGTCGCTGCTGGACCAGTGGAAGGCGCTGCCCCGGCTCGACCGGACCACCGACGACGAGCTGTGGCACCGCTTCTCGGCCGCCCGCACCACGTATACGCGCCGACGCAAGGCCCAGTTCTCCCAGCAGGCCGAGCAGCGCGACACCGCTCGGGTGGCCAAGGAGAAGCTGGTGGCCGAAGCCGAGGCGCTGGCCGGCTCGACCGACTGGGGCCCAACCACCGGGACCTATCGCGAGTTGATGACGCGCTGGAAGGCCGCCGGGCCCGCTCCTCGCGGGGTCGATGAGGCACTCTGGCAGCGGTTCCGCGCCGCCCAGGACACCTTCTTCGCCGCCAAGGCCGCCACCCTCGCCGAGCAGGACACCGAGTTCAAGGCCAATCAGGAGGCGAAGGAGGCCTTGCTGGCCGAGGGCGAGCAACTGCTGCCCGTACGGGACCTCGCCGCAGCCAAGGCCGGCTACCGAGACCTGCTGCAGCGCTGGCACGAGATCGGCAAGGTGCCCCGGGACGCCATCAAGCCGCTGGACGCCCGGCTGCGGGCGATCGAGAGCGCCATCAAGCAGTCCGAGGACGACCGCTGGAAACGGACCAACCCTGAAGCCCGGGCGCGAGCCGAGGAGACAGCGGCCAAGCTGCAGGCTCAGATCGACACCCTGGAGGCCAAGGCGGCCAAGGCGAAGGCACGGGGTGACGGCAAGGCGGCCCGGGAGGCGGAGGCGTCGGCGGCCACGTATCGCGAGTGGCTGGCGCAGGCGCACAAGGCGGTCGCAGACTTCAGCGGGTAGCCATGGACCGTGCGCAGCTCGCGTTTCAGCCCCTCGTGGGGTGCGCTGCCCAGGGGGTTCGAGGGGGCCCGTCTCGCCCTCCTCGCTGCGCTTCGCTAGCGCTAAGCTGCGCTCGAAACGCCCGCCACACCCAGCCGGGCCCCCTCGAACCCCCTGAGCAGCGCATGCTCGGTTCCGCGTACGTCTGCGCGCACCGATGTCACTGCTTGATGCGGTAGACGTCGAAGACGGCCGGGACCATCCGTACGGCCTTGAGCACGTGGTCGAGGTGGGTGGGGTCGGCGGTCTCGAAGGTGAACTTGACCTTGCAGATGCGGTCCTTGCTGGTGGTCAGGGCCGCGGACAAAATGTTGACGTGCTGGTCGGACAGGGCGCGGGTGACGTCGGACAGCAGCCGGCTCCGGTCCAGCGCCTCCACCTGGATGGCGACCAGGAACTGGCTCTTCGAGGTCGGTGCCCAGGCCACCTGGAGCACGCGCTGCGGTTGGGCCTGCAGGCTGGTCGCGTTGACGCAGTCGGTCCGGTGCACCGAGACGCCGGAGCCGCGGGTGACGAAGCCGAGGATGGTGTCACCGGGCACCGGGGTGCAGCACTTGGCCAGCTTGACCAGCAGGTCACTGGCCCCGACCACCTCGATGCCCGAGTCGCTGGTGCCGGCGGTCCGGCGCTGCCGACCGGTGACCACCCGGTCCTCGCTGGTCTCGTCAGCCGTCGCGTCGTCACCGCCCTCGACGCTGATCAGCCGGTTGACCACGGCTTGGGCACCGACGGTGTTCTCGCCGACGGCCGCGTACAGCGCGGTGACGTCGGCCAGCTTGAAGAAGCCCGCGACCGCGGTCAGGTGCTCCAGCGTCAGCAGCCGCTGAAGCGGCAGCCCCGCCTTGCGCAGCTGCTTGGCCAGCGCCTCCTTGCCGGTCTCGATCGACTCCTCGCGTCGTTCCCGGGTGAAGTAGTGCCGAATCTTGTTTCGGGCTCGGGGACTACGGACGAAGGTGAGCCAGTCCCGGCTCGGCGCGGCGTTCTCGGCTTTGGAGGTGAAGATCTCGACCACGTCACCGTTTCCCAGCACCGACTCCAGCGGCACCAGCCGTCCGTTGACCCGAGCGCCGATGGTCTTGTGCCCGACCTCGGTGTGGATCGCGTACGCGAAGTCAATCGGTGTGGACCCTTGAGGCAGGGAGATGACGTCGCCCTTGGGGGTGAACGCATAGACCTCGGTCGAGTTGATCTCAAACCGCAACGAGTCGAGGAACTCGCCCGGGTCGGCGGTCTCGCGCTGCCAGTCCAGCAGCTGACGCACCCACACCAGTTCGCCCCGGTCCCCCTTGGCCGAGGGCGGGGTGCCTTTGCCCTCCTTGTACTTCCAGTGCGCCGCCACCCCGAACTCCGCCCGCCGGTGCATCTCGTCGGTGCGGATCTGCAGCTCGACGGGCTTGCCCTCCGGACCCAGCACCGTGGTGTGCAGCGACTGGTAGAGGTTGAACTTAGGCATCGCGATGTAGTCCTTGAACCGCCCGGGCAGCGGAGTCCAGCGGACGTGCAGGATGCCCAGGGCGGCGTAGCAGTCGCGGGGGGTCTCCACCAGCACGCGCAGCGCCACCAGGTCGTAGATGTCTTGGAAGTCGCGGCCACGCACCACCATCTTCTGATAGATGGAGTAGTAGTGCTTGGGTCGCCCCGTCACCGTGGCCTTGATCTTGGCCGCCTTGAGGTCGGTCTGGACGTCCTCCACCACTTGCTGCAAGAACTCGTCGCGCTGCGGGGCGGCTTCGGCGACCAGCCGGACGATCTCGTCATAGACCTTGGGGTGCATGGTGGCGAAGGCCAAGTCCTCCAGCTCCCACTTGATCGCGTTCATGCCCAGTCGGTGCGCGAGCGGGGCGAAGATCTCCAGGGTCTCCGCCGCGATCCGCGACTGCTTGTCGGGTCGCAGGTAGTGCAGCGTCCGCATGTTGTGCAGCCGGTCGGCCAGCTTGATCACCAGCACCCGGATGTCGCGGCTCATCGCCACCACCATCTTGCGGATGGTCTCGGACTTGGCCGACTCGCCGTACGTGACCTTCTCCACCTTGGTGCAACCGTCGACCAGCAGCGCCACCTCGTCCCCGAAGTCGTTCGCCAACTGCTCCAGCGTGTATGTCGTGTCCTCAACGGTGTCGTGCAGCAGAGCGGCACACAACGTGGACTCGGTCATGCCGAGCTCGGCCAGAATCGTGGTCACTGCCAACGGATGCGTGATGTAGGCGTCGCCGCTCTTGCGGAGCTGCCCCCGGTGGCAGCGCTCGGCGGTCCGGTAGGCGCGCTCGATCACCGACAGGTCAGCCTTGGGATGGCTGGCCCGTATCACCTTGAACAGCGGGTCGAGCATCGGGGTCTGGGGCTTGGACGTGCCCAGCCGGGCGATCCGCTGCCGCATGCCGATCCGGGGAGCCTCCGCACCGGGAGTCGAGCGGAGCGCGACCGCCGTCTCCTGGCTGCCCGGGCGCGCTTCGACATCTACGAGCGACGGGTCGCTCGAAGCGGAGGCTGAAGGGCTGACGGCGGTCCCCTGATCGTTCAAACGCAATCCTTCGCTCAGTTGCCCGGTGCACAGCCGCAGGTGCAGACTGCGCGCGGCGGTGCACGCCTGGCGTTGGGGCCCAGTGTAGGCCAGCAGGTCAGTTGGGGTGCGCAGCCGGGCGGACCACGACCACGTCGTCTCCGGTGGCCAGGGTGGCCACCGTCGGGTCGTTGAAGCGGCGCAGCGTACGGTTGCGCACGACTGCGATCACCCGCTCACCCCGGACGTCGTCAGGCGACCGGCCGACCTCGGTGCTCGTCACCTGCCGCTCCCCCACCTCGAGCCCCTCCCGAGACGACAGCAGATCCTCGATCACCGTGCCCAGGTTGGGGCTGACCGCTGACAGACCGAGCAGCCGGCCGACTGCCTCGGAGGAGGTGATGACGGAGTTGGCGCCGGACTGTCGGATCAGCGAGGCGTTGTCCTCCTCCCGTACGGCCACGACCATGTGGGCGCTGGGGTTGAGTTGACGCACCGTCAACGTCACCAGGATCGCGGAGTCGTCGCGGTCGAGGGTGATGATCACCTCCCGGGCCTTGATGATCTCGGCCCGACGCAGGATGTCGCGCCGGGTGGCATCACCCTCGATGGCTGCGTAGCCCTGGATGTTCGCATCGCTGACGGCACTGGAACTGCCGTCGATGATGACGATCTGGGCTGGGTTGGCGCCGTTGCCCACCAGTGTGTCGACGGCGCTCTTGCCCTTGGTGCCATAGCCGACGACCACCACGTGATTGCGCATGCTCTTCCTCCAACGTCCGTCGCGATAGATGCGGCGCCCTTCGTTGGCCAGCACCTCCAAGGTGGTCCCGACCAGCACCACCAGGAAGGCGATCCGCAGCGGCGCGACCAGGATGGCGTTGATCAGGCGGGAGTGCGGCTTGATCGGGGTGATGTCGCCGTAACCGGTGGTGGTGATGGTGACGGTCGCGTAGTAGATGGTGTCGATGAATGACACCGACCCGTCGAAGTTGTCTGTGTAGGCGTCCCGGTCGAAGTACACCAGGCCGACCGTCACCGCCAACAGCGTCATGGCGAGCAGGGCCCGGCGGGCCAGCTCGCGTTGTGGCGAGGACCGGCGAGCGGGCAGCCGGACCAGCGCCTCGTTGGCCCACGAGGGGTTGTGCCGCTGCCGAGGAGCTGGCTGGGGCAGCTCCTTCATGCTCGGCGGTCCCGCGTCGGTCTGCTCATGGCTGGCGATACGTCACGAGCGCCTCCACCGGCACCTGAGCCTCAGCCAGCCGGCGACGGCCGCCGAGGAACTCCAGCTCCATCAGCACGGTGGCCTGCACAACATCGCCGCGCAGTTGTCGTACCAGCTCCGCGGAGGCCACCAGAGTGCCGCCGGTGGCCAGCACGTCGTCGACCAGCAGCACCCGTGCTCCGGGCCAGATGGCGTCGGCGTGCACGGCCAGCGTGCTGGAGCCGTATTCCAGGTCGTAGCGCTGGGAGACCGTGGGCATCGGCAGCTTTCCGGGCTTGCGTACGGGTACGAAGCCTGCCCCGAGGGCCAGGGCCACCGGCGCGCCGAAAAGGAAGCCGCGAGCCTCCATCCCCAGCACCACATCGACCTCGGTTGGCGAGGCGGCCACCAGCGCCTCGACCGCCGCGGAAAACCCGATGGCCGACTGCAACAGGGGGCTGATGTCCTTGAAGTTGACGCCGGGCTTCGGGAAATCGGGCACGTCGCGAATCAGGTCGAGCACCCCGAGCGCGGCCTCCGGCACGACTACTTCCTTCGCTGGCTGCGCGGCAGGTGCTGCGGTTGGGGGCGTTTGGCGCCGCCTTCGGTGAGCGGCTTGGAGGCCACCGTCGGGGGCGCGGTTGTGGGCTCCAGGGTGATCCGGGTGGCACCGGTGGCCGGGCGGGTGGGGCCCGAGGCGCTCCCGGTCACGGCCAACTCCTCGTTGGTCGGCTCAGGGACACCGGGGTCAGTCGTACCCTGCCCTGAGGTGACCAGGGCGTGCGACCCTCCCGTGCCGGTCTGGCCGGCCTGCGTCGATCGGCCGCGTGAAGCCTCCTTGGCCCGGCGACTCGCCACCCGCGAGGCGTGCTTGCGCAACTCGGGGTCGCGCTCCTTGAGCTGGGCCAGCATCGGCACCGCGATGAAGATGGACGAGTAGGCACCGGCGATCATGCCGACGAAGAGGGCCAGCGCCAGGTCCTTGAGTGGCCCCTCGCCGAGGATCACCGCCCCGGCGAACAGCAGCGCCGCCACCGGCAGCACCCCGATGATGGTGGTGTTGATCGAGCGCACCAGCACCTGGTTGAGGGCGAGGTTGGCCGCCTCGGAGTAGGTGCGTACCGTGCTCGACTTGAGGTCGCGGACGTTCTCGCGCACCTTGTCGAAGACCACCACGGTGTCGTAGAGCGAGTATCCCAAGATGGTGAGCACGCCGATCAACGTGGCCGGCGTCACGGTGAACCCCACCAGGGCGTAGATGCCGATGGTCAGCAGCAGGTCGTGCCCCAGCGCCACCAGGGCGGCCGCCGACATGGTGCCGTTGCGGAAGTAGATCCAGATGACCAGGGCCACCAGGACCAGGAAGACCGCCAGCGCGAGCAGGGCCCGGTTGGTGATCTGGCTCCCCCACGAGGCGCCGATCAGGTTGTAGGCCACCGCCTCGCTCTTCACGCCCACCTCGTTGGCGATCGCGCCACGGACCTTCGGCACCTCGGTGACCGCGTTCAGCGGACGGGTCTGCACCCGGATCTGGTTGTTGTTGATGGTGGTGACGGCGGCTTCCTCGAGCCCCGGCACCCCGGAGCCCTCCAGAGCGGTCCGCATCTGGGGCACCGAGCTGGAGGTGACCTGGGTGTTGGCGCGGAAGTCTGCACCGCCGGAGAACTCGATACCCCAGGTGAGCCGGAAACCCAGCAGCGCGGCCAGCGAAATCGCCATCATCACCGCCGAGATGAGGTACCAGCGGCGGCGGCGTGCGATGAAGTCGTAGGAGACGTCGCCGGTGTAGAGCCGGTGGCCCAGTTCGCTGAATCGAGACATCAGGCCTCCCTTGGTCGCGGCTCGGCGGCCGAAGGGCTCGAACCTCGCGTCGGCGCAACCACGGCTGTCCTGGTCGCCTCGGCTGCCCTGCGTGGTCGGACTCCAGGCAGCGCCTTGACCCCCAGGTGGTTCGGGTCGAGCCCGGAGAGCGGGTGCCCACCGCCAAAGAACTTGGTTCGCGCCAGCAGAGTCATCAGCGGTTTGGTGAAGATGAACGTGATCAGGACGTCGATCAGCGTGGTCAGCCCGAGGGTGAAGGCGAAGCCCTTCACCGACCCGATGGCCAAGATGAACAGGATCAGCGCCGACAGCAGCGAGACGCCGTCAGCGATCAGCAGGGTCTGCCGGGCCCGCTTCCAGCCCGCCTCGACCGCCGCCCGCAGGCTCCGGCCGTCACGGACCTCGTCGCGGATCCGTTCGAAATAGATGATGAAGCTGTCGGCGGTGACCCCGATGGCGACGATCGCGCCGGCGATGCCCGGCAGGTTGAGGGCGAAGCCGACCGAGTCACCCAGCAGCACCGTGACGGCGTACGTGATCGCGGCGGCGATCGCCAGTGAGGCGACTACCACCAGTCCGAGACCTCGGTAGTAGAGGAAGCAGAAACCGATCACGAGGGCGAGCCCGATGAGCCCCGCCACGATTCCAGCGCGCAGCTGGTCACTGCCCAACGTGGCCGAGATGTTGGCCACCTCGGAGACCTCGAAGGCCAGCGGCAGAGCTCCGTACTTCAACACGTTGGCCAGCTCGGTCGCGGACTGCTGGTTGAAGTCGCCGGTGATCTGGGCTGCACCGCCCGGGATCGACGTGGTCAGCCGCGGCGCCGTGATGGTCGCCGCGTCAAGCACGATCGCGAACTGGTTCTGCGGCGGCTGCCGCGCCGCCAGCGTGCCGGTGGCCTTCTCGAACGCGATGGCGCCGTCGGCGTTGAAGGTCAGGTCGACCACCCAGGCCACGTTGTTCTGCGGCACGCCGGCGTTGGCGCCGGTGAGGTCCTTGCCCTCGATCAGGGTCGGACCCAAGAGGTACTTCTCGGTGCCGTCGGTGGTGCAGGAGAACAGAGGCTGGTCCGAGACGTCAGTCTGGGCGTTGGCCTGGTCGCAGGTGAACTCGGCGAAGTCGCTCTGATCGGCCTCGGTGGGCTGCCAGTTGACGGCTTGGGCCGGTGGCGTGCCCTTGCCCGGCGCGGTCGGCCGGGGGACCTTGGGCGTCGGCGGCGCAGTGGGCAGGGCGGGCAACGGGCGGCCGTTCCCGGTGGGGCTGGCACTCGGCGCCTGAGCCTGGGCCGACGTGCTGGACTGCCCGGGAGTCGGGTCGGTGCCCGGGGTCGTGCTCGGCGAGGCCGCTCCCGAAGGCTGTCCACTCGGCTGGGCCGTGGGCGGCGGCGTCACCTGCTCGGCGGCGTACACCGCTCGGAAGCGCAACACCGCGGTCTGGCCCACCAGCCGGACCAGTTCGTCCTGCTGCACGTTGGGCACGCTGACCACGATCTGCTTGTCGCCGGCCGTGGTGACCTCGGACTCGCCGACTCCCAGGCTGTCCACACGGTTCTGAATGATGCCCCGGGCCTGCTGCAGGCTGGCAGGATCCACCGAGCCGGTGCCGGTGGTGTTCTTGGCCGTCAGCGTGATGGTTGTGCCGCCGCGGAGGTCGAGACCGAGCTTCGGGGTCCAGGTCTTGGCCAGACCCATCGAAGCGAACAGGCCAGCCACGATGAACAACAGCACGAGCAGGGTGCGGCCCGGATGACCGCTTCTGGTTGCCACCTGGGTGTTAGTCCTTGTTCGGCGTGCTGCTCGTCCCCGTACGCGGGTCCTGGTCGGGGTCGGACGGGTAGTTGTGGTCGGACGGGTAGTTGGGGGCGGTGGGGTGGCTGTCAGTGCCAAGCTGGCTGCCAGTGGCGGCTTGGCCGCCAGCGTCGAGACGGCTATCGGTGTCGGGTTCGTCGTCAGCGTCGAAGTCGTCGTCCTCAGGGCCGTCCTCATCGCTGGGCAGCACGGTGCGGGCGATGGCCTGCTTCAGCACGGTCAGGTGCACGCCCGGCGACAGCTCAAGCACGGCTTGGCGTTCACCGACCTCGACCAGCGTGCCGAAGAGGCCGCTGGTCAGCAGCACGCGGGCGCCGGGGGTCAGCGAGTTCATCGTCTTCTGCTGCGCCTGCTGCCGCTTCTTGTTCGGCCGAACGATCAAAAAGTAAAAGGCCACCACCATGAGGGCGATCAGGACCAAGGTGCTGGACGGCGATGAATTATTCATGACTCCGGTATTTCTTTGGGTGTTATGACAGGCTTCAGCCCGTCGCAGGTGATGAACGTCAAACTCGTGAACGGGCTTATCCGTTCCGTCGGCGAGTCCGACCGGCATACTCTACCTAGTCTGACCGCAGATCCTCGCCTGTGCCAAACAGGTCCGGCGTCGTGTCCAGCGAGCCAGATCCGGTGAGCTGCGTCCCCAGCTGCGGCGGCGGCGCCAGCCCCAGATGGTTCCAGGCGGCGCTGGTGGCGACCCGCCCTCGTGGTGTGCGCATCAAGAATCCCTGCCGGACCAGGAAAGGTTCGGCCACCTCCTCGACGGTCTCGCGCTCCTCCCCGACCGAGATGGCCAGCGTCGACAGGCCCACCGGGCCGCCGGCGAACCGGTGACAGATGGCGGCCAGCACGGCGCGGTCGAGCCGGTCCAACCCGATCTCGTCCACCTCGTAGAGGTCGAGCGCCGCCTGCGCGATGCCCCGGTCCACGCCGCCGTCGGCCCGGACCTGAGCGAAGTCCCGCACTCGGCGGAGCAGTCGATTGGCGATCCGCGGGGTGCCTCGGGAACGTCGGGCGATCTCAGCAGCGCCCTCAGCGTCCACCCGGGCCCCCAACAGGGCGGCGGATCGATGCACGATGTGCTCCAGGGCGTCGGTGTCGTAGAAGTCGAGCTGAGCGGTGAAGCCGAACCGGTCCCGCAGCGGGCCGGGCAGCAGCCCGGCGCGGGTGGTCGCGCCGACCAGTGTGAAGCGCGGTATCTCCAGCGGGATGGCCGTCGCCCCCGGTCCCTTGCCGATCACCACGTCGACCCGGAAGTCCTCCATCGCCAGATAGAGCATCTCCTCGGCGGGCCGCGACATCCGGTGGATCTCGTCGAGGAAGAACACCTCGCCCTCGACCAACCCGGACAAGATGGCGGCTAGGTCGCCGGCGTGCTGAATCGCTGGACCGCTGGAGATCCGCAGCGGCGCCGACATCTCGCTGGCCATGATCATCGCCAAGGTGGTCTTGCCCAGCCCGGGCGGGCCGGAGAGCAGCACGTGGTCGGCGACGGCGCCTCGGTGGCGCGCGGCCTCGAGCATCAGCCCGAGCTGGTCGCTCACCCGGGGCTGACCCTCGAACTCAGCCAGGCTGGTCGGGCGCAGTGCCGACTCGGCGGCGCGGTCATCGGCGTCGGCCACCGGGCGGACGAGGGCCGGCGCGTCGTTGGCCGAGGGGTCCTGATCAGGCGTGGACAGGTGTGCCATGGACATCAAGGTCAGCGGGCCAGGCTTTGCAGAGCAGCGCGCATCAGGGCGCTGATGCTGATCTGGTCGTCGCCGCGCACCAAGGGCTCGACCTGGTCACAGGCAGCGTCGGCGTCGCGAGCCGACCAGCCCAGCCCGACCAGCCCTTGGCTGACCTGGTCGCGCCAGGCGGCGCCGTTGCTGGCCGAAGGCGAGGCGCTGACCGCCGGTGCTAGCGCGTTGATCTTGTCCTTCAGCTCCAGCACGATCCGCTGAGCCCCCTTGCGACCGACACCGGGGACCTTCATCAGCTGCACCAGGTTTTCGCTGGCGATCGCCCGGCGGAGCTCCTCGGGAGACAGCACCGCCAACGCCGCCTGGGCCAGCTTCGGCCCGACGCCAGTGGCGCTGAGCAGCAGCTCGAAGAGGTCGCGCTCCTCCGCGGCGGCGAATCCATACAGGGTCAACGCGTCCTCGCGGACGATCAGCGAGGTGGCCAAGGTGGCGGACTGCCCGAGCCGGAGCGTGGTCGTGGTGTTGGGACTGCACAGCACCAGCACACCGAAGCCACCGACTTCCAGCACGGCGGAGGTGGCACCGAGCTGCACGACCGAGCCGTTAAGCTGAGCGATCACGACCCGGGTCCTGAGCCCGTACGTCTGCCGGGCGGCCGAGACGCCGCCCGCTGCCGGGTCACCGCAACAGCTGCCGCGCCCTGCGCTGCCTCCATTCGGGCGGTTGCGCCCCCGCGCCAGACGTGACAGATGGCCAGCGCCAACGCGTCCGCGGCATCGGCGGGTTTAGGGGCCACGTCGAGTCGAAGTATTCGGGTCACCATGGCGCCCACCTGTTCCTTGGCCGCCCGTCCGGACCCGGTGATGGCGGCCTTGACCTCACTGGGCGTGTGCAGCGCCACCGGGAGGCCACGCCGAGCCGCGACCAGCAGGGCGACGCCGGCCGCCTGCGCGGTCCCCATCACGGTCTGCACGTTGTGCTGGGCAAACACCCGCTCCACGGCCAACACGTCGGGCCGATAGCTGCTGACCCACTCCTCCACCGCCTCCTCGATCCGCAGCAGCCGCCGCGACAGCTCGAGGTCAGTCGGCGTGCGGATGACGTCCACGCCCACAAGTCGGGGCGGCCGACCGCTGCTGCCATCCACCACTCCGAGGCCGCAGCGCGTGAGACCCGGGTCCACGCCGAGCACGCGCATGCCAACTCCTGGGGGGACGGCCCAAGCGACCAGTTGTTCGGGCTATGTGTTTCGGACTATAGAGCCAGCCGGTGACAGTGCGCGACAGCGACACGCGGGGTCGGGCGTCGACCGGCGCAGAGGTCAGCCGACGCTGGCCAGCACCTCGTCGGAGGCGTCGAAGTTGGTGTAGACGTTCTGCACGTCCTCAGAGTCCTCGAGGGCGTCGATCAGCCGGGCGATTCTGCTCATCGTCTCGCCGTCCACCTCGACCGTGGTGGAGGCCACGAAGGACACCTCGGCGGACTCGTAGTCCAGTCCGGCCTGCACGATTGCCGACCGCACCTGGACCAGGCCGCCGGCGTCGGAGATCACCTCGAAAGACTCACCCAGGTCGTTCACGTCCTCTGCGCCGGCGTCCAGTGCTGCCTCCAGCAGGTCGTCCTCGGTGATCGTGCGCCCGCCCTGGTCCTTGGCGACCAGCACCACGCCCTTGCGGGCGAACAGGTAGGACACACTGCCCGCGTCAGCCATCCGGCCGCCGTTGCGGGTCATCGCCACCCGGACGTCGGAGGCCGAGCGGTTCCGGTTGTCGGTCAGGCACTCCACCATCAACGCGACGCCGGCGGGGCCGTAGCCCTCGTACATCAGCGTCTCGTAGTCCGCGCCGCCGGCCTCGGCGCCGGAGCCGCGCTTGACCGCGCGGTCGATGTTGTCCTTGGGGACCGACGTCTTGCGCGCCTTCTGGATGGCGTCATACAGGGTCGGGTTGCCGTCGACGTCACCTCCGCCGAGCCGCGCCGCGACCTCGATGTTCTTGATCAGCTTGGCGAACGACTTCGCTCGCCGGGCGTCCACCACAGCCTTCTGGTGCTTGGTGGTGGCCCACTTGGAATGTCCCGACATGGCGTCGATATTAACGCCTAGGACGGCGTCGAGCAGTTCCCGCCGGCGGCGCTGGCGGTCAGCGCCGCCAGACCGCAGGCCGCTGCAGCTGGCCGCCGACCGGTGGCGGCTCACTCTGCTGCCAGGTGCGCCGCCAGCTCCCAGGAGGGGGGTCGGCCGTCGCGGGCGCGGTCTGGCCCCGCCGGGCCAGCCACCACGAAGTCTCGTCCTCGGCCATCAGAGCTCGGACGGCAGCGGCGATCCGTGGCGCCAGCTGGCGTACCGTCTCCCCCGGCAGCGGGCGGATCGGTGGTCCATAGCGGACGCTCACCCGAGGCCGCCCCCGCACCGGCCAGGCCTTGCCGCGGGGCATCGCGGCGTAGGTGCCGCGGATGCCGACGGGGATGACGGGCACCTGATGCTGGACCGCCAACCAGGCCGCTCCCAGCTTGAACCGCCCGAGGAAGCCGTCCGGCGAGCGAGTCCCCTCCGGATAGACCACCACGCTCCAGCCGCTGGACAGCAGCCTCCCGGGAGTGGCCGACAAGGTGCCTCGGGCTCGTTCGATCGGAAACGTGTTGAACGCGATGGCCGAGCCGCCGGCGCGCCACCAGGTGTCGAAGAAGTAGTCGGCGGCGGCGGCAACCGCGGTCCGTCGACGGCGCGCTGACGGCAGGGTGCACAGCAGCACCCCGGTGTCGAGGTGGGAGGCGTGGTTGGCCACGATCAGCGCAGGCTCGGAGAAGCCCGCTAGCTGGTCGAGCCCGTGCACGTCAAGGGTCACCATGGACCTGACCAGCGCGTTGACCCCCCCGGCCTGGACGAGGCGTCGCAGCCCCCGCACAGGCCAGGTCCGGGCCCAGGCGGTGGGATAGGGACGGGCCTTCTTGGTCGACAGCTCGCTGGTCACCGGACGTCAGTGACCAGCTGAGCGGAGTTGTGCAGGTAGGTGATCGCCGGTGACCGCCCGACCGTGGAGGACACGATCTCCAGTGCGTCGGCCAGCGTTGAGGCGGCCCGGAAGCCCAACCGCTCCACCGTCGGACGATGGGCGCCCACCCAGATGATGTCGCCGCAGTGGGCCCGAGCGGCAGCCATCTCATACCAGAGGTGCAGTGGATGGACCCCGTGGAAGGCGTAGCTGGTCTGGTAAAGGTGGCGATACCAGGGGTCGGTGGCGTACTTCTGCTCAAACTTCTCCGCGATCTGGGTCGCGTCCGTGGTGGCCGGCAGTACATCGGCGAAGAGGTCCAGGTAGGACGGGTGGTGCAGGGGGGAGAAGTCGGGCTGCATCGAGTGGTAGAGGATCAGCGCGCCTCCTGGCCGCACCACCGGGCGGCCGGTGTGCGCGGCGAAGCCCGCGCTCAGTGCGCTCCAGGCGGCGAGGATGGGGTTGGTAATCGAATCCGCGCTGTACGGCGTCCCCTGGGGCACGCCCAGCACGGCGATGTCGGCCTGACCGTCGACCTCGACCAGCCGTTGCGCGGCCACCTGCCGGGCCGACGCCCGGGCGACGGCGGCCGGAGCGCCGGCAGCGATCTGGATCGGGGCATAGCCGGCCCTGGCCGCGTTGCGGATCCGGCTGCGCGCCCTGACCGACGTAACGGCGACACCCCGGCGGACGGCGAGCCAGGCGGCTCGGTCTTTGAGGGACCACTCCCACTCGCGCTTGCCCAGGAACTGCAGCGGAAACGAGTAGGCGGCGTTGTCCAGCACCGCCTCGACGGTGAACAGGTTGACCGACCCGCTGACCAGCAGCTCGATCTCCTCGGGCGAGGACTCGCCGACGGCGCCCGGTCGCGCGGTCAGCTGACTGACGGTGGCGGTCGAACCCAGGCCGTACGCCGTGGCCAAGGCCCCGTTGCCGGAGTGGTCGGCAATGTGCACATGGACCAGCAGGTCGGCCTGGGCGGCAGCTGCGTTGAGGCTCAGCTGGCTCTCGTCGGAGCTGCTCAGCACGCTTAGCTGCTCGGCGTCTTCAGCGTCGTGGTTGCCGAGCTTGCCGTCAGCGTAGAAGGACCGGAACACCCGCTCGCCCAGCAGCTGCAGCAGCTCGGCCTCGGTCATCCGGCGGTGCAGGCCGCGGGCTCCGATCAGCACCACGTCGTCCACCCCGACCTCGGCCGCGCGTCGCAGCACGGCCTCGACGATCCGGCCGCGGATGTCGGGCTGCGGCATCCGGGGCACCGGCGTGGTCACGTCGTCGAAGGCGATCACCAGCCGCATGCCGCGATGCAGCCGATCGGTCAGCGGCGCCGAGTCCAGAGGTGCGTCCAGCGCGGCGTCGATGGCCTCGGTCACGTCGGGCACCGCGGCCAGCGGCTCGGGGGGGTAGACCACCGACGTGCCCATCGGAAACCGTTCGAGCCGGAAACCGACGCCGTGCGGCACCACCATCGGCGGCGTACGGTCGTCGACCTCGAGGACAAATCCGGGGCGGGCCATTCAGCGTTCTCCTGAGCTCATCGCGGGATCTTCCACCGAGGCGTGGTCGGCTTGATCTTCCACTCCACCACCGACCACTGCTTGCTCCCGGCGGCCCGCATCAGCGGGATATCGGGACTGACCGCCACCGGATGGCCGACGGTGTCCAGCATGGGCAGGTCGGAGTGGGAGTCAGCGTAGGCGAAGCTGCGGCTGAGGTCGATTCCGTGCACGGTGGAGTAGTGCTGGAGCCAGGCCGCGCGCGACTCACCGACCAGCGGTGGCCCGGTCAAGAAACCGGTGCAGCGGCCCTCGGCGTCGGTGGCCAGGTCGGCGGCCACGATCACGTCGAACAGCGGCTGCAGCGGACGAGTCAACGGTCGTACCACCCCGGTGATCAGAATGGTCGTGTGCCCGGCCGCTCGGTGCTCGCGAATCCGCCGGACAGCCTCCGGTGACAGCCGGCTGAGCACGTGCGGGGCCAGCGTGGTGTCCACCAGCCTCTCCAGCGCCGCCATGTCGGCGCCGCGGTAGCGCCGGTAGACCGCCCGCAAGAAGGTGCCGCGGTCGCGCCGTTCGGCCCGCACGTACGCCGGCAGGCGGCGCAGCACCGCGGCCACCTCGGCCACCTGCCGGGCCCGGCTGAGCTCGGGCAGCCTCGCCCAGAGGTACTGCTCGATCACGTTGGTGGACATGATCGTGCCGTCCAGGTCGAAGATGGCCACCGCGGAGGCGCCCGAGGTGTCGGCTGCCAGGCTCCGCATGGTGCTGGGCCGGTTGCCGCGACGCCGGCGGAGCGCGTCTAGCCGCCGGATGGGGGCGCTGATCGCGGGACAGTGGACCTCCTCGACATAGGTCGTCCAGTCGAACACGCTGGTGTCGAACGAGAAGGCGGCCTGGTCGGCGGGGTGCAGCGAGTTGGTCAGCGACAGCGTGTTGTCGTCGACGAAGTGCAGCTCGGACTGGGCGTACTCGTTGTAGAGCATCAGATATTTGCGCAGGAAGTCCAGCCGGTCGCTGATCCGGTCGAGGTCTTTCGCCACCTTGCGGGACCGATCCGAGCGAGGCACGCGGGCCAGCACCAGCTCGGCGAGGCCGTGCGCCCGCTCGGAGGTGGACAGCAGCCGCTCGACCGAGGCGGCGCCCGGGAACTGCCACTGCGGCAGCTGGGCCGCGCCGCGCGATCCACCGTCGAGCGGGTGGGCGGTGAAGTAGGAGCGGATGTGGCCGTAGAGGTCCTGGAAGGTGCACGGGTTCCGCGCGCCCGAGGAGACGTGGTAGTACTCGGGCTGCCCGACTTCGGGAGTGGTGGCGCAGACGGCCAGGATGGCGTTCACCACGTGGTCGCAGGGCACGATGTCGACCACGGCGTCGGGCGAGGCGGGGAACTCGGGCAGCTCGCCCCTGCCGTAGGCCAAGATCAGCGGCTCAGCCATCTTGAACCCCTCGATCCAGCCCGGATAGGGGTGCAGCCAGGAGGACTCGACGATCGCGGGCCGGACGACGGAGACCGCGATGTCGGCGCCGAGATCTGCCACCACCCGCTCCCCCAGCGCCTTGGTGAAGGTGTAGACGTCGGTCCAGCCCAGCGAGCGGGCCCGCTCGCTGCCGGCCTCCACCAGCTTGGCCTGCACCCACTCCTTGCGCCGGCGCTCGGTGTCGGCTGCCGTGGTGAGGAAGCCCGCGGCCCGGTGCTCGCGCTCGGCCTCGCGGCGCAGCTGAGCCAGCCGCTCCGAAGTCCGCGACTCGGCCTCGATCAGTTCGCGCATGGCCAGTCCGGCGGTGGTCTCGGTGTGATAGTCGACGTCATGCACGTGCGCGGCCTCGGGTATCACGCCGCGTCGCCGGCCCGCGGTGTAGGCCGTCGAGATGTGTACGTAGTGCGGCACCTTGCGCAGCACGCCGTGGTCATCGGTGACCGCGGCGATCATCTGCTCCATCAGCGCCCGGGTGCCGATCACGTTGGTGGTGAATGCCTGGTCGATCGGCGGGTCGAAGGACACGTCGCCGGCGCAGTGCAGCACCACATCGAGATCGCTCGGCAGGTCCGGCACTCCGGGCAGGTCGCCCTCGATCACCTGCACCCTGGCGTCGAGCAGTCCTTCGGGCCCGCCGGCGGCCCTGGCCAGGTCGGCGAAGATCTTCTTCTTCAGCACCCCGACCATCCGGTCGCGAGCCATGGCCGAGCCTTTGCGGCGGACGAGTACCGCAGGGGTGGTTTCGGGAAGCTCGGTCAGGATCTTCCACAGCAGCTGCTCGCCGATGAAGCCGGTGACTCCGGTCATCACGATCTTCTTGCCCGCGAGCAAATCCCGCAGTCGGCCGTCCAGCCGTGGGCGTGAGTCGGCAGCGGTTCCGGGGTGAAACTCGGTCAAGGTCACCGCGTGGTCACCTGCTTGCGGTCGTCGTACCGGCGGCCTGCAGCGCCTCCGGCAGGGTGAAGTTGCCGACGTAGAGCGCCGTGCCGATGATCGCGCCCTCCACGCCGTCATCGACCAGCGCCGCCAGCGCCCTGACGTCGGCCAGGGTCGAGATGCCGCCGCTGGCGACCACCGGCTTGTCGGTGGCGGCGCACACCCGACGGAGCAGGTCGAGGTTGGGTCCGGACAGCATTCCGTCGGACGCCACATCGGTGACCACGAACCGGGCGCACCCGGCCTCGTCGAGCCGGCGCAGGGTTTCATCGAGGTCGCCGCCCTCGCGGGTCCAGCCCCGCGCGGCCAACCGGGTGCCCCTGACGTCCAGCCCGATGGCGATCCGCTCGCCGTGGTCGGCGATGATCTGCTCGCACCAGTCCGGCCGCTCCAACGCCGCCGTGCCGATGTTGACCCGGGCGCACCCGGTGGACAGGGCGCGGTCGAGGGTGGCGTCGTCGCGGATGCCGCCGGAGAGCTCGACCGACAGCCCGAGTTCGGCGGTGGTTTCGGCGACGATCTCGGAGATCAGACTGGCGTTGTCCCCGTGACCAAAGGCGGCGTCCAGGTCGACCAGGTGGATCCACTCAGCCCCGTCGTCAGCCCAACGCTGTGCGGCCGCTCGAGGGTCGCCGAAGGTCTTCTCGGAGCCGAGTTTGCCCTGGACGAGCTGGACCGCCTGGCCACCGGCCACGTCGACGGCCGGCAGCAGCACCAAAGGTTGCACGGGTGGAACCTTATCTCCCGACACCGCTCGGATGCGGGGTCCGCTCCGCCTGCTGGCGGTGGCACTGGCGGATCGCCGACGTCGCGAGGCGGATGAGGACTCGTACGACACCAGCCGGTCACACCTCGGTCCGCATGGCTCGATCGGCGCTCAGGTAGCAGGCGGCCATCACCCGGCCCTGAAGGTGGCTGGGGGTACGCCTGATCTGCGCGGCCAACAGGATGGCGTTCGCGGGGGCGACGACATGGCGAAGAGCGACTGAGTGTGCGATTTCGCTGAACACCGCCGCGCAGGCGTTGATCGTGGCCCCCACCAGCAAGAGCCACAGCCCAGCCGCCCCGACCGTGCTTGAAAGCCAGCATGCCGGCCACCTGCGGGCTGGACTGGCCCCTGGCCGGACGTCAGTCAGTTGGACGACCGCGTTCTGGCGATCGGCGTAGCGCCGTTCCCGGTCGGGGAAGGCACTCAGCTGTCCACAGTCCGACTCCCCACCGAGAGTCACGCCAAGCTGCGCGACTGGTGTTCCACTCACGGCTTCACCATGGCCGCGGTCATCCGCGGCCTGGTGGAACGCTTCCTCGACGAGCAGGCGAAACGCCCCTAGAGACCAGCGCGGTGCACTTGGTCGCACGCGCAGGCCTCCGCAGCGCCTGCCCCCAGCGTTAGTGTGCCGCCATGCCCATCGACGAGTTGGCCGGCGACGAGCTGACTCGGTTGTACGGCCAGGGGCAGATCGAACCCCAGCGGACGCGGCGCGGCTGCTCGCCGACTACACCGGACCATGGTGGGTCGCTGAAGGCTGGGCGATTGAGGCGTTCACCGGAGTCAGCAGGAATCACGGCTACGACCATGAGTGCCACAAGACGACGCCGACGGCGCGGCTGACGACGTGCTGCCACCGGGCAGAGCTGTGACCGCGCGTCGGCGGCCGGTGGCGGTCAGCGATGGTCGTCCGACCCGTCGCCTTCGAGCGCCACTCGGAGCTGGCTGAGCCAATCGGTCCCGAGCTGGCGCCCGTTGGGGAGTTGGTCCCCTCGCTCCCAGCGCCACGTGGTGATCATGGCGAGCACGAGGAGGCGGCACTGGCGCAGCAGGCTGTGATCGACGCCCGGGTAGTGCTCGGCGACCTCGTCGGGCGCATGGGCGAGATCGAACTCCACCGGCCCACGGCAACTCGTCTCCAGGTCGACGAACACCGGCCCGTTCTTTGTGGTGACTACGTT
Organism: Propionibacteriaceae bacterium; assembly: GCA_035634295.1. Lineage (GTDB taxonomy): Bacteria > Actinomycetota > Actinomycetes > Propionibacteriales > Propionibacteriaceae > Microlunatus. Next base: position 73,712 of record DASQDG010000036.1, on the reverse strand, counting down.
GCCCCGGTGCGGCTCGCCGTGCAGCAGCTGCTCGACACCGCCATGTGCGCCGATTGCGCACTTAAGGTTCCGCAATGTGCCGCCGAGCAGCTTCCGGTCCTCATCGGCGAGCGCCGGCGTGTGGTCGCGGCTGGCCACGAGCTGTTGAGCCTGTTCGACGCGGTCGGTGAAGTGCGGCGTCGCGACGTCGACTTTCCGCATGCCGGCGTGTAGCCGTACGAGGGCATCTGCGTAGTCGGCAGGGTGGACCTCTCGAGGTGTCACAGACTCGTAGTGGGTCCACAACGAGACGAGCCAGCCGTCACGCACATAGGTGCGTCGCTGCACGCGCGGCTCCGGAGCAGCCACCGGACATCCGGCTTTGAGCAGTCGGTGAGCGAGTTCGAGCTCGAACTGCGCGACCTGTTGCGCGACCGGTGCCACCTGGGCCACGACGTCACACGGCAGCAGTCGCAGTGTGAGTCTGTTCGAGTCGTGCAGGACGATCGCTTCGTCGGCGGGCAGCCCAAGTGATGACACCGTGGATATGGCCGCAGCCACCGCACGAGAAGCTTCTGATGCCTGCATCGTCGCGCCGACCTCCCCCTGCAACGCTGCCCTGGACCCAGGAGCAGATCAGCACCGGTCAAGCCAGTCGCCGTGTCAACGGTGAAACAACTCCTGCATCTTGTCCAGGCACTGCTCCTGGCCCTGCGCCGACTGCTGTCGGGCCGTCTCGTCGGTGTAGCCGGACTCAGTCACCCGGAGGCGCGTCCGCCCGCCGGGCAGTGGTTCCAGCTCGACGACGTGTGGCACCTCGTCCGGAACACCGAACGGAATGCCGACCGTGGCCGGATCGACCTTGGTGCCGTGCTCGTCGGCGAAGGTGCTGATGAACTCGATCCGACTCGGCTCGGTGATCACGGTGTAGGTCCAGCGGTTGTGCATCTGGAAGCCGCCGTACTCGGGTGGAGCCAGCATGGTCACCAGTGTGGTCCCCCCGACCCGAAAATCGACGTCGGCGCGTGGGCAGCTGAAGCCGGAGGGACCCCACCATCGCCGGACCTGCTCGGGGTCCGACCAGGCGCGCCAGGCCTCCTCCGGCGGTGCATCGAGCTCTCGAACCACCTCAACCTGACCAGCACCTTGTGCGTTCGTGGACATGCCGGGGGTGACTAACGGCACCGGCCAGATTCATCGGCTTGGTTCAACAAACCTGCACAGACTGATCGGGCTCAGACGCCGAACAGGTTTCCGTCCGGTTCCGCCAGGCCGACGATGCTTGTCCACCCGGCGGGGCGGCCTCAGTCCTCGCGCTCGACACCGCGATCGGGTGCGCTCATGTCGCCCGTTGCGGGCGTCCCGTCGGCGAGCCCGTAGCGCAGGTACACGGTGCCCTTCGGACTGACTGCCGGCGGTTCAAGCAGGGTGACGTTGGTGGGCACCGCGCCACCTTCGAACACCTTCTTCCCGACGCCGAGCACGATCGGGTGCAGCCAGAGGTCGAGCCGGTCGTACAGCTTCTCGCGCAGCAGGGTCTGCACCAGGTTCAGGCTGCCGACGACCTTGACGTGCTGGTGCCGGTCACGGATCTCCCGCACCGCGCCGGGCAGATCGGGGCCGAGTTGCGTCGACCCGGCCCACGACAGGTTGGGTCTGCCGCGGGAGGCGACGTACTTCGGCACGTTATTGAAGAGCGTGGCGATCTCGTTGTCCTCGCCGCCTTGTTGGTGCGGCCAGTAGGCGGCGAAGATGTCATAGGTCCGCCGGCCGAGCAGCAGGGCGTCCGTGCCCTGGTACGCGGCACCGACCTGCGCCCCGGCGACCTCATCCAGCAGGGGCGCCTGCCAGCCGCCGTACGGGAAGCCGCCGGGATCCTCGTCCGGGCCACCGGGCGACTGCGCGACGAGGTCGAGGGTGGCGAACAGCTCGATGTGGATAAGGCCCATGATGCTTCCGATCAGTTGGTTGTGTCGGTCGGCAGATAGACCCGTGGGCGCGCGCAGAGTCATCGCGCCGACGGCGCCCGAAATCGCTCAGACTGCGACCGCGTACACGCCGGGGACGCACCAAGAGGCGACTTGTCAGGTCCAGCGTCCCGACAAGAGCCGCTCCAAGGTGCGCTGCATGACCGCGGCCAAAGGGTGCCGACGCGGCGTGTAGTAGATGACGCCGCCGACGGCTTGCTCCAGCGCGAAGCCGCAGGCTCGCAGCAAACTCGCCTCGTCGACGTCGAGGTCCTCACAAAAGGCGGCAGCGCCGGCCTCCCTGAGCACGGACCAGGCCGGGTCGAGGTCTTGAGCGGGGTCTCCGGCTCCGAGACCACCCCAGTCGAGGACAGCGGCCAGCCGACCGCTGGCCATCAGAAGGTTGCCCGGGATGAGGTCTCCGTGCACCAGCACAGGTGCTACGTCGTCGTCGGCGCCCTCCAGGCACTTCTGCCACAGTCGCAGCACCGCCCGCTCGTCTACCAGACCGTCGGCGCGTTCGAGCCACCAGCGCACCCGGTCGTCGAGTCCGCGGAGCGGCCCGCCCCGCTCGCCGGGCTGGCGGGCCGGTGCGTCTGCCACGGCGGTGCGCCGTAGCTGCCAGACGACGGTGGCCAGGTGATGCCCGAGGTCGGGGCCGAACCAGCCGTCGTGCTGCCGGGCGTCCCAGGCGTCGATGCCGTCGAGCCACCGCAACACCGCCCACCTGAACGGGAAGGGGTCCTGGGGATCGCCGGCGTGTACGACTTCGGGTACGGAAACGGACAGCCCATCGAGGCGAGGGAGCCAGTCGAGTTCGACGCCGAGCCTGCGGGCGGCGTCGGAGAAGCGGGGTAGGCGGACTACGTAGTCGGTCCCGAGCCGATACAACGCGTTGTCAGAGCCAGTGTTGCTCAGGGGGTCGAGCCGGAGCCCGGCCAGGTCAGGCACCTGCTGTTGGAGGAGCGCACTGACGATCAAGGGGCCGATATCCGGCTCATCGTCGTGCAGGCGCGTCGTCACGCAGGAAACCTATCGGCGCCAGACGGACGACTTCGAGCTGAGATCGGCGCTGTAGCACCTGCGGCCATCAGCGGCCGGCGGTGGCGATGAGGCGTCGCAGCGTCGGACGGCGAGGTCGTCCCCGAGCCGCCACAGCTGGTCGTCCCAACCACCCTGAACACCTAGCTCGGACTTCGAGCACGCCGCAGGGTGCTCAAAGCCGTGAGCGGTGCTCGACGTGGCACGGCGACGCGACCGAGTCAGCCCGGGAAGGGCGACAGATCGCGCTCACGTCGGGCGGATGGCCGCGTGCAGCAGCATGTCGCGCCGGCGGCCTCCGATCTCCTGGTGGTTGCGCAGCCGCCCCTCGCAGACGTATCCGGCCCGCTCCGCGGTGCGAACTGACGCGACGTTCCCCGGTTCGATGTACAGCTCGACCCGATGCACGGCAGGTAGCGTCCAGGCGAAAGCGGTCAACGCCGTGAGCGCGTCGGCCGCATATCCGCGGCCCCGACACCGCGGCGCGACAGAGTAACCAGCTGTCGCACGCCCATGCTCGACTTCAGCGAGCCACAGCCCGGCCGAGCCCACGGCAGTGCCGGTTGTGACCTCCGTGATGGCGAAGGAGTACCCCGTCCCCTCGCTCCACCGACCCAGGTTGCGGATGATCCAGTCCCTGGCCTGCGCCGTGGTGGCATGGGCGGGCAACGAGCCGATCAGCGGCACGTACGGATCCGTCGCCAGGTCCTGCACCATCGGCTCGTCCTGGCCAGGGCGGAAGGCGCGAAGGACTACGGCGCCGGCCGCCGGCGGGTCAATCGGCCACGGTGGCAGATCTGAAGATGTGGTCACAGGCGGAAGTCAGCTGGGCCCGGTGATGGAACGACCACGCGGCCTCCGACATGGATCGCCTGCTGCTGCCAGGAGTGGTCGTGGTGCGACCTGAGGTAGTGGGTGGCTCTTTTCGTGGTGCCCGGGAACCACGAGGCAGGTCAGGTCGACGACCGTGTCCCGTTCGTACGTCGGGCCGCAGCACTCGTGTTCCCAACCACCGACCCCGACCACGATCTGCACGGCCGCGATACTAGGCGACCCGCTAGCGAAGCGGACCTCAGCAGGCGGTGGCAGCCAACCCGTAGGTGTCTCGGGCCGACGTGGTCACCCTGCCCAGGAACTGCTCGGAGTGACGGGGCGCCCGCCCTGTGAACCATTCGTCGGCGATGTCGCACACCACCATGCGTGACTCGGTGTCGCTGAGCACCAGGGGCAGCGTGTGCACCACGGTGGAGGGAAAGCTGACCAGCGTTCGCCCCACCGGTGTACGGCGGGCGAGCAGCTCCAGCGGGAGGTCCGGGCGGACCACCTTCAGCCCTAGGCCGGCGATCTTGCTCAGCTTGGCGTCGGTCTCCTTGCGGTGCGCGAAGTAGCGGTCGACGTGGTGCTTCTCGGTCAGGGTCCGTACGCCGGCGAGGTAATGCGTCTCGTCGACCACCCCGGTCTCCACCAGCGACGTGCCCACCAGGTCCGCCTCCGCCTTGACCTCGGGGGCGGCGAACCGGGACCGGACCCAGGAGAAACGGTTGCGGATGACCTCGACGCCCTGCAGCTGCACGGGCATCACGGTGAACACGCTCAACCGGCAGCGCGAGCCTGCAGCGATCCGGCGGGCCGCCAGCGCGGCGACATGGCGGCGACGAAGGCCGAGGGAGGTGCTGTGCCACCTGACCAGGCTGGAACCGGCCGTCCAAAGCCGGGCGAACTCCAGGGTGGCCGTACCGTCGTCGACGACCACCACCTCGCTCACCGGCAGCACCCCGAGCACCAGCTGGATGATCCCAGAGAAAGGGTCGCCGACGATGAGTCGCTGGGCGCCCCGGAGCTCACCCGCCAGCGATGCCGCGGTGACCACCGAGGACGCGGCGTCGCGGCGAGGCTCATGCCAGTGCACGCGGTGACCGGCGGCGGTGGCCAGCTCGGTCGTCCGGCGCAGCTGGAGGCGGGTCATCTCGTTGCGCGGCGCCAACACCACGGTGGTGAGCTGGGACAGGTCGACTGCCGTATGGTGAGCCCACTCGAGCACGTTGACCAGCTGGGCCGGGCTTTCGACCAGCGCCACCGAACGCATGGTGGTCAGCTCGAGGCCCCGACGAGCTGGCGACCCGGCTCGTCGACAACGCCGGGCACCCGGCGCAGCTTCTTCATGGCGGCCAGCTCACCGTCGTACACCTTTTTTACGCCGTCGCCCAATGACTCGGAGATGATCCGGATGTCGCGCACCAGGCGTTGCAGCCCGGGCGGCTCGACCGACGCGGCCTGGTCGGAGCCCCACAGGGCCCGGTCCAACGTGATGTGGCGCTCGACGAACACGGCCCCGAGGGCCACCGCCGCCAGCGTGGTTTGCAGGCCGGTCTCGTGGCCGGAGTAGCCGATCGGGACGTTGGGGAACTCCGACTGCAGCGTGTGGATCATCCGCAGGTTGAGCTCCGTCGGCCGGGCCGGATAGGTGCTGGTGGCGTGCGCCAGCACGATGTTGTCGCTGCCCAGCACCTCGACGGCGTGCCGGATCTGGCGCGGGGTGGACATCCCGGTGGACAGGATGATCGTCCGGCCGGTGGCGCGGAGCCGACGGAGCAGCTCGTCGTCGGTCAGCGAGGCCGAGGCCACCTTGTGCGCCGGCACATCGAACTGCTCGAGGAAATCGACCGACTCGACATCCCAGGGCGAGGCGAACCAGGCGATGCCGCGCTGGCGGGCGTGGTCGTCGATGGCCCGATATCCGGCCTCGTCGAACTCCACCCGGTGCCGGTAGTCGATGTAGGTCATCCGCCCCCAGGGGGTGTCCCGCTCGAGGTCCCACTGGTCACGGGGGGTGCAGATCTCCGGCGTACGCTTCTGGAACTTCACCGCGTCGCAGCCCGCGGCAGCGGCCTGGTCGATCAGCGCGAAAGCGTTGGCCAACTCCCCATTGTGGTTGATGCCGATTTCGCCGGTGATGTAGACGGGATGCCCGGGGCCCACGATCTTGTCGCCGATAGCCCGGGCCGGACCCTCGAAATACGCAGCGCTCTTGGTCATGACTGGAAGGTAAGCCGCCGATATGGACAGACGCCCATTGACACCTGAACGTCAGGCAAACACTGATGTTCTGCTAAACGAAACAACCAAACTCTGCTTATTGCATCTGCGCTTGAGCAGCTTTATATGGCGCACACCAGCGGTCGAACAGCCGATTGGTCACGCGTGCCGCCTGTCGCTCACGGCTTCAGCAGCACCTTGATGGCCCGCCGCTCGTCCATGGCCACGTAGCCCTCGGCGACGTCGGCCAGCGGCAGCGTGAGGTCGAAGACGCGCCCAGGGTTGATGGCTCCGGACAAGACGTCGGGCAGCAGCTCGGGGATGTAGGTCCGGGCCGGCGCCACGCCGCCGGCTACGTTGATGTTGCCGTCGAACATGGTCCGGATGGGCAGCTCGGCGCCTCCACTCGGCACGCCGACATAGCCCACGAAGCCGCCCGGACGGACCGAGCGCAGGGCCTGGTCCATGGACTCTGCGGTGCCGACGCACTCGAGGACGCAATCCGGGCCGACTCCGTCGAACAGCTCGTGCACGGCTCGGACGCCGGCGTCGCCCCGTTCCTCCAGCACCGTGTCGGCGCCGAACTCGCGGCCGAGAGCCTGGCGGGAGGCGTGCCGGGAGAACAGCACGATGCGCTCGGCGCCCAGCCGTTTGGACGCCAGCACGGCACACAGCCCGACGGCACCGTCGCCGACCACGGCGACCGTCCTGCCCGGGCCGACTCCCGCTGAGACCGCGGCGTGGTGGCCGGTGCTCATCACGTCGGACAGTGCCAGCAGTGAGGCGATGAGCTCCTCATCCGGCAGCTCCTCAGTGGCCACCAAGGTCCCGTCGGCGAGCGGCACCCGGACCCGGGCGCTCTGGCCACCGTGGACCTCAAGCCCGTGTTCGTCCGTGGCGCCCCAGGACGCGCCATGCAGACAAGAGGTCTGAAACCCGTTGCGGCAGTTGACGCAGCTGCCGTCGCTGACCACGAAGGGGGCGATCACGAACTGGCCCGGACGCAAGGTGGTCACGTCGTCGCCGACCTCCTCCACCACACCGACGAACTCGTGGCCGATCGGGTGGGTCTCCTTGGTCTCCTGCACGCCGCGGTAGGGCCAGAGGTCCGAGCCGCAGATGCAGGACGCCACCACGCGGACCACCACATCGCTCGGCCGATGGATCTGGGGCTCGTCCACCTCGACGCTCTGGATCTCGCCGGGTCCGGAGATGACGGTTGTTCGCATGGTGCTCCTCGTGGTGGGCGTCGCCGGCTCCCCCGCCGCGTCCTTGTGGCGCTTGGGGCCGGAGGGGTGATTCTGCCAACCGCAGCCGCCACGCCATCACCGGGACCATCGGGTGAACTGTGGGCGACCACTAGGTGTCTCATGCGTGTGTCTGAACGGGTGGATGGCCGACCGGCCCTTAACGTTCGTCGGTGACTGCAACTGCACAAGAAGCGACGCCGCAGAGATCGGCGCTGTTCGTCGCTGCGTACGACTCGCAGCTGAAGTGGTGCGGGCGGATTCGAACCGAGCTCGCCAACCGCGGCTTCCAGACCGCGGTCGTGGTTCCTGAGGTCCGCTCTGCCCTGTCGCCCGCGCAGATCCGCGATGCCGGCTTTCAAGATGTGGAGACTGTCTCCTGGCAGCAGGTGATCGAGCGTGGCGCCGTCAGTGACGTCGTCGTCTGCAGCTTGTCCGGTCCGCTGGCCAGGGCGTTCTGCATTGCGCTGGCCGATCGGACCGCCGCCATCACCGGCCCGCCGCCGGTCGTGGTGACCGGCTGGGTCGGCGTGCTCATCGAGAAGGTGGTGGCGGGCTATCTCGACCGCTGCGGCTCCGACGTGGTGGCCGTCAACGCCGTGTCGGACCTGGCCACGTTTCTCGACGCGGCGGGCCGGCTGGACCTGCCGGTCGACAACCTGCTGCTGGCAGGGCTGCCCTTTCTGACCTCGACCCCCCGACCTCTGCAGACTGGGCCGGTCCGCCGGGTGCTGTTCGCCGACCAGCCGACCGTGCCCAGCAGCGAGCGGGAGCGGCTGTATGTGTATCGCCAGCTTCTGCACTACGCGGAGCGTCATCCCGAGCGTGAGGTGCTGCTCAAGCCGCGACACCGCAAGGGCGAGGACACCTTCCACCGGATGAACCACCACCCCGAGGATCTGCTCGCCGGCGACACGCTCCCGGCGAACTTCAGGTTCGTCTACACCCCGATCGCCGAGTTGGTCGCCGATGTGGACCTGCTGCTGACGTTGTCGTCGACCGCCTGCCTGGAGGCGCTGGACGCCGGCTGCCGGGTCGGTCTGATCCTGGACCTCGGGGTGCACGAGCGCTACGGCAACCACGTCTTCCTCGACAGCGGGCTGTTGCGGACCTTCGCCCAGATCGAGGAGGACCAGCTGGGCCACCCGGATCCCGACTGGTTCGCCAGCTACTTCTTCTCCACCACCGGCAGCGCGGCCAAACGCATCGGCGACCGGGTCGAGGAGCTGCTGCGCACCGGGGACCGGCCCTCGCAGGCCGTACAGCGCTCGGCGTATTTCACCAGCGCGGTGCAGGCGCACCGCGCACTGGCGCCGGACTTCGGCGTCCCACCGACGCGCGCGCGGCCGTACGGCGCACAGGCCCTCCGGCGGCGGCAGCTGCGCCACGGCACCGTCCGCGGCACCCTGGCCCACATCTCCTCGGCCCTGGTGCCGCCCATCCTCAGCCTCTCGCTGCGGACGCTGGGGCACCGGGCGAAGCTGCTGTCCGCTGGCGGCCGACGACCGACCAGGTAGCCCGGCAAAGATCCTCACAAGAGTTCGGTCACGTGCGGACACGCACTGTTCACCTGTGCGCATCGTCAACGTCATCGGCGCAGCTTTCGCCTGCACTAGGGTCCCCGCGTGATGCGACTCTCCGTGGTGGTGCCCTGCTACAACGTCGAGGCCTATGCGGCCCAGACGCTGCGCAGCCTGCGTGGCAACGCCGCGGATGGGATCGAGTTCCTCTTCGTCGACGACGCATCCACCGACGCGACCCCGGGCATCCTGCAGGCTGCGGCAGCAGAGCTGCCCGGTAGCCGAATCCTTACCCGTGAGGTCAACGGCGGTTTGGCCGCCACGCGCAACGTCGGCATCAACGCCGCCCGAGGGGAGTATCTGACCTTTCTGGACGGTGACGACTTCGTTGCTCCCGGCTACTATCCGAAGCTGCTGGCGACTATCGAGCGACTGGGCTGTGACCTGGTCCGCACCGACCACGTGCAGGTGCGAGGGCGTGAGCGGGTGGTGCACCGGATCAACCACGGTCCGCGTCGGGTCGTCAGCAGCCCCCGGCGGGCGATCCTGCCCGTCGACCAGGTGACGTCGGTGGACGCCCCGTACGCCTGGGCAGGGATCTACCACCGGCGGCTGGTCGACTCCGGGATGCTGCACTTCTCCGAGGAGCTGCGGACCTGCGAGGACCGGCCCTGGAACTGGCGCCTGCATCTGCAGGCGCGGTCGTTCGCCGTCGTGGGTCTGCTCGGGGTGTACTACCGACGAGATGTCGCCAACTCGCTGACCCGCGTCGCCGACGAGCGGCAGTTCGACTTCCTGCCAGCGTTCGACCAGATTGTGGCCCTCGTTCAGGCGGACCCCGAGGCCGACCTGCTGTTGCCCAAAGCGATTCGGTCCTATTGCGCGATCGTGCTGCACCACCTCTCGCAGTCCTCGCGCTATCAGCCAGAACTGGCCCGCCGGCTCGCGTGGCGGTGCCGGCAGGCCATCGAGCGGCTGCCCCAGCATTCGTTGCGGCAGGTGGTGTCGGGCCTCGACCGGCCGCGGGCACGACGGATCAACGCCCTGCTCGAGGCGGCATGACGAGCCAGGTCTTCGTGGTGACAACAGCCTTCGGGCTGGCCGCGGCGGCGGCTGCGCTCGACGACCAGCTGTTCGAGGACGCGGAGCGGCGGATCCTGGTGCTGGGCAACAACGCGACGGTCCCGGAGACCACGTCCGGGCCGGCCCAAGCCGGCGGTGCCGAGGCGCTGCTGACCCGCTTCGACGACGTGTACGACTACAACGAGCTGATCGCCCCGCAACACCCGTCGCTGTGGCGACCGCGTGGCGTCGACCTCCCCCTGCTGCAGCGCTCGCTCAGTGCCCAGTGGTCGTTGACCGAAGACATCCACCTGGTGCTGGAGAGCATCCACGTCCCGCCCGCACTGACCCTGTGCCGGATCTTCCCCGACGCGCGGATCGACGTGTACGCCGAGGGGCTGATGAGCTATGGCCCGACCCGCAGCAAGCTGCCCCTCCTTGTCACCAGCAGGATCGAGCGGCTGCTGCACCTCGATCTGGTCCCCGGGCTAACCCCGGTGCTGCTCACCGAACGTGGCGTCCGCGCCCAGACCATCTCCACGTCGGCGTTCCGCCGGGTCGTCGCCGAGATGGGTACGGCACCGCCGGTGCTCACCTCAGCCACCGAGCCGGTGGCGGTGGTGCTCGGACAGTACCTGTCGTCGCTGGGCATTCTCACCGCCCAGGAGGAGACCGAGCTGCACCTGGAGATGGTCCGTGGCGCTGTAGGCGTCGGCTACCGGCTGCTGGTCTTCAAGCCGCACCCGAGCGCCCCGCCGGTGCTCGTCGAGCCGCTGCTGGCCGAAGCGGCCCGGCTCGGGGTGTCGCTGACCGTCTTCAACAGTCCCGAACTGGTCGAGACCTGGTTCTCCTGTGACCGCGTCGGCTGCGTCATTGGTTGCTTCTCCACTGCCCTGATGACTGCGGCCACTGTCTATGGTGTGCCGGCCGCGCGCGTGGGCACCGAGCTGGTGTTGGAACGACTGCGGCCGTACCAGAACAGCAACCGCATCCCGGCGACGATCATCGATGCGGCGCTGCCGCCGGTGTCGCAGCTCGCGATGTCCAACGGCACAGTGAATCCAGCGACCGCGCCAGGGAGCCAGGATGGAGCCGAGCTCGCGGACCTGACGCGCCTGGTGCAGGCGGTAAGTTATTGCATGCAGCCGGTGCGCTATCCCGAGCTGCGTCCGGTGGCCCGGGCCCTGCTGGCCTGCCGGTTCTCCACGCTCCGTCGCTACTTCAAGCGCCGCCGGTTGACCAAGCTGGACCTGCCCGGGAGGCTGCCTGAACGTCGCCACCGGGTGCCCCGAACGGTCCGGGTGGCGCTGCGCCGCACCCTCGGCCCGACCGTGACCAACCAGGTCCACCGAATGCTGCCCCATCCTCCGGCCGCCGATCCCGCTGTGGTCACAGCGGCCGTGCTGCCCGCACGGAGGTGACCGGCAACGGCTGGTACAGGTGCGGGAAAGCCTCCCCGGCTCCCAGATCCTCCACCACAACCTCCAGTGTGCTCGGATCCAACTCGAGCAGCACGAGGTCGTCGTCGGCCAGGTCGGCGTAGATCCGGGAGCGCACGCCCGGGACCTGGGCGGCGAAGGCGCAGTGCACGTAGCCCTGCTGCTCATAGCTGACATCCCGCGACGACCACATGTATCCGCCCGTCTCCCGCGCCGACTGCCACCGCTCGACTTCGGTGAGGTGGAACACCGACTCGGTGACCACGGCCCGCTCCCCCAGCAGGCCAAGCCGTTGCAAGTCGGCCCGCAGGGTCACGGCGTCGACGAATCGCAGGGCTGTCATCCCCAGCTCAGCCGCAGCGGCCACATTCGCGGAGGAGTCGTCGATGAACACGCATTCGGCAGGGTCGAGCCGGTGGCGTCGCGCCAGTAGTTCGAAGATCGCCGGGTCGGGCTTGGCGAGCCGCTCCTGTCCGGACACCAGGATCGACTCGAAGCGCCGCAGCAGGCCGAAACGCTGCTGGGCGTGTGGAAAGGTCTCCGCGGACCAGTTGGTCAGGGCGAGCAGCCGCAAACCGGCCTGCTGCACCTCGGCGATCACCGCCGAGGTGCCCGGCACCATCCCGGTCAGCGACAGCGCATAGTGCTGACGGTAGGCCCGCACCGCCCCAGCCGCCTCCGGGAAGCGCTCGACCAGCGTCCGCTCCCCTACCTCGAACGGCTGGCCGGCGTCGTGGGCCCGGTTCCAGTTCTCGAAGTCGATCCGGGACAGAAACTGCGGAACGTCGGCCGCCGGCATCACCTGCTCGTACGGCAGACGAGGATCCCAGCTCAACACCACGCCCCCGAGGTCGAAAACCACGGTGGACAAAGGGGGCGCGGTCACGGCCTAGAGGATATCGACCCAATTGCGGAACAGCTGCGCACCAGCCTCGCCGGACTTCTCCGGGTGGAACTGCGTCGACCACAAGCGGCCGTCCTCCACAGCGGCCACGAACCGGTCGCCGCCGTGCTCGGCCCAGGTCACCCGCCGCCGCTCGTCGGCCGGCAGGTCACGTACGGCGTAGGAGTGCACGAAGTAGAAGCGCTGCTCCTCTACGCCGGCGAACAGCGCGCTGTCCGCCGGCGCCTGCACGTGGTTCCACCCCATCTGCGGCAGCCGCTGGGCGTGAATCTCCTCGACCACTCCTGGCCATACGCCCACGCCTGCGGCGGTCACCCCGTGCTCCACCCCGGAGGTGAACATCACCTGGTGCCCCACGCAGATCGCCAGCACGGGCTGCTCCCGCCGCAGCCGCTCGGCGATCATGTCCTCGCCCCCGACGCCGGTCAACCCGTCCATGCACGCCGCAAACGCCCCGACCCCCGGCACCACCAGCCCGTCTGCGGCCAACACCGCCTGCCGGTCGGAGGTCACTGTCACGTCCACACCAGCCCGCGCCACCGCCCGCTCCGCCGACCGGATGTTCCCCGACCCGTAGTCCAGCACCACCACCGACCGCCGCCTCACAACCGGCTCCCGCCCCTGCGCCAGACCACCCGGCTGCCGCTGCGGAGGTGGTCGAGCCGAAGCCAAGCACTCACAGCGCCCCTTTGGTGCTAGGAACTCCCGTCACCCGCGGGTCGGGCTCGACCGCCCCCCGCAGCGCCCGCGCTACCGCTTTGAACTGAGCCTCGACCACGTGATGCGGATCGCGCCCCGCCAGGACGGTGATGTGCAAACACAGGTGCGCGTGGAACGCGAGCGTCTCGAAGACGTGCCGGGTCAGCGAGCCGATATAGGGCACGCCAACGTTGCCGCCGCCGATCAGGGCGTACTGCTGACCGTCCGGCTCGCCGGTGTGCACGCAGTAGGGCCGTCCGGAGACGTCCACCACGGCCGAAGCCAGCGCTTCGTCCAGCGGCACGACCGCGTCGGCGAATCGGCGGATGCCGCGCTTGTCCCCCAGCGCCTGCCGGATGGCCTGGCCAAGCGCGATGGCGGTGTCCTCGACGGTGTGGTGGGCGTCGATGTGGATGTCGCCCACGCTGTGCACGTCGAGGTCGATCAGGGAGTGCTTGGCCAGGGCGGTCAGCATGTGATCATAGAACCCGACCCCGGTCGAGATGTTGGCCTGACCGGTCCCGTCGAGGTTGACGCTCACCTTGACGGTGGACTCAGAGGTGGCCCGCTCCACGGTCGCGGTCCGGGGACTCGCCGTCTGCTCGGTCATGGCGACGCCTCTCGTTTGGCCGCCGGCAGCGCCAGCACCTCGATCAGAGTGTCTCGGAACGCCGTCATCTCCGCCGGTGTCCCGACCGACACCCGCAGCCAGCCCTCCGGGCCGGTCTCGCGGATCAGCACGCCGCGGTCGAGCAGCTCCTGCCAGACGAAGTGCCGGTCGGAGAACCGCCCGAAGAGCACGAAGTTGGCGTCGCTGTCAGCCACCTCCAGATCCTGCTCGGCCAACCACACCGCCAGCTCGTCGCGCTCAGAACGCAGCCGGTCCACGTGGTGCAGCATCTCGTCGGCGTGCGCCAGGGCGACCCGCGCTGTGGCCTGGGTGACCGCGGACAGGTGGTAGGGCAGCCGGACGATCCGCAGCGCGTCCACGAAGGCCGGGGCGGCCGCCAGGTAGCCCAGCCGCCCGCCGGCGAAAGCGAACGCCTTGGACATGGTCCGGCTGACCGCCAGCCGGGGCCAGCTCGGCAGCAGCTCCAGCGCACTCGGCGTGCCGCTGCGGGCGAACTCGGCATAGGCCTCGTCCACCACCACCACCCCCGGAGCGGCCGCGCAGATCTCGGCCAGCACATCCAGCGAGACCGCGGTCCCGGTCGGGTTGTTGGGGCTGGTCACCAGCACCACGTCGGGTGAGTGCTCGGCCAGGGCGGCCACCGCGCCCTCGGCGTCGAGGGTGAAGTCGCCACGCCGAGGCGCGGTCACGTAGCGAGTGTGGGTGTCGCGGGCGTATTCGGGATACATGGAGTAGGTCGGGGTGAACGAGAGCACGCTGCGCCCCGGCCCGGCGAAGGCCAGCAGCACGTGCAGCATCACCTCGTTGCTGCCGTTGGCGGCCCATACCTGGCTGGCGTCCAGCCCGTGGCCGAGGTAGCCCGCCAGGTCCTGCCGCAGCGCCAGCGCGTCCCGGTCGGGATAGCGGTTCATCCCTCGGGCTGCCTCGGCGACCGCGGCGGCGATCTCGGTCACCACCTGCTCGCTCGGCGGGTACGGGTTCTCGTTGACGTTGAGGCAGTACGGGACGTCGAGCTGAGGAGCACCGTAGGGCAACTCCCCGACCAGCTCGGGTCGCAGCGGCAGATCAGCCAGGCTCGGGTCGGCGGTTCCGGTCACGACGGACCTGCCGGGGCCCGCTCGGTGAATCGCCGTGACACCGCGGCACCGTGGGCCGGCAGGTCCTCTGCCTCGGCGAACACCTCCACGTGCCGGGCGACCTCGGCCAGGGCATCGCGGGAGTAGGACACCACGTGCACCGCCTTGAGGAAGCTCTTGACGTTGAGCCCGGAGGAGTGACAGGCGCAGCCGGCCGTGGGCAGCACGTGCGTGCTGCCCGCGCAGTAATCGCCCAGCGATACCGGCGACCAGGCCCCGACGAAGATGGCGCCGGCGTTGTTGACTCGGGCGGCGACCGCCTCGGCGTCGGCGGTCTGGATCTCCAGGTGCTCTGCGGCGTAGGCGTCGACCACCGCCAGCCCTTGGTCGATGTCGTCCACCAGCACCACCGCCGACTGCCGCCCGGCCAGCGCGCGGGAGATCCGGTCGGTGTGCTTGGTCTCGGCCACCTGGGTGGCGAGCTCGTCCTGCACGGCGTCGGCGAGCTCGACCGAGTCGGTGACCAGCACAGCCGCAGCAAGCGGATCGTGCTCGGCCTGCGACACCAGGTCCGCTGCCACGTGCTGTGGCGAGGCGGTGTCGTCGGCCAGCACCGCGATCTCGGTCGGACCCGCCTCGGAGTCGATGTTGACCAGGCCCTTGAGCAGCCGCTTGGCCGCGACCACATAGATGTTGCCCGGGCCGGTGATCAGGTCCACCTTGGCGCACAGGTCCGGAACACCATGAGCGAACATGGCGATTCCCTGGGCTCCGCCGACGGCGTACACCTCATCGACTCCCAGCAGGTGGCACACCGCCAAGACGCTGGGGTGCGGCAGCCCGTCGAACTCTCGCTGCGGGGGCGAGGCGATCGCGATCGACGACACCCCGGCGACCTGGGCCGGCACCACGTTCATGATCACGCTGGACGCCAGCGGCGCCAGCCCGCCGGGCACGTAGAGCCCGACGCGCCCGACGGGGATCATCCGCTGGGTGACCCGGGCGCCCTCGCCCACCTCGACGTCGACGGCTCGCGGGCCCAGCTCGGCGGCGCTGACCAGCCGGCGGCGCCGGATGGACAACTGGAAGGCGGCCCGGACGTCGACGTCCAGCCGCTCGGCGGCCCGCCTCAGCTCCGCCGCGGGCACCCGGAAGTGCGTCGGTACGACGTGGTCGAACTTCTCGGAGAACGTCTCCAGCGCCGACACCCCACGCGAGGCCACGTCGTCGCAGATGGGCCGGACGATCTCAACCGCCGCCGCCACGTCGAAGTCGGCTCGGGGCACGACGGCGGCATAGTCCAGCCGCTCGTCGGCAGCCCGGCTCTGGCGGCGGAGATCGATCACGCGAAGCACTGCTCGATTGTACGGAGGGCCGCCGACAGCCCTCCGGTAGTCTCACCATCTCCTCGACGCAGGTCCCCGCGTGGGCCGGTCACCCGCAAGCCGAAAGGTGGCGATGTTTCCCGGCTTCGGCACGGTCCTCAACGTGGCCACGGTGCTTCTCGGCTCCACCCTGGGACTGCTGGTCGGCTCCCGACTGCCCGCCCGGACGCGGGACACCGTGACCGATGCGCTGGGCCTGGTGACTCTGCTGATCGGCGCGCTGTCGGCGCGGCAGGTGACGGCGTCGGAGCTGAGCGCGGTGGTCGGCAGCAGCGCTCCGGTGCTGATCGTGCTGGGCTCGCTGCTGGTGGGTGGGATCATCGGCTCGCTGGCAGACATCGAGGCCCGGCTGGAGGCGTTCGGCGGTTGGCTTCGTGGACGGTTGGGCGGTGGCGCTCGGGCCGGGTCCGACCCCGGTGCGGGCGAGGGTGAACAGGCCGCCCGGGCCCGCTTCATCGAGGGGTTCCTGACTGCATCACTGGTGTTCTGCGTGGGGCCGCTGACCATCTTGGGCTCACTGTCGGACGGGCTGGGGCTGGGAGCTCAGCAGCTGATCCTGAAGTCGGTGTTGGACGGCTTCGCCTCGATCGCCTTCGCCGCCTCGCTCGGGGTCGGAGTGCTCGCCTCGGCGCTGGCGGTGGCGGTGATCCAGGGTCTGCTGACCCTGGTCGGCTTCGGCCTGGGTGACTTCCTCTCGGCCGCCGAACTGGCGGCGATCACCGCCACCGGCGGTCTGCTGCTGCTCGGCGTCGGTCTACGGCTGCTGCAGATCAGACTCCTGCCGGTCGGCAACCTGCTGCCCGCGCTGGTGGTGGCACCGCTGCTGGTCGGGCTGGTGGCAGCGCTGCGATGAGCTGGGGCCGATCAGCCGACGCCGGCGAGGGGGTGCCGGCCGACGCTCTCAACCGCGGCCCCCTCGTTCGCGCCGCAATCGGCATCGGCTGCTACGCGGCGGCCTTCGGAGCCACGTACGGGGCGCTGTCGGTCTCCTCGGGACTGACTGTCGGGCAGACGCTGGTACTCAGCCTGGTGATGTTCTCCGGCGCCTCCCAGCTGGCCTTCGTGGGGGTGGCCACCGGGGGCGGCAGCGCTGTGGCCGCGGTCTCGGCGGCGCTTCTGCTCGGGGTGCGCAACGCGTTCTATGGTGTGCCGCTCACGGTGATTTTGGCCCCGAAGGGTTGGGCTCGGCTGTGGACGGCGCACTTCGTCATCGACGAGACCACCGCGATGGCGGTCGGTCAGCCATCGCCGCGGGCCCAGCGCTATGCGTTCTGGGCCACCGGGCTGATCCTGTTCGTGCTATGGCAACTGGGCTCGCTGGCCGGCGCGCTACTCGGAGCTGCGGTTGACACCCGCGCCCTGGGGCTGGACGCCGCCGCGCCGGCGGTCTATCTCGCTCTGCTCTGGCCGGGTTTACGCACCGCCGCCGCGCGCTGGGTGGCGGTGGCCGGCGCTGCAGTGGCGCTGGCGCTGATCGGCTGGGCCCCGAGCGGCGTTCCGGTGATCGCCGCCGCCGGGGTGGCCCTGGTCGCTGGCTGGGGGCCGACGAGCCGGCGCGCGGTCTCGTCGTGACCGGGCTCTGGGTCGCGCTGGTCGTCGCGGCGGTCGGGACCTATCTGCTCAAGCTGGCCGGGGTGTCCTTGCCCGAGTCGGTGCTGGCTCACCCACGGGTGCAGCGGGTGGCGTCCTTCCTCCCGGTAGCCATGCTGTCGGCACTGGTCGCCGTACAGCTCTTCGACGGTGGCGACAACCGCTACGCCTGGGACTGGCGGACGCTGGCCGGGGTGGGCGCTGCGGTGGTGGCCCTGCTGTTGCGCCGCGGGGTCCTGGTGGTGTTTCTGGTGGCGATCGGCGTCACCGCCGGGTTGCGGCTGCTGACAGGCTGAGCGCAGCCGGAGCCGGCCTCGCGGACCTGGTCAGCTCGACCGATGCTCTGCGGGCCGCGATCGCCGCTTGGACCCCGAGGGCCACAGTGGACTTGTTCGCGGCGGCCGCGGTTCCTCGTCGTCGGGCCCCAGCGACGACCCGAGGAGCACCGGCACCGTGGCGACGAAGGGCCAGACCAGCAGCGACGCCTTGGCCCGCAGCGTCAGCTCGATCACCACGGTGTCGCCCGGGCGGGCCCGAGCCAGCCGCGGGTTGAACTCGCTCGGGCCCAGGTGATGGCCGACGAACCAGCAGACCGCCGCGGCCGCCAACGCGGCCCCGGCGGCGACCAGGACCACCGGCCAGCCGAGGTCGCGCAGCCGCGCCCAGGCGAGCCAGCCCAGGAGCGTCCCGACGCCGACGCCGAGGAGGGTGAACCAGGCGTCGCCGGCGACGAAGGACGCCAGCTCCCGTTCGCTGGTCGCGGCGCCACCGTCGGGTTGCACCACGTAGCCGGGCAGGTCTACCACCAGCCACCACAGCACCCCGGTCAGCGCTCCGGCGCCCAGGGCCACGGCGAGAAAGCCCAGCGCGCGGGTCAGCAGGGCGCGTCGTCTCCGTTGCGCCTGTGGCCCGCCTAAAGCGTGGGACACGAGGCGCCGACAGCGTGGGACTGCGTGCCTAGGAGGCCAGGCACGAGGGTCCCAGCAGCGCCTTCAGGTCGGCCATCAGCGGTGGCGACGGGGTAACCCGCAGCCCCTGGTCGAGCTTCATCAGCGTGGTCTTGCCCGAGGAGTGCAGCCGCAGACGCACCTCGGTCATCCCGGGATGCGCGCTGAGCACCGATCGAAGCTGCTGCACCACCGGCGGCGTGCAGCGTACGGCCGGCAGCGAGATCACCACCGGCCCTGCCGGTGCGTCGGTGATGTCGGGCAGCGTGAGCTCCTGAGCGGTCAGCGCCACCGTCTCGTCGTCGACCTTGACCCGTCCCTTCACCCGCACCACCACGTCTGTGGCCAGCACCGTGGACACCAGCTCGTAGGCCTTGGGGAACAGCAGCACCTCGATCGAGGCCTCCAGGTCCTCCACCGTGATCACCGCCCAGATGTCGCCCCGGCGGGTGGTCTTGCGGGTCACCGAGGTGATCATCCCGGCGATGCTGACCATGCCGTCGCGAGGACCGTCGTCGTCCAACAGCTCGCCGATGCTGAGATCCCGCTCGGCCACCAGGATGTGCTCGAGCCCCATCAGCGGGTGGTCGCTGACGTAGAGCCCGAGCATGTCGCGCTCAAAGGCCAGCTTGGTGCGCTTGTCCCAGTCGGCGATGTCGGGCACCGTGCCGCTCAGCACCGGGTCCGACGCACCCTCGTCGTCGAAGGCGAAGCCGAACAGGTCTGACTGCCCGTGCGCCTCGTTGCGCTTGAGGTCCAGCACGCCGTCGACCGCCGACTCGTAGACGCTCATCAGGGCGCGGCGGGTGTGGCCCATCGACTCGAAGGCGCCAGCCTTGATCAGCGACTCGATCACCCGCTTGTTACACACCACCAGCGGCACCTGGTCGAGGAATCCGTGGAAGCTGACCGCCTTGCCGTGCTCCTGACGCGCCGCCACGATGCCGTCGACCACTGTGGCGCCGACGTTGCGGACCGCGGTCAGCCCGAAACGGATGTCGTTGCCGACCGGGGTGAAGTTAGCCGCGGACTCGTTGACGTCGGGCGGCAGCACCGAGATGCCCATCCGACGGCACTCGGCGAGGTAGATCGCCATCTTGTCCTTGTCGTCGGCGACCGAGGTCAGCAGCGCGGCCATGAACTCGCACCGGTAGTTGGCCTTGAGATAGGCCGTCCAGTACGACACCAGCCCGTACGCCGCCGAGTGCGCCTTGTTGAACGCATAGTCCGAGAACGGCAGCAGGATGTCCCAGAGGGTCTTGACCGCCTCGCTGCTGAAGCCGTTGTCCTTCATCCCGGCTTCGAAGCGGACGTATTCGGCGTCCAGCACCTCCTTCTTCTTCTTGCCCATCGCCTTGCGGAGCAGGTCGGCGTTGCCCAGGCTGTAGCCGGCCACCTTGCGGGCGATCTGCATCACCTGCTCCTGGTAGACGATCAGGCCGTAGGTCTCCCCCAGGATCTCCTGCAGCGGCTCCTCGAGCTCGGGGTGGATGGCGGTGAGCTGCTCGCGGCCGGTCTTGCGCCGGGCGTACTTGTTGTGGGAGTCGGCCCCCATCGGACCCGGGCGATAGAGCGCACCGACCGCGGAGATGTCGGCGAACTTGTCCGGTCGCATGCTGCGCAGCAGGGCACGCATCGGGCCGCCGTCGAGCTGGAACACCCCGAGGGTGTCTCCGCGGGCGAGCAGGGCGAAGGTGAGCGGGTCGTCAAGGCTCAGGTCCTCCAGCACCAGGTCGACGCCCCGGTTGAGCCGAACGTTGGCGATGGTGTCGTCCAGCACGGTCAGGTTGCGCAGCCCGAGGAAGTCCATCTTGATCAGCCCGAGGGCCTCGCAGGTCGGATAGTCCAACTGGGTGATCACCGCGCCGTCCTGCTCGCGCTTCATGATCGGGATGATGTCGATCAGCGGCTCGCTGGACATGATCACGCCGGCGGCGTGCACGCCCCACTGGCGCTTGAGACCTTCCAGACCGACCGCGGTGTCGACGACCGTACGGGCATCGGGGTCGGTGCCGTAGAGCTGACGGAACTCGGCGCCTTCGCCGTAGCGGGAGTGGGTCTCGTCGAAGAGCTTGGCCAGCGGCACGTCTTTGCCCATCACCGCCGGCGGCATCGCCTTGGTGAGCTTCTCCCCCACCGCGAACGGATATCCGAGCACCCGGGATGCGTCCTTGACCGCCTGCTTGGCCTTGATCGTGCCGTAGGTGACGATCTGGGCAACCCGGTCGCTGCCGTACTTGTCGGACACGTAGCGAATGACCTCACCGCGCCGACGCTCGTCGAAGTCGATGTCGAAGTCGGGCATGGATACCCGGTCGGGGTTGAGAAACCGCTCGAACAGCAGCCCGTGCTCGAGCGGGTCGAGGTCGGTGATCCGCATCGCGTACGCGGCTATCGAGCCGGCGCCTGAGCCGCGGCCAGGACCGACCCGGATGCCGTGCTCCTTGGCCCAGTTGATGAAGTCGGCGACCACCAGGAAGTAGCCGGCGAAGCCCATCGACAAGATGACCTCGGTCTCGAAGTCGGCCCGCGCCCGGGCCGCCGCGGTGACACCGTGCGGGTAGCGGACCCGCAGGCCGCGCTCCACCTCGTGCAGGAACCAGGAGTCCTCGCTTTCCCCCGGCGGGCAGGGGTAGCGCGGCATGTAGGTGCCGTTGCCCTCCCGGAAGGAGATGTTGCAGCGCTCGGCGATGGCCAGAGTGTTGTCGCAGGCCTCGGGCAGCTCTGCGAACAGTGCGCGCATCTCCGCCGGGGACTTGAGGTAGTAGGAGTCACCGTCGAGCTTGAACCGGTTGGCGTCGGCCATGGTGGCACCGGTCTGCACGCACAGCAGCACCTCATGGCTGGGGGCGTGCTCCTTGCGCGCGTAGTGCAGGTCGTTGGTGGCCACCAGCGGCAGGTGCAGGTCGCGGGCGATCTTCAGCAGGTCGGCCCGCACCCGGGTCTCGATGCTCAGCCCGTGGTCCATCAGCTCGACGTAGTAGTTGCCGGCCCCGAACAGGTCGCGGAACTCAGCGGCCGAGGCCACCGCCTGGTCATACTGGCCGAGCCGGAGGTAGGTCTGCACCTCCCCCGATGGGCAGCCGGTGGTGGCGATCAGGCCCTTGGCGTAGCGCGAGAGCAGCTCCCGGTCCACCCGCGGCTTGTAGAAGAAGCCCTCCAACGAGGCCAGCGAGCCCAGCCGGAACAGGTTGTGCATGCCCTCGGTGGTCTCCGACAGCAGCGTCATGTGGGTGAAGGCGCCGGACCCGGAGACGTCGTCGGAGCTGCTGGCGGCTGCCCCCGTGTCACCCCAGCGCACCCGCAGGCGCTCGCTGCGGTGGGTCTTGGGGGTGACATAGGCCTCGAGCCCGATGATCGGCTTGACGCTGGTCGGCTTGGACTGCTTGTAGAACTCATAGGCGCCGAATAGGTTGCCGTGGTCGGTGACCGCGATGGCGGGCATGCCCATCTCCTCGGCCCCGGCGAACAGATCGCTCACCCGCGCGGCGCCGTCCAGCATCGAATACTCCGAATGCACGTGCAGATGAACGAACGAGTCGCCCGTGTTGGCTGAGCTGCCTCCCGACATGTACGCGCGCTACCTCTGACTTTCTCTGTCTGCTGGGCCTCGTGACGCTCGTCTGCCACCGTGATACGCGCTTGCCGGGGAAGGTCAGCAAGAGCGTCCACAGTAACCGCTTGGTGCCCAGATCGAGTCTGCGGCACGCCACTGACAAGCCGGATCGAGCAGTGTGCGTGGGGTGGCATGATCTCGGGGTGAGCCATGCCGCGGGTCCGCCGAAGCCTAGGTCCTCCTCGGCCCGCACGAGTGCCGGGGGTCGGCAACCCCCCACGACGCTGGGGTCGCGGGCGGCGGCTGCGCTGGTCTTCGGGTCGTCGGCCAGCGTGTTGGTGGTGGAGTTGGTGGCGCTGCGGCTGCTGGCGCCACACCTCGGTCTCACGTTGGAGACCAGCACGCTCGTCATCGGCGTTGCCCTAGCCGCCATCGCCCTGGGTTCTTGGGCAGGAGGGCGGTTGGCGGACGTGATGCCGCCGCGTCGTGCCCTGGCTCCGTTGCTGGGGGTGTCCGGCGTGGCGGTGGCGCTCACCCCGGTCGCGGTTCGCAGCGCGGGCGCCGCCGGCCAGGGGGTGCTGCTGATGTTGGTGGCCTCGCTCAGCATCATCGTGCCGGGTGCCCTGCTCGCTGCGGTCACTCCGATGGTCACGAAGCTGCGGCTCCATCGACTGGCCGACACCGGCAAGGTGGTGGGGCAGCTATCCGGTATCGGTACCGCCGGCGGCATCTTCGGCACCGTGATGACCGGCTTCGTGCTGATCGCCAGGGTGCCGATCAGCGGCATCATGATCGGCTTGGGAGCGGCCCTGGTCGGCACCGCAGCGGTCCTCGAGCTGCGGGGCGGCAGCTCCCGGATGGTGTCGGTGTCGGCGCTGATCGTCGGGATAAGCGGCGGCGCCGTGCTGGTCGCACCACGCGGCTGCGACGCCGAGACGACCTACCACTGCGCCTCGGTGGTGACCGACCCGGCGCGGCCCAGCGGCCGTACGCTGATGCTCGACGGCGCGCCGCACTCCTACGTCGACCTCGAGGACCCCACCTACCTCGCGTTTGACTACGCCAAGGCCGTCGCCTCCGTCATCGACACCGCCTATCCCGCGGACCAGGTGCTGCGGGCATACCACATCGGCGGCGGAGGACTGACGGTTCCGCGCTACCTCCGACAGGTGCGCCCCAACAGCCCCAGCCTGGTGTCGGAGATCGATCCGGGCGTGGTGCGCGTCGACGTCGAGCGGCTGCAGCTGGAGTTGGGCGCCGGGATCGACGTACGTGTCGAGGACGCGCGTCTGGGTCTGGGCCGGCTCGCCGATGACAGTCGTGATCTCGTGGTTGGGGACGCTTTCGGCGGTGTCAGCGTGCCCTGGCACCTCACCACTCGAGAGGCGCTGACGGAGGTCGACCGAGTGCTCGACGAGGACGGCAGCTACGTGCTCAACCTCCTCGACTATGGGCCGCTCGCGTTCGCCCGGGCCGAGGTCGCCACCCTCGCGGCCGTCTTCGAGCACGTCGCCCTGGCCACCGAGATCGACACGTTGACCTCGGGTCCCAAGGCGGGCGGCAATCTGGTAGTGGTCGCCTCTGACGCTCCCATCGACGTCACCGGCATCGGCGCGCGGATGACAGCTCGAGGAATTCAGTGGCAGGTGATCACCGGCCCCGAGCTGTCCAGGTGGACCGGCGAAGCGCCGGTACTGAGCGACGACTACGCCCCTGTGGACCAGCTGCTCAGTCCGTACTCGACCCGTTGAGCGAGCCCGGGAAGCCGTGCCGCGAGTTGCGTCGCCAGTTGTACGTTGGTTCGCGGTCCGAGATCTACGGCTGGCTCCGCGTCCGGGAGTTGGCCGAGGTTCGGCGAAGAAGGGAGGACGTAGGTGACGGCCGACATCGTGGTCGAGGAGCTCGGCAAGACCTACGTCGTCCCCGAGCGCGAGGGAGGCATCAAGGCTGCCCTCTCATCACTGGTGCGGCGGCGAACCCGCAACGTCTCGGCGGTCGCCGGGGTGAGCTTTCGGATCGAGCCGGGCGAGGTGGTCGGCTTTCTGGGCCCCAACGGAGCTGGGAAGACCACCACCCTGAAGATGCTGTCCGGACTTCTGCACCCCACGGTCGGCACAGCTTCGGTCCTCGGTTTCACCCCCTGGCAGCGCGACCGCAGCTACCTCAGCCGGATGGCCTTGGTGATGGGCAACCGCAACCAGCTGCAGTGGGACATCCCGGTGCTGGACTCCTACCGGCTCTACCAGGCGATCTTCCGCATTGGCAGCCGCGACTTCGATCGCCGGCTGGCCGAGTTGACCGACCTGCTCGAGCTCGATGACCTGCTGCGGAAACCGGTCCGCAACCTCAGTCTGGGCGAGCGGATGAAGTGTGAGATCGCCGGCTCGCTGCTGCACTACCCGGCCGTGCTGTTCCTGGACGAGCCCACCATCGGGCTGGACGTGGCCATGCAGCGACGGATCCGGTCGTTCATCTCTCAGTACAACGCCCGGACCGGTGCCTGCGTGATGCTGACCAGCCACTACATGGCCGACGTGGAGGCGCTGTGCCGGCGGGTGATCGTCATCCACCGAGGGCGGCTGCTGTTCGACGGCAGCCTGACCGCGCTGGTCGGGCAGTTCGCCGCGCACAAGGTGATCACGATCGAGATGGAGCAAGGCACCACCATGTCGGATGCCGACATCGCCACCATGGTGGACGGCACGGTCACCGAACGCAGCAGCACCGGCGTGACGGTACGGGTCGCCAAGGCCCAGACGCCGGTTGCGGCCGGGCGGCTGCTCGCGGCCCTGCCCGTTCTCGACCTCACCATCGAGGACCCACCGATCGAGCGCGTAATCGAGGACGTGTTCGCTGCCCCGGCCCAGGAGGAGGCTGCAGGTGGTCAGTGACCGGGATAACCGCTCGGCGCCTGCGCCCGCGACCGAGGCCACTCCCGACTTCCGCGGGTTCTCGTCGGGGGCGCTGGCTGCCTACTATCGCCGCCAGATGGCCTCCTCCTTGGCGCGCAATCTGGCCTATCGGGGAGCTGTGGCCATTTGGGTGGTGACCAGTGTGATCCAGCCGCTGGTCTTCATCGTGGTTTGGCGGACCGTCGCGGGCACCGGCAGCACCGGCGGATACACCGCTCACCAGTTCGTCGCCTACTTCCTGGTCATGATGGTGGTCGATCACCTGACCTTCATCTGGCACATGTGGGAGTTCGAGTACCGGATCCGGACCGGCGCCTTCTCGCCGCTGCTGTTGCGCCCGGTGCACCCCATCCACAACGACATCTGCGAGAACGTCAGCTACAAGCTGATCGGCCTGGTGGGCATCCTGCCGGCTGCGGTGGCGCTCGCCGTGATCTTCGACGCCGACCTCTCGGGCACGTCCTTTGTCGCGGTGATCGCGGCTGTGCCTGCTCTGCTGCTGGCTATGGTGCTGCGGTTCATCGTCGAGTGGTGTGTGGCCTTGTCGGCCTTCTGGCTCACCAAGGTGTCGGCCATCAACGCCGTCTTCTTCTCCCTGTTCACCTTCCTCGGCGGCCAGTTCGCGCCGCTGTCGGTGCTGCCTGGGTGGATGCAGACCGTCGCCGCCTGGACCCCTTTCCCGTGGACGCTGGCCTTTCCGGTTGAAGTGCTGCTGGGGCGGCGGAGCGGAACGGATCTGTGGGTTGGCTGCTTCGCGCAGCTGGTCTGGATCGCGATCGCCGTGCTGGCGCTTCGACTGCTGTGGGGCAGGGCCACCCGCCGCTACACCGCGGTAGGTGCTTGAAGGTGCACTCGCTTCGGGTGCTGCGGGCCTATCTGTCCATCGGCGTGCTGAACATCGTGCAGTACCGCTCCGACTTCGCCATCGCCGTGCTCAACGCGCTGATCAGCCTGCTCACCCAGCTGCTCGGCTTGTCAGTCATCTTCACCAACACCGCCGACCTCCGTGGCTGGACCGCCGACGCCTTGCTGGTGCTGATCGGGATTCACTTCTTCATCAGCGGTCTGATCGGACTCGTCATCCGACCGTCGATGGAGGCGATGATGGAGGGCATCCGCCTTGGCACCTTCGACTTTCTGCTGACCAAGCCCGCCGACTCCCAGTTGTTGGCCAGCTCGCAGGTCGTCGCTCCGCAGGCGGCTACCGACGTTGTGGTCGGTGTCGGTGTGGTCGGCTTCGGCCTGACCCGGGCCAGCATCGACCTCGACCCGGTGTCGGCGGCCCTCTTTGCCCTCACGCTCCTGGCCGGCTTCACGATCGTCTACGGGTTCCTGCTGATGCTGTCGACCCTGGCCTTCTGGTTCGTGAAGCTGGAGAACATTCTGGTCATTTTCCAGGCGCTGTTCGGCAACGCGGGTCGGTGGCCGGTGACCATCTTCCCGGGGTGGCTGCGCCCGGTGCTGACCTTCGTGGTGCCCATCGCCTTCGCTGTGACAGTGCCGGCTCAGGCGCTCACCGGCCAGCTGTCGGCCAACGGAGCTCTGCTGTCGGTGGGCGTCGCTGCCGCCTTCCTGGTCGTGTCGCGTGCCTTCTGGTTCGTGGCCCTGCGTCGCTACACCGGAGCCTCGGCATGACGTATCGGGGACGGCCAGCCGACGTCTTGGTGGTCCAGCACTCGGCCAGTGACCCGGTGAGTCGGGTCGGGGCCTGGCTGATCGAGGCGGGATGTCGGCTGAGTGTGATCGAGTGTCACCTCGGCCAGACCCTGCCCGCCACACTTGCCGGGTTCGACGCTCTGGTGGTGCTGGGCGGCGAGATGGGAGCCTACGACGACGACCTGGCCCCCTGGCTGCTCACCACGAAAGAGCTGCTGAGGGAGGCGGTCGGCGGCAACCTGCCGACCTTGGGCATCTGTCTCGGCCACCAGCTGCTGGCCGTCGCCGCCGGCGGTGAAGTGACGACCGCCGCGAAGCCGCAGGAGGGCCTGCACGACGTCACCCTGACCTCTGCCGGCGTGGGCGATCCGCTGTTCGCCGGGCTGGGCGGCTCCGCTGCCGTGCACTGGAACAACGATCTGGTGACCACGCCGCCGCCGGGAGCGGTGGTCCTGGCCCGGGTGCACCACAGCGTGCAGGCGGTCCGGCTGGGATCCAACGTGTACGGTGTCCAGTTCCACCCCGAGGTTGATCTGGCCACTGTCACCCAATGGGCCTTTGAGGACGTCGACGCCCATCGAGCGAACATCTGGGACGTGCAGGCCCGGCTGGCGCGCATCGCTGCAGCCGACGCACGCGTCCAGGAGACGTGGCGTGACTTCACTGGTCGGTTCGCCGCACGAGTCGTCCAGACCGGCAAGCGTTGACGCCCGCGCCGCGGGATACCGTGCAGTCGTGACGATCAACGACCCGCTCTGCCGGAGGAACTCCTGATGCGCGCCATGGTCTACCGGGGGCCGTACAAGGTGCGGGTCGAGAACAAGGACATCCCCGCCATCGAGCACCCCAACGACGCCATCATTCGGGTCACGCTGGCGGCGATCTGTGGCTCGGACCTGCACCTTTACCACGGGATGATGCCCGACACCCGGGTCGGCACCACCTTCGGCCACGAGTTCATCGGGGTGGTGCACGAGGTGGGGTCCTCAGTGCAGAACCTGAAGGTCGGCGACCGGGTGATGGTGCCGTTCAACGTCTTCTGCGGCTCGTGCTTCTTCTGCGCCCGAGGGCTCTACTCCAACTGCCACAACGTCAACCCCAACGCCACTGCGGTGGGCGGCATCTACGGCTACTCCCACACCTGCGGCGGCTATGACGGTGGGCAGGCCGAGTTCGTGCGGGTGCCGTTCGCCGACGTGGGACCGAGCGCCATCCCGGACTGGCTGGAGGACGAGGACGCGGTGCTGCTGACCGACGCGCTCTCCACCGGCTATTTCGGGGCCCAGCTCGCCGACATCGTCGAGGGTGACGTGGTGGCGGTATTCGGTGCCGGCCCGGTCGGCCTCTACGCGGCGCGGTCAGCCTGGCTGATGGGGGCAGGCCGGGTCATCGTGATCGACCATCTCGAGTATCGACTGGAGAAGGCGCGCAGCTTCGCCCACGCGGAGACGTACAACTTCGCCGCCTACGACGACATCGTGATGGAGATGAAGAAGACCACCGACCACCTGGGTGTCGACCGGGTGATCGACGCCGTGGGCGCCGAGGCGGACGGCAGCTTCGGACAGCACGTGACCTCGGCCAAGCTCAAGCTGCAGGGCGGCTCGCCGATCGCCATCAACTGGGCCATCGACTCGGTGCGCAAGGGTGGCACCGTGTCCATCATGGGCGCCTACGGACCGATGTTCAGCGCGGTCAAGTTCGGCGACGCGGTCAACAAGGGCCTGACCCTGCGGATGAACCAGGCACCGGTCAAGCGACAGTGGCCACGGCTGTTCGAGCACATCCGCAACGGGTATCTCAAGCCGAACGACCTGGTCACTCACCGGATCCCGCTCGAGCACATCGGGGAGGCTTACCACATCTTCTCGGCCAAGCTGGACGGCTGCATCAAGCCCCTCATCCTGCCCAACCCGAACGCCTAGGAAAGGGCCACCACCATGGTCTATGACGCTTCCAAGCCGCCGCTGCCGGAAACGACTGCACAGCTGCGGGCCCGCATCCCGGGGTGGGGCGCAGACCTGGATCACGCCAACCGGCCGGCGTTTCCGCGCGAGCAGCCGGAGCTGGTCAGCGGGGCGCACTGGGACTTCCCCGAGCGGCAACCCGAGCTGAGGCCCCGGGAGCGCTCCATCGAGCACGGGCAGCTTCCTCCCGTGTTCGGCACCAGCTGCCCCACCAAAGGGCTGTCGGGGGTGCTTCGGAAGTACTCCTACCGCCGGTTCAGCGAGGCGCGGGCGGCGCACTGGCTGATCCTGCTGGCCGCCGACCGCGTGGACGCCGTGGAGAGCCACCTGGCGTCGTTCCTCACCCTGCGCCCGGACAACCCGATCACCGAGACCGGCGTGCTCAGCGAGTTCACCTCCCACGGCATCGCCTCCAGGTTCGGGCGGCGCCGGGCCGATCTGTCGCACCAGCCACTGGACCCGGTCATCGTGGCCGGTCCCTGGTTGGCGGCCGGCGGCTTGGGCTACCTGGCCTACCGAGTGGCGACCCGAGCCGTCGGCCGCTGACTCAGCCGGTCTCCTGCAACATCTGGGCGACTCTGCTGACCGTACGGAGGTTGCGGACCGTGCTGCTCGCACCCATGATCCGGCTGAACTGTGCGGCAAGCTTGCTGCCCGCTTGCCCTCCGGTGTAGTTCACCCAGACCTCGCTGCCCGCGATCGTGTACGGCTCGTCGGCGACCGCGGCCAGCCGTTGTTCGGCGTCCGCGGGTGGCAGGCCGATCAGGAACGCCACCGTCACCCGGCTCGGGTCGCCGCCCGGATAGGGGTTGCTGGCCACGATCGCTCTTAGCTCCTCGGCCGTCCGCACCGCGACGTCGATGCTCAGGCCGAACTCGGCTTCGATCGCCCGGCGGATGTCTAGGCCAAGTCCGGCCCGGTCGGCGTCGGTGGAAAACAACAGATTGCCGCTGTTGATGTAGGTCCGGACGTCGCTGTAGCCCAGCCGTTCGGCCATCGCCCGAAGGGCGGGCATGGCGATCTTGTTGCTGGGACCCAGATTCACTCCTCGCAAGAAGGATGCGTAGCGGGTCATCACGACCTCCGCAGTCATGGTGGGTCCGGCGCACGGCTGAGGTAGTGGTGCCCCGTGGGCGTGGTGGTCACGGTGGTGTGCCTCCCGACAGGCCCGGTATCGACGACGGTCACCCGCCAGCCTGGCATCTCGCGGACGTAGTTGCCGCGGGCGCAGACGCCGCGACCATTGGGCAGCGTGGTCGCTCCGCCCGCAACCCACGGCGTGACGTGATCCACGTGGCGGATGGGTGCATCGCAGAACGGGTCACGGCAGGTGTCGTCGCGCAGCCGGATGAGATGCCCGAGCCACCCGTCAAAGCGGCGTCGTCGCGGATCCCCACCGATCACCGGGCCGGACCCAGTGGACGTTCGGCTCGGGGCGGTGAACAATCGCCGCCACAGCTTGGTGCCGTGGCTGTCGGTGATGATCTGGCGGGCGAGCTCGACAGGTATCGGCCCGTGACCGGCCAGTTGTGCGGTCCCTCCGGTGGTTCGGTGCATCAGCGCGTCTATCGGCAGCACGATCTGCAACTCGAGATCCGCGTCCTGAGCGCGGGCCTGACCGGTCAGTCGCTCAACCAGCGTGTCGGCCATGATCTGGCCCCGGGTGCGGCCGTCCCCGGTTGCCACCAGGCTGTCGGCGTGCTGACGAAGAGCTGAGTAGCAGGCGACCCCCTGCTCCACCGGGAGGTAGCCGGTCAGCAAGGCCATCGTGTCCGGAGCAGGCCGAAGCGTGACGCGACGGTGCCGGCGCTCGGTCCGCCCACGCTCGACGTAACCCTGGCGATCGGTCAGGTAGGCGTGCTTGCGGATGCAGGCAGCGGCGCTGGTCACACCCAGGCCGCTGATGCCGGCCGCCACCACCTGGGCGTCCACGCGTCGGCGTGAGGCCGCGTCGAGGTGTCTGGTCTCGGACACCACCATCTCGGCCACCTGCTCACGAAGATCGCCGGCAGCGAGCGCGAAGGTCTCCGGCAGGTCGAACCACCAGGCACGCGCGGTGTTCAACCGCCGCGAGCCGCTGACCGGCGAGACCCGGCAAGCCAAGGCGATCTGCTCGGCGATCCCGCGGCCAGCTGCCGAAGGGTGCACCTCAGCGGCGAGCTGCTCGGTCACCTGTGACCGAGCGAAGCGGACGCACTCGGCCGCCTGCGCTGCCGCAACCGCTGACCGGAGCTTCTCCAGCACGGTGATCCTGTCGATCCGGGTCGCGTCGGACACCTCGTGCGAGCTGCGCACGTTGGCCGCAAGCGCCTTCAGCCAATCCTCGAGCTGGGCGACCAGCGGGTCCGCCGAGCGGCTGGCGTCCTCTACCAGATGCAGCACTGACATGTCTCAGACGGTACTGGACACCACTGACAAAATCGAACACACGTTCGCGACGTTCCGCGCGTTCGGTAATGCGAGCATCGCCCTAGCTGCGGAACTCCGCCCGTTCCCCCGCACCTACGACCCCTGCCTGGTCTCGTACCTGGTCAGCAGCACGCCGTCGGGGAACGTCCGGGTCTCCACCAGGGTCAGGTTCACCCAGTTGTCGAGGGCTGTAAAGAACGGTGTGCCGCTGCCCACCAGGACCGGTGCGGTGGCCAGTACGTATTCGTCGATCAGCCCGGCCCGCATCGCCGCTGCGGCGAGGGTGGCGCCGCCGATATCCATCGGGCCGCCATCCTCGGCCTTGAGCCGAGTGACCTCAGTGACCGGGTCGCCGTTGACCAGGCGGGTGTTCCAGTCGACCGTGCTGATTGTGGAGGAGAACACCACCTTCGGCATAGCCAGCCAGCGGCCGGCGAACTCGATCTCCGCCGGTGTGACGCCGGGCTGCTGGTCGGCGGTCGGCCAGTGGGAGCTCATCGTCTCCCACAGTTTGCGCCCATACAGTGACAGGCCGGTCGCCCCCACCCGGTCGGACCACCACTGGAACAGCTCGTCGCTCGGCGCACTCCAGCCGATGTCGTCGCCGGGCGCGGCGATGTAGCCGTCCAGGCTCAGGTTCATGCCAAAGGTCAATTTCCGCATGGGCGTCAGCCTCCCGTGAGTCGGAACTCGGCGTACAGACCAGCACGGCGCCGAAAAGTCATCGGTCAAGCCGGTCAGCTCCGCACCGCTACCAGGACGAATGAGCCGACGTCAGACCATCATCTGTCGAGCCGTCGGCGGGATCGGCCGTGGGAGCTTGGTCGTGCCGGAGAGGTAGGAGTCCACTCCGGCCGCGCAGGCGCGGCCCTCGGCGATGGCCCAGACGATCAGCGACTGGCCGCGGCCGGCGTCACCGCAGACGAAGACCTTGTCGACATCGGTCGCGTAGTTCTTGTCCCGTGCCACGTTGCCGCGCTCGTCGAGGCCGACCCCCAGCTGGGCCACCACCCCGTCGCGCTCGGGCCCGACGAAGCCCATGGCCAGCAGCACCAGCTGAGCCGGGATCTGCCGTTCGGTGCCCTCGATGGCGACCATCGTCCGACCCTCGAACTTCACCTCCGACACGGTCAGCGATGCGACTCGGCCGGACTCGTCGCCACCGAACTCGCTGGTGGAGACCGCATACATCCGGTCGCCGCCCTCCTCGTGGGCCGACGACACCCGGTAGATCATCGGATAGGTCGGCCAGGGCTGGTGTCCGGGCCGCTCGTGCGGCGGTGCCTCCAGGATCTCCAGCTGCGTGATGGACTTGGCGCCCTGGCGGATGGCCGTGCCGAGGCAGTCCGCGCCGGTGTCGCCACCGCCGATGATCACCACGTCGAGGCCTGCAGCGCTCACCTGGTCTGGCACGTCCCGGCCGCGCGCGACCCGGTTGGCGGGCGGCAGGAACTCCATCGCCTGGTAGATGCCGCTCAGCTCACGACCGGGCACCGGCAGATCTCGAGGCACGGTGGAGCCGATCGCCAGCACGACGGCGTCGAAGCGGGCCAGCAGCTGCTCCCCAGTGACGTCGACCCCGACGTTGACCCCGGTCCGAAAGTGGGTGCCCTCGTCGGCCATCTGCTGGATGCGGCGATCGAGCACGTACTTCTCCATCTTGAACTCCGGGATGCCGAAACGCATCAGTCCGCCCGGCTCTTCGGCCCGTTCGTACACGGCCACGGTGTGCCCGACGCGAGTCAGCTGCTGGGCCGCGGCCAGGCCGGCCGGACCGGAGCCGATCACGGCCACCGTCTTGTCGGTGTGCCACGCCGGCGGCTGGGCGGTCACCCGCCGGTCGTCCCAGGCCCGGTCGATGATGGCCACCTCGACGTTCTTGATGGTCACCGGGTCCCGGTTGATGCCCACCACGCAGGCGGTCTCACAGGGAGCTGGGCACAGCCGTCCGGTGAACTCCGGGAAGTTGTTGGTGGCGTGCAGCCGCTCGAGAGCCTCGTCCCAGTCGCTCCGCCACACCAGGTCGTTCCACTCCGGGATGAGGTTGCCCAGCGGGCACCCGGTGTGGCAGAAGGGGATGCCGCAGTCCATGCAGCGCCCCGCCTGCTCGGAGATGATCGGCAGCAGGGCCCGCCCGGGCGTGCCGGGGTAGACCTCGTGCCAGTCGTGCACCCGCTCCGCAACCGGACGGCGCTCGGCCACCCGCCGCGGCGTGGTGATGAACCCTCGGGGATCAGCCATGTGCGGCCTCCATCATGCGCGTGGTCGTGGTGGCGTCGTCGAGACCTTCCGACTCAGCCTGCTCGCGAGCAGCCAGCACCCGGGCGTAGTCCCGCGGCAGCACCTTGGTGAACCGGACCCGCGCGCTGTCCCAGTCGGCCAGCAGCGTGGCTGCCACCGGGGACTCGGTCTCCTCGCCGTGGCGGACGACGATCTTGCGCAGCGTCTCCACGTCCGCCTGGCTCAGCGACACCGCGTCCACCATTTCGGAGTTGAGCAGTGACGTATCCAGGTCGAGGATGTACGCCAGTCCACCCGACATCCCAGCCGCGACGTTGCGCCCGGTCGAGCCGAGCACCACCGCGATGCCGCCGGTCATGTACTCGCAGCCGTGGTCGCCCACGCCCTCGACCACAGCGGTGGCGCCGGAGTTGCGTACGCAGAACCGCTCCCCGACCTGGCCGCGGATGAACAGTTCGCCGGAGGTGGCGCCGTAGCCGATCACGTTGCCGGCGATGATGTTGTCCTCGGCGACGAACCCCGCGTCGCGGGCCGGCCGCAGCACGATCCTGCCACCCGACAGCCCCTTGCCGAGGTAGTCGTTGCTGTCACCCTCCAGCCGCAACGTGACGCCGGCCGGCAAGAAGGCGCCGAAACTCTGCCCTGCCGAGCCTTGGAAGGTGAGGTCGATGGTGCCGTCAGGGAAGCCGGCTCCCTCGGTCGCCTTGGTCACCTCGTGGCCCAGGATGGTGCCGACCGTACGGTTGACGTTGCGGATGGGCAGCGAGGCGCGGACCGGCTCGCCGGTTTCCAGGGCCGGCCGGCACATCTCGATCAGCTCGGCGTCCAGCGCCTCGTCCAGACCGTGGTCTTGAGCGATGGTGTTGTGCAGCACCGCTCCCTCGTCGAGCTCGGGCTGGTGCAGGATCGGTCGCAGGTCCAGCCCGTGCGCCTTCCAGTGGT
Source organism: Propionibacteriaceae bacterium (assembly GCA_035634295.1). Classification (GTDB taxonomy): domain Bacteria; phylum Actinomycetota; class Actinomycetes; order Propionibacteriales; family Propionibacteriaceae; genus Microlunatus. The sequence goes on along the minus strand of DASQDG010000036.1, from coordinate 39,506 downwards.
CGACGGCCTGCCGGGCCTCGAGCACCTCGACGTGCCCGACGGCCTCGGCCAGTGTGCGGAAACCCAGCTGGGCCAGGTATTCCCGGACCTCCTCGGCGATGTACTCGAAGAAGTTGACCACGAACTCCGGCCGGCCGGTGAACTTGCGCCGCAGCTCCTCGTTCTGGGTGGCCACCCCCACCGGGCAGGTGTCCAGGTGGCAGACCCGCATCATGATGCAGCCGGAGACCACCAGCGGCGCGGTGGCGAAGCCGAACTCCTCCGCTCCCAGCAGGGCGCCGATGATCACGTCCCTGCCGGTCTTGAGCTGACCGTCGACCTGCACGACGATCCGGTCGCGCAAACCGTTCACCAGCAGCGTCTGCTGGGTCTCGGCCAGGCCGAGCTCCCACGGGCCGCCGGCGTGCTTCAGCGAGGTCAGCGGCGCCGCCCCGGTGCCGCCGTCGTGGCCGGAGATGAGCACCACGTCGGCCTTGGCCTTGCTGACGCCCGCGGCGACCGTACCGACGCCGACCTCGGCCACCAGCTTGACGTGCACCCGGGCCGACGGGTTGGCGCACTTCAGGTCGTGGATGAGCTGCTTGAGGTCCTCGATGGAGTAGATGTCGTGGTGCGGCGGCGGCGAGATCAGCCCCACGCCGGGAGTGGAGTGCCGGGTCTTGGCCACCCACGGGTAGACCTTCTGACCGGGCAGCTGCCCGCCCTCGCCGGGCTTGGCGCCCTGGGCCGTCTTGATCTGGATGTCGGTGGCGTTGGTCAGATAGTCCGAGGTCACCCCGAAGCGGCCCGAGGCGACCTGCTTGGTGGCACTGCGTCGCTCGGGGTCATAGAGCCGGTCGCGGTCCTCGCCGCCCTCGCCGGTGTTGGACTTGCCGCCGAGGCGGTTCATCGCGATGGCCAGCGTCTGGTGGGCCTCCAGGCTGATCGAGCCATAGCTCATCGCCCCGGTGGAGAACCGCTTGACGATCTCCGAGACTGGCTCGACCTCCTCCAGCGGGATCGGATCGCGGTCGGAGGAGAACTTCAACAGCCCCCGGAGCGTCATCAGCCGCTCCGAGGTCTCATCCACATGCGCGGTGTAGGTCTTGAAGATGTCATAGCGACCGGCTCGGGTGGAGTGCTGCAGCCGAAACACGGTCTCGGGGTCGAACAGGTGCGGCTCGCCCTCGCGCCGCCACTGGTATTCGCCGCCGGACTCCAGCAGCCGGTGCGCCAACGGGATGCCGTCGGCGGGGTAGGCCTTGAGGTGTCGCTGGCGGACCTCCTCGGCCAGCTCGGCCAATCCGAGACCACCCAGCTTGCTGGTGGTGCCGGTGAAGTAGCGGTCCACCAGCTGCTGGCTCAATCCGAGGGCCTCAAAGATCTGGGCACCGGTGTAGGAGGCGACCGTGGAGACCCCCATCTTGCTCATCACCTTGAGCACGCCCTTGCCCAGCGCCTTGATCACGTTGCGTACTGCGACCTCGGGCTCAGTGCTCAGATAGACCTTGCGCCGAGCCAGGTCCTCGGCGGTCTCGATGGCCAGGTATGGGTTGACGCCGGCGGCGCCGTAGCCGATCAGCAGCGCGACGTGGTGCACCTCGCGTACGTCGGCGGCCTCGACGATCAGCCCGACCTGGGTCCGGGTCTTCTGCCTCACCAGGTGGTGGTGCACGGCAGAGGTCAGCAGCAGTGACGGGATCGGCGCGAGCTCTGCGTTGGAGTGCCGGTCGGACAAGATGATGGTGCGGGCGCCGGCCTCGATCGCCGCCGACACCTCGGCACAGAGTGCGTCCAGCTTCGCCTCAAGGGCCGCGGCGCCGCCGTGTACGTCGTAGAGCCCGCGAACCACATGGGTGGCGTAGCCGGGCAGGTTGCCGTCGTCGTTGATGTGGCGGATCTTGGTCAGCGAGTCGTTGTCCAGCACCGGGAATGGCAGCACCACCCGCCGGCAGGAAGCCGGGCTCGGGTTGAGCAGGTTCCACTCAGGGCCGATGGTGTTGTACAGCGAGGTGACCAGCTCCTCGCGGATGGCGTCCAGGGGCGGGTTGGTCACCTGGGCGAACAGCTGGGAGAAGTAGTCGAACAGCAGCCGCGGCTTGTCGCTGATCGCCGCGATCGGGGTGTCGGTGCCCATCGATCCGATCGGCTCCGCACCGCCGCGGGCCATCGGGGCCAGGATCAGCCGCAGATCCTCCTCGGTGTAGCCGAACACCTGCTGGCGACGGGTGACCGAGGCGTGGCTGTGCACCGTGTGCTCGCGCTCGGGCAGGTCGGCCAGCTGCAGCCGGCCGGCGTGCAGCCACTCCCCGTACGGCGCGGCCGCGGCAAGGTTGCGCTTGACCTCCTCGTCGGAGATGATCCGGTGCTCGGTGAGGTCGGCCAGAAACATCTTGCCGGGCTGCAGGCGGCCCTTAGCGACGATCCTGTCGGCGGGAATGTCGAGCACCCCCGACTCCGAGGCCAGCACAACCAGCCCGTCATCGGTCACCCAGTAGCGCCCGGGACGCAGCCCGTTGCGGTCCAGCACGGCACCGATCTGGGCCCCGTCGGTGAACACCACCGCGGCCGGGCCGTCCCAGGGCTCCATCAGGCAGGAGTGGAAGGCGTAGAAGTCGCGCAGCTTCTCATCCATGGCGGCGTTGTTCTCCCACGCCTCCGGGATCATCATCAGCATGGCGTGCGGTAGCGAGCGGCCGCCGAGGTGCAGCAGCTCGACCACCTCGTCGAAGGACGCCGAGTCCGACGCGCCCGGGGTGCAGATCGGGAAGAGCCGCTCGAGATCGCCGGGAATCACGTCGCTGGCCAGCAGGGCCTCCCGAGCGCGCATCCAGTTGCGGTTGCCCTTGACGGTGTTGATCTCGCCGTTGTGGGCGATCATCCGGTAGGGGTGGGCGAGCTCCCAGGCCGGGAACGTGTTCGTGGAGAATCGGGAGTGCACCACGACCAGCGCGCTGGCCATCCGCTCGTCGTGCAGCTCGGGGAACACCAGCTCCAGCTGGCCGGTGGTCAGCATCCCCTTGTAGACCAGCGTGCGACACGACAGCGAGGCAAAGAACACGCCGGTCTCGTGCTGGGTGCGGCGGCGCAGACAGTAGGCCATCCGCTCCAGCGCGAGGCCCATCGCCGGGCTGCCGACGGCCGCCACGAACAGCTGCTCGAAGTGCGGCATGTTGGACCGGGAGGAGTCGCTGAGTGAGTCCTCCGGCGTGGGCACGACCCGCCAGCCAAGGACCCGCAGGCGCTCCTCAGCCGCGATCTGCTCGATCCGGGCCTTGGCTTGGGCAGCCGCGGCAGGGTCGCGCGGGAGGAAGGCGCTGCCGACGGCGTACGCGCCGGCACGGGGGAGTTCGAAGTCGACCACGGCTCGCAGGAAAGCGTCCGGCACCTGCATCAAGATGCCGGCCCCGTCGCCGGTGTTCACGTCGATGCCGGTGGCGCCCCGGTGGTCGAGATTGTGCAGCGCCTCGATGCCCTGCTCGATGATGCTGTGGCTCGGGATCCCAGTCAGGGTAGCGACGAAGGCGACGCCGCAGGCGTCGTGCTCGAAGGCAGGGTCATAGAGACCTTCGGCGGGGCGCTGCTGCGGGGCACGCGTCTCGGTCATCGGAAGCTCCCTCGTCGAAGCCAGTGGACAGACTCACTCGTCTGGCCACGAAGGCGTCTCATGCACAGATCAATACACGTCGTGGCATCGGCGCACCCGGAGACGGCGTTGGCCCGCTGGTGGAGACGTCAGGCTAACGCACACTGCCGGGCGTCCCGATGAGAATATCTCGGCATCCAATACGGCGTCTCGCCGCAGCTAGTGGTGATCAGTGGCGCGGTCCGGTGCGTCGGTCGCTGCCACATCGACGTCGCCAGCGGGTGCGTTGCCCTCAACCGCCGGCTCGCGTCCCGGACGAGACTTGACCAGCCAGATCAGCCACACCACAGAGACGACGAACACCACGGCCGAGGTGTAGTTGTTGAGCCGAAACCCTGCGACCTCGTTGACCTGGTCGATCCGCAGCGCCTCGATCCAGAATCGGCCGGCGGTGTAGAGGACCACGTAGAGCGCGAACACCTTCCCGTGTCCGAGCCGGTATCGCCGGTCGGCCCAGAGCAGGACGGCGGCCACCCCGAGGCACCACAGCAGCTCGTACAGGAACGTGGGGTGGAAGGTTGCGTACTGCTGGTAGCCGACCGGCCGATAGGCCGGCGCGATCTCCAGGGCCCACGGCAGCTCGGTCGGGCGCCCGAAGAGCTCGGAGTTGAACCAGTTGCCCAACCGCCCGATGGCCTGGGCGATCACCAGCCCCGGGGCCAGCGTGTCCAGCACGGCCGGGAACGGCACCCCGCGTCGCCGAGCCACCAGCCAGGCGCCCAACGCGCCGAGGGCGACCGCACCCCAGATGCCCAGCCCGCCGTTCCAGATCTTGAGCGCGTCAACCGGGTTGCGTCCGGGGCCGAAGTAGAGCTCGTAGTCGGTGATGACGTGATACAGGCGGGCGCCCACGATCCCGAACGGGATCGCCACCACGACCACGGTCTCCAGGGTGTCGGAGTCACCCCCGCGGGCGCGCCAGCGGCGGTTGGAGATCACCATCGCCACCACGATGCCGACGATGATGCAGAGGGCGTAGGCCCGGATCGGAAAGCCGAAGACCTCCCAGACGCCCTGGCTCGGGCTCGGAATCGAGAGCACCGCGTTCACGAGGAAGCTGCCTGGTCGACTCTGCTCCGCAGCGTGTCCGGCGTCAGCGTCGCCCAGTCGACTGGGCGCCCGTCGAGGAACACCGTGGGGGTGGCAGTGACGCCTGCGGCCTGCGCGGCGGAATTGATCGACTGGACCCACGAGGCGTGTGCCCGGTCGGTGACACAGCGGGAGAAGGACTGTCGACCGGTTTCGCTGGCCGCCGGAACTGCGGAGAGAACCTTGGTGGCAAGGTCGAGCAGCTGGGAGTCGTTCCAGCGCAGGGTGGAGTTGGCGAACAACCCCCGGTAGTACGCCGGCCCAAAGCCGTTCTCAGCCGCACAGGCCATCGCATTGGCCGCGCTGGCCGAGCCTGCGTCGACGAACGACATCGGATAGAGCTCGACGACCAGCCTTCCCGCGTTCTGCTCGGCGGTGACGGCTGGGCCCAGCTTCTCCTCGAAGTCGGCGCAGTGCCGGCAGTGGAAGTCCTCGTACAACGTGAGCCGCACCGGAGCTCCAGACTGACCGAGAACCAGAGGCTTGCCCGGGACCACCGACACCGGCCCGAAGCCGGCGTTGGGTCCCGGGACAGCAGCAGGCGCCCGGCCGGTCCGCCACTGCTGCCAGGCCAGGCCGCCGCCGACCAGCACCAGCACAAGGGTCAGCGCGACCAGTCCGAGCAGTCGTCGGTCCCGCCGGCGCTGAGCAGCCTGTTGCTCGACATGTGCACTCATGGTCGATCCTCCAGCGTTGCGCGATCCAGGCTGAGCAGGCTCGACGGGTGCCACACCAGCCACCCCGCGCACGCCAGCAAGGCGGCGTCGCGCAGGATCTCGTGCAGGTATTCGGTTTTTCCAGGAGCCACTGTGCCACCTCCCCCGAAGCAACCACAGTCGATGCTCAGCCCGCGCGCCGCAGCGGACAACACTGCGGCGATGAACACCACCAGCAGTACGGCCGAGGCACCGGCCGCCGGCCGGGTGCAGAGGCCGACCAGCAAGAGCAGTCCGAGGGCGATCTCCAGGAAAGGAAGGCCCCAGCCGACCAGGGGCTCGATGCTGGCGGGTAGCAGCTGATAGGCGCGGACCGCCTGCACGGCTGTCTGCGGGTCGGCTGCCTTGAGGCCGCCGGCCGCCAGCAGCACGCCAGCCAGTGTCAGCCGGGCCAGCGTGGATACTAGCGCGAGCGGCCCCGTGCGCCGGCGTCCACCAGGTTTGGTCAGCACGTGCGGCTCACCGCTGTCGGGCCACCAGCAGCTCGAAGTCTGCGGTGAGATCGCCGATCGGGGTAGACGGCGTCCACAGCACGACGCCGCGGCGGTTCCTGTCGAAGCCCACCACCTGCGCGGAGTGGCCCACCTGGTAGCCGCCGCCGGGCAGCAAGCGGCGTCCCTGGATGTCCACCCCGACCGCTTCGGCCACGGACTTGATGGTCGCGAGGTCACCAGTCAGGCCGATGAACGAGGGGTCGAAGCGCTTCAGGTAGCGCTCGATCGCCGGACCCGTGTCCCTAGCCGGGTCCGTGGTGACAAAGATCAGGTCCACCTGGTCGCGGCTTCCGGCTGGCAGCCGGCCGAGCGCGCTGGCCACATCGGAGAGCACGCCGAGGCAGACGTCGGGGCAGTGGGTGTAGCCGAAGAACAGCAGCGTGACCGGCTTCGAGGGCGAGCTGAGCAGGTGGTAGTCGTGGCCGGAGGTGTCGGTCAGCGTCCGGTCTGGCAACGGGTACGGCTCTGGCACCGTCGTCCCGCCGCGGTAGCCCTCGGGGTCGCTCGGGCCGCGAACAATGGCGGTCTCCTGCACCGGGGCGCTGCAGCTGAGCGTGCACGCCATCAGCAGGCCGAGCAGCAGCCAGAGCCGAGGCGGCAGCAGGACCGCCGCCGCAGGAGAGCTCACGCCTGGTCCAACCGCCGCTGCTCGGCAGAAGTTCCCGACGCCTCCCGTACGCCCAGGGCCAGGTCGGTCACCAGGGATTTCAGAGCGGTGAGGTCGTCCGGGCGACCGGCGTCGTCGGACTCGAGCAGGGTGCTGACCAGGGCCGAGCCCACAATGACGGCGTCGGCGAACTGGGCGACCTCTGCGGCCTGAGCCCCGTTGGAGACCCCGAGGCCGACGCCCACCATGGCTGCGGGGTCGGCGGCGCGAACGCGGCGGACCAGCTCGGGCGCAGCCGACGACGTGCTGGTCCGCGCCCCGGTCACCCCCATCACCGAGGTCGCGTAGACCCAGCCGCGGCAGGCCTGCAGTGTGCTGGCCAACCGGGCGTCGGTGGAGGACGGGGAGACCAGGAAGATCCGGTCCAGGCCGTAGGCGTCGGAGGCCTCCAGCCACGGCCCGGCTTCGTCGGGCGTGAGGTCCGGGGTGATGATGCCCGCTCCTCCGGCGCTGGCCAGGTCGCGGGCGAACGCGTCGACGCCGTAGCGCTCGACCAGGTTCCAGTACGTCATCACCACCGCGGGAGCGCCGGCGCCGGTCACGGCCTCGACGCCGGCGAAGACGTCGCGGGTGCGCACGCCGCGCTCGAGCGCCCGGGTGCCGGCCCGCTGCACGGTGACCCCGTCCATCACCGGGTCGCTGTAGGGCATGCCTACCTCCACCAGGTCGACACCGGGCGAGTCGGCGTCCCCGGCCAAGGCACGCAGCGCGACCAAGGAGGTGGGCAGGTCGGGATAGCCGACCGGGAGGTAGCCCACTAGGGCGCTCCGGCCGCCGGCGCGGACGTCGGCCAGCACCTGTCCGCTGTGGCCGAGCTGCAGGCTCACCGGTCCGACCCCACCGCGTCGCCGGTGACCGAACCTGTGCCCTTGGTGTCGAGCTGCAGCCAGTCGATAGCGGTGTCCACGTCCTTATCGCCGCGGCCGGACAGGTTGACCAGGATCAGCCGCGGCTCGCCGTCCCTGCGGGGTTCCAGCCGCGCGCTCAGCTTGAGTGCCCCGGCCAGAGCGTGTGCGGACTCGATCGCCGGCACGATGCCCTCGCTCCGCGACAGCAGAGCGAAGGCATCCATCGCCTCGGCGTCGGTGATCGGCTCATACGTGGCCCGCCCGGTGTAGGCCAACCAGGAGTGCTCCGGCCCGACCCCGGGATAGTCCAAGCCGGCGGAGATGGAGTGCGAGTCTCGGGTCTGGCCGTCCTCGTTCTGCAGCACGTAGGTCCGCATCCCGTGCAGCACCCCGACCTCGCCCTGGCTGATGGTGGCTGCGTGCCGGGGGGTGTCCAGCCCGTCGCCGCCGGCCTCGAAGCCGTACAGAGCCACGTCGTCGTCGGGGATGAAGTCGGCGAAGATGCCGAGCGCGTTGGACCCGCCGCCCACGCAGGCCGCTACCGCGTCGGGCAGCCGCCCGAAGCGAGCGAGCATCTGGGCACGGGCCTCGGTGCTGATGATCCGCTGGAACTCGCGTACCAGCATCGGGAAGGGGTGTGGACCGGCGACCGTCCCGATCAGGTAGTGGGTGTTGTCCACGGAGGCCACCCAGTCCCGCATCGCGTCATTCATCGCGTCCTTGAGGGTCTGGGTGCCGGACTCGACTGCGATCACCTCCGCCCCCAGCAGCCGCATTCGGGCCACGTTGAGGGCCTGCCGCTCGGTGTCCACCTTGCCCATGTAGACCGTGCAGTCGAGCCCGAACAGCGCGGCGGCGGTGGCCGTGGCGACCCCGTGCTGGCCGGCTCCGGTCTCGGCGATCACCCGGGTCTTACCCATGTGCTTGGTCAGCAGCGCCTGTCCGAGCACGTTGTTGATCTTGTGCGAGCCGGTGTGGTTCAAGTCCTCGCGCTTGAGCAGGATGCGCGGCCGAGGGCCCGAGCGGGGGGCGTCCAGGTGGGCGGCGAACCGCTTGACCTCGGTAAGCGGACTGGGCCGGCCGGTGTAGGCGGCCAGCAGGTCGGCAAGCGCGGTCTGAAACACCGGGTCGGTGATGCAGGCGGTGAACGCCTCCTCGAGCTGCTGCAGGGCCGCGTAGAGCGCCTCGGGGACGAACTTGCCCCCAAACTGTTCGAAGTGCCCGGCGGCATCGGGCCAGGACACCACCGGCGCCGGCCCGTCGGTGGTGCGCAGATCGTCGTGGATCTGGGCCACCTCCGGCTTCTCAGCCAGTGGTGCGACATCGGTGGCGGTGCTCGGGAACGACGAGGCGGCCTCGGGCGAAGACGTGGCAGACACGGGACTTCCTTTGCTGTCGGTTTGCCGGCGGGTCAGGCCGTTGCCGACGAGCCTAGGCTCACCCCAGCACGGGCGCCGAGTTCGGCGCTAGGAGCGGTGTACGGCGGGGTGCGCCCCGGCGGCGACCAGGTCGGCCACGCCGCTGCGAGGGTCGCGACCGGTGACCAGGGCCTCGCCGACCAGCACCACGTCGGCACCGGCCCGGGCCAGCTCGATGACGTCGTGGGGTCCCCGGACGCCGGACTCGGCGATCCGGACGATGCCGTCGGGGATCTCGGGAGCCAGCCGGGCGAAGGCTGTCGGGTCTACCTCGAGGGTTCGCAGGTCTCGCGCGTTGACGCCGATGACCCGCGCGCCCGCGCTGACCGCCCGGCTGATCTCGTCGGAGTTGTGCACCTCCACCAGCGGCGTCAGCCCGATGGACTCGGCCCGCTCGATCAGGCAGACCAGCTCGGCGTCGGACAGGGCCGAGACGATCAGCAGCGCAAGGTCGGCGCCGGCGGCCCGGGCCTCGAAGAGCTGATAGGCGGTGACGATGAAGTCTTTGCGAAGGACCGGCACATCGACCGCCATCCGGACGCGGACCAGGTCATCGAGTGAACCACCGAAGCGCCGGCCCTCGGTCAGCACCGAGATCGCCGCAGCTCCGCCGGCTTCGTACGCTGCGGCCAAGGCGGCCGGGTCGGCGATCTCGGCAAGGGCTCCTTTGCTGGGGCTGGATCGCTTGACTTCGGCGATCACCGAGACCCCGGGCCCCTGGAACCTCGGCATCGGGTCGAGCGCCCGGTGGGCGTGCCTCACGCGTTCCTTCAGCCGCTCGAGACTGACCTCGGCCTGCCGCACCGCGAGGTCCTCGCGGACTCCGGCCACGATCGCGTCTAGGACACTCACCTGGGACTCCACCTAGTCAGCGCCGTAGCCCATGCGCTGCAGCACCGCGGCCGCCACGGCCCCGATCACGCAGAGCACCACCGCGATGGTGAAAAGCACCCAGTTGGGCCCGATGACCAGGGCGATGCCGCCCAAGATGAAGCCCGCGATGGCGAAGCCCGAGCCGGTCCAGGCCGCAGGAGTCCGGCCGTGGTGCACGTGCTTGCCCCCGTGGGCGGCGGTGCTCTGTTGGCGAGCGGGTTCAGACGCCTGCGTCGCCGTGGAGGTTGACTCAGATGCCTCGGCCATCAGTCTCCTTGTGTGCGCGGGGACGGTCGACCCGTCCGAGAGGTGTCCGGCCGACTCGTCGAGCGGACGGCTTCGGTTGCTGTGTGGTCCTGCTCACCATTGTCTCCCCTGACGTCGGCTGTCGGTACTTGGGGGCGATCAGGCAGCCAATGCGGACCGGCGTCCGGCGCGTCCTCGGTGGTGGTCGGGTCCAGACCGGCGTCCAGCGCGCGCCAGACGGCTCCGGGGTCATCCTCTGCGTTGACCGCCCGGGTGGTGGCTTGCTCGGGAGGCGTGCCGCGCTTGAAGCGGTCGACCTGCGGCACCCAGCGCGGAGCGCCTCGCCAGAGCAGGGACGCACCCGCGAGCACGATCAGGCCCGCGACAGCGAACACCGCGGGCCACGGCGTCGACGTCATGGTGAAGGCGTCGGTCAGGCTGACCGAGCGCATCCTGGTCCGCACTGCCTCCCCGCCGGGGGCGCGGCGCAGCAGGGCCACGGCGACGACGCCCAGCCCGGTGAGCCCCAGCAGCACGGCCAGCACGCGGCGCCCACGGGCCTGCAGCACCAGCACCAGCAAGGTGCCGGCCAGTGACACCACAGCGAGCGCCTGGCTCACGCCGCCGGAGGCCTCGGTGCCGGAGAACGACACCGACGCGCCGCCGCCGGCCGCGCGCCACCACGCCTGCGAGGTGGCAACCAGCGCCAGCAGGCCGCCCAGCAGCAGGCAGCTGAAGGTGGCGCCGCGATCAGTCAACGGCGGCGACCATCGGACCTGGCGTGGGCGATGGCTCCACAGCGGGAGTGGGCACCGGCAGAAACGCCTGCGCCGTCGAGATGGCCCGCACCACTGCAGCCGCCTTGTTCTGCGACTCCTGGTCCTCGGTGGCCGGCTGCGAGTCGGCCACGATCCCACCCCCTGCCTGGACATAGGCCACCCCGTCCTGCAGCAGCGCAGTCCGGATGGCGATGGCCGCGTCGGCGTCGCCGGCGAAGTCGAGGTATCCCAGTACGCCGCCGTAGAGACCGCGCCGGGAGACCTCCAGCTTGTCGATGATCTCCATCGCCCGGACCTTGGGGGCCCCCGACAATGTGCCGGCCGGGAAGGTGGCCAGCAGCACGTCGAGGGCGCTCCGGCCGGCCGCCACCCGGCCGGTGACCGTGGACTCCAGATGCATGATGTGGCTGTAGCGGCGGACATGCATGAACTCGACCACCTCCACCGTGCCGGGCTCGCAGACCCGCCCCAGGTCGTTGCGTCCGAGGTCGACCAGCATCACGTGCTCGGCGCGCTCCTTGGGGTCACCGAGCAGCTCGGCCTCCAAGGCGAGGTCCTCCGCCGGGGTGGCTCCGCGCGGCTTGGAGCCAGCGATCGGGTGGGTGACCGCGGTGTTGCCGTGCACGCTCACCAGCGCCTCCGGGCTGGAACCGACGATGTCGAAGCCGTCGAGGCGCAGCAGGTACATGTAGGGGCTGGGGTTGGTCAGCCGGAGCACCCGGTAGACGTCGAGGGCGTCGGCAGTGGTATCCACCTCGAAGCGTTGGCTGACCACGATCTGGAACGCCTCGCCGGCCTTGATCTCCTCCACGGCGGTTCGGACCGCGCCCTGGAACTCCTCGGGCGTCCGCTGCCGGCGCACCGGAAGCGCCTCTGTCGGTGTACGGGAGACCACCGCCGAGGGGGTCGGCTCGGCCAGTGCCCGGGTCATGGCGTCGACCCGGGCGACCGCGTCGGCGTAGGCCTCTGTTACCCGGTCGTCGGTGCCATCTCCTGCGGTGGGACCGTCGTTGATCGCGTTGGCCACCAGCCACACCTCGCCTGTGTGGTGGTCCAGCACGGCCAGATCGGAGGCGAGCAGGAAGGCCAGCTCGGGGATCTGGAGGTCCTTGGGGTTGGTGTCCGGCAGCCGCTCCACCCGTCGTACGGCGTCGTAGCCGAGGTAGCCGACCATGCCGGAGGTGAAGGGAGGCAGGCTCGGGTCGCGGGGAGTGTGCAGCAGCCGCAGAGTCTCCTGCAGTGCGGCGAGTGGGTCTCCCCCGCTCGGCAGTCCGACCGGTGCCTGACCGACCCAAAGGGCCTCGCCGTCGCGCTCGGTCAGCACCGCCGCGGCTCGTACACCGATGAAGGAGTAGCGCGACCAGACGCCCTGCTCGGCGGACTCCAACAGGTAGGTGTTGGGCAGGTTGGCGGTCAGCTTGGCGTAGAGCCCGACGGCGGTCTCGGTGTCGGCCAGCCACCGGGTGTGCACCGCGACCACCCGGCGCTCGGCGGCCTGCCGCCGGAACTCCTCCAATGTGGGGGCGATGGTCATGGCCGTGGGCCCTGCTCAGGCACGTCCGGTCGTCCGCTCAAGGTCACCGACGCCAGCAGCCGGGCGTCGAAGCAGGACCGGTCGCCGGTGTGACAGGCCGGTCCTTCCTGATGCACCAGCACCAGCAGCGTGTCACCGTCACAGTCCAGCCGGACCTCGCGCACCCACTGGTGGTGACCGCTGGTCTCCCCCTTGACCCAATATTCTTGGCGGCTGCGGGAGAAGAAGGTGGAGCGACCGGTGGTCAGCGTCTGGTGCAGGGCGTGGTCGTCCATCCAACCCACCATCAGCACCTCCTTGGACGTCTGCTCCTGCACGACCGCGGGCACCAACCCGGACGGGTCACGCTTGAGCAGGTCAGCGATCTCGGGGTCGAGACCGGTCTGCACATCGGCGGAGTTCACCGGTCCATTGTCCCCGCACCGGCCTGCGGGTGACGTTGGCGTTCGCTGGCTGAGCCGAGGCGTACGGCTAGCATGACTCCTCGTGACATTCGCCAAGTCGGAGCGGGTCGCGCTCTGTGACCTGCTGGAGACTGTCGGTCCTGAAGCGCCGACGCTGTGCAGCGGCTGGGACGCCCATGACCTGGCGGCGCACCTCTGGATCCGGGAAACCGACCCGGTGGGCGTCACCGGCATGCTGGCCCGGCCGTTGTCGGGACTGCTGGATCGTCGGATGAGCGAGACCCGGCATCGCTGGGAGTTTGCCGAGCTGGTGCGCCGAATCCGCAACGGTCCGGCGCGATTCTCGGTCTTTGCCTTTCCCGGGGTCGACGAGCCGGCCAACACCACCGAGTTCTTCGTGCATCATGAGGACGTACGTCGGGCGGGTCAGGCGCCGATGGCGATCCGCGAGCTGCCCGCCGACGTCGAGGACTGGATGTGGCGACGGCTGAAGCTGCTGGGGCGGGCGCACTTCCGTCGCGTGCCGGTGGGGGTGGTGCTGGAGCGTGCCGCCGCCGGCGCCCGGGGTGGGCCGGAGGTGATCCGGGCCGTCAGCGGTTCGCCGATCGTTACCGTGGTCGGTCGCCCCAGCGAGCTGTTGCTCTTCGCCCACGGGCGGGGCTCCGTGGCTGATGTCGAGCTGGTCGGTGAGCCGGGTCCGGTCGAGCAACTGTTGAGCGCCGACCTCAGCGTCTGACCCGGCCCCGTGTCCGCGTCAATTGCGGCCTGGAACGGTGCTCTCTTGCCCCGCCAGGAGACTTGAGCCATGTCACCTCAGGTCTCACTGCCGCACCGGAGAAGAATCGGCTGGGCGATGACCGCGATCGCGGCGCTGGTGGTGGCCGGTTGCGGAGGGGCGCCGAGCGCGCCTAGCGCTGACACCCGGACAGCGGGCGTCCCGGCTGAGGCCACTGCGTCAACCGTCTCCCCGTCAAGCGTCCCCTCAGCAACAGCGACGCCGAGCACAGCGCCAAGCACCCCGGCGTCGAGCAGCCCGGCCAGCCCGTCGCCCAGTGTCGGCAAGGGTCCGGTCAAGGCGACCGAGGTGGTTGGCGGCCTGACCACGCCGTGGGGCCTGGTGTCGCTGCGCGACTCCTCCACGCTGGTCAGCGAGCGCGACACCGGACGCATCTTGCACGTGCGTGGCGGTAAGGCCACCGAGGTGACCAAACTGGCGGCGGTCCGCCCACAGGGCGAGGGCGGGCTGCTGGGCCTGGTGGTGACGCCGGACGAGAAGACCGCCTACGCCTACTTCACCGCCGAGGAAGACAACCGGATCGTGGCCATGAGCTGGGACGGGTCGTCCCTGGGTGAACCGCGGGCGGTGCTCACCGGCATCCCCAAGGGCTGGCGGCACAACGGCGGCCGGCTGGTGATCGGGCCGGACGGGATGCTCTACGTCGGCACCGGTGAGATTGGCGAGGAGCGGCTGTCGCAGGACAAGCAGTCGCTGGCCGGCAAGATCCTGCGGATCACCCTGGACGGCAAGCCCGCACCGGGCAACCCCTTTGACAACGAGGTCTACAGCTACGGACACCGCAACGTGCAAGGCCTGGCGTTCGATGACGAGGGGCGGCTGTGGGCCAGCGAGTTCGGCAACCAGACCTGGGACGAGCTCAACCTGATCGCCAAGGGTGGCAACTACGGCTGGCCGGAGACGGAGGGTTCTTCCTCGTCCTCTGGGGATGACCGTTTCGTCAACCCCAAGGTGGTGTGGCGGACCGACGAGGCGTCGCCGTCGGGTCTGGCGTACTGGCAGGGTGAGCTGTGGATGGCTGCATTGCAGGGCCGCCGGCTGTGGCAGGTCCCGGTCGACGGCACGAAGGCGGGCGAACCCAAGGGCCATTTCGCCGACGACTACGGTCGGCTGCGCTCGGTCACGGTGACCAGCGACGGCAAGGCCCTGCTGCTCAGTGCGTCCAACACCGACGGCCGCGGCCGGCCCTCGAAGGTCGACGACCAGCTGCTGCGGATCACCCGATGAGCCCGCGGCCCAGAAGGGCGGTCCTGAGCGAACTGTCAGTGCCTCGTCCGATGATGTCGTGATGAACTCACCGCCCCCCCGCCTCGGCATCGCTTTCACTCCAGTGCTGGAGCCCGAGCGACTCCGCTCGATCGCGCAGTCTGCCGACGCCAGCGGCCTGGACGACCTCTGGCTGTGGGAGGACTGCTTTGCCGAGAGCGGCATCGGCCCCACGGCTGCCGCCCTCGCCTGGACCGAGCGGGTGCACGTGTGCATCGGGTTGCTGCCCGTCCCGCTACGAAATGTGGCGGTGGCGGCGATGGAGATCGCCAGCCTGGACCGCATGTTTCCCGGCCGGTTCCTCGTGGGGATCGGGCATGGCGTCCAGGTCTGGATGGCTCAGGTGGGTGCGCGGGTCGACTCTCCGCTGACGCTACTGCGCGAGTACACGACTGCGCTGCGCAGCCTGCTCGCCGGTGATGAGGTGAGCACCTCCGGCCGCTACGTCAGCTTGGACCAGGTGCAGCTGCGTTGGCCGCCGTCGGTGCCGCCGGTGCTGGCGCTGGGCGGTTCGGGACCGAAGGCGCTCGCCCTGGCCGGAGAGCTGGGCGATGTGACACTGCTGGGCAACGCCCTCAACGTCGATGAGGTGGCGACGGCATGTCGTCTGACCCGAGAGGCCGCCGGCGGCCAGTGGAGGCAACACGGAGTCGCGGCGACGGTGATTGCTGCCACTGGCCCGGGGGCGCAGGAGCGGCTCGACCGGGAGATCGTCCGGTGGGGTGCGGCTGTGGGCACCGGTGTCGGCATAGCCGGCTCGGCAGAAGTCATCGCCGAGTCCGTGCTGCGCTACGCCCAAGCCGGCGCCACCTCCGTCGTCATCCAGGCGACCGAGGACGAGCCGGACCTCGATGCGTTCGTTGCTCTGCTCGGTCGGGAGGTCCGGCCCCTGCTCCATCGCTGATCGTCGTCAGCTCGTGCCCAGCTTGCCCACGATGAGCTCCCGGACCCGACCCGCGTCGGCCTTGCCGCCCAGCTCCTTCATCACCGCGCCGATCAAGGCGCCGGCCGCCTGCGGCTTGCCGCCACGGATTTTGTCAGCCACCGCCGGGTTAGCCGCGATGGCGTTGTCCACCGCCGCGCTGAGAGCGCCCTCGTCGGACACCACGGCCAGCCCTCGAGCGGCGACCACCTCCGTCGGGCTGCCCTCGCCGGCGATCACCCCGTCGAAGACCTGGCGGGCCAGCTTGTCGTTGATGGTGCCCGCCTCGACCAAGGCCTGGATCTCGGCGACCTGGGCGGGGGTGACCCCGGTGTCCTCAAGATCAACGCCTTGCTCGTTGGCACGCCGGGCCAGCTCGGTCAGCCACCACTTGCGCGCAGACTGGGGAGATGCCCCGGCGGCCACCGTGGCCTCGATCGCGTTCACGGCACCGGCGTTGATCACGTCGCGCATCTCGAGGTCGGTGAAGCCCCAGGCCTGCACCACCCGTCTCATCCGCACTGCCGGCGGCTCGGGCAGGGCCGCTCGCAGCTCCTCGACCCACTCCCGGCTCGGGGCCACCGGCACCAGGTCTGGATCGGGGAAATAGCGGTACTCCTCCGCCTGCTCCTTGCTCCGCCCCGACGAGGTGGTGCCGCTGTCCTCCTGCCAGTGCCGGGTCTCCTGGTGGACCCGGCCGCCGGCGGCCAAGATGGCCGCCTGCCGGGTGATCTCATAGCGCACCGCCCGCCCCACACTGCGCAGCGAGTTGACGTTCTTGGTCTCGGTCCGGGTGCCGAACTCGGCCTGGCCGTGCGGGCGCAGCGACAGGTTGGCATCGCAGCGCAGCGAACCCTGCTCCATCCGTACGTCGGAGACATCCAGCCCCCGCAGCAGGTCGCGCAGCATGGCGACGTAGGCCCGTGCCACCTGCGGCGCCCGATCACCAGCCCCTTCGATGGGCTTGGTGACGATCTCGATGAGCGGCACGCCTGAGCGGTTGTAGTCCAGCAGCGAGTGGCTGGCGCCGTGGATCCGGCCCGTGCTGCCGCCCACGTGCAGCGACTTTCCAGTGTCCTCCTCCATGTGGGCCCGCTCGATGCCGATCTGGTACGTCTGTGCGTCGACCTCGATCTCGACGTGGCCGTCGAAGGCGATCGGCTCGTCGTACTGCGAGATCTGGTAGTTCTTGGGCATGTCGGGATAGAAGTAGTTCTTCCGGGCGAAGCGGCACCACTCGGCGATGGAGCAGTTCAGGGCCAGCCCGATCCGGATCGCGGACTCGATGGCACGCGCGTTGACCACCGGCAGCGAGCCGGGCAGCCCCAGGCAGACCGGGCAGGTCTGGGTGTTCGGCGCGGCACCGAACTCCGTCGAGCAGCCGCAGAACATCTTGGAGGCGGTGTTGAGCTCGACGTGCACCTCGAGCCCCATCACCGGGTCGAAGGATGCCAGCGACTCCTCATACGTCAGCACCGGCTCGGGCGTGCTCAACCTGTCCAGAGTCTCGGTCATCGGGCTCCCTCCAGGGTCTGAATGTGGTCCAGCAGTGGCCCGCCCCAGCGCTCCTGCAGCGCCCGCTCCAGGGCGGCGCCGACCCGGTAGAGCCGGTCGTCGCACAACGGCGGCGCCATCACCTGAAGCCCCACCGGCAGCCCGTCGGCCGGGGCGAGCCCTACCGGGAAGGACGCGCTGGCGTTGCCGGCCAGGTTGCTGGGGATGGTGCACAGGTCATTCATGTACATCGCCAGCGGGTCATCGACCCGCTCACCCAGGGGGAACGCGGTGGTGGGTGTGGTCGGGGACACCAACACGTCGGCTCGGCCGAACGCGGCGTCGAAGTCCCGGGTGATCAGCGTGCGGACCTTCTGCGCCTGGCCGTAGTAGGCGTCGTAGTAGCCGCTGGACAGCGCATATGTGCCGATGATGATCCGGCGCTTCACCTCGGCGCCGAACCCGGCCTCCCGGGTCATGCCCATCACCTGCTCAGCGCTCAACACGCCGTCGTCGCCGACCCGGAGGCCAAAGCGCATGGCGTCGAACTTGGCCAGGTTCGACGAGCACTCGCTGGGCAGGATCAGGTAGTAGGCGGCCAGGGCGTAGGTGAAGTGCGGGCAGGACACCTCGACGATCTCGGCGCCGAGTGAGGCCAGCAGCTCGACGGCCTCGTTGAAACGCTGTTCCACTCCGGGCGCGTAGCCCTCGCCGCCGAGCTCCCTCACCACCCCGACCCGGAGACCGGTGACGTCGCCGGAGTGGGCTGCGGCCACCACGTCCGGCACCGGCGCGTCGATCGAGGTGGAGTCCATCGGGTCGTGCCCGCCGATGACCGAGTGCAGCAGGGCGGCGTCCAGCACGGTACGGGCGCACGGCCCCGGCGTGTCCAGACTGGAAGCCAGCGCCACCAGCCCGTAGCGCGAGGTACCGCCGTAGGTGGGCTTGACGCCGACCGTCCCGGTAACGGCGGCCGGCTGCCGGATCGACCCGCCGGTGTCGGTGCCGATGGCCAGCGGTGCTTCGAAGGCGGCCACCGCGGCCGCGGACCCGCCGCCAGAGCCGCCCGGGATCCGATCGGTGTCCCACGGGTTGTGGGTGGGACCGTAGGCGGAGTTCTCCGTCGAGGAGCCCATCGCGAACTCGTCCATGTTGGTCTTGCCGAGGATCACCAGGCCGGCGTCGAGCAGCCGCTGGGTGACGGTGGCGTTGTACGGCGGATGCCAGCCCTGAAGAATCTTGGACCCGCAGGTGGTCGGCGCGCCGGTGTAGGTGAGTACGTCCTTGAGGGCGAGCGGGACCCCGGCCAGCGGGCCCAGCCGACGTCCGGCCGCCACGGCGGCGTCGACCGTGGCCGCTGTGGCCAGGGCGCGGTCGGTGTCGACGTGCAGGAAGGCGTGGATGTCTGAGTCCACTGCGGCGATCCGCTCCAGGTGAGCCGCGGTGACCTCGACCGAGGAGAGCTGGCCGGCGGCGATGCCGGCCGCCAGGTCGGCGGCTGTGGACCGGACCAGGGCGTTCGCGTCGGCCATCAGCCGTCTCCCAGGATCCGAGGCACGCGGAAGCGGTCCTGCTCGGCGGCGGGCGCCGAGGCCAGTACGTCGGCCACCGGCAGGCTGGGCCGGACGACATCGGGGCGGAACACGTTGGTCAGCGCCAAAGCGTGCGAGGTAGGCGCGATGTCGTCGGCGGCCACGTCGGACACGTGCGCCACCGACTCGAGGATGACGTCCAGCTGAGGGGCCAGGTGTTCGAGCTCCTCGGGAGTGAGCTCGATCCGGGCGAGCCGGGCCAGGCCGGCGACGTCTGAGGGGCTGAGGGCCACTGTGCAGATCTCCTGATTCTTCGCGGCTGTCATCCTAGTGGGGGCCGGCCGGCTGCCTCAGTCCAGTGGCCGGAGCACGAAGCCGGTCTTGAGCTTGGGCATGAAGAAGGTGGACTTAGGCGGCATCAGCAGACCTTCCCGGGCAGTCCTCTCGATCTCGGCGACACTCACCGGACGGATCAGCACTGCGGCGCTGGCCCGGCCGCTGTCGACAGCCGCCAGCACCTCACCGAGTCCGTGCTGATAGTTCACCTCAGCCGCCAGGCCTTGCAGCGCGGTCTCCAGCCAGAGGCCGTCGAGGGCACGCAGTCCGGCGAAGGCCGCCGGACGCGGGCGCAGCCGGTCCGACCTGGTCCCGTCGGTCAGCACCAGCACCCCATCGACCTGCATCTCGGCCAGCGTGCCTGGCGTCGGCCTGCTGGTCGGCTCCAGCAGGAAGCTGGCGCTGAGGGCCTCCCGTACGGCGTCGAAGGAGATCCCCGCATAGAGCCGGTGGATGGCGGCCACGCTGAGCTGCTCGGGCACCAGCTCGTTGACGAAGGTCAACGTCTGCTCGGCCGGGGTGTCGGTGCGGCCGGTGGCGGTTCGGATCTCGTCGCGGTAGACCCGACTGATGCCGTAGCGGTGGTGACCGTCGGCAATCAGCACATCGTCGGCGCCAACGACCGCTCGGATCGACGCCACCCGTTCGGGGTCATCGACACGTTCGACGCGGTGGGCGACGCCTTGGTCTTCGACCTGGCCAACCAGCAGGCCTGGCTCCTGCAGAGCCTCTGTCAGACCCCGGGCGAGCGACAGGCCCCAGACCGGCGACAGGTTGCAGCGGGTGGCCCGGGTCAGGTCCAGCCGGTCGGTGGAGGCTTTGGGGGTGGTGCGCTCATGGGGCAGCACCCCTCTCGCGCCTTCGTCGACCACCTGCAGCCCGCCGAGCACGCCGGCAATCTGTCGCGGCTGTCCCGACTCGTCGTCGAAGCTCATCCGGTAGATCGTGAACGAGGGGCGCGGGTCCTGCACCAGCACCCCGTCGGCCCGCCAGCGGCTCAGCTCGGCCGCCGCCGCCTGATAACGGTCCTCGCCGCCGCGTGGCACGTCGACCCGGACGATGTTGTGCGGCGATCGGGCGGTGAGTGCGTCGGTGTCGGCGTCAGACAGCACGTCGTACGGCGGCGCCACCAGCCGATCCAGCTCGGCTGCGGCATAGCGGAGAGCACGAAAGGGTTCGAAAACGGGCACCCGGCTAAGGGTTTCACGTCGACCGTACGGGGCGTCGCCCGGTCCGGTGGACATGCCATCGGTGCTGAGATGAAACACTGTGGTAACCCCCGCGGGAGAGGATGACCGCATGTTCTTGATGCGCGTTCGGCTGCCCGACCGGCCCGGGTCGCTGGGCGCAGTGGCGACCGCCATGGGCACGGCGGACGGTGACATCCACGCCGTCGAGATCGTGGAGAAGGGTGAGGGCTACGCCGTTGACGACTTCATCGTCAACCTGCCCAACGGGAAGCTGCCCGAAACCATCGTGACCGCGTGCCATCACCTGCCGGGTGTTCGGGTGGAGTGGATCTCGCGCTATCCCGAGGGTGGCGGCCTGCAGTCCGACCTCGAGGCGCTCGAGCGGATGACGGCCGACCCCAGCCACGCGGCCGAGACCTTGGTGACCCTGGCACCGGTCGTGTTCCGCTCCCAGTGGGCCATCTTGGTGCAGGTTCGGGGTGAGCAGATCGAGACCGTCTTCTGGACCCCACTGGCGCCGACGTTCACCGCGGACACCCTGCGCCGGCTGGGTCCGTACGACGCCGCGCACCGGGTGGACCTGGAGGACGGCTGGATACCCGGCTGGGCCGACTCCACGGTGGTGGTGACCCCGTTGACCCAGGACAGGGTGATCGCGATCGGACGGCTGGGCGGCCCGCGATTCCTCGACTCCGAGATCGCCCGTCTGCACCACCTCGCGGCCCTGGTCAAATGAGTTAGCCTCAGCCGGTGTGGGGCCCCCTCGGATGGCCGGAGCTCGTGGCCCTGGTGACGTCACTGGGCTTCGGTGTGCTGTCTGCGGTCTTCCCGTTCGCGAACGCTGAGGCCTACGTCATCGCCTCTCAGTGGACCAGCGTCGCCGGCGCTTTCCCTGTGGCGGTCGGCGTCGGCATCGGACAGACGGTCGGCAAGCTGATGCTGTTTCTGGGGGTGCGCCACGGCCGCCAAAGCACCGCGTTCCACCGTCGGCGAGAGCGCGTCCGGCAGCAGCCGCCGGGGCCGCTCAGGGCCCGGTTCCGGCGCTGGATCCGCACATTGCTGGACTTGGTGGGCACCAAACGGTGGGGGCTGCCGATCGTCATGCTGGCCGCCCTCTTCGGGCTGCCGCCGCTGTATGCCGTCGCCCTGATCGCCGGAGCGACGAAGATGAAGGTCGGCTGGTTCGTCTTGGTTGTGCTGGTGGGTCGTCTCGGCCGCTTCATCCTGGTGGCGCTCGGCTTCGGGGACAACCACCTCTTCTGAGGTGCGACCGGTTCTAAGTCCTACAAGGACGTCTAGAAGAGGTGTTGCCCGATCCCGAAGCCCCAGCTGCCGGTCATCGCGCGATAGACGACCCAACCCAGAAGGAAGATCGCCAGCAACACCCCGAGCAGGGCCAGGCCGACCCAGATGCGCATCCGCTTCTTGGCCCGGGTGCTGGGCACCAGCTCCGGACCCCAGTCACCGAGGTTGGGTTGCACCCGGGGCGGAGTAGGTCCGTGGAGGTTGAGGTTGCTGAACACACGCGGCACGCGATCCACTGTAACTGCGGGATTTCAGGCGACGAGATGCTCATCCTCGTCGTCGACCTCGAAGGCGCTCCACCACGGGTAGCCGTGACCGCAGGGAAAGGGCGCCGCCTCTGTGGCGAGATGAACGACGTGGCGCTCTTTGTGCAGACAGCTGCTGCGCTGCCCGGCTTCAGGGTCGTCGAGCGCCCAGGTGAGGTAGGAGACCGTACGCCGGTCGTCGTCGACCACGATCGCCTGCTCCAGGCACAGCACATGCGGGTCAGGCAGCCCGACCTGCTCCAGCCAGCTCCGCCAGGCCATCTTGTCCCGCTCAGCCAGGCACCCCAGCGGTCGGTCGATCCAGGCGGCCCGGTGGAGATGGCGGCTGGCTAGCTGCGATTCGGCCATGACGACTCCTGATGAGGTGAGTGCTGACCCTTCTCAGAGCATGCAGCCGCCGGATACGTACATCAGTGCGCCACGCCGGTTGAGACCGCCTCGCCACCGACCGTGGCGATCGCACGGGCGTTCTCGGGACCCTCGCGCAGCAGCAGCTCAAAGGCCGCAGCGCCACTGAGGATGGGCACCTTGAGCTCGACGGCCTTGTCGTACTTGGATCCGGGCGTGTCACCGACCACCACGAACGAGGTCTTCTTCGACACCGAGCTGGCCACCTTGCCGCCCCGCTGACTGATCGCCTGGGCTGCGGAGTCGCGGGTGAAGCCTTCCAGCGACCCGGTGACGACCACGGACACCCCGGCCAGGTTCTGGTCGACCATGGGCTTGGGCTCGTCGCGCATCTCGCAGCCGGCGGCTCGCCACTTGTCGATGATCTGGCGGTGCCAGTCGACCGAGAACCACTCCGAGATGCCTGCCGCCAAGGTCGGTCCGACTCCGTCGATGGCCGACAGCTGCTCGGGCGTCGCGTCGGCGACCGCTTGGATGTCACCGAACTCCGCCGCCAGGTCAGGGGCCACAGACCGGCCGACATGGCGGATGCTGAGGGCCACCAGAAACTTGGCCAGCGGCCGGTGCTTGGCCTCGGCGAGGTTGGCCAGCAGCTTGCGCGCGTTGGCCGAGAGCTGGCCGTTGGCGGTGACAAAGAACGGCGACTGACTCAACCGCTCCTCGTCGAGGTCGAACAGGTCCCCCTCGTCGGTGATCAACTGAGCGTCCAGCATCGCCTGAGCGGTGGAGAAGCCGAGCACCTCGATGTCGAGCGCACCTCGGCTGGCGACGTGGAACAGCCGCTCGCGCAGCTGGGAGGGACACGAGCGGGCGTTGGGGCAGCGGATGTCGGCGTCACCCTCCTTCTCGTGGCGCAGCTCGGTGCCGCACGACGGGCAGTGGGTCGGCATCACAAACGCCCGCTCGTCGCCGGTGCGCAGGTCGACCACCGGCCCGACGATCTCAGGGATGACGTCGCCGGCCTTGCGCAGCACCACCGTGTCACCGATCAGCACCCCCTTGCGGGCCACCTCGCTGGCGTTGTGCAGGGTCGCCATGCCCACCGTCGAGCCGGACACCAGCACCGGTTCCATCAGCCCGAACGGCGTCACCCGGCCGGTGCGGCCCACATTGACGTCGATGTCGAGCAGCTTGGTGGTCACCTCCTCAGGCGGGTATTTGAACGCGATGGCCCAGCGTGGCGCCCGCGAGGTGGAGCCCAGCTGGTCCTGCACGGAGCGCTCGTCGAGCTTGACCACTACGCCGTCGATCTCGTGTTCGACCGAGTGTCGGTGTTCCTCGAAGTGCTTGATGTAGGCCCACACCTCGTCCAAGGTTCGGCACACCCGAGCGTGTCGACCCACCGGCAGCCCCCATCCCGACAGCGCCTCGTAGGCCGCCGAGAGCCGGGGCGCGTCGAAGCCCTCACTCGCCCCTACCCCATGCACCACGAAGCCCAGGTGGCGCGATGCGGTCACCCTCGGGTCCTTCTGGCGGAGCGAGCCCGCCGCAGCGTTGCGGGGGTTGGCGAACGGCGCCTTGCCATCGGCCACCAGGGACTCGTTGAGCGCGGTGAACTCGGCCACGGCGAAGAACACCTCGCCTCGGACCTCCAGCAGCTCCGGCACGGCGTCACCGGCCAGTCGTTGCGGGACAACCCCGATGGTCCGGACGTTCGCCGTCACATCCTCGCCGAACCGGCCGTCGCCACGGGTCGCCGCCCGGGTCAGCCGACCTTCCCGGTAGACCAGGTCCAGCGCAAGCCCATCCACCTTGAGCTCACAGATGTAGCCGGACTCCTGCACCCGGCGCTCCCCCAGCTCGCGTACCGCCCGGGCCGCCCATCGCTCGAGCTCCTCGCGGTTGAACACGTTGTCCAGGCTCATCAGGCGTTGCAGATGCTCCACTGGCGCAAACGTGGTCGACAGTGCGCCGCCCACCTGCTGGCTCGGCGAGTCCGGGGTCCGCAGCGACGGAAACCGCTCCTCCAATCCGGTCAGCTCGCGCATCTTGGCGTCGTACTCGCCGTCGGAGATGGTCGGGGCGTCCAGAACGTGATAGCGCCACCGGTGGTCGTTGAGCTCGTCGGACAGGGCGGCGTGGCGCTCACGGGCGGCCTCGTCCGGCTCCGCCGCCGGCGCTGCGCTCTCACCCTGCTCCAGCGACCGGGCGGCCAGCGCGTCGTCTTCACTCACGCGACCAACTTAACCAGCGGCGCTGACAGAACGCGTCATGTGCGAGGGGCCATGGTGTGAACCCGCAGAAGATCTAGTGGGACTCCCGGCCGACCTCGTGCCCACTTGCCCCGACCAGGAAGTCGAGGTCGGCGCCGGTGTCGGCCTGTTGCACGTGGTCGAGGTAGAGCCGCTGCCAGCCGCGTGAGGGCTGTGCCAATCCCGCGAGCATCGCCTGGCTGGGCGTTCGCGCGAACAGCTCAGCCGCCGGCAGGTCGACGTCGATTCGCCGCCCCGGCACGTCGAGCACCACCGGGTCGCCGGTCCGCACCAGCCCGAGCGGGCCGCCCGCGGCGGCTTCAGGGGCAACGTGCAGCACCACCGTGCCGTAGGCGGTGCCGCTCATCCGGCCGTCGCAAACCCGGACCATGTCCCGCACGCCGGCGGCCAGCAACTTCTGCGGGATGGGCATATTGCTCACCTCAGGCATGCCGGGATAGCCGCGCGGTCCGCAGCCTCGCAGCACCAGCACCGAATCGGCGTCCACGTCGAGGTCCGGGTCGTCCAACCGGGCGTGCAAATCTTCGATGGAGTCGAAAACCACAGCTCGACCCCGGTGCCTGAGCAACTTCGGTGAGGCCGCCGCGGGCTTGATCACCGCACCGTCGGGCGCCAGGTTGCCGCGGAGCACCGCGATGCCGGCGTCGTCCAGCAGCGGTGCGCTCCGGTGCCGGATCACCTCGGCGTCGAAGATCTCGGCCTCGTCGAGGTGCTCGACGAGCGGACGGCCGGTCACGGTCAGCGCGTCGGGATCCAGCAGGTCACGGACCTCGCGGAGGACCGCCGACAGACCTCCGGCTCGGTGCAGATCCTCCATCAGATAGCGCCCGGCCGGCTGCAGGTCGACGAGCAGCGGCACGCCGGAGCCGATCCGGTCGAAGTCGTCCAGGGTGAGCTCGACCCCCAACCGGCCGGCCAGGGCGAGTAGATGCACCACGGCATTGGTCGACCCGCCGATGGCCGCCAACGCCACGATGGCGTTGACGAAGGAGCCCCGGGTGAGAAAGTCGCTCGGCGTCCGGTCAACCGCCACCAGCTCGACGGCCAGCCGCCCTGCGGCGTGTGCTCCGGCCAGCAGCCGGCTGTCGGCGGCGGGAGTGCCGGCCAGTCCTGGCAGTACGGTGCCCAGCGCCTCGGCCAGCAGAGCCATGGTCGAGGCGGTGCCCATGGTGTTGCAGTGGCCCTTGCTGCGGACCATCGACGACTCCGACTGCAGGAACTTCGCCTCCGACAGCTTCTGGGCGCGGACCTCCTCACTGAGCCGCCAGACGTCGGTGCCGCAGCCGAGCGGGGAGCCGCGAAAGGTGCCGGTGAGCATGGGACCCCCCGGGACCAGCACGGCCGGCAGGTCCACCGACGCCGCGGCCATCAGCAGCGACGGGATGGTCTTGTCGCACCCGCCCAGCAGCACCACCCCGTCGATCGGATTGGCTCGCAGCATCTCCTCGGTGGCCATCGCCGCCAGGTTGCGCCACAGCATCGCGGTCGGGCGCAGGTTGGTCTCTCCAAGAGACACCACGGGCAGGTTGAGCGGCACACCGCCCGCAGCCCAGATGCCCTGCTTCACGTGCTCGGCCACCTCGTCCAGGTGGCGGTTGCACGGAGTGAGGTCGGAGGCGGTGTTGGCCAGGGCGATGTGCGGTCGACCGTCAAAGGCCTCGTCGGGCAGTCCCCGGCGCATCCACGCGCGGTGGATGTAGGCGTTCCGGGCGTCGGCGGCATACCAGTTGGCACTGCGCCGGCCCTGCACCACTGGCTGGTCCATTCGAGGGCTTCCCTTTCTCGGCAGGGAGTTCTAGCGTACGGACCGACATGCACGCTGACTCATCCCTGCACCGCTGATGCGTGCCTTTGTGGTGACCAGCCCCGGCCAGAGTGGTGTCTATCAGGTCGACCCGCCGCAGGCCGCGCCTGGGCAGGTGGTGGTGGACGTGGAGCGGGTGGGCGTCTGCGGCACCGACGTCGAGTTCTTCACCGGCGAGATGGAATACCTGCTGACGGGTCAAGAGAGCTTCCCGCTGCGGCTGGGCCACGAGTGGTGTGGCCGGATCTCCGCGGTGGGCGAGGGCGTGGACCCGGCTCTGGTCGGCCGACGCACCACCGGCGACACCATGCTCGGCTGCCAGCAGTGTGAGCGCTGTCGCTCGGGGCTCCAGCATCTGTGCACCGACCGCTATGAGATCGGCATCCGGCACGGCTGGCCGGGGGCGCTGGCCGAGCAGCTGCCGGTGCCAGCGTGGGCGCTGCACCTGCTGCCCGACTCCGTGGACACCATCGCCGGCGCTCTGGTGGAGCCCGGCGGCAACGCCCTGCGGGCCGTCCGGGCCGCTGCCCTGTCGCCCGGCAACCGGGTGCTGATTCTCGGGCCGGGCACCATCGGCCTGCTGGCCGCTATGTTCGCCGTCGCCGCAGGGGCGGAGGTGCACCTGATGGGGGTGCCGGGGCGCGGCCTGGAGTTCGCACGCAGCCTCTCGTTCGCCGGGGTGTGGACGCGCGAGGACGTGCCCGACCTGCCCTACCACGCGGTCATCGACGCCTCCAACTCCCCCGAGCTACCGGCACTGGCCGTACAGCTGGTTGAACCAGGGCACCGGGTGGTCTACATCGGCCTGGCCGGCCGCCCGAGCCTGCTGGACGCGCGCGAGCTGACCCTCAAGGACGTCACGGCCGTCGGCGTTCTGAGCGCGTCACCCGGGCTGGCCGGGGCGGTGGAGCAGTACGCCGACGGGCGAGTCGACCCGCGCCCGCTGGTGGCCGCCACCGTGGGGCTGGAGGAGGTTGGTGCCGTGCTGGCCGGGGAGGTGCCGGCCGACGCGGGGCCGGGTCCCAAAATTCAGGTCGATCCCCGCCTGCGGTGAGGTTTCCCCGGGACGCCCGGGTCAGTCGACGAGCTGCTCGGTGATGATCTCAGCGGCCTGACGGACCGTCCGCAGCGCCCGGACGGCCACCGGGGTGTCGACCGAGGCGAGCCCGCAGGCGGGTGTGATCACCAGCTGAGCGGACAGGGCTGGTCCCAGATCGAGGGCTCGGACGGGCCGCAGCACCCGCTCGGCCACCTGTTCTGGGCGCAGGCCGTAGCCGGTCGGCAGGGCCCCCGCGCTCAGCGCCAGCCCCTGCTCCATCGCGGCCCCAAGGGCGTCCCAGTCGGCCGTGGTCAGCTGGTCCAGGTCCAGGGACAGCCCCCGTACGCCGGCGCCGTGCAGCAGCGAGATCGGAACGTTGCGGTGACAGCTGTGCACGACCAGCCCGGCAGCGGTGTCCTCTGAGGCCAGCGCAGCGATCAGCTGGGCGTAGAGGTCCCCAATCTCCGTCTCATCGACCGACCGGTGCTTGGAGAAGCCGCTGGCGGTCGCCACCGTGCCAGCAAGGACGGCCGGCAGCAGCGGCTCGTCCAGCTGGACGACCAGGTCGAGATCGGGCAGCCGACGGTGCAGCTCGGCGACGGTCTGGCCGATCCCCTCGATCAGCGACTGGCCGAGGTCGCGGCGCGCGCCTGAGTCGGCCAGCACCCGGTCCCCACGGGGGCGCTCCATCGAAGCGGCGAGCGTCCACGGCCCCGCCACGGCTATCTTGAACGACCCGGCGTAGCCCTGGGCGACCTCCTCCACAACGTCCAGGTCGGAGCGCAGCGTGCCCATAGCCAGCCGATGCTCCCGGCCCGAGCCGTCGGTCAGCCGCCAGCCCGCCGGCTGCAGATCCACCGCCAGCCCGGACAGGAACGCGGTGCTGCGCCCGATCAGCCCGGCGTAGTTGCCACGGGCGGGCAGCTCGGGCAGGTAGGGCAGCTCGGGGCACTCGGCGAACGCGATCTGCAGCGCGTCCACCACGTCCGTGCCCGGCCATGACCCGATCCCGGTGCTCGGGACGGGCGTGACGGTGTCGCTCACCGCCGGGTGGCCGCGATGGTGGCGCTGCCGACGACGCGGTCCCCGTCGTAGAGCACGGCCGCCTGGCCCGGGGCGATGCCGGTGGCCGGCGCCTCGAGGGTGATCTGCACCCGATCGGCCTTGGCCAGCACCCGGGCGGGCATCGGCGCGGAGTGGGCGCGGACCTGGACAAGCCCTGCCCAGTCTCCGGTGACCGGGTCGCCGGTCCAGGTGGCGGGGTGGCCCGCGATCTGGCTGACCTGCAACTCCTCGTGTCGGCCGACGGTCACGGTGTTGGTGACAGGTGTGATGTCGAGGACGTAGCGTGGCAGCCCGTCATCGGCGGGGACGCCGAGCCGGAGACCGCGACGCTGGCCGATGGTGAACCGGTGGGACCCGGTGTGGGTGCCGACCAGGTGACCTTCGGTGTCCACGATGTCGCCGGGTGTGCTGCCCAGGTGCCGCTCGAGGAAGCCGGCGGTGTCGCCGTCGGGGATGAAGCAGATGTCGTGGCTGTCGGGCTTGTCCGCCACCGCCAGGCCACGGTCGGCGGCCTCGGCCCGGACGTCGGCCTTCACGCTGGTTCCCAGCGGGAAGAAGGAGCGGGCCAGCTGGTCGGCGGTGAGCACGCCCAGGACGTACGACTGGTCCTTGGCCACATCTGCCGCCCGGTGCAGCTCGACGCCGGCGTCGGAGCGCACCAGGCGCGCATAGTGCCCGGTGCAGACCGCATCGAAGCCGAGCGCCACCGCCCGGTCCAGCACGGCGCTGAACTTGATCTTCTCGTTGCAGCGCAGGCAGGGGTTCGGGGTGCGACCGGCGGCGTACTCGCTGACGAAGTCGTCCACGACATCAGCGGCGAACCGGTCGGACAGGTCCCAGACGTAGAACGGGATGCCGAGCACGTCGGCGGCGCGGCGGGCGTCGTGTGAGTCCTCCTTCGAGCAGCAGCCGCGGGCCCCGCTGCGGAACGACTGGGGGTTCTTTGACAGAGCCAGGTGGATGCCGGTGACGTCGTGGCCGGCGTCCACGGCCCGGGCGGCGGCCACCGCCGAGTCGACTCCGCCGGACATGGCGGCCAGGACCCTCATCGCGTTCCTTGGTGGGTAGGGGCAGACGGACAGCGATCCAGCCTAGCCGGTCCGGCCGTCGTCAGACGGTCACCGCTCCGGCCGCCCGAGCCCGCCGGACGACCTCGGGCAGCACCGCGAGCAGCGCGGCGATGTCGGCGGCAGTCGAGCTGTGGCCCAAAGAGAACCGCAGGCAGGACCGTGCCTCGCTCTCGGATCGGCCCATTGCAGTCAGCACGTGGCTGGGCTGTGAGACGCCGGCGGCGCAGGCTGAGCCCGCCGAGCAGTCGATGCCGGCTCTGTCCAAGAGCATCAGCATGCTGGCGGCGTCGCAGCCGGGGATCGCGACGTTGAGCACCCCGGGCAGGGTCTCGGCCGGGGCGTCCGGGCCGTTGACGCGGGCCTCGGGCAGGAGAGACAGGACGGAGTCGGCCAGCTGGCGTTTGAGCCCACGCAGCCGCTCCTCCTCGGCGGCCAGCTGACCCACCGCATGCTGGACGGCGGCCGCAAAGCCGGCCACCGCGGCCACGTCGAACGTCCCGGAGCGCACGTCGCGCTCTTGGCCACCGCCGTGCTGGATCGGAGTGAGCTGCACCTCACGCCGGGCGAGCAGGGCACCGACGCCGTACGGACCGCCGAGCTTGTGCGCGGTGAAGGTCATCGTGTCCAGTCCGCTGGCCGCGAAGTCCACCGCCACGTGCCCCACGGCCTGTACGGCGTCGGAATGGGACACGGCCCCGGCTCGGCGCGCCGCGGCGGCCACAACGGGGATGGGCTGCAGGGTGCCGACCTCGTTGTTGCCCCAGATCACCGAGATGAGGGCGGTGGTCGGCCCCATGCTGGCTTGCATCGCGGCCAGATCGAGGCGGCCAGATGGGTCGACGTCGACCAGGTCCAGCTGAGCGCCCTGGGACTCGGCGAGCCAGCCAGCGGCGTCGAGCACCGCGTGGTGCTCGACGGTGGAGGTGACCAGACGGGTCCGGGCGGGGTCGGCCCGGCGCGCAGACCAATACGCGCCCTTGACCGCCAGGTTGTCGGCCTCGGTCCCGCCGGAGGTCAAGATGACTTCGCTCGGTCGGGCCCCGACGCAGGACGCGATGGTCTCGCGGGACTCCTCGACCACCCGGCGGGCGGCCCGACCGGAGCCGTGCAGGGAGGAGGCGTTGCCCACCCGGCCCAGCTCGCGACCCACGGCCTCGACCGCCACCGGCAGCATCGGCGTGGTGGCCGCATGGTCGAGGTAGTGCCGCACCTGCGTCATAGGCCTCAGGCTAGCTCTGGCGCTGCTTGATCTCGGCCGTTGCCGCCGGCAGCACGCTGTGCAGGTCGCCCACGACGCCGAAGTCCGCCAGCGCGAAAATGGGAGCCTCCGGGTCCTTGTTGACCGCCACCACCGCCTTGGACGTCTGCATCCCAGCCCGGTGCTGGATGGCACCAGAGATCCCGGCGGCGATGTAGAGCTGAGGGGAGACCGTCTTGCCGGTCTGTCCCACCTGGTAGGAGTGCGGATACCAGCCTGCGTCGACGGCGGCCCGGGAAGCTCCCACGGCCGCGTGCAGGACGTCGGCCAGCTCCTCCACCGGACCGAAGTTGCCCCCGGTGCCGCGTCCCCCAGACACCACGATGGCGGCTTCGGTGAGCTCTGGGCGGCCGCTGGCCTGCTTGGCCTCGGCGGCCACGATGCGGGCGGTCCTGGCGGTCGGGGAGATGGTCACCGGCACCGACTCGACGCTGGCGGTGACGGGGGCCGGCTCGGGAGCGACGGAGTTGGGCTTGACGGTGATGATGGGCGTGCCGCGGGTCACCGTCGCGTGTACGGCGTAGTTACCGGCGAACGCCGTCTGGGTCGTGGTCAGGTCGTCGGCCAGCTCGACGGCGTCGGTGATCAGACCCGAGCTGAGCTTGATGGCCAGCCGACCGGCGATCTCCTTGTTCTCCGAGGTCGAGGTCAACACGATGGCGACCGGGGTAATGCTGGGGGCGATCTGCGCCAGGGCCTCGGCCTTGGGGGCGACCAGGTATTCCGCCAGCGCCGGGTCGGTCACCGACAGCACCCTCGCTGCGCCATACTCGCCCAGCCTGCCTGCTGCCAAATCGGCGCCCGGACCGAGAACGACCGCCACCGGGTCCCCGATCCGACGAGCCAGAGTCAGCAGCTCCAGTGTCGGCTTCGCGACCACGCCGCCGGTATGTTCCACGACCACCAGGACCTGCGCCATCTGCGTTCTCCTTGTCCCCTCGTGCTCAGACGAACTTGCCGGCGGTCAGATACTCCGCCAGGGCCACGGCCCCGGTCCCGTCGGCGTCGGCCACCACGCGACCGGCCTGCCTGGGCGGGCGTGGGGTGGTGTCGAGCACCCTGGTCCAGGCGGCTGCGAGCCCGACGCCGGAGGGCTCTACGCCGAGGTCGGCCAGGCTCCAGCGCTCGACTGGCTTCTTCTTGGCCGACAGGATGCCCTTCATCGACGGATAGCGCGCCTCGCCCGACTGGTCAGTGACACTCACGATCGCAGGTAGCTCGGCTTCGATGGTCTGGCTGACCACGTCGAGGTCGCGCCGGATGGAGACCGAGTTGCCGACCAGCGTCAGGGTGCTGGCGAGGGTGGCGGCCGGCCAGCCCAGGCGCTCAGCGACCATCGCCGGCAGCACGCCCATGGCGCCGTCAGTGGAGGCCATCCCGCAGATCACCAGGTCGGGGGCGGCCTTGGTGATCGCGGCCGCGAGGATCGTGCTGGTGCCGATGGCACACGTGCCGTGCACGGCTTCGTCGGTGACGTGGATGCCGGCGGTGGCGCCCATCTGCAGGCAACGCTTGATGGCGTCGGCGGCGTCGTCTGGACCGACGGTGAGCGCGACCACCTCGACGTCGTCGCCCTCGTCGGCGATCCGCAGCGCCTGCTCGATGGCGTACTCGTCGAGCTCGGACAGCAACCCGTCGGCTGCCTGGCGGTCGACGGTGCCATCGGCGGCGAAAGTGCGCTCGCCGGCGGCGTCGGGCACGTACTTCACCAGCACGACGATCTTCATCTGTCTCGCTTTCGTCCGCGGCTGCTGCGGCTGATATTACTCGTCGGTAACTTGTGCTCCAAGAGCAGAGTTCACCCTATTTGAGGACTATCACTCGGTTCCGGCTCGGCTGTGCTGCGCCAGCAGCGAAGGAACGTGGAAGACGACTGTCCAAGCCAGGCGTGCGGTAAACGTTGTGGAAGTTCGACCGCGGGTACAGACACCGATGAGGCACACTGGGCAGGTACTTGTTCGCCCGACGCCGGCCCTTGTGTGGCAACGCTTGACCTCCTTGGCCTCGACCGAAAGACGCTCTATGACTGCAGCTCCATCCCCGCCGGCGGCGCCCACCGACTCCTCGGTGCTCGGCGCTCACATCCGAGACGGCGGAACGCGCTTCGGTCTCTGGGCACCTCGAGCCACTCGAGTGCAGCTCTCCCTGGTCGACGAGGACCGCAGCCAATCCCACCACGACATGGCCCGCGGGCCCGACGGTGTCTGGACGGTACACGTCCCAGGCGTAGGCGCCCAGCAGCGCTACGGCTATCGCGTTCACGGCGACTGGGCCCCTTCCGAGGGCGCCCGGTTCAACCCGGCCAAACTGCTGGTGGACCCGTACGCCCGGGCGATCACCGGCGGCGTCGACTACCGCGGGCCGATCCTCGATCACGTGTCCCAGTCCAACTTTCGCCCCGATCCCGCAGACTCCTCGTCCTCTGTGCCCTTGAGCGTTGTGGTCGCGCACTGCCCGCCGGCGGAGCCGATCGCCGAGCCGCTGCCGCTGGCCGAGTCGGTCATCTATGAGCTGCACGTCAAGGGCTTCACCCAGTTGCACCCGGCGGTGCCCGAGCACCTGCGCGGCACCTACGCCGGCCTGGCCTACCCTGCAGTCGTCCAGCACCTTCTCGACCTCGGGGTGACTGCCGTCGAGCTATTGCCCGTGCACCACTTCGTCTCCGAGCCGTTCCTGATCAGGCGAGGGCTGGGCAACTTCTGGGGCTACAATCCGCTGGCCTTCTTCGCCCCGCACGCGGCGTACTGCTCGGTGGGCACCCTCGGCCAACAGGTGCGCGAGTTCAAGGAAATGGTCTCGGCCCTACACCGGGCCGGCATCGAGGTGATCCTCGACGTGGTCTACAACCACACCGGCGAGGGTGGCCACGGAGGCCCCACCCTCAGCTACCGGGGCATCGACCACGCCGGCTACTACCGGCTGAGCGACGACCTGCGCCTTGACTACGACGTCACCGGCTGCGGAAACTCGGTGGATACCTCACACCCGGGCGTGCTGCAGCTGGTGATGGACTCGCTGCGCTACTGGGTGAGCGAGATGGGCGTCGACGGGTTCCGATTCGACCTCGCCACCACGTTGATCCGAGACGGCCGGCACCACGTGGACCAGTCCCACGCCTTCAAGAAGGCCATCTCGGACTGCCCAGTGCTGAGCAAGGCCAAGATCATCGCCGAGCCCTGGGACATGGGCCCCTACGGCTACCAGGTCGGCGCCTTCGGTGACGGCTGGAGTGAATGGAACGACCACTTCCGCAACTGCGTCCGGGACTTCTGGCGCGGCAGGACGCACGGGGTGTCCGAGCTGGCCGCGCGGCTGGCCGGCTCGCCCGACGTGTTCGAGCGACACGGGCGGCCAGCCACCAGCAGCATCAACTTCGTCACTGCCCACGACGGCTTCACCCTGCGCGACCTGGTGACCTACGACGCCAAACACAACGAGGCCAACGGCGAGTCCAACCGCGACGGCACCGACGACAACCGCTCGTGGAACTGCGGGGTGGAGGGCGAGACTGATGACCCGCGGGTCGGCGCGCTGCGGCTGCGGCAGGCCGAGAACCTGATGGCCACCCTGGTGTTGGCCGCCGGCGTGCCGATGCTGACCGCCGGCGACGAGCTCGGCCGCACCCAGCAGGGCAACAACAACGCCTACTGCCAGGACTCCCCCATCTCCTGGGTCAACTGGGACACCGCCGACTCGTGGGGGGAACTGTCCGCGTTGACTTCGCAACTAGTCACGCTGCGCCGCGACTACAGCCTGTTCAGGCGTCCCGACTTTCGCCATGGTGAGCCGATCGTGGGACGCACCGGCGCTCCGACCGGCCGCAAGAACCTGGCCTGGTTCGGCGGCCGCAATGCAGAGATGACGGCCGAGGACTGGTCCGACAGCACCCGCCGCACCCTGGGCATGTATCTGGCCTGCGACGACGAGCAGCGCGAGACCGACGAGGCATTCCTGATCTGGATCCACGGCGGCGCTGATGCCGTCCAAGTCGAGCTGCCCAACGGCGCCTGGGCCAGCACCTACACCGTGGTGGCCCACAGCGGAACCCCGGGTGAGCTGCCGACGGAGAAGATCGAAGCCGGCAACACCCTTGAGCTCCCTGGCCGTACGGTGGTCGTCCTGCAGGTGGACTGAGGCAGACGTCTCCACGATCGCCGACGGGAGCCAATACTCGATGAATCGCCGTACCCGCATGCTGGTGGCTCTCGCCCGGCGGATGCCCCACCCTGAACCGCCGACTTCGCGCTATCTCGCCCGACTGCGGATGAACCCGCCGGCTCCGACGTTGAGCCGTCGCCTGCTGGGTCCGATTCCGCGAGGGGTCAGGCTCACCGACCGGCTGCTGCCGCTTGGCTCCGGGGACCGCCCGGCACGCGTCTACCAACCGACCAGCAGGCACCAGCCTGGGTCAACGATGCCGCTGGTGATCAACTTCCACGGCGGCGGATTCGTCTTCGGCAACCTGTCGCAGACGGACTGGCTGTGCGGTCAGATCGCGAGTCGGGTGGATGCCGTCGTGGTGTCGGTGTCCTACCGGCTGGCACCCGAGTTCCCGGCGCCGGTGCCCTTCGAGGACTGCCGCGACGCCACCGACTGGCTGCTCTCGCACGCCGACGAGCTGGGAGCAGATCCGGCTCGGACGTCGGTGATGGGTGCCAGCGCAGGCGGCAACCTGGCCGCCCTGGTCGCCCTGGCGCACCGGGACGCCTGCCGCCTGGACCCTGATCGTCCACCCCTGCAGCACCAGGTGCTGCTCTATCCCGCCACCGACCTCACGCTGTCCTCCCCGTCGGTGGCCGAGCTGTCCGACGCGCCCATCCTGACCCGGGCGATCATGGACTGGTACGGGCGGCGCTATCTCCCCCAGGGCCTGCCGGACAGTCTGTCCAGCGACCACCCGTCAGTGAGCCCGTTGTTCGCTGAGCACGCCGACCTGGCGCCGGCCCTGATCATCGCCGCAGGTCAGGATCCGTTGCGCGACGACGCCCTGCGCTATGCCGATGCGCTGGAGCGAGCCCAAGTCCCCCACCGGGTAGTGCTTTATCCTGACGCCATCCACGGATTCATCGCGATGCCCAGGATCGTGGTCGAAGCCTCAGCGGCGGTGCAGGAGATCGTGGCCAGCCTGACCGGCGCCAGCCTGCCCGCGCCGTTCACCGAGGTCGAGGCCACCGAGCGCCGTTGATCTGGCCGGTGAACAGGATCAGGCAACCGCGTAGGTGCTCAGGTGGGTCAGACCCAGCACTACTGCGTCGGTGATCCCGCCCTCTTTCAGCACCTCGCGCATCGAGCGCGTCGCCTCGACGCACTCCTCGTCGGTCAGAGTCTGACGAGCCGATGCTCCGGTGACCACCTCGAGGGTGTGCTGGGCCACGTTGCAGGCCAGATACACCGACCGCTCCGGGTTGGGCAGCGCGGCGTGCAACCGCTCCGCTTGGGCGCGGGGGTCGTCGTCGGACGCCCCGATCCAGATCGAGAAGTGCAGGCCCGAGATCTCCTCGGCGTGCCGGCGGCTCTCGGTGATCCGCACGAAGTCTAGTTCTGCCATGGCCACGCTCTCCTTCTTCAGCTCACGTGCTTGGTGATCTCAGGACTGCTGCACCGACGGCGGTGCCGGCAACTCCGACGGAAGCGTCGACAGCCCCATCTCGGCCACGCTCGCCAACTCTGGGTGGTGCGGCACGACCCGTACGGTGTAGCCGATCGACCCCGAGCGGCGCGCCTGCACCGTGCCTTCATAGCGGCGCAGACCACCCTCGACATCGGTGCCTCTCGGGAACGGGTTCACCCGGGTCTCGGTCAGCCGGTCCTCGGAGTCCACCCGCCCGGTGACCAGCTGCACCTCGATATCGTCCGGTGTCAGGTCGCCCAGGCGGACCAGCGCGCTGACGTGGATGTCGGCGCCGACCTCGAGCGTCTCGCCGGCCAGGCTCTCGACGTGGTCCACCACGACGCTCGGCCAGGCCTGCCGGACGTGCTGCTTCCAGCCGGCAAGGGCGGCGGCACCCCCCTCGGTCTCAGAGACCGCACGGGCCGAGGCGGCCGCTGGCGCATAGAGCTTGGTCGTGTAGTCGCGCACCATTCGTGACGCGAGCACTTTGGGGCCCAGCCCGGCCACGGTCTCGCGCATCATCTGGATCCAGCGCTGGGGCAGCCCGTCACCGTCGACGTCATAGAACCGGGGCACGATTTCGTTCTCGATGATGTCGTAGAGCGCCCGGGCCTCGGTCTCGTCGCGATGGTCCGGGTCGTCCAGCGTCTCGGCCGAACCGATCTCCCAGCCGTACGCCGGGTCGAACCACTCGTCCCACCAGCCGTCGCGGATGGACAGGTTTGCTGCTCCGTTGAGCGCCGCCTTCATGCCCGATGTGCCGCAGGCCTCGTACGGGCGCAGCGGGTTGTTCATCCAGACGTCGCAGCCGGGATACAGCGGGCGGGCCATGGAGATGTCGTAGTCGGGCAGGAAGACGATCCGCTCCCGCACCTCGGGCTGATCGGCGAACTGCACCATCTGCTGGATCAACGCCTTGCCGCCCTCGTCAGCCGGGTGCGACTTGCCCGCGATGACGATCTGGATGGGCCGATCAGGGTCGGTCAACAGCGCCTTGAGCCGCTCAGGGTCGCGGAGCATCAGGGTCAGCCGTTTGTAGGACGGCACCCGGCGGGCGAAGCCGAAGGTGATCACGTCCGGGTCCAGCACGCCCTGGACCCACTCGGTGCTGAACCCGCGGTTGCGGGTGCTCTCGGCGAGCCGCGTGCGGGTCATCGCGATCAAGTCATGGCGCATCTTGCGCTTCAGCGACCAGATGGTCCCTGAGTCGACCCGAGACAGTCCGGACCAGTCGTAGCCGTCCACCACGGTGTCACCCGAGCCGGACGTCTCCAGCAGCTCGAGCAGCTCCGGGTGCACCCAGGTCTGGTGGTGCACGCCGTTGGTGATGGAGCCGATTGGCACCTCGCTGGTGTCGAACGAGCTCCACAGCCCATGGAACATCTCCCGCGACACCTCGCCGTGCAGCAATGACACGCCGTTGGCCCGCTGGCCGAGCCGGAAGCCCATAACGGCCATGTTGAACTTGCTCGGGTCGCCGCCGACATAGTCTTCTGCACCCAGCTCGAGCACCCGCTCGACCGGCAGGGCACCGAAGTGGGCGAACTGGTCGACGATCAGCTCCCGCGGAAACCGGTCGATTCCGGCCGGCACCGGTGTGTGGGTGGTGAACACGGTGCCGGCTCGGTTCTGCTCCAGCGCCGAGGCGAAGTCCATCCCCGCCTCCATGTACTCCCGGATGCGCTCAAGCCCCAGGAAGCCGGCGTGTCCCTCGTTGGTGTGGAACACCTCGGGAGCAGGAGCACCGGTGATCCGGCAATACTCGCGGATGGCCCGTACCCCGCCGATGCCCAACAGCACCTCCTGGGCGAGCCGGTGGTCGATGCCGCCGCCGTACAGGCGGTCGGTGGTCTCGCGCTCCGGGCCGGCGTTGCTCTCCACGTCGGAGTCCATCAACAGCAGAGGCACTCGTCCGACCTGGGCCACCCAGACCTGGGCGTGCAGCGTACGGCCGTTGAGCGGCAGCTCAATCCGGACCGGGCCGCCGGCGTCCTGCAGCAGGGTCAGCGGCAGCGCGTTGGGGTCGATCAGCGGATAGCGCTCCTGCTGCCAGCCGGCGGCGTTCAGGGACTGCTTGAAGTATCCCTGGCGATAGAGCAGTCCGACGCCGATGATCGGTACGCCGAGGTCGCTGGCCGCCTTGAGGTGGTCGCCGGCCAAGATCCCCAAGCCACCCGAATACTGCGGCAGCACCTCGCTGATGCCGAACTCCGGGGAGAAATACCCGATGGCCGTGGGAGCGCCCGGGTGCTCGTCCTCGAAGCCCTGATACCAGA
The DNA here is from genome assembly GCA_035634295.1 of Propionibacteriaceae bacterium. GTDB lineage: Bacteria > Actinomycetota > Actinomycetes > Propionibacteriales > Propionibacteriaceae > Microlunatus. Next base: position 962 of record DASQDG010000036.1, on the reverse strand, counting down.
GGTCGCCGGACATGTAATCGGCGAGGTCCGCCTGGACGAGCTGCAGCCGCTTGACGAACTTCTTGTCACGACCGAGCTGCTGCAGTCGCTCCACCGACACCTCTGCCAGCAGCTTGACCGGATCGCCGCCCGATGCCTCCCACGCCTGCGCGTCCACAGTGCGAAACAGGTCAGCGGTGTCGGCGTGCCAGACCCAGCGCAGGTTGAGAGCCAGGTCTCCCAACGGCTTCAGCGCATCGGGCAGCACGGGGCGGACTGTGAATCTACGGATCGCACGCACGGGCGCTAACTTAGCGCCCGGACCTGACACAGCAAGCCACTGGTCTGGCCGCTCGCACCGGCCCTTCGCTCTCGGCTGCCACTGCTCGATCAGGCCTGGCAGAGGAGGCTGCCCACGACCGGGTCCAGCCCGATAGGTTGACCCCGTGACGGCATTGAACCTCCAGCCTGCCCCTGAGCCCGTGGCTTCGCCGGGCGCCCCGCTCGGTCGGATTCCGGTGACCAAGGTCTCGCCCGTGATCGAGGGCGGCGCCTATCCGGCCAAGGCCGCCGTCGGCGAGTCCGTCCCGATTCGCGCCACCGTGTTCCGCGAGGGCCACGACGCCGTCAACGCGTCCGTGGTGCTGACCGACCCAACCGGTGACGAGCGCACGGTGGCCATGCGCCCAACCACCCCGTTGGGCTTCGACTGGTGGACGGCAACCGTGGAGCTCGACACCGAGGGACCGTGGACCTTTCGGGTCGAGGGCTGGAGTGACCCGTGGGCCACCTGGGTGCACAACGCCGAGATCAAGATCCCCGCAGGCATCGACGTCGCGTTGGTCTGCACCGAAGGTGTGGCCCTGTTTGCGGCCTCCGCCGCGCGCGCCACCGCGGCCCGTGACTCCGCTGCCGCGACGCTGCTGAGCGACGCGGCCGCCGCGCTGGCGTCCGGGGAGCAGGTCGAGGACCGGCTGGAGCTG
>DASQDG010000035.1:0-1934 GCA_035634295.1 Propionibacteriaceae bacterium | reverse complement strand
GACCGCCGTGCTGACGATCCCGTTCTTCGGCGCGCTGTCCGACCGCATCGGCCGGCGGACGCTGATGGTCCTCGGCGGGATCGCGGGCGGTCTGCTCTCCGGGGTCTACCTGTGGGCCATCGACCAGCGGAGCCTGTTCCTGGTCTTCGTGTGCGTCGTCGTCGTGCAGGGGATCTTGTTCCAGATGTGGAACGCCACCTTCGCCACGTTCTTCCAGGAGCAGTTCCCGATGCGGATCCGCGTGACCGGGTTCGCGGTGTCGCAGAACGTCGGCCTCATGCTCGCGTCGTTCTTCCCGAGCGTCTTCACCGCGATCGCCCCGCCCGGGACGACGAACGTCCCGCTCGTCATCGGGCTGACCACGTTCGGTATCTCCCTCATCGCGGCGCTGGCCGCCCTCCTGTCCGCCGAGACCAGGGGCAAGACGCTCGAGGACCTCGAGGCGCAGGACGCCGGCGCGCAGCTGGTCGGCGCCGGCCGCGACTGAGTCCGGCCGTGTCGAGGGAGCGGGTGCCAGCCCGGCGTCGGGTGCAGGGTGGCCCGACCGCACGCCGCACCACCGGCGCCCGCTCCCTCGGCCGGGTTCGCACCACCAGGCAGTGCCCCCTGTGGGACCGATCCCGACGTCCGGAGCCCGCGATGACGCGCTACTGCTCCACCTCCCAGGTCGACCCGCAGCACCCCGACCACCCACGGCGGGCCCCGGTCCGGTCCCGACGATCCCTGCGACCAGGGCACGACAACGGAGAACGGTGATGACGGAGAGCACGAGCGCGCCGCAGCCAGTGTGGCCGGTGAGGCACAGTCCGCTGCTGCGGGCGCCCGAGCGGTTCATCTCGCGCGAGGGGCTCCAGGAGCTGGTCCGCCGGTTGACGGACAACCTGGTCGGCATCACGGACGAGACAGGTCAGTTCCTCCTCCGGCTCGACGACGGGCGGGTCGTGGACACCAAGGGCTGGGCGGGCTGGGAATGGACCCACGGAATCGGCCTGTACGGGATGTGGCAGTACTACGACCAGACCGGCGAGGCGGCGATGCGCGACATCATCGACTCCTGGTTCGCCGCGCGGCTGGCCGAGGGCACCACGAAGAACGTCAACACGATGGCGCCCTTCCTGACGCTCGCCTACCGGTACGAGGAAGCGGGCGATCGCACGCTGCTGCCCTGGCTCGACTCGTGGGCCGAGTGGGCGATGCGTGCGATGCCGCGCACCCCGCACGGCGGTATGCAGCACATCACGCTGGCCGAGGAGAACCACCATCAGCTCTGGGACGACACGCTGATGATGACCGTCCTGCCGCTCACCAAGATCGGTCTGCTGCTCGACCGGCCGCACTACGTGCGCGAGGCCACGTTCCAGTTCCTCACCCACGTGGCGTACCTCATGGACCGCGAGACGGGCCTGTGGTTCCACGGCTGGACGTTCGAGGGCAACCACAACTTCGCCAAGGCCCGGTGGGCGCGCGGGAACTCCTGGCTGACCATGGTGATCCCCGACTTCCTCGAGCTGGTGGACCTGCCGGAGTCCGACCCGGTTCGCCGGTTCCTGATCGAGGTGCTGGACTCCCAGGTGGCGGCACTCGCCGCACTGCAGGACGGCTCAGGGCTGTGGCACACGCTGCTCGACGACCCGTCGTCGTACGTCGAGGCTTCGGCGACGGCCGGGTTCGCGTACGGGATCCTCAAGGCGGTTCGCAAGGGGTATCTGGGAGCCCAGTACTCCCCGGTGGCCGAGCAGGCGGTGCGGGCGGTCACCGCCAACATCTCCGACGACGGTGAACTGCAACAGGTCTCGTTCGGCACCGGCATGGGATCGGACCTGGACTTCTACCGGGACATCCCGCGCACCTCGATGCCGTACGGGCAAGCCATGGCGATCCTCTGCCTGGCTGAGTACCTGCGCACCTACTTCTGAGTCGTGGCTCGGGAACCC
>DASQDG010000034.1:0-25894 GCA_035634295.1 Propionibacteriaceae bacterium | reverse complement strand
GTCCAAGGGTGCCTGGTCCGCCGGCTCGGACGGATGCGCTACCGCGCGATGGCCAGCCCGGCCCTGGTGGCGCGTCGGTTCCCTGACGGGGCGAGCGTGGACGCACTGGCGGTGGCGCCGGTGGTCTGCTTCGACCGGCTGGACCGGCTGCAGGAGCGCTACCTGCAGAGCCGGACCCGCCGACCGATCAAACCACCCCGGCACTACGTGCCCGCGTCGGCGGACTACGTGGAGGCCATCCGGCTCGGGATGGGCTGGGGCATGCTGCCCCCCGCCCAGAGCGAGTCACTGGAGCGGACGGGTGAGCTGGTCGAGCTCGACGGCGGCACCACCGTGGACGTGGTCCTGTACTGGCAGCAGTGGAAGCTGCGCTCGCCCCGACTGGACGCCCTGGCGGAGGCGGTCACGTCGGCCGCCTCGGCCCAGCTCGGCTGATCGGGTAACGTCGGGGTCGTCAACCTTCGGGAGCTCACACCACGTGGTGGGCTGAGAGGGCGAAGTGCGCGAGCAGCGCGGGTTCGCCGACCGACCGAACCTGACCGGGTAATGCCGGCGTAGGGAGCGCGATCGTGTCTGTTACCTCTCGAGTTTCGCCGTCCAGGTCCGCCGCCGGCCCAGCCCGATCGGCCGAAGCGCCGTTCGTCCTGACCACCGAGCCGCCTCGACCGCTCGGGTTCGGTGACCAGCTGGCGATGTGGGCCAACTTGGGCATCAGCCTCTTCGGGCCGCTGACGGGCGCGCTGGTGGTGGCCACCACGGGGTCGGTCTGGTTGGCGCTGGCCGCCATCGTGGTCGGCTGTGCCCTGGGATCGGCATTGCTGGGAGCATCAGCAGTTTTCGGGGCGACCACCGGAGCGCCCGCGATGGTGTCCCTGCGCGGGCTGTTCGGCCGTCGCGGTTCGGTGGCCCCGACGCTGCTGAACATCGCCCAGAACATCGGCTGGGCGACCATGGAGATCATCGTGATCTCCACTGCTGCGGTCGCCGTGGTGGGCCAGGCGTGGCGGTGGCCCTTCGTGCTGCTGGCCGGCGCAATCGCCACCGCGATGGCGGTCCGGCCGCTGGGCAGCGTCCGGGTGCTGCGCCGGGTGATGGTCTGGGTGGTGCTGCTGGCCTCGGTGGTCCTGTTCGTTGAGGTCCTTCTCCGGCCACGTCAGCCGCTGCCCACCGAGGGCGTGTTGGGTTTCTGGCCGGCGGTGGACCTTGCGGTGGCGGGGGTGATCTCCTTCGCGCCGTTGGCCGCGGACTATAGCCGGCACTCGCGCACCCGCTCGGCCGCGTTTTGGGGCAGCTCGCTGGGCTATGGGCTGGCTGCGGTGGCCTACTACGCACTCGGGGTCTTCGCGGTGGCCAACCTCGGCGCTACGGACGTGATCGGCGCTCTGGTGGCGCTCCCAGCGGGGGCCATCGCGCTGAGTATCCTGCTGGTCGATGAGGTGGACGAGGCCTTCGCCAACGTGTACTCCACCACCATGTCGGTGCAGAACCTGTTTCCCCGCGTGGACCGGCGCTATGTCGCGCTGGTGATCGGCATTCTGGCCACCCTGCTGGCCGGCCTGCTCGACTTCAGCAAGTACCAGTCGTTCCTGTTCCTGATCGGGTCGGTCTTCGTCCCCCTGTTCGCGGTGGCGGCGGTCGATTTCTTCGCCGTCAGCGGGCAGCGTTGGGACGTCTCGGAGTCGTCGCGGCTGCGGCTGACTCCGGTGGTCGCCTGGGCCTGCGGCTTCGTGGCCTACCAGCTCGTCTATCCCGGCAACGTGCCCTACTGGTCGACGTTCTGGTCGTCGGCGGCCGGCGTGATCGGCTTCGTCCCGCCCCCCTGGCTGGGCTCCTCGGTGGCCGCGGTCACCGTGGGAGGTGTGGGAATGTTCGTGCTAGGAAGAGCGGCCCGCCGGCACTGACCAGCCCCCGGGCCGCCGGGATCACTCCGGTTGGTTGCCCGCGGGACCACCCAGCTGGTAGGGGACAGAAACGCCCTCGTACATCAGGTGCGCGATCATCCCTTGCGCGGCGTGGCGCAGGTTGTGGCAGTGGTCGGCCCACACGCCCGGGTTGTCGGCGACGAAGGCGAGGTCGTAGGTCTCGTTATTGAGCACGTCCAGGGAGTCCACCCACCAGGGGCTGCCGGTGGCCGGCACGCCGTTGCGGGCCAGCACCACGGCGTGATGACCGTGCAAATGCATCGGGTGCACCTCGCCGCTGCGGTTGCGAATGCGCATCACCACCACGTCGCCCTCGCGGACCGTGTACATCGGGACGTTCGGGAACAGGTTCCCGTTGATCGACCACCACAGTCCGGGTCTGCCGCGGACGAAACCGGGTCGCCGCCCGATGTCGTACTCGAACCGGCGGTCGGGTCGGGTGGCGTCAAAGGCCAGCGAAGCGGACTTCCCGTACGTCAGCAGGTCGAGGCGGCTCTTCGGCTGGGTGGGCGCCTCGACGTCGGCGCCCTTCGGCCCCACCACCACGTCCGTTGCCTTGGCTAGCTGGACCCGTACGGCAGAACCACCGCGAGGGACGGTCACCTCGAGGTCGGCCCGGCTGCCGGCGGTGACGACGATCGAGCGGTCCTTTACCGGAGTCGGCACGTGGAGGTCAGTGCCGTCCACCGCCAGCACCCGGTAGGGCGCGCTGGACCAGACATCCATCGGCCCGTTGTCGGTGTTGATCACCCGCAGCCGGACCCCCTGGCCGGGATCGGCGACCACCCGCTGTGTGCCGGGCTCGCCGTTGACCGTGCGCACGCCGCCGTAGGTATGGGCCGTCGCCGCCACGTCCACGGGATGGGTCGCGCCGCTGCGGGGGAGCACCACGAGCGGAGCCAGCAGTCCACCGGCCACCTGCTCGTCGGAGCGCTGATGGGAGTGGTACCAGAACGTGCCGGCCTGGTCGGCGACGAAGCGGTAGCGGAATGTCTTGCCCGGCAGCACGGCGTCCTGGGTGACCCCGGCGACGCCGTCCATGGCGTTTGGCACGTCGACTCCGTGCCAGTGCAGGCTGACGCCGGCAGCGACTGACTCGTTGCGCAGCAGCACCTCGACGAGCTGGCCTTCGACGGCGCGGATCTCCGGGCCCGGTGAGCGGCCGTTGAGCGTATAGCCGGGGAGCGTTCGCCCGCCCACCACCAGGTCCTGCTGGCGCGCCACCAGGTTGACCCGGACGTCGGCGCGGCGCTTCGGGTCCGCCACTAAGTCGGAGACGCTGCGGACTTTCGAATCGGCGGGGGAGTCACCGTGCTCGTGCGACGCGAGGGTTGGCCCACCACCGAAGTCGGCGTAGCCCATGTCCATCACGGAGAAGGACTTGGGCACCAGGCTGGCCTGCCAGGAGAACGCCACCGGGGCAATGACCGCGAGCGCGGCGACGACCGCCAGAATCCCTGGCAGCCGCCGTCGCAGGGTGGACCGATCAGTCACGACCCCGGCGTCGAATCAGCGGGCATAGCTGCTGACCTGGGCACTGCGGTCAGCCGTCGCAGCGGGCTCTGCCCGACGGGCTCGGCGGGCGGCGATCTCCGCCAGGGCCATCAGCACGAACGCGTTGGCGCCGTGGAGCAGCCCAAGGGCGGGCAGGCCCAGGGTGCGGCCGAAAATGGCCAGTCCGACCTGGAGCACGACGGCGCCGAACACGTACAGCGCCCACTTCACCCCACCCAGCACCTTGGCGAAGAACGAGATGATCACCAACAGCAGGGCGAGGGCGGGGATGAGCATCATCCCGACCATGCCGTGAATGGGGAAGCCGGCCTCTCCGGTGAAGGAGGTGGTGCCGGATTCCACGGCGGCCTTGTCGATGGTGCCGCCGCCGGTGATGTAGCTGGACAGGCCGAACAGCGCGAAGGCGATCGAGGCGGCCTGGACCACCACTGCCGCCGCGATCAGGTGCGCGAGAACTCGGTATGCGGTCTTCATGTCCTACTCCCCTCGGTCCCGGTTGATGCTCAGCATTGAACCAGAATCGAGGCGACGCGGCAGGCGATTTGGACCCTAATCGTTCCCCGAGGGAGGCCGGCCTCGGGTGCGGGCTAGCGCCGTACGCTCAGGTCGCTGACCACGGCGCTGGAGCCGTCGGAGTTCTTGGCCGCGACCTCGAGCCGGTAGTCCCCGACCGGCAGCGAAAGAGAGAATCCGAAGCCGGAACTACCACCGGGGATGCCCGGAACGGAGCCCTGGTAGAGCACGTCGTCCGACCCGTCGGCGGTGAGGAAATAGACCACCTCCAAGGTGCCCGGTGGCAGGCCGCCGATAATGGTCACCAGCGGACCCGCGGCGCCCTGGCCGACGGAGGAGGACACGTCGAGTCGCCGGTCGACCTTGATCGGGGCACTGGTGATCGGCCGGCTCGGGTCGCGGTCGCCGAACAGTGGCACCAGATTGCCGTTCAGGGTGATCAGCACTTCCTGCGGCGCTCCGTGGAACTCCGACAGCGTCGCGACCAAGGCCTGCGCCCGCAGCCTCGCGGTCTGGGCGGTGACGTCGGCCGTCGGCGCCAGGTCAGAGAGCTCGACGACGGTTCGCCCGCCTTGGCTGGTCACAGAAGCGACTCTGGCCGCGGGCAGGGGCCGAGACTTCGACGCCGGGTCGATGAGCATGGTGTCCAGGAGCCGGCGGACCAGTCCCGTGGGTTCTGCTGGCCGAACCACCCACTCAGGTGTCAGCGCGCCTCCCTTGCCGGGCCGCAGGATCGGGGTCACCGGGATCGGGGTGGTTTCTGGGTTGGTCACGGGTCTGGCCGAGCGCTGCGGCGCCGGACCAGTCACCGTGAAGGTCACGCTACGTCGAAAGGCAGGCTTCGCCGTCGAGTCGGCCACCCGCTCGTAGACAGCGCGGTAGCGACCTGCCGGGAGCTCGGCGCTGAAGGTGCCCGGGTCCTCCGACACTCGGCTGTCCTCCGCCTGCTCGCCGAACACCTTCTTGCCGCTGGTGTCCTCGTAGACCGTCCAGCGGGCCACACCGTCGGGAGCAAGTGCGCTCAGGTTGACCGGCGAGGTCACCGACGAGCCGTCCCGGGGGCTGAAGATCCCCCTCACTGCGACGATCCGCAGGCCGGCGGCGCGTCGGATGGGTCGGCGGGTGTCCACGTAGCCGTAGAGCGTGGTCGGTGCGCCGCGCAGTGTGATCCGGACCGGGAGCTCGGTCGAGTAGGCGTCCTGGATCGTGTAGATCCACGCTTGCACCCAGCGTTCAGCGACAGCGCCAGGCTGCTTGCCCTGGGGAATCAGCGTGGTGTCGTTGGCCGCCAGGTCGACGACGATCTCCTTGGACGTCTTCGTCACAGAGGCGATCCCAAAGGTGCCAGGCGTTGCGGCTCCCAGGTCCGGGTCGACCGGCCGCGTGTTCAACAAGGCCTCCAACGCCTGCCGCTCCGAGAACGGCTGTACTACTGGTGCCCACTCGCGGCCCAAGAACACCGAATCGGCCCCGGAGCCGTCCTGCCCGGCCCGGTAGACAGGCAGCACCTTGCGCAAGCTGCTCGCTGGTTTGGCCGTGAAGGGAGCCGAGGGAGCGCTAGGGCTGGTGGCGGGATCGGGCAGCGGCGCCGGCTCCGGACGGACGGCCGTCACAGCGACCACGGTCACCGCAGCGGCGACTGCCAGGCCCGCGGTGGCCGCGGCGAGTGCCCAGCGACGCCGGGGGGCAAGGGTGCGGCTGGGCAATGGCCGAGTGGAGGGGGTCGGCGACACCAGCCGGCTCTGGATGCGGCGGAGGGCATCGGGCGAGGGTGCGACCGCGTCCGCCTCTCGGCTCAGCGTCGCCGACAGCAGCTCCTCCACCTGACGGTCGTCGAGCGGGTCGCCGTTGCTGCTTCTCATGATCTCGACTCCAGGCTGGGGCGCAGCGCACGCAGGCCGCGCGACGAGTGACTCTTGACGGCACCTCGGCTGATCCCGAGCGCACTGGCTATCTCGGCCTCGCTCAGCTCGCCGTAGTAGCGCAGGATGAGGACCGAGCGCTGCCGGTCGGGCAGGGTGTTGAGCAGCCTCAGCAGCTCCTGCTGCTGCACCGAGGCCAACGCGCCGAGCTCGGCGCTCTGGGCGGGTTCCGGCGCTGGCTCGACGTTGGACAGCACCACCCGCCGGTGTCGCAGGTCTGAGCGGGCCCGGTTGACCACGGACGTCCGCAGATAGCCGACCGCCTTGGCCGGCTCCTGCAGCCGGGACCAGCGCGAGTGCATGTCCACAAAGGCGTCCTGGACGAGCTCCTCGCCTCGGTGGGCGTCGCGAGTCAGGAGCGCCGCAAGCCTGACGAGGTGCGCATAGTGCGTCTCGAAGAGGATGGTCACCGCCTCATCGGCGGTGGGAGTTGGCGCCGGATCCGCTGGGTCTTCGCGCGATCTGGTGCCCACTCCGGCATCCTTCACGAGCCCGGTGTTGTCCACGCCCTAACCACGCGGAGGACGCCGGATCGGTTTACCTGCGGCGAGAACGATTTCCTAGTCGCGCCAGATCGGGCAGGACATGCAGCGCGGGCCACCGCGACCGGAGCCGAGCTCGGAGCCTGCGATGGTGATCACCTCGATGCCGGCCGCCTCGAGCTGGGCGTTGGTCTCGGTGTTGCGCTCGTAGGCGATCGTCACCTTCGGCTCAATCGCCAAGGTGTTGTTGCCGTCGTCCCATTGCTCGCGCTCGGCCGTCACCGGGTCGAGCCCGGTGTCGATCAGCCGGAGTCGCTCGATCCCCATCGCTTCCGCGGCGGCCTCCAAGAACGGCCGTGGCTGGCCGATGGTCAGGTCCTCGCCCTCGCCGGGACGGACCAGCGTGGCGGCCAGCCGGTGGGCGACATTGGGATACATCACCATGGCGTCGGTGTCGACCATCGTGCAGATGGTGTCCAGGTGCATGGTCGCCCGGTCCTGGTCAATGGGTACGGCCAAGATGGTGTGCGCCAGCCCGAGGTCGAAGACCGAGCGCGCCAGTCGTTCGGCACCGGCGGGGGTGGTCCGCTCGCCGATGCCCACCGCGAGCACGCCGTCGGCCAGCGCGAGCACGTCACCACCCTCGAGATGCTCCCGCTGCCAGCCGTGGATCCGGTCACGGCCCGCGAACCGGGGGTGGAAGGTGTATATCAGCTCGGTCAGCTGCGTCTCGCGCCGCCGAGCCGGCATGGCCAGCGAGGTGATGGTCACGTGGTCGCGGATCCAGACGCTGGAGTCCCGGGTGAACAGCAGGTTGGGCAGCGGGGCGATGAGGAAGTCGTACGGGGCCAGCAGTGCCGTGACTAGCCCGCCGCGGTCGCTTACCTCATCGTTGCGGACACCCTCGGTCAGCACTCGGGCCAGGTCCTCGGGACTGAGCTCGCCCAGGTGAGTGCGCAGATGGCGGCGCAGGTGGTCGCCCAGTCGGAGGTCGGTCAGGGCCTGGTCGATCGCCTGGCTGCGGGCGGCCTGATCGGCCAGTGTCTGGGTCAGCAGCTCGCTCAGATAGAGCACCTCCACGTCGCGGCTGCGGAGCGCCTCGGCGAACCCGTCGTGCTCCTCCTGGGCTCGATCTGTCCAGGGCAGACCGTCGAACAGCAGGGCGTCGTTGTTGCGCGGAGTCAGGCGGCGGAGCTCGTTTCCGGGCCGGTGCAGCATCACGGTTCGCAGCCGACCGACCTCTGAGCGCACCCCCGTTCGCGAGGCGCTGGCCGCGGCGTCGACGCTGGGTGCAGACATGGACGTGACCTTATCGGTGTCACCTAGTGGCTCGGTCGAACGGCGCTAGCCTGGGGCGGTGAGTTCTCCTGGCGCCCGCGCCGCCGCGCGCATCGCCTGCGTCATTCCGGCCAAGGACGAGGAGTCGCGCATCGGAGCCACAGTGGCCGCGGCCCGAACGCTTCCGCAGGTCGACCTGGTGATCGTCTGCGACGACGGCAGTAGCGACGCCACCGCCGACCGCGCGGCCGCGGCCGGAGCGATCGTGGTCAGTCACCGGCGCAACCGGGGCAAGGCGGCGGCCGTGGAGTCGGCGGTCAACGCCTTGGGCGTGCTCGAAGTCCGCGACCGTCGCACTCCCGCGACAGCGCTGCTGCTGCTGGACGCCGACCTGGAGGAGAGCGCGGTCAACTGCGCGCCGTTGGTCGGCCCGATAGTCGACGGGCGGGCCGATCTCACCATCGGCATCCTGCCCGCTCAGCGCACAGCGAGCGGTGAGGACCCGGGCGGCTTCGGCCTGGTGACGGGTACGGCCGCCCGCGGGATCACCGAGTTGACCGGGTGGACGCCGCGGGCGCCGTTGTCGGGCCAGCGCTGCATCACCCGCAGGGCTTTCGAGTTGGCCAGTCCGTTGGCCGCCGGCTGGGGTATCGAGGTCGGAATGACCATCGACGTGCTGCGCGCCGGACTAGTGGTGCAGGAGATCGAGATCGACCTGCGACACCGCGCGACGGGCTCGGACTTGGCGGGCCAGCTGCACCGCGCCAAGCAGCTCCGTGACGTCACCCGCGCACTGGCCGCTCGCGGTCTGGTGCAGGCGGGGCTGGCCGACTTCAAGGAGTCCGGTGGGGTGTCGGGGCTGATCAACCGGTTCCGGCGGTGAGCTCGACCCGGGTCCGGCCTGCGTCGGCCGACGACTCCGGCTCCGCGTCAGCTGTTCCGCCGTACCAACCGAGCCGCTGGCACCGCGACCACCGCTTCGCCCTGGCCGGCATCGTCGGCGCGACCGCGCTGACCTGGCTGGCCGGTGCGCTCGGGCCGTCGGCGGTGACCCTGACGCTCGGGCGGCGCCGGTCGCTGCTGCCGCCCTGGTATCTGCCGACGGGCTTCGTGCGGCCCCACGAGTGGTTCGTTTCCGGGCTGATCTGGGTCGCGATCCTCGTCGGTGCGCTGGGTCTCGGCATCGCCTTGCGCGCCCTGGCCGACGGCTGGCTGCCCCGGGTGCGCCGGGTGTTCGCCCTCGGCACCGCTCTCAGCCTGGTCACCATCACTGTGCCGCCGATGACCTCGGCCGATGTGTTGATGTACGCCGCGTACGGCCGGCTGCAGGCTCTCGGGCGCAACCCCTACGACATCACGCCCGCCGAGGTGATCCGGGGCCAGTTCGACCCGGTGATGCGGTGGGTGGAGTTCCCTTGGACCGACACCCCGAGCGTCTACGGGCCGATCACCTCCTGGACCCAGCTGATGGCCAACCGGCTGGGCGGGGAGAACATGCACGACATCGTGTTCTGGCTGCAGGTGTCTGCCGTCGTACCCTTCGTGCTCGCCTGCGCCGGCGTGGTCACGATGGCGGCCGGTGATCCAGGACGCCAAGCCCGGGCGGCCGTGCTGACCATCGCCAACCCGATGCTGATCTGGGCAGTGCTGGCCGGAGCGCACAACGAGGCGCTGTCGGTGATGTTCGCGGTCGGGGGCGTGATGATGCTGCGACGCAGTCCGTTCGCCGCCGGGCTTGGCATCGGGCTGGCCGGCTGCGCCAAGCTCAGCATCGGGATCTGGGGACTGGCCATGCTCTGGTCCTACCGCCGCGAGCCGAAGAAGGCCGCGCTGCTGTGCCTGGGGACGGCCATCCCGATGGGGCTGGCGTACGGGCTGTGGGCGCCGACCGCCTTCGTGCAGGTGCTGCGCAACGGCAGCTATGTCTCGGTCGGCTCCTGGGCCAACCCGGTGTTCCGGTTCCTGGACCTGTTCGTGACCGGGGTGACCGCGAAGATCGTCGTCGGCATCGTCGCCTACGCCGGGCTGATCGCAATCGCCTGGATGCTGTCCCGGGTTGTGGGCTGGACACCTGCGCCGGGGCTGCCGGAGGGCGCCGACGCGCGGCTGGACCCGCTGACCGTCACCCTGCGGACCGCCCTCGTGCTGTCGGTGGCCTGGCTGATCACCTCGATGTACACCCTCGCTTGGTATGACCTGATTGCCTGGATGCCGCTGGCTCTGGTTGCGGCCAGCAAGCTCGACCGCATCATGCTGTTGCGGATCACGCCGCTGTCCCTGGCCTACGTTCCCGGTCGGGCGATCGACTACGGGCCCGCGCTGGACTTCACTGCCAACCGGGTGCGCGACACCATCTCGCCGATCTTCCAGATGCTGGTGCTGGTGGCCGTCGTGCTGTGGTGGCGCAAACCGGAGCGCGAGGAGCTGCTTCCGTTCCGCTCCCCGCCGCCGGCCGAACGCTAGGGGCGTTCTGCGCGCACAAGTGTCACGTGTTGGGCCAGCCGGCGCAATGCCAGTGGCCCAGCGGTTGACCGACGACACGACCACGGCCCGGCGGGAGGGCGGCGTAAGACATCCGATCCCCCCGCGCCGGGCGGCGTAATCTGACCGGGTGCCCGGAGTCCCCCCTGCCCGCTACGGATACTTCGGCCCCGCGGGCACCTTTACCCACCAGGCGCTGCTCACCCTGTCGGCCTGCCGCGGCGAGCCGATCCCCTACTCGACGGTCGCCCAGGCGCTGCAGGCTGTTCGCGACGGCGAGGTTGAAGCGGTGATGGTGCCGATCGAGAACTCGGTCGAAGGCGGGGTGAGCGCGACCTTGGACAACCTGGCCTACGGCCAGCCGTTGGTGATCACCCGCGAGGTGCTGCTGCCGGTCACGTTCACGCTCTTCGTCCGACCGGGCACGGCGCTCAGCGCCGTACGGTCCGTGCTGACCCACCCCCACGCCGCCGCCCAGTGCCGGCAATGGCTGTCGGACCATCTGGCCGAGGCGGTGGTCACCGAAGGCGGCTCGACCGCCGGCGCCGCGGCCGAGGTGGCCAATCCCGAATCCCGGTTCGACGCCGCCATCTGCGCCCAGGTGGCCGGCGAGATGCACGGGCTCGCCCCGGCCGCTACGGGCATCGGGGACAACTCCGAGGCGGTCACCCGCTTCGTGCTGGTGGCCCGGCCCGGTCCGCTCGGCAGCCCGACCGGGGCCGACAAGACCACCTTGGTGCTCTTCATGAAAGACGACCACCCGGGGGCGTTGTTGGAGATCCTGGAGCAGTTCGCCAGCCGTGGTGTCAACCTCTGCCGGATCGAGTCGCGACCGACCAAGAAGACGCTCGGCAACTACTACTTCTCGGTAGACGCCGAAGGTCACCTCGACGACGCCCGGCTGGCGGAGGCGCTGATGGGTCTGCACCGGACCTGCGCCGACGTGCTGTTCCTGGGCAGCTATGCCCGCGCGGATCGCACCGAGCCGATCATCCGAGCCGGCACGTCCAACGGCGACTACGCCAACGCGTCGGCCTGGTTGCGTCGGCTCCGTACCCCCTGAGGTCGCCTCGCACCGATCAGCTCGGGTGGGGCCGAGTCACCGCCGGCCTCGGCCGCTTCAGCGGCTGTCGGCAGCAGTTGCCGCTTGGCCGCCCGCGGCACGCGCAAGGTCAGAGCGCCCGGGCGGACCTCGGCCGTCATGGTGGAACACTCGCCGACCCTGTCGCCGTCGAGCTGATAGTGGTCGCGCTCCTCGACGGTGATCTGCACTCGCCGTCCGGTCAGCCGGTCCAGCTGGGAGTCGGTTCGCCGCTGCCGGGTGAGCACCTTGGTGGTCAGGCGGATCCAGTCAGACATCCCGCGAGGAGAGGCGATCATGACGTCCAGCAGCCCGTCGTTGGGTTTGGCGTCGGGCATCAGCGGGATGTTGGCCTGCAGGTAGCCCACGTTGCCGACCACAATGACGTGCGCCCGGCGCCGCAGCGGAGGTCGATCGTCGACCCGGATGGTGGCGTGCAGGGCCGGGTGGTTGGCGTTCTGGGCGGCTGAGACGAAGTACGCCGCGGAGCCGACCGCCTTCTTGAGGTCGGCATTGGTGCTCTGCATGATCATCGCATCAATGCCAATGCCGGCCATCACGGCGAAGTGGTCAGGCGGGCCGTCGTCGACTCGGACCTGCACCAGGTCGATGGGCAGGTCGAAGCCGTCGAACGCGACGTCAAGCGCGGCGCCTTCGTCCAGCGGGACGCCGATGTTTCGGGCCAGCAGATTGCCGGTTCCTGCGGCAATCAGGCCGAACGGGATGCCGGTGCCCGCCAGTTCGGAGCAGATCACCCGGATGGTGCCGTCGCCACCGGCGCCCAAAACCAGGTCGACACCCTCGTCGACAGCCTGAGCGGTCATCGCCCGACCGGGGTCGTCCACGGTGGTCTCCAGCCAGAGGGCCTTCTCCCAGCCGCGGATCTGCAGCTCGTACTCGACATGGCGCCGGAAGGTCAGCCAGTCGGTGACCTTGGCCGGGTTGTAAATCACCGCACAGCGCTTCAGCGGCTCGCCCTCGGGCACCACCGGCGACTTGCTGCGTACGTACTCCTGCACCAGCTCGTGCGGCACCGGCACCGATACGCCGGTGACCACCAGGGCAACGGTCGCCACCAGGGCGCCGTAGAGCAACCCGCCGACAAGATCAGAGACGAAGTGGGCCCCCATGACCCAGCGGTCGAGCGCTACCAACGACACGATCATGACCGCGGCGAGCTGCCAGCCGATCTTGGCCCGGACGCTCTGCCGGGTGACCGCGAGGGTGGCCCCGACGGCGATCACGCTGGCGGCGATGGCCGCCATGTGCGACGAGGGGTAGGCGTAGCCGACCGAGGTCAGCACGTTCAGCGCCTGCTCGGGTCGCTCCCGGTGGATCGCCAGCTTGAGCAGGCCGGTCCCGCCCCAGGCCAGCGGCACGATCAGCAGCAGGGCGGCACCAAGCTGGCGCAGCCGGTGCCGCAACGCCCACAGCGCGATCCCGACCAGGGTGGCGTACTGCAGTCCGGGCCAGGTCAGCAGCGCGAAGGCGGACGCAATCTGAGCCAGTGGGGACAGCGGATCGAGCGCGGCAGGAAGCAGATCCCGGTCCCAGTTCTGCAGCGGCGTCCAGCGCAGCACCAGGTAGGTCCAGACCGCAAAGGCCACCGCGAGGGCGAGGATGAGCAGGCGCGAGGTGCGCGAACCCAGGCGGGCGACCATAGTGCGCCATTGTTCCATCGCACGCCGCACCGCGCCCAAGGCCCGTTGAAGGCCATAAAGTCGGCAGAAGTTGTCAGTTCGCCTCGGTAGGCTGTGTCAGTGATCGACGTGAAGGTGCTGCGCTCCGACCCCGGGCGAGTCCGCGCCTCCCAGCGCGCGCGGGGAGAGTCCGAGGCGTTGGTGGACGACCTCATCGCCGCAGACGACGCCCGGCGGACGACGATTGCGGAGTTCGAGCAGCTCCGGGCCGAGCAGAAGGACCTCGGCAAGCAGATCGCACGGGCCTCCGGCGAGCAGCGGACAGCCCTGCTGGCCCGCACCAAGGAGCTGGCGGACCTGGTCAAGAAGGCGGAGAGCGCTCAGGGCGAGCAGGCCGCCACGTTCGACCGGCTGCTTCGTCAGGTCGGCAACCTGGTGGCCGACGACGTCCCGCTCGGAGGCGAGGACGACTACGTCGTGCTGGAGACCGCTGGCGCGCCGCGCGACTTCGCGGCCGAGGGTTTCGCCCCACGAGACCACCTGGAGCTCGGACAGCTGCTGGGCGCGATCGACACCGAGCGCGGAGCCAAGGTGTCGGGTTCTCGGTTCTACTACCTGACCGGCCAGGGCGCCGAGCTCGAACTCGCGCTGGTCAACCTGGCGATGAGTATGGCCGTGCGCCTTGGGTTCACCGCGATGATCCCGCCCGCACTGGTCAAGTCGCCGGCCATGGAGGGCACCGGCTTTCTCGGCCAGGCCGCCCAGGACGTCTACCACTTGCCCGGCGACGACCTCTATCTGGTGGGCACGGCCGAAGTCCCCTTGGCGGCCTACCACATGGACGAGATCCTCGAGGTCGACCAGCTGCCGCTGCGCTACGCCGGTTACAGCCCGAGTTATCGCCGTGAGGCCGGCTCGCACGGCAAGGACACCCGCGGGATCTTTCGGGTGCACTGGTTCGACAAGGTCGAGATGTTCGTCTTCTGCGCCCCAGAGGATGCCGCCGACGAGCACCAGCGGCTGCTGCAGTGGGAGAAGGACTTCATCACCGCCCTCGAGATCCCCTTTCAGGTGCTTGAGCTCGCCGGTGGCGACCTCGGGTTGAGCGCGGCCCGCAAGTACGACTGTTACGGCTGGCTCCCGACCCAGGAGCGTTACCGGGAGATCACCTCGACGTCGAACTGCACCGACTTTCAGGCTCGCCGGCTCAACATTCGGGCCCGGTTCGACTCGGGCACGGCCCCCGTCGCCACTCTCAACGGCACGTTGTGCGCGATGACCCGGACCATCGTGATGATCTTGGAGAATCACCAGCAGCCCGACGGCTCGGTCTATGTTCCGGCGGCGCTGCGCCCCTTCCTCGGTGGCCGGGAAGCTTTGACGCCCCGAGCATGACCTCCGTTCCAACCCAGCCGGCCGCGAGCTGGCGGCCGCTGATGGTCGCGCTGGACATCGACGGCACGCTGGTCGACCACGACGGTCACCTGCCCGCTGAGGTGCTGGAGGCCGTACGGCTGGTGGTGGCCGCCGGAGTGCCGGTGGTGCTGGCCACCGGACGGGCCTGGCACGGAACCCAGCCGGTGTTCGATGAGCTGGGCCTGCCCCCGGGCCCCTCGGTCTCCTCCAACGGCGCGGTGGTGGTGAACTACCCGCCCCGCGAGATCGTCTCGGCCGTCACCTTCGACCCGTCGCAGGTGATCGCCAAGGTCGAAGAGCTCGCGCCCGGCACGCTGATCGCTGTCGAAGAGGTCGGCGTCGGCTATCGACTGTCCGGACCCTTTCCCGGCGGGGACCTGACCGGAGAGATGGTCATTGAGGACGTGGCGCAGCTGAGCGCTCGGCCGGTGACCCGGGTGATCCTGCGCGATCCAGACAGCTCGGTCGAGCAGTTCATCGAGCTGGCCGCACGCCTGGGTCTGCACGGCGTGACCTACTTCGTCGGGTACAGCGCCTGGCTGGACATCGGACCGGAGTGCGTCACGAAGGCCGCCGCGCTGGCCGATGTGGCCAGCACCCTGGGAGTGGCCGCGTCAGACGTACTGGCCTTGGGTGACGGCCGCAACGACATCGAGATGCTGCGCTGGGCGGGACGGGGCGTCGCCATCGGAGACGCCCCGCCCGAGGTGCAATCGGTCGCCGACCACGTCACCGGTCGATTCGCCGACGGTGGCACGGCGGCAGAGCTGCGACGCTGGTTCGGCTGACTCAGGCGGCGGATCTGTGGTCCAGCCCAGCCCGCCCGACGATCTGATCGAAGGCGGCGGTCACCTCGGCCTCCGTCGGGCGCACCCGCTGGCGGGACTTCGGGGCGGCACCGCTCCGGCGGTCTTGACGCAGGTGGCGCTTCACGGTTGACAGCGAGCACTCCAGCCGCTCGGCGAGCTGCTCATAAGTCTGGTCCGGGTTCGCCCGGTGAAGTCGGACGACCTCGTCATGGTCGACCTGTCGGTGCTGGCGGGTCGCGCCGGTCAGGGAGTCGAAATCCTCGGCCTCGACCCGAATACCCAGCCGACGGCGCATCTCGATGCGCTGCTTGGCGGTGGTGGCGGCCACGAACCCCGCCACGTCGTGCTGGACCACGGCAACGTAGAGGCACCTTTCCAGGACTGGGCAGCTGCGGCACACCCCGTTGGCCTCGCGCTCGAGAGCGGCATAGCGCCTGCGCTGGTCCGCCGGCGCGCTCGCCGCCGGCGGCTCCTCCAGGCGCGGGTCCTGAAACAGCGCCCCGAACTGCACGCAGCCGGGGAGCGTCTGGTCTGAGCGGTGGCTGATGGACATGCGCGTCGTCTCCCTCGGTCGTCGATCAGGACCTGCCTGAGACGCCTCGACGGCGCTATCGGTTCCCTTGCTTCTGCTGGCAACGACTTTAGCCTCGCGAACCGCACCCGCGCGCAGCCTGAGATCGGTGCCGATCCGCCACCGCTATCTGGACTGGCGAATGCCTTAGAGGTACATGCCGTCGGTCCGTACGGTCCCCGGCACCGCTGGGCCAGCCGGCGCAGGTGGTGTTGTGCCGGGAGGCAGCGCGCGGCGCATCTGCTCCAGCTGGGCCCGAGCCGCCATCTGCTGCGCGAACAGCGCGGTCTGGATCCCGTGGAACAGACCTTCCAACCAACCCACCAGCTGTGCCTGGGCGATCCGCAGCTCCGCGTCAGTGGGTGTGGAATCCTCGTTGAACGGCAGCGTGATCCGGTCGAGCTCGTCGACCAGTTCGGGGGCCAGGCCCTCCTTCAGCTCGCCGATCGAAGCCGAGTGAATGTCGCGAAGCCGTTGCCGGCTCGCCTCATCCAAAGGCGCGGCCTTCACCTCGTCCAGCAGCTGACGGATCATGTTGCCGATCCGCATCACCTTCGCGGGCTGCTCCACCATCTCGGTCACCGACCGAGGCGGCGAGTCGTCGACCTGCACCTCCTCAACCGGTGGTCCCTCGACCGCCATCGCGTTTGGAGAGACCACGAACACGCGGCCGTCCTCGGTGGCGCCGACGATCGCCTGGCCCTGTGCCGCGTCTGAGCTCGCTCCGGCGTCCGCGCTGGGGTCACTGGTCATGGCCACGATATTAGGCGGCTCTCGACCCCGCTTTCTTCGCAGCGCTCGACGACCAGGAAATCCGGTCGCAGACCGGAGGTCCGACGCCTAGGCTGAGCAGGCCATGCACGACTTCCCGCCGGTGGTCCCGGACTTCGAGGTCGCTGCGCACCCTCCCTCTTCGTCGAGCCCCGGGGCCGCAGCGCGCCGCCGCGCACCCAAGCGCACATCCGGGAAGCTGCCGACGCGCGACTTCGCTCATCCCGACACCCGCAGCGCGAGCCGGTTCCTGTGCTGGCTGCTGTGGCAGCAGGCGCCGCTGATGTTCTTGAGCGCGCTGTCGGCGATCATCGAGTGGCTGCCCGGGTCGGTCGGCCCGTACGTCATCGGCCGCATCGTGGACGAGGGCATCGTGCCCCGCAACTTCGACGTGGTTGCTGAGCTGAGCCTGGTCATGCTCGGGCTGGCCCTGATCGGGGTGGCCGCCGGCGTGGTCAACCACACGTTGGTGGTCCACGGCTGGCTGGTGGGCATGTACGGCCCGATGAAGCTGATCACCCGCAAGACCACGCAGCTGGGGCACGTGCTACCCCAGCGCACCCCGACCGGGGAGGTGCTCAGCATTTCGGCCAGCGACTCCGACCAGTTCGGGGGCCTGACTGAGGTGCTCTCCCGTGCGGTCGGAGCCTTGATCAGCTATCTGGTGATCGCTGGCCTGGTGCTGTCGACCTCGCCCCGGCTGGGTCTGATGGTGCTGGTTGCAGCACCGGTCATCGTGGTGGGGGCGCTGCCCCTGCTGCGGCCGCTGCAGCGCCGGGAGACGGTGGAGCGGAACCGTTCGGCCGACCTCACCTCGCTGGCGACCGACATCGTGGCCGGGCTGCGGATCCTGCGCGGCATCGGCGGCGAGGAGACCTTCGCCCGCAACTACACGGCCCAGTCACGCCGGACCCGAGACGCTGGCGTGGCCGCCGGCGTGTGGCAGGCCACCATCGACTCGGCCAGCGTCCTGTTCTCCGGGCTGTTCCTGGTCGTGTTGACCTGGCTGGGGGCCCGGGAGGTGGCGGCCGGGCGACTGAGCGTCGGTGAGCTGATCAGCTTCTTCGGCTACGCCGTGTTCATGGTCTGGCCGATTCAGACCTTCTTCGAGGCCGTGCAGAAGTGGGTGCGCTCGCTGGTGTCGGCACGCAAGGCCATCGTGGTGCTCGGCCAGCAGCCTCCCTGGCGGGAGCCGACCCGAGGGCTCGCCTCACTCAACGGAGCAGATCTGGCCGAGGCGGCGTTGCACGACCACCGGTCGGGGTTCACCGCGGAGCCCGGCCGGCTGACCGTGGTGGTCTCGGCCCTGCCGGACGACTCGGCCGCGCTGGCCGACCGGCTGGGCCGCTATCTGCCCACCCAGACCGAGCCGGTGAGCCTCGAGGTCGCCGACGGTCTCAAGGGCCGCGCCGCCCGCCGGGCGCGGGAGCGGCAGCGCGTCCAGCGCGAACAGCTGGCCGCGGCCGAGAGTGAGCTGGCGGCGCGCGACTGGCGAGTGAGCATCGGCGCGGTCGACCTGGCCGAGGTGCCGATCGACGACGTCCGCCGGCACGTCGTGGTCAGCGACGCCGCCAGCGCGGTGTTTGCCGGGACGTTGCAGTCCGCAGTCGACCCGCACGGCCGGTTGACCCTGAGCCAAGCCGAGGAAGCCCTGCACGCCGCCGCTGCCGAAGATGTCTTCGAGGCCCTGGCCGGAGGCTGGCAGGGACGGATCGATGAGCGTGGGCGGGGGCTGTCGGGGGGGCAGCGACAGCGGGTGGTGCTGGCCCGAGCGCTTGCGCTGGATCCGGAGATCTTGATCCTGGTGGAGCCGACCTCGGCCGTGGACGCACACACCGAGGCGATCATCGCCGGTCGGCTGGCCGAGTTTCGGCGCGGGCGAACCACGGTGGTGACCAGCACGTCCCCGCTGCTGCTGCACCACGCCGACCGGGTGGCGCTGCTCACCGAGGGGGTCGTCACCGCGTACGGCACGCACGAGCAGCTGCTGAGGACCTCGGCGGACTACCGCTGGGTCGTGGCCCGGGCTTTGGAGGAGGAAGAGGAGGTGAAGGGCGATGACTGACGTACAAGACGGTCTGCTCTCCACCGACGGCGACTGGAGCGCCGACCTGGACGGCACCTGGCGGCGCCGGTCCGCCGAGACCTGGCGCTCGGGACCGCTGCCGCGGGCCGTACCGGAGGAGCTGGTGCCCCCGCGAGCCGGGTCGATGCGTGACCGGCTGCGCCATTGGAATCGGCGGCACCTGCTGCGTGAGCGGCGCGCCAAGGCCTACTTCGAGGACGCGTTGCACCCCGAGCACGCGCTTCCGGTGGCTGACCGGCACGCGGTGGTGGTGTTCTTCGCCGACCTGCTGCGGCGTCGGCGCACCTTGATCGTGGCGCTGCTCGGGTTGCACGCGCTCGCCGCACTGGCCGGGCTCGTGGTGCCGCGCATCCTGGGGTTCGTGGTGGACCGGGCCGACGCCCGGGCCGGGTCCGGCTGGTCGATCGACGCGCTCGCGCTGGCCGTGCTTGGTGTCGTGGTGCTCCAGGCCGTACTGACCTTCTGTGCGCTGCGAAGCTCGGTGGTGTTCGGGCAGGACCTGCTGTCCGAGGCGCGCGAGCACATCGTTCGGACCGTGCTGCGGCTGCCGCTCGGCAAGGTGGAGAGCGCCTCCACCGGAGACCTGGTCACCCGGGTGACCCGCGATGTCGGGACGATGAGCGAGAGCGTGCGCTATGGCCTGCCCGAGGCGGTGATCGCGGCTGCCACCGTGCTGTTGACGGTGGCGGCGATGCTGGTGAACTCACCCCTGCTGACGCTGCCCCTGCTGGTCACCACGCCGCTGCTGGTGTGGTCGGTGCGCCGCTATCTGCGGCGGGCACCGCAGGGCTACATCACCGAGGGCGGGACGTATTCGCAGATCAACACCACGCTGACCGAGACCGTGGAGGGTGCCCGGACGGTGGAGGCCCTGGGTCTGCAGCGTCGCCGGATCGACGAGGGCGACACCGACATTGCGGTGTCCGCCCAGGCCGAGCGCTACACCATGTCGCTGCGAAACCTGCTGTTCGGCGCCCTCGGACTGGCTTTTGACCTGCCGCTGGTGATGGTGCTGCTGCTGGGCGGCTACGGGTATGTCCGGGGCTGGGTGACACTGGGCCAGATCACTGCGGCGACTTTGTACGTGCAGGCTCTGGTCGAGCCGCTGGCACGCCTGGTGCGCAACATCGACCGGCTGCAGGTGGGAATCGCCTCCACCACCCGGCTGCTGGGTATCGCCGCCGTACCGCAGGACCGGGAGGCGGGCCAAGATCTGCCCGACGGCAACCAGCTGGTGGGCCGCGACCTGCGGTTCGCCTACCGGGAGGGCCACGACGTCCTGCACGGGGTGGACCTCGGACTGCAGCGAGGGGAGCGGCTGGCGATCGTAGGACCCAGTGGGTCGGGCAAGTCCACGCTGGGTCGGTTGTTGTCGGGCATCAACCGGCCGCGGACCGGGTCGGTCACCGTCGGCGGGGTGGAGTTGACGTCCCTGCCGCTGGCGGTGATGCGGACCGAGGTGGCTCTGGTCACCCAGGAGCATCACGTGTTCGTCGGGACCGTCCGAGACAACATCATCTTGGCCCGCGAGTCCTCGCCCGACGAGTCGGTGATCGAGGCGCTCAAGACGGTGGACGCATGGGAGTGGGTACGCCGGCTGCCGCGCCGGCTGGACACCGTGCTAGGGGCCGGCCAGCAGAAGCTGACGCCCGCGCAGGCGCAGCAGATCGCCCTGGCCCGGCTGGTGGTGGCCGACCCGCACACCCTGGTGCTGGACGAGGCCACCTCGCTGATCGACCCCCGCACCGCTCGGCACCTGGAGGGCTCGATGGCGGCCCTGCTCGAGGGTCGGGCGGTGGTGGCCATCGCTCACCGGCTGCACACCGCCCACGACGCAGACCGGATCGCCGTGGTGATCGACGGCCGGATCGCCGAGCTCGGCAGCCACTCCGAGCTGGTGGACGCCGACGGGGAGTACGCCAGCCTTTGGCGGACCTGGACCTCGTAGGGGTTTGCCGGGTCACGGTTCGTCCGGGCGTTTGTGCGCACAAGGCGTTGAAGGTGGGTGTTGTGGTGGGCGGGGTCGGCGTTTGTGCGCACAAGGCGTCGGCCGTCCCCGCGCCGTGTTTCCCACAGGCCCCCCACAGCCGGCGCTGTTGTCCCCACCGTCCTCAAAGCGGCGACTGCTCAGTGGCACAGGGAAGCATGCTCCAGCCATGTCAACCTTCAGCACCTCCGCCGGGAACGGGCCAGTTGTCCTTCGACGCGCGGATGCTCGGCGCGCGGGAATACCGATTCAGGAATTGCTCAGTCGGTCCTACCAGCGCGTGTTCTTCGATGCCTACGTGCCTAGCGGCATCGTGATCAGTCCAGCCCTGCGCGCGCGGGTCGCTCTCCAGCTGCTTCCGCAGGTCGGCCACGTCAGCCACCACACAGCCGTGCAGTTGTGGGGCGGCATTGCTCCCTATTCGGCCGATACCCATGTGACAGTGCGTGAGCGAGTGCATCGCACCCGCCGGGCGGGCATCGCGGCGCAATACGACCCAGTGGTGCGACCGACGGCGTTGCGCCAGGGAATGCTGGTTTCTACGCCGACGCAGGCCTTCCTTGAGCTGGCAGCCGCGGGTGTGTCCTTGGTGGATCTCGTGGTGGCCGGCGACTCCCTCGTACGCGCTAGTGACATCTCACCTCAGGCATTTGTCGAGGCAGCCCGTGGATGGTCTGGGCGCAACGCTCGCCTCGCCCGCCGAGCGGCGCGGCTGATGAGAGCTGGCGTTGATTCCGCCATGGAGACCAGGCTGCGCCTCCTCATCGTTCTCGCGGGTTTGCCGGAGCCGGAAGTGAACGTGATTCTGCGCGACCATGAGGGCAACTGGGTCTTTCGCTTCGATATGTGCTACCGCGAACTGCGTCTCATCATCGAGTACGACGGACGCCAGCATGCGGAGAACGGCGACCAGTGGGGTCGAGACATCGAGCGCCGTGAGCAGTTGGATCGCTTGGGATGGCGGCTGCTCGTGATCAGGGGCGATGGCGTGTACGCCCATCCTGAGCGCACTCTGGGCCGGATTCAGGAGGCGCTTCGCGACCGAGGCGCTCGAGGGGTGCCGTCGAGCTTGCGTACCGAGTGGGTCCGCCATTTTCAGACTCGAGCCTGAGGCTGCGGGGGTTCGGCGTCACCGCTGACGCCTTTGCCGCGCGAGTGGGTCGGTGGCAGCCAACTACCCCGTTCCAGGCCCCGAACAGGTCAGGGCATGGCCAGGATGATCTTGCCCAGGTTGTCGCCTGACTCCAGCTGGCGGTGTGCCTCCGCCACCTGGTCCAGCCGCATCACAGTCTGCGGGGCCGGGCGGATCGCGCCGGACGTGACCAGGGGCCAGGCGTAGTCGACCACGAGCCGGCAGATCTCGGTCTTCTCCTCGACCGACCGCGAGCGCAGCGTGGTCGCGATGATCCGGCCGCGCTTGCCCAGCAGCTGCCCGAGATCCAGCTCACCGCGTCGACCACCTTGCAGGCCAATCACCACCAGCCGCCCGTCGGTAGCCAGCAGGTCCACATGAGCTCCCAGATACTTTGCGCCGATGCTGTCCAAGACGACGTCCACCCCATGTCCGGAGGTGAAGTCGCGGACCGCACTGCTCCAGTCGTCGCGGTACGACAACGCGAGGTCAGCGCCGATCGAGCGGCAGTAGTGGACCTTGGCCTGGTCGCCTGCGGTGGCGATCACCGTGGCGCCCTGAGCACGGGCGTACTGGATGGCGAAGGACCCGACGCCGCCGGAACCGCCGTGCACCAGGAACACCTCACCGGGGGAGAGGTCAGCCATCCGAAGGCCGGACACCACCGTCGCCGCCGCCTCGATCAGGCCGGCAGCGGTCGTTCGGTCGACTCCGTCGGGTGGCTCCACGACCTGGCCGGCCGGCACGGCGACATATTCGGCGTAGCCGCCACCCGCGAGCAGCGCCACGCAGGCGTCACCGCGCTCCCATCCGGCCACGCCGGGCCCGAGCTGGGCAATCTCCCCCGAGCACTCCAGCCCCAGAATGTCGCTGACCCCAGGCGGTGGAGGGTAGTGCCCCTGGCGCTGAAGCAGGTCGGCGCGATTGACCCCGGCTGCAGCCACCTTGACCAGCACCTCGCCAGGCCCGGCACTCGGAGTCTCGACCACGCTGACCTGCAGTACGTCAGGCCCTCCAGGTTCTTGGGCACGGGCCGCCAGCATGCCCACAGGTTGCCACATCCAGCCGGCCGAGCCGGATAGGATCTCCATGCCGAAGCCTCCGCTTCGCAGGCGAGGTCGCATAGTGGACTAGTGCAGGCGCCTTGAAAGCGCCCGAGCGCTCATCACGCTCCGTGGGTTCGAATCCCACCCTCGCCGCCGCCCGTTCTCGGCTCCGAAAGCACCCGATGGCTTTGGGTAGGGTGCTCAGGTGACTCAGCCGTACGGAGCGCCAACGGCGCCGCAGCGGTTCGTGCTCCGAGCCGAGCTGCCGTTTCGGGCATTGGTGATTGCCGCAGTCGGAGCCACCGTGGGCGCGACACTGCTAGTGCTCGGGAGCGCACTGGCGCTACCCGCCGCCGTGCTGGTCATCGGTGGGATTGTGCTCGCGTCCGCGCTGGCGGTGACTGTCGCGGCGGGCCTGGCGGAGCGGCGCTGGCGCCAGACGGTGCTGCTTGAGGACGGGGCCCTGACCGTGAGCAGCCGCGACGACCGCCGTACGCTCCGCTGGTCTGACATCAAGGCTGTGAGGCTTGAGGGGGATCGGCTGGTGTTCACTAAGACGTCGGGCGAGCAGGACCCGGCCGAGGTGACGAACCCGCACGGACCTTCGCAGCGCACATTCTCTGCGATGCTGGCGGCGATCAGTGCCCGACTCGACGCCGACCGGGGCTATCACCTGCCCGATTGAGCACTCACCGGGGCCGCTGGGCCGCTTCAGCCCGCTTGGGGTCGTAGGCGCAGGAGTCGGTGACGTCCTCGCTCTCCTTCTGCGGCTTCTTCTTAGTCGTGGTCTTGGGCGCCGGTTTGGCCTTGGCCTCCCCGAGCGCGGCCTTGACGCGGGTGCGCATCTGCGGGTAGTTCGGCCGGCCGCTGGCGAAGCCATCTGAGCCGGTCTTGAAGACGATGCTCCGGACGTTGCCATTCTTGACCCGCAGGCTGAGGTCGACCATCAGCGGCAACACCTCCTGCGGCATGTCGGTGAAGACCACGTCGCCGCCGGCCTTGGCGATCTTCTCGTAGCGGGCCAGCATGTTGGTGGGATTGGCCTGTTCGATGATGGCGTTGATCACGCAGCGCTGCCGGTCCATCCGCGCGTAATCGTCGGAGCCGTAGCGGCCACGGGCGTACCAGAGGGCACTGCGACCATTGAGCAACTGGTTCTTTCCCGGCTCGAGGTATTCCTTGGGTTTGATGCCGCGGTCAGTGTTGCCGCCGATCGGGATATAGGTGTTGATGTTCAGTCGGATCCCGCCGAGCGCGTTGATCAGCTTGGTGAAGCCCTGCAGGTTGATCAGCACGTAGTAGTCGACGTTGAGCCCGAGCGCGGCTCCCACCGAGAGTTTCAGCGTGTCCGCGCCGAGGTTGTCGGTCTCGCCGAGCACGTTCTCGGGGACCCGGTTAGGGACGTTGCGATACATCGCGTTCAGGAAGAACTCGGGGTTGTCACTGTTGCCGTCGGTGAAGCCTCGCGGGTAGTAACGGCGCAGGGGTGAGTCCTTGGGGAACGGCATCCTCGTGGTGTTGCGCGGCAGGCTGAACAGCACGGTGTCACCGGTCTTGGTGTCGATGCTGGCCAAGATGACCGTGTCGGTCCGGGTGCCGGAACGACCCTTGTCCGCGTCGCCGCCCAGCAGCAGTACGTTGAGCCGTGGCTTGGCTGCCCACGGGTCGGCGGCTGGCGGCTGACCGGGGCCGGATCCCGGCACGTTGAGGTTGGGCCGGGTCGCGCTCTTGGTGTCCTTCTCGCTGCCGAAGACCTTGTTGATGGCGCCGGCCTGCACGTATGTCAGGTTGGCGGCATAGCCCAGCGGAGCGGCTATGGCGAAGCAGAGCAGACCCACGAGGAAGCCGCCGGCAGCTCGTTGCCGTCGGGTGGGCTGCCGGCGCAAGGCGAGGTGGCTCGCCGCGACCACGCTCACCCAGGCCAGCGCCACCAGCACCAAGATGACGCTCAGAGCCTTCAGGGCCGAAGGTCGCACCGCCAGCGAGGCCAGGCTGTTGAGGTCCACTGCGGCCCAGATGCCGAGCGACAGCAACACCGTGAGGAACAACCCGAGGATGACGCCGCCGGCGAGCCGCCGACGTGCGGCGAGCAGGCCCAGCCCTGGCAACGCCGTGCCTGCGGCGGTGTAGAGCAGCGCCCGGCGGAAGTCGTCACCGGGGTGCAGTCTCCGTCGGCTTTCCGGCGCAGCCGGCTCTCCAGCCGAGGCTTCGGGCAATTCCCATGCCCCCTGCTCGGGTTGCTCCGGCACTGCACCTCCTGTTGACCTGCACAATACAAACGTTCCTACTGTACGGGAGCCGGCAACGCTCGGGGTGCGCGTGCGCTCGTGGGGCCTCAGTCTCGAGTGCGCTTTGCTTGGCTCTCCCCTTCGTCTGTAAGGTGGGCAGGCGTTTGCGGCCCAGTTGGGCCGTACTTGTTGGAGGCGTCGCCTAGCCCGGTTTATGGCGCCCGCCTGCTAAGCGGGTTGAGGGCTTAAACCCTCTCGCGGGTTCAAATCCCGCCGCCTCCGCCAACAAGGGCCAGATGCTCCCCGAGCGATCACGACTCGGGAAGCACCTGGCCGGTCGGCTCGTACGGGTCGGGAACTAACTACGAAGGCAAAGTGCACGCTGGGAACCTGGTTGGGCCCGCGGCCCGCTGCCCGCTAGACTCTTGCGTCGTCGCACGGGAAACCGGCGCGACGGGCACCCGTAGCTCAACGGATAGAGCATCTGACTACGGATCAGAAGGTTGGGAGTTCGAGTCTCTCCGGGCGCGCTCCCGTCACTCGTTCCACCTGTGGTGCCGCGCGAGCAGTGCGCGAGGCCGCCACGGCACGTCGGCGGGGCGTAGCGTAGCCCGGTAGCGCGCCTGCTTCGGGAGCAGGAGGTCGCTGGTTCAAATCCAGTCGCCCCGATTCAGCTACAGTGTTCGAATGGGCTCCCGCGAGCCCATTCGTGTTTGCGGGAAGTGCGCTCGTAGCTCAGCTGGATAGAGCGCTAGCCTCCGGAGCTAGAGGTCACAGGTTCGAATCCTGTCGAGCGCGTGATGCGGGGGCGGCCCTCCGAGGGCCGCCCCCGCGTGCGTTCCAGGGGCGCACGGTACCGCCGGAGTCCCGCCGGCGCTCGCCGTCGGCGACGTCGTGCGCCTCGGGCTGGCCCACCCCTGCACGGCCTTCGACAAGTGGCGCACGCTCGCGGTGGTCGACTCCGCGCACGCCGCCGACCCCGCCGTCGTCGACGCGGTGCACACGGTCGTCTGA
>DASQDG010000033.1:0-3600 GCA_035634295.1 Propionibacteriaceae bacterium | reverse complement strand
CTGATCATCACCTCTGACACGAGGTCCTCTAGTTCCGCCTCACTCCAGCTGCCGCCGAAACGCCTGCGTGCGACGCGCCGGGCCGTGTCCAGCGCCTCCTGAAATCGCTCGTCGCTGCTCGTCGGTGAGCCAGCGCCCTGGTCTTCCCGGTCGCCCTGTTCCGGCTCACGCACGGGTAGCCACCTCCGCCCCTTCGGCCATGGCCGCGAACGTCTCGAACCACACCCGCGGGGTCCAGTCGTCGGCGCGATAGCCACCGGCGCCGCCCACTAGCATGCGGCCGGCGCACTGGCGGTTGGTGAAGTCCGACACCTGGGTCGCCGCCCGGCGATAGTCGGGTAGCTCGTAGCCCAAGCCGCCCAGCGGGTCGGCGCTGTGACCGTCAGCGCCGGCGGCCAGCAGCACGATGTCGGGTTGAAAGGCTGAGGCGATCTCGAGCGCCTCAGCCACTGAGGCGAGCAGATCGGTGCCGGTGGCGCCGGGCGGGAGCGGCCAGTTGTAGGCGGCCCTGTCGGGTCGATGACCGTCGCCAGTGCCCGGAAAGATGTGCCCGTTGTGGATGCTGGCCGTCAGCACATCTGCTCGGTCCTCGAGCAGAAACTCGACCCCGTCGCCGTGGTGGGCGTCCCAGTCGAGATAGAGCACCTTCATGCCTGAGTCGGCCAGGACGGTGGCGGCGATGGCCATGTCGTTGTAGATGCAGAACCCGCTGGCCGTGTCTCGGTGCGCATGGTGTTTGGCTCCCATGGGGTGGAAGGCCCGAGTGACATCACCGTACCTGATGCGTCGGGCCGCTTCGAGCGTTCCGCCGACGATCAGGGCCGACAGGTGGTGCAGGTTGGGTCGGTAACCCTCCCACTCCGGATGCCAGCCACTCTGCACCTGGTCGACATATGCGGCGTCGTGAACGGTCAGGAGATCCGCACGCGAGGCGGTTCGTGGCTCGACAAGCTCATGGTGCAGGGCCGACTGACCGACGAGACGTACCAGGTTTTCGGCTCGTTCCGGCCTCGTGGGGTGACCTTCGCCCAGACGGTAGCCCAAGTAGTCGGGGGTGTGGATCAGTTGTACCGACGGCATCGCGGTCCTCCCCATGTGTTGCCGGCCGGCGATCGGCCCGCATCTACTACAGACGCCGCAGGGCCCGAAAACCTGACCCTGAGCCCAATGTCAGGAAAGTGCCGGATGCGACGTCTTGGAGGGAGAGGGCGGTACGGATCGCCCCTTGAGGGAGCAGATGGGGCAAAAACTGTCAGACCCTCGCTTTATCGTCAACGTGTTGCGTCAGTGCGGCACCATCAAGGAGGACAGCAGATGTCAGTTTCCAGCGCAAGCCAGCCGGCAGCCCGGACCTACTTCGACGATCTGGCAAGCGCCATGCGCTTCTACCGCGTACCGGTCGAGGCGCAGGCCACGGTCCGTTCGACGCTCCAGGGAATCGTCCACGACGGTTTCTATGTGCCGCCTTCTCGGCCTTATATCGCCGTCACGCGGCAAGGGCGCGTCGTAGCGCGGGTGCACATGGGCCACATCGGCGTCGTCGGAGCGGCCCGGGTGGAGCTGCCGGGCTATCGGGCGCGTTCTCGGGGCGCCCGGAGGGCTCACCCTCACGCCCCGAGGCAGATGTGTCCTGTGTGTCGCCTCGAGCTGCCCCGTACCGGCACCTGCGACCGGGTCCACTGACCCGCGCGCACTACCGCCCACCCCTCACAACCAGGCACGCATGGCGTGCAGAAAACCATGGTGAAGTCATGAAGTTCTCAGCCCAGCTTGACGTCAACGTCGTTGCTCACGAGTCCGACGACGAGGTCGCAGTCCTCCTCGACCTGGCGGCGCCGAGCGCCTCCACAGATCAGCAGCGCCCGCCGGCCTCCCTGCAGATCGTGTTGGACCGCAGCGGTTCCATGGCCGGCCCGCCGCTCGATGGTGCTCTCAAGGCCCTTGCGGGCCTGGTCCAGCGGCTCGACAGCCAGGACAACTTCGGTCTGGTTGCCTTTGATGACACGGCTCAGGTCGTGGTCCCTGCAGGTCCGCTGACCAACAAGGCGCACGTCCTCGGCCTCATCAGCGCCCTTCGGCCCGGTGGCTTGACCGACTTGTCGAGTGGCTACCTGCGCGGCCTGCAGGAGCTGAGGCGAGTGGTCGGCGACTCAGGCGGCACGCTGCTGCTGATCTCCGACGGCCACGTGAACGCGGGCGTGAGCGAGCCGGACAAGCTCGGCGATCTGGCCCGCGGTGCCTATGGTGCGGGCCTGACCACGTCGACGCTGGGGTACGGCTTGGACTACGACGAGACGCTGCTCACGGCCATCACGCGCGGCGGCAGTGGCAACCATCACTTCGCTCAAGATCCGGACGCCGCCGGAGCCGCGATTTCCTCGGAGGTGACGGGTCTGCTGTCGAAGTCAATCCAGGCGGCCTCGTTGTTGGTGCATTGTGAGCCGTCGGTCCAGCTGTGGCGCCTCTACAACGATCTGCCCTGCGCGCAGGTCGGACCAAGCGAGGTGATGATCGAACTGGGCGACCTCTACGTCGAGGAGGAGCGCAAAATCCTGCTCAAGTTCAAGGTGCCGGCGATGCCGTCACTCGGACTCGCCCTGGTGGCCAAGCTGCAGCTCCGCTACGTCGAACTGCCGGACCTGCTCGAGCAGGTGGTCACGATCCCGGTCACCGTGAACGTGGTACCCGGCGACCAGGCGGCTGGGCGTACGGTCGACCCGACGGTGCACACAGAAGTGTTGTTCCAGGAGGCGCAGCACTCGAAGCGGCTGGCCTCGGAGGCGCTCGAGTTGGGCGACCGCGAGACCGCCAAGCGTTTGCTTGACGGTGCCGTGGACTCGCTGGAGCAGGCTAATCTCACGGTGCCGGCCGACCTGCGGGAGGATCTCGTCATCGAGGTTGACGCTTTGATGATGATCAGCGAGCAAGTGGATCTCCGCGACACCAGCCTCACGTCGAAGATGACGCGAGCGTCGTATCACGACAAGAACCGCAAGCGCGGTCGGCGTACCGAGTGAGCGCGTCGGAGACATCTGGCCGCCGCGCTCAACCGCCTCCTTGTTGAACGATCGGGCGCAGGGTCTCGACCACGTGGCGGGCCTCGCCACTGGTCGGGGCCAGCTCGTAGGCGTGGTGGTGGCAGCCCCTCGACAACTGGTCCCAGGCCATGGTGATGGCAGTGATCTCGTCGGGCCGGGACTTGTAGGCCACCGCCAGACAGACCAGCTTCGAGCGCATGTTGCCGTAGCCGACGTCGATCGACTTCTGCCGCAGCAACTCGCCGACCAGCTCCTCCAACCCGCGCCGGGTGACCCACATCGCGGCCCGGGCTTGGTTGATGCCGGCCAGCCGGAGCGCGCCGTCGAGGATGCTCGTCGCCACTTGGAGATAGACCGCCGAAGGCATCACCGAAGTCACGGAAGTCCCCGCTCGAGATCGCGTACGGTCTGCTCGACGTCGCGGACCGCCTCCTTGAGGTTGCCCTGCAGGCCCTGATGGACCCCACTGCTGCACAGCCCCAGGGCCCGGGCACGGGCCGGCTTGTGTGCCCGCCACTGCTCAATGGGTCGCGAGCCGAGAGCCAGCGCCACCCGTGGATAG
>DASQDG010000032.1:0-2817 GCA_035634295.1 Propionibacteriaceae bacterium | reverse complement strand
CATCGACGCCTGGCCGCTGTGCTTGGACACCCAGGACACTGAAGAGATCATCTCGGTGGTCAAGGCGGTAGCGCCCGGATTCGCTGGCATCAACCTGGAGGACATCTCGGCGCCGCGCTGCTTCGAGATCGAGGCCCGGTTGCGTGAGCTGCTCGACATCCCGGTGTTCCACGACGACCAGCACGGCACGGCGATCGTGGTGGTGGCCGCGCTCTACAACGCTCTGCGCGTGGTCGACAAGAAGATCGCCGACGTGAAGATCGTCATGTCCGGCGCCGGGGCTGCGGGCACGGCGATCATCAAGCTGCTGCTGGTGGCCGGGGTCACCGACATCGTGGTCGCCGACATCGCTGGCGTGGTGCACCGAGGACGCGACGGCCTCGCCGGGGAGCTCGCCTGGCTGGCCGAGCACACCAACCGGCTCGGAGTGAGCGGGTCGCTCAAGGACGCTGTGGTCGGCGCCGACG
The DNA here is from genome assembly GCA_035634295.1 of Propionibacteriaceae bacterium. Taxonomy (GTDB): domain Bacteria; phylum Actinomycetota; class Actinomycetes; order Propionibacteriales; family Propionibacteriaceae; genus Microlunatus. The sequence goes on along the minus strand of DASQDG010000032.1, from coordinate 2,350 downwards.
TGTTCATCGGCGTGTCAGCTCCACGGGTGCTCGACGGCGACGACGTCGCTGCCATGGCCGAGCGGTCGATCGTCTTCGCCCTGGCCAACCCCGAACCGGAGGTGGACCCGGCCGAGGCCTTGAAGCACGCCACCGTGGTGGCCACCGGGCGCTCCGACTTCCCCAACCAGATCAACAACGTGCTGGCGTTCCCGGGAGTCTTCCGTGGGCTGCTGGACGCTCGCTCGGCCGAGATCACCTCGTCCATGCTGCTGGCGGCTGCCAGGGCGCTGGCCAGCGTGGTCACCGACGACGAGCTCAACGCGGCCTACATCATGCCCAGCGTCTTCCACGCCGACGTGCACGCCAAGGTGGCGGCTGCGGTCCGGCTGGCCGCGGGCGGACCGGCTGAGCTGCCGACCGACACCGAAGTCGCCCTCTAGTCGATGCCTGAGTCTGGCCGTCGGCAGCGGCTGCTGTGGGTGCTGACCGGGTTGGCCGTCGCTGCGGTGCTGCTGCACCTCTATGGCCTCTATCGACCGAGCGTCCCGCAGACGGGGGTCTGGTATGCCGACAAGGTGGGCCACGTTGTGGGGTTCGCCGCGCCCGTGGGGCTGATCCTGCTTGCGCGGCACGCGGCCGGGCCTCCCGTGGGAGACGCGGAACGCCTGCCCAGCCGCTTCGGTCTGGTGGTGGTCGCGATCTTCGCCCTGCACGGCGTGGTCAGCGAGCTCGTCCAGCATGTCACCTACCTGCACCGTACGGGTGACGCCCTCGACGTGGTCGCCGACTGGTTGGGAGTAGGGGCCGGCTGGGTTGGCGCCGGCGCGCTCGCCTCCGGGAAATGGCGGAGGGCAGGCCGAGGCGTGGCCAGTGCCCCCCCGCTGCGTCGATGATGGGCCGCGACCCCGTGCCGGGTGACGCGCTGGTGGCCAGCGCCCTGCTGGCCGACGGCGTGTTCAACCAGACGGTGGTGCTGGTGCTGGACGCCGACGACGACGGAGCCCTCGGGGTGATCTTGAACGAGATCTCCTCGACCCCCCTGGAGGCCGTGCTGCCGGAGTGGGTGGATGCGGTGTCCGAGCCGCCGTTGCTGTTCCACGGCGGGCCGGTCTCGCCCAACGGCGCCATCTGCATCGCCAGCGTGTCCTCGGCCGGCGAAGAGCCGCCGGGCTGGCGACGGCTGTTCGAGACGGTCGGGCTGCTGCATCTGGACACCCCGGTCGAGATCGTGTCCGGCGCCTACCGCGACCTGCGAATTTTCGCGGGCTACGCAGGCTGGGCCGCCGGGCAGCTGCAGACCGAGATCGCCCAGGGGATGTGGCACGTGCTGCCCGCCGACTATGCCGACGTGTTCTGCCCGACACCCCTTCAACTGTGGCGGTCGGTGCTGCGTCGACAGGGCGGCGAGCTGGCGTTCTTCGGCACCTGGACCGAGGACCCTGAGCTGAATTGACCCGTCTCACCCCGCCGCAACCGACCCACCGCGCCGCGCCCCGCCGCGGCCCGCCCGGCCTGCGGCGCGGTGCGCTGAGGCCGACCATTATTGGCCGGTTGAATAGGATTGTCTGCAGCACGCCACCGTGGACCTTGTTGGGGCCCGGGGCCCTCGACCAAGAACGTACAGAGCAGGTGTCAGCGAAGGGATCGCCGTGTCAGAAGCGGGCAAGATTTCGGGCGGCCGCCTCCGGGTGCTGGTTGTCGACGACGATGCCGCCCTGGCCGAGATGCTGTCCATCGTGCTGCGCAACGAGGGGTTCGAGCCAGTCTGGTGCTCCCACGGCGACAAGGCCTTCGCGGCCTTCCGGGACTCGCGTCCGGACCTGATCCTGCTGGACCTGATGCTTCCCGGGCGCGACGGTGTGGACGTCTGCCGAGACATCCGGGCCGAGTCGGGGGTGCCGATCGTGATGCTGACCGCGAAGTCGGACACCATCGACGTGGTGGCGGGTCTGGAGGCCGGCGCTGACGACTACGTGTCCAAGCCGTTCAAGGCCAAGGAGCTGATCGCGCGGATCCGCACCCGGTTGCGTCGCCAGCCCGAGGACAACGACACCGAGTCGCTGCGCATCGGCGACCTGTCGATCAGCGTGGACGGTCACTCGGTGAAACGCAACGGCACCCCGATCCAGCTGACCCCGCTCGAGTTTGACCTGCTGTTGGCCCTGGCCAGGCGTCCCTGGCAGGTGTTCAGCCGGGAGGTCCTGCTGGAGCAGGTGTGGGGTTACCGGCACGCCGCCGACACCCGGTTGGTCAACGTGCACGTGCAGCGGCTGAGGTCGAAGATCGAGCGAGACCCGGAGCATCCTGAGATCGTGGTCACCGTCCGCGGGATCGGCTACAAAGCCGGCGATCCCCAGCCCCGATAGCC
>DASQDG010000031.1:0-9387 GCA_035634295.1 Propionibacteriaceae bacterium | reverse complement strand
ATCAACGACAACCCGTACGGCAACGGCACCGCCATCTTCACCAACGACGGCGGTGCGGCCCGGCGGTTCTCCAACGAGGTGACGGTGGGCATGATCGGGATCAACGTGCCGGTGCCGGTGCCGATGGCCTACTACTCATTCGGCGGTTGGAAGAACTCCCTGTTCGGCGACTCACACGCCCACGGCATCGAGGGTGTCAACTTCTTCACCCGGGGCAAGGTGGTCACCTCTCGCTGGCTCGACCCCAGCCACGGCGGACTGAACCTCGGGTTCCCGCAGAACAGCTGACCCCAGTGGCGGCGCCTGGCGGGAGGCTGCCGGGCGCTGCTCCTGGGAACGTGCACCGAGCACGTCCGAGACCGGGCCGTCTACGTGGCGACGCGGACGGGACGTCCCGTGGTCAGGGACTCCTGGGCGGCGTCGGCCACACGTACCGCAACGACGGCCTCTTCCGGCGGGCACGGATTCGCTCGTTCGCCCCGCACCAGCTCGACGAAGGCCAGCAGCTCGGCGCGGTAGGCCGAGGCGAAACGCTCGGCGAAGGTGCGGTGCGCAGGTCCGGCCGGGAAAGTCACCCCCGGCTCCGCCGATCGCAGCGCGGTCGTCGTGTCGAGACCGACCAGCACTGTGTCCCGCGACCCCTGAATCTCTAGTCGCACATCGTGGCCCGCTCCGTTGTAGCGGCTGGCCGAGACTGTGCCCACGGTCCCGTCGGCCAGGGTGACTACCGCGAGGGCGGTGTCGACGTCGCCGACCGCGCCAATTGCGGGGTCGCCGTGGTTGGAGCCTCGCGCATACACCTCCACGATCTCCTGTCCGGTAAGCCAGCGGAGGATGTCGAAGTCGTGCACAGAGCAGTCTCGGAACAGCCCGCCCGAGGTGGCGAGGAACTCCACCGGTGGTGGCGCCATGTCGCAGGTCACTGCGCGGAAGGTGTGTATCCAACCCAGCTCCCCCGTCTGGTACGCACGCTTCGCTTCCTGGTAGCCCGCGTCGAAGCGGCGTTGGTGCCCGATCATGACCACGCCGTCATGAGCCCGGATGTGGTCCACCACGGCTAAAGAAGTGGCCACGTCAGAGGCCACAGGCTTCTCGCAGAAGACAGGGATCCCGGCATCCACCCCGGCCCGAATGAGCTCCGGGTGCGTGCTGGTCCCGGTGGCGACGACGAGACCGTCCAGCCCTTGCTCGACCAGCGCCTCAAGGGTGGGCACGAACGCCGCGTCGAGTTCGGCCGCCACGCGCGCGGCGTGCTCAGTGGCGACGTCGGTGAGGACTAACCTGAGGATCGTTCCCCGCTGCCGCAACTCCTGTCGCAGGCCCGTTATGGCCCGCGCGTGCATAACGCCGATGCGTCCCACACCCACGAGCCCAAGCGTCAGCCCGGTCATGACAAGTTCTCCGACTTCCTGATCGTGCCGGCCGTCGGTCGCGGTGCGAGTCCGGCTGCGCGATAGCAGGCATCGATCAGCTCGAGGTTGACCACCGCGTCGGCGGGATCGGTAGGGAACGGTGTCCCTTGACGGACTGCGGCGGTTAAGGCGTCGAGCTGGTAGTGATAGCTGCTGCGGGTCCCGAGGTGCTCGACCCGCTCGCCATGGTCGTCCCGCTCGATAATCAGACGGTCGTCGCTGCTGACCTTGATGAAGTTTGCGATCTTTGCTTTGCCGCGTGTGCCGGTAGCGGTGATCGACAAATCCCAGCCCGGGTTGGCCATGTCACAGAAGATCTCGCCCGCCGCACCGTTGGGCAACCGCATCGCAACCCTGAACCGCTCGTCCACCCCTGGTCGACCAGGACGCTCAGCGGCCTCCGCCCGCACCACTTCTGCTACGCCGCCCAAGGCATCGGCTGTGGTGGTCATGACGTGTAGCGCGTAGCAGCCCAGATCCATCATCACCCCGCCTGCCAGCGGCAACGACCACCGCAGGTCGTCGTCGGCGGGAGCCGGCATCATCATCTGGACCGCCAGGGTTTGCAGCGTCCCGATCTCGCCGTCGGCTATCAGCCCGAGCAGCCGGTTGAATATGGGGTGGTAGCGGTAGTGGAATCCGTCGAACACGACCAGATCCGCGGCAGACGCAGCGTCGGCGACCGTGCGCGCCTCGTCGGCGTTGCTGGCGAACGGCTTCTCGGTGAGGACGTGCTTGCCGGCGGCGATGGCGGCGAGGTTCCAAGGCCCGTGGAGGCTGTTGGGCAGGGCGTTGTAGACCACCTCGACCTCGGGATCGGCGATCAGGGCGGCGTAGCTGTCGACAACCCGTTCAACCCGGTGCTCAGCGGCGAACCGTGCAGCTCGCCGAGGGTCGCGGGCAGCGACAGCGAGCAGCTGCGCCTCACCGTCGTAAGCGGGCGCCACCACCGACTCCACAGCGATGCGGCTTGCGCCGAGGAGCCCGATCCGCAACGGCGACATGGGTGCAGCTTCGACCGTCACTTCAGGCCGCCTCGACAAGGCCGAAGCAGGCCATCGCCGCGTCCTTGGCCTGCTGCAGTCCGACGTCTATCGGGAGCTGCCGGTGGGCCGTCGACATGTGCTCGATCCCCCAGATACCCGTCCAGCCGAGTTGTTGAACGACCGCGATAAAGGCCGGCACGTTGAAGTCCCCCGTCCCGCACAGCAGTCGGTTGTCGAAGGTGTCCTCGATCTGGCTGCCCACGACCTCACTCGCACCGTCGTCGAGCTCGACCCCGTACAGGTAAGCGAGTGGGAGCTCGAGGAGCGCGGGGTAGCTCGTGCCGCCGCGGTAGGCGTGCCAGATGTCTAGGATCAGGCCGCCGTTGTCGTTCCCGACGTCGGTGACGAGCCTGATGGCCTGCTCGGTGGTCCTGATCAGCGGAGGGGAGAACGGCGTGTTCTCGTAGGCGATCTTGACCCCCGCCTCGCGCCCGGCGTCCGCAAGGGCGTTGAAGCCCTCGCACAGCTGATCGTAGGCGACGAGCTCGCCGTCGTCGTCGGCTCCGACCTTGATGTTGTCGACCCCGAGCAGGGCGCACGCGTCGAACAGGTCGGACCGGACCGCGTCGGAGCGTTCCCTCCGCATCCCGGTGGTCCACCAGTCGTTGACCCGCTCGAGCTGGACAGTCTCAATACCGTTGTCGAGCAGCATCTGCGCCACGGCATGAAGACCGACGCTAGCCTTGGCGACCTGCAGGTCGGCGTGGGTCAGTCCGAAACCCACGTACCCCGTGCGGGCCACGCCTTCGATTCGGGTTCGTACGTCCCATGGGCTGGTGTCGGGGCCTCGGAGGGGCATGACGTCGCCTGCTGAGGTCCAGCAGGCAGCGAGGAACTGGGGTTCGATCTGCACAGGTCTTCTCTCGGTCGGAGTTCGGGATGGACAGCGCGGTCGCAACTCGCGCCCTGCTGCGCATGTGCGGCTCAGCTGCGGGGTCGGACCTCGTCGAGACGGACAGGTCGGTGCTCGTGCAGGGACCTGCTGCAGGCTTCGGCAATCCAGCTGGCCGCGAGGCCGTCGCTGACCGTGCAGGGAGACGCCTGGCGTCCGGCCGCCACCTCGAGGAAGGTCGAGAGCTCGCGCGTGAACGCCTCAGCGAACCGGTCCATGAAGAACGTGTGTGCAGGGCCGGCGGGGAAGCTGGTCCTCGGGTCGGCCGAACGGGTTGGCAGCCTGTCGTCCAGCCCGGCGGTGATCGAGCCAGTGGACCCGTGGAGCTCGAGGCGCACGTCGTAGCCGTGGCCGTTGTACCGCGTGTTGGACACGACGCCCAGCGTTCCGTCGTCGAATGTCAGGAGGGCTGAGGCGGTGTGCACGTCGTCGGCCGCGGCGAAGAGGGGGTCGCCGCGGTTGCTGCCGGTGGCGTACACCTCGACAACCTCGCGGCCGGTGGCCCAGCGGACCGCGTCGAAGTCGTGGATGGCGCAGTCGCGGAAGATCCCGCCGGACGCGGCGACGTAGGCGGCGGGTGGGGGTGCGGGATCCATGGTCGTGGACCGGATCGTGCTGAGCCAGCCAAGCTCGCCATTGCCGAGCGCCGCCTTGGCCGCAACGAAACCCGGGTCGAAGCGCCGGGGAAACCCGATCTGGACCGGGACGCCCGCCTGACGGACCTCCTCCTCGAGGTCGCCGACGGCAAACGGGTCCTCGGCGACCGGTTTCTCGCAGAAGGTGGGGACTCCGGCGGCAACCGCCGCCCGCAGCAGCGTCACGTGGGTCGGAGTCGAAGAGGCGATCAGCACCCCGTCCAGCTGCTGGGCGAGCAGCTCGTCGCTGTCCGCCACCGGGGTCGCCCCGACCTTGGTGGCTGCGGCCTCGGCCACGCCTGGCAGGGCGTCGGTGACGAAGAGCTGGTCCACCTGTTCGTGCTGGCTCAAAGTGTCGGCATGGAAGGCGCCGATCCGGCCCAGCCCGATGAGCCCGATACGCATGGATCTCCTTGGCAGGGTGCTGATTCTTTCAGATCTCGTCGGTGTGATGACGGGTTGCGTAGGCGTCCAGAGCCTCCGACACCTGGTCGGAGTGCCAGTCCTCAGCCAGCGCCTGCTCTAGCACTGCGCTCTGGGCGAGGGGGGTCAGACCGCCCACGTTCTCGTCGAGGTCAAGGTTCGTGGGGAACGGGTAGCCCTCGGCTGCGCAGCTGATCGCGTTGGCCAGCAGGCCGGGGTCGACACCCGCCGCGCGTCGGGCCCGCAGCACGGGGTAGATCGCCTTGGACACCTTAACCCGGTCCACGCTCTCCATCGCCCGCCCGAAGGCCGACGACACCTGCAACAGGTTCGCCATCCGTTGCACGTCAGCGGAGACGTTGTTCCCAGCGCCGTGGAAAACGGCAGGGTTGAAGAACGCGGCGTCTCCCTTGGCCAGGGGCAGCTGGACGTAGCGCTCGGCGAAGAACGCCCGGAACTCGGGCAGCCGCCACGCCAGATAGCCGGGGGCGTACTGGTGGGAGTAGGGCAGGTACATTGTGGGCCCGCTCTCCACCGGCATGTCGGAGTGCGCCACGGCGCCCTGCAGGGTCAGCACGGGCGAAAGCAGATGCACATGCGCGGGGTAGCTGGACGCGACCTCATTGGAGAGGAAGCCCAGGTGGTAGTCGCGGTGCGGGTCTTGGGCCTTGCCGCCCGGGCGGACCACGTTCACCTGCGACGTCACCTGATAGCCGGGGCCGAGCCAGGTGTTGCTGATCAGGGCGAGAATGTCGTTGCCGTAGTAGTCGACGAAGGTCTCGGGGTCTCGGACGGCAAGCTTCTCCAGCGCGTTCCAGACCCGGCTGTTCGCGCCGGCGGCCGCAAAGTGGTCGTTGTGACCCCCGCTGGCCTTCTCGGCGGCGATGATGTGATCAAACACGCCCGTGGCCCGGTCGACCACGGCTGCGTCGGGGAACGCACCCCTGAACGCCACCACCCCGGGCCCCTCGGTCAGCGCCCGGACCAGCTCGGCCTCGACCTCGAGGCGGCCCTGAGGGGAGGAAATGGCTCTGCGCAGCGACGCGGAGTCATAAACAACAACGTTGTGCTGGACGCCAGCGGCGTGCGGATAGTCCGCCACCTCAGTCACCTGGTCGACCAGGGTGGCGAAGTCCTCGACCCGGCAGTCGGCCTCGGTGTAGCGGCCGGGACGCACCGGAGCGGCGATGGTCGTGGTCATGACTCCTCCTTCGGCGGCTCCGTCGCGCCACCGGCGAACGACAGCAGGGTGGGGAGCAGTGAGCTCGATGTCTAGGTGCCAGTCACACTAGTAGAAGTTGCACAGGTCAACCCGTGGAGAGACCATCAAAGTACCTCAGGGAAGGTTTCCTGCACCGTCATCGGATCCGGGAGATCGCCGACCAGTCGGGTCTGAGCCAGGCGACCGTCGACCGGGTCCTGAACCAGCGGCCAGGTGCGGGAGAGCACCGCAGCCCAGGTGCACAAGGCCATAGGCGAGCTCGACCGGCGCTGCGACCAGGTGCAGCTGGGTGGCCGGACATTCCGACAATCGAAACCCTGTCCGGTGACGTGCCCTGACGGCCGCGCTGCACCCACGACCTGATGGCCGACCTCAGGTACGCCTGCCAGCTGCTCCTGCCAGCGCAGGGCGCGCTGCCCGGGCCGCCCCGGTCAGTACCGTCCCAGGTGCAGGTCATCACGCCGTTCAACCAACCTCCACTGCCTTAGCGGCCGTGCCGCGGAGGACCAGAGTGGGCGGGATGACCGTCTCGCGACAGGGTTCGCCGTTCAGGTGGGCGACGGCCTGTGCCATGGCCGCTGCCGCGAGTTGAGTGGAGTCCTGCCGCATGGTGGTCAGGTCCACTGAGGGGAGCTGGGCCACACGGTCGTCGTCGTAGCCGATCACCGAAAGGTCCTGGGGGGTGTGCACTCCTGTTCGACGCAGGGTGTCGATCAGTCCGACGGCGCTGCGGTCATTGAACACGGTGACGGCACTTGGCCGCTGAGGCTCGGCGAGGAGCTTCTCCGCGGCCGAGGCACCCCGCTCCTCGGTGAGTCCCCCGGGGAGGACATGAGCGGATAGACGGGCTCTCCGCATCGCCGTCCGGTAGCCACGGCGACGCTCGGCGGCGCCGGGCGCCCTTCCGCCGTCGACATGCCAGATGTTGGTGTGGCCGAGGCTGCGTAAGTGGTCGACGGCGGCGGCGGCGCCGTGCGCGTCGTCGCTGCGGACGACGCCGACCTGATGGAGGGCCAACGCTCGGTAAGACAGTGACCGGGCCACGATGACGATAGGAACGGCGTCCGCCAAGGCCAGCAGCTCATCCTCGACCAGCTCGGGACCCAAAAGGATGAGGGCTTCGCACCGGTAGGACTGCAGGGCCTCAATAGCGAGGCGCTCGTCCCGGTGGGGTACGACCGCACTCAGGGCCACTTCAAACCCGGCGGGCTCGGCGGCCGCGTAAAGGGACTCGACAAGGTCGCCGTGGAAGGTGTGCCGCAAGCTGAAAACGACACCGAGCAGACCGGTACGTTTGCGTCCCAGCAGTTGGGCTCGGTGGTCGGGACGGTAGCCAAGACGGTTCGCCACAGTGAGCACCCGGCCCCGCGTCTCCGCACTCGCACCGGGCTGGTTGCGAAAGACGATCGATACCAAAGCCCGCGAGACCCCCGCCTCCGCGGCCACATCTTGCATGGTCGGCGAACGAGGCAACGTCATAGGGACATGCTAGAGCGCTCTATCCCGAAACTTGACGGCGACGGCGGTGGGGCCGAGACTAGAGCGCGCTAGTGGCTTCTGTATCGGAGGAAATGATGACTGCAGTACGAGTGGGTTTGGTCGGCGCCGGGCGGATCGGGACGTCGCACGCCGGCTTCCTGACGACCGCGGTGCATGGCGCCGACCTTGTGGCGGTCGCAGACCCGCGGCCCGGAGCCGCTGAGGCGTTGACCCGGCGGGTTGGAGGGGAGGCCTGGACGGACGTTGCGGCGATGATCGGCTCCGACCTGGATGCGGTCGTCGTGACCGCGAGCAGCACTGCCCACGCCGAACTGGTGGTTGCGGCCGCGGAGGCAGGGAAGGCGGTCTTCTGTGAGAAGCCGATGTCGATGACGCTCGCGGAGATCGGTCGAGTGGCCGCGGCGGTGCAACGCGCTGACGTGGTGGCGCAAGTCGGCTTCAACCGCCGCTTTGATGCAGGCTTCGCCGCCGCCCACGAGACGGTTGTCAGTGGCCGGGTTGGCACGCCACAACTGCTCCGGTCGGTGACCCGCGATCCCGGCCTGGCCGACCCCGGTTCGGTGCCGCCGTGGACGATCTTCACCCAGACGCTGATTCATGACTTCGACACGGTCTGCTGGTTGGCTGGGTCGGAGCCGGTTGAGGTGTACGCCTCCGCCGACGCGCTGGTCGCCCCAGAGTTCAAGGACCAGGGTTTGCTCGACACCGCGGTCGTGCTCATCACCTTCGCCAACGGTGCTCGCGCGATGGCAGAGGCCAGCTTCTCGGCCGTCTATGGCTACGACGTCAGGGGTGAGGTCTTCGGCTCCGCGGGCATGGTCACGGTCGGAGATGGCGCCCGGACCACTTTGCAGCTGTCTGACGCGCACGGGCGCCACCGGGACACCGCACACAGCGACGTGGAGCTGCTGCGCGACGCCTACATCAGCGAGCTCAGCCACTTCGTCAACTGCGTCCGCGACCGCGTCACCCCCAGCCCGACGGTCGCCGACGCCCGACGGGCCCTCGCGGTGGCGCTCGCGTGCATCGAGTCCTACCAGGACCACGCACCGGCTGCGGTGCAGCTGTGAGCGGCCCCGGGCCATTCACCCTGGCCGTCTGCAGCGAGATGGTCTTCACACACCTCCCGCTGCTGCAACGGGTCGAGCTGATCGCCGAGCGAGGCTTCCAGGTCGAGATCTGGGACTGGACCACCAAGGACATCGGCGCTCTGGCGTCCACGGGCGCCACGTTCAGCTCGATGACCGGCTACGTCAGCGGCAACTTCGGCGATGGCGCCGACGAGCTGCTCGCTTCCGCTGAGCGTTCGATCCCCGTCGCGGCCCAGTTGGGCATACCGCGTCTGAATCTGCACGGCACCGGACTGGACTCCCAGGGGCTGCCGGTGATCCCGCGTCTTGTGGTCGAGGGCAGGGACTGGTTTAAGGCCCACCACGCCCTGAGCCGGCTGGCTCGCCTCGGGGAGCGCGAGGGTGTCACGTTCTGCCTCGAGAACCTGAACACAGCCGTCGACCATCCCGGAGTGCCGTTCGCGCGCGCTCAGGACACCCTCACGCTGGTAGAAGCAGTGGACAGCCGCCATCTTCGGATGATGCTGGACCTTTACCACGCGCAGATCGGGGAAGGGAACCTGATCGAGCTCGTCCAGCGGTGCGCCCCGGTGATCGGGGAGGTGCAAGTGGCCGACGTCCCCGGTCGCTGCGAGCCAGGGACCGGTGAGATCAACTACCCGGCCGTCGCCGAAGCGCTGGCCGACACCGGGTGGCGTGGCACCGTCGGTCTCGAAGCGTTCGCCTTCTCCGACAGCGAGCTCGCCCTGCAGCGGTTCCGTGCCGCCTTCACCGTCGACGACCGCGTAGCTCGGCGTGGTGCGTCCTCTCAAGCACCTACATCGCCTTAAACGCAATGCCAGTACGCGGCGGCGCGGCAGCGAGGATCCAACCGCCTCTGCGACTGTCCTCCCTCTGACCCCAACGGGTATCAGCGTGGGCCGTCGGCACAAGCCGCTTCACTGAACCGCCGCAGCGACTGTCCTGCTGTGGGTGGACGTGAGGAACACTGCCTTGCTATGGAAAAGCGAGGCCGTCAGAGGCCGGGTAGACCATCAATGCTGCTTGCGTTCTTCTCCGCCCGGTAGTTCTCCATACCGCCCGGGCCCTTCTTCTGGGCACTGAGCCGGATGAGGTCCCGTTCGTCGGAGCGGACGTCCATCACTGGGACACCCCAGCCGCAGGAGTCGCTGACCCGCTCGACGTCA
>DASQDG010000030.1:0-153278 GCA_035634295.1 Propionibacteriaceae bacterium | reverse complement strand
GCCGCCGCCCTGCCGCTCCTCGACGAGCTGGCGACCGATCCCCGGCTCGCCGACTACCCCTACCTTCCCGCCACCCGCGCCGACCTGCTGCGCCGCCTCGGCGACGCCGCCGGCGCGGCTCAGTCGTACCGGCGCGCGATGGAGCTCACGGCGAACGCCGCGGAGCGCGCCTTTCTGGAGCAGCGCCTGGCCGAGGTCAGCCGCTCCGCCGGCGCCGAGCCCGCGCCCGGCTGAGGACGGCGGGCTCGGCGGTCACCGCTCCGGGGCCTCGCCCGGGGCTCCCGCGTCGCGCCCCTGGCTCGGGTTCTCCCCCCGACAACCACTTCAGTGACAAGCTGTCCACCGACCTCGCCAAAGCCATGGCGGACCTCAACGCCAAGCACGTCTTCATCCGGCCCCACTGCCCCTGGCAGAACGGCAAGGCCGCGCGTTACAACCGCACGCTGCAGGTCGAGTAGGCATACCGGCAGGTCTTCCTCACCAACGCCGAGCGCAGCAACGCTGTTGACCCCTGGCTCGAGTTCTACAACACTCGACGAGCCACTCAGCCATCGGAGGCCCTTCCCCCGATCAGCCGACTGCCATGAACGTGTCAGCTGAGTACACCTAGACGTCGGCGGGAGGGTCGAGCACTTCGGGGTGTGCCAGCCCGGCTGGTCAGGGAATGTAGGTGTAGCGCTTGCTCTGCGGAGTCCACATCAGCCAGAAGCCTGCCGGGTCCCCGTGGATATAGCCCGGCACCTGAGCGGCCAGGTGGTAGTAGTTGCCGTTCACCGGTGAGTTGCCCAGGAACTTGACGATCTGGTGCGAGTTCTTGGTGGTGAAGTTCAGGTAGATCACCCCGAAGTAGCGCTCGCGGATCGCACGTTCGTACGCAGCCGGCCCGGTCAGGCCCTTGTACTTGAAGACGTAGGTGTCGGCCCACTGCCACGGCTCGGTCATGTCGCGCAGCTCGTAGCGCTGCGCCGAGGACTGCTCGGCGAGGATGGGCTTGCCTGGATTCGCGGCCACCGCCTCGCGCAGGTACTCGCGGAACTGAGTGTCCTCGGGATAGGCGGTAAGGAACCGACCGCTGTGCTGCAGACCCAGCGCGGCGAGCGCGCACACCAAGGCCAGCACCGCCGGCGCCAGCAGTGCACGAAGGAGGACCGCCCGTACCTGAAGGACCGTGGAAAGCAGCGCACCGATCAGCGGCGCGGCAAAGATCAGCCCGAAGGCGACGTGCTTGCTGAGCGAGGTGCCCTCGCCCAGGTGGATCTGCTGCAGCGGTCCCAGCACACTGCCGCCGAGCAGCACCAAGACGACCATCGGCTGGCGTCGCAGTCGCAGGATCCCGCCCAGCAGCGCCAGCGCCAGCCAGGGCCCGATCCAGGTGGCCGCCTGGGTCGCGAGCTCCAGCTGGCCGGTGGGGTTGAGGATGTGGCGCTCGGTGGTGGTCTGCGCGAGCCCGTCCAGCATCCCGCGACCCCACAGCAAGACGATGAAGAAGAAGAGGGTCACCGAGGCGGCGACCAGAAAGGCCGCCCGGCGAACGACCAGCCAGCCGAAGCGCGACCATCCTGCGGCCACCGCAAGGGCGGCCACGATCGGGACGAACATGGCACCGGCGTACTTCGCGAACACCGCGGCCACGAGCAGCATGGCCACGAAGGGAGCCCGCAGCAGCCCCTCGCTCTTGGCGCTGACCACGGCCAGCCAGGCCGCCAGCGCGGCCAGCATCAGGGTCATCGAGTCGAAGGTGGCCCACTGCGAGAGGTAGATGACGGGACCGTTCACCGCGAAGGCGGCGGCTCCCAGCAACCCGGCCAGCCGTCCGAACAACTGCTTGCCCAGGCCGTAGGTGGCGCCCATGGTGACGATCAAGAACACCAGGCTGAGGTCGCGCGCGGCCTGCAGCCCGCCGACCGAATCGACCAGCGCGGCCAGCACGGGATAGAAGGCCGGCGCTCCGGAGAAGTAGGAGCCAGGCGACTCGAACAACGGTTCACCACTGCGGACCAGGTCCAGCACGCGGTGTCCCATGTAGATGTAGAGACCTTCGTCCTGGAATGCGCCGTCGTTGCGCGGCACCACGCGCGACAAGATGACCTGAGCCGTGGCGATCACCGCCAGCCAGGGCCAGGGCGAGGTCAAGACTGCTCGGATCCTGCGACGGTGACGCGACTCCAGCCGGCGACGTGGCGAACGGTGACGGCCGACTCGCCAGTCGAGCGCCTCCAGGGTGGTGCGGTCGGTGACGGGGTGTGAGATGAGCGAGGTCATCGGCGAGCTCCTTTGGAGTCTTCGAGTTCAGCGAGCTCACGGTCCACCGAGCTCCAGCTCAGCTGTCGCCGCAGGGGCCAGGACCGCTGCAGAAAGTTGCCCGCGTCGGTGAGGACCGGCACGGAGGCCGAGCCGCGTACCAGGGGGTAGACGAGATAGAGGTTCAAGAGGGTGAAGGCGATCAGCAGCGACCACTGACCCAGCCCGTAGGTGGGCACGTGCACCACGATCGCGGTCCATAACAGGACCTGCACGCTGATGCACCAGACCCGGATGAGCCTCATAACCCGGGTGGCGGTCCGCGACCGCGCCTTGGTGCCGGTGGCCACCCAAGAGTCGGTTCGGCCGCGCAACACGTCGGCCAGTGCGACGGCATGGCTGAAGGAGTACGTCATCTGCACCCGAGTGAGACTCATCATGGATTCAGACTGCAGCGTGATAAATGGAATGACCGTCTGGCGGGTCATCATCGCCAGCAGGACGAAGACATAGTTCGCCGGAGTCACAGCACTCGGATCGAACCAGGCCATCAGAATTGCGGGCAGTGCCGTGACAAATACGTTGATCGCAGTCGTGATGTAGTAGAGAAATCCGGACCAGAAGCAGGCGCGTTGAGCGAAAGTCAGCTGGGTGCGGTGAAATGCGCGTGAGAACAGCAGACTCATAGATCCGGTGCACCAGCGATACTGCTGGGTCAGGAACTGGTCCAGAGTGTCGGGACACAGGCCTTTGGTGACAATCACGGGCACATAACGGACCCGAAATCCCACCTTCATCAGGTTGAATCCCGTGTGCACGTCCTCGCTGTGACCGATGAGGGCAAAGCCGCCGGACTCATTCAGGGCCTGTCGGCGATACAGGGCGCTGGTACCCACGCAGATCGCTGCCGAGCTGCGGTCGCGGCTGGGCTGAACCCACCGGTAGAAGAGGATCTGGGTAGCTCCGGCCGCGCGTTGCAGCCAGTTCATGTCCTTGCTGACGTCGAAGTACTGCGGGGACTGCACGATCGCGACATCGGGCTCGTCGAGGTAGGGCGCCAGCTCGAAGAGCGCGTCATAGCGGGGCACGAAGTCGGCGTCCAGCACCAGGATGTAGTCGCCGCTGGACTGCGCAAAACCGAACCGGAGGTTGCCCGCCTTCTTGAAGTGCCCACGGTCCGGTCGGGACAGGTAGACGAACCCGTGCTCAGCGGCGAGCGCTTCAACCTCAGGGCGAGCTGAGTCGTCAAGCACGTACACGGTGAGGGCAGCCGGCCACTTCAGCCGCCAGACATGCGTGTACGTGTTCCGCAGCACCTCGAGGTCTTCACCCGCTGACGGTAGGAACACGTCCACCGACGGCATTACGTCCGGTGCCCAGCTCGCCACCTTGCTTCGGTGACCGGAGAGGCTGTCGCGCCGGGGCCGGGAGGAGGTGAACAGGGAGACCACAGTGCCGACCGAGCTGACCGCGAGCGGCAGCAGCAGCAGGGCCGCCCAGACGTGCTGCATAACGAAGAAGCCGATGCTGACGACGATGAGCACATAGCCCAAAAAGCTGACGGGCGTAACCCAACGCCACTGTGGCCCGAGATAGAACGTCTTCTCGGCGTCACTGGGTGGACTCGGCATGATCGTGCCAACGGCCGTGGTGCTGGGGGAGGGGGATCTCACGCTCATGGGTAGGGGCACAAATGACCTTCCGACATGACCGGTCTCGCCTCAAGCGACCGGCGCGTATTTCGCGCCAATGACGCGCAAAACACATAAGGGGTGGGTGGACCAATACTGCGGAGTTCAGCTGAGCGAACCGTGATCTGTGACGAGAAGTTGATTCGCGCCACGATTTACCGCCGTACGTGATTCTTTGGTTGAAACTCCCCCGAGGAAGGTACTGCTATTACTACATTGCTCGGTGCCTGACTTGCTGCGCTTAGCCCGATACGGACCGCGTGACCCGAGTCCCTTTATCGTATAACAGTTGAGCCGCGAACCAACTACTCAGTCAGTGTGAATTAACGCACTTGTCACAGAGTTTGCACGAATGTGGGCCTGCACTTGTGCCGTCTTATCAGTGACCAATCTAGCGAGGAAGTTCAGCGAGGGAGCGAGACTGCCGACCCCATCTCGCCGGACTATTGCGTACGCTGAACAGCCCCACAGGCCGCAACCGCCGACGCCACGGCGGCATCGCGCGCCCGTGCGGCCTCGGCGTCGGTAAGGGTGCGATCGGGAGCGCGAAAACGCAGGGCAAAGGCCAACGACTTGCGGCCCGCTCCGATCTGCTGCCCGGTGAACACGTCGAAGAGGCGGATCGACTCCAGCAGGGGACCGGCTCCGGCGCGCAGTGCGGCCTCGACCTCAGCCACGGGAACCTCGGCGTCGACCACCAGCGCGACGTCCTCCTTCGCCACCGGAAAGCTGGACAGGACAGCCACGTCTGCGCGTATCGGGGCGGCGGCGATCAACGCGTCAAGATCAATTTCGGCTGCACAGGTCCGCGGGGGCAAGCCGACGGTTCGGCAGACCTCGGGGTGGAGCTCGCCCGCGAAACCCAGCACCTTTCCGACGACGCTGATCTCAGCGCAGCGTCCGGGGTGCCAGGGGGCCGCCTCTGCGGCCCTGCGGGTGACTTTGAGGCCGACGGCCCGAGCGGCGGTGTCGACGAAACCGAGCGCATGCGCCCACCCAGCCGGCTCGGCCGGCCCCCGCCAGCCGGAGGGTCGCCAGTGACCGGACATAACCACCGCCAGGTGACGGGGCTGGTCGGCCAGCGCGTCGTCCAGCGCAGCGAGCTGCTGCTGGCTCGGCCGCTGTTCCACCGAGTAGCGAGCTGCCGGCACGGGTGGCTTGCGAGCGTAGAAGACGGCTCCGGCCTCGTACAACGCAAGGTCGTCAAGGCCGCGGCTGGTGTTCCGCGCGACCGCCGCAAACAGTCCGGGCAGCAACGTGGTGCGCAGGAAGGGAGCCGTGTCGGACAGCGGGTTGGCCAGCCGGACCAGAGACCGACGGCTGTCGCTTGCCTCGATCCGCATCGCGTCGAGGTCCCCGTCGGCGAGGAACGGGAACGTCAGCACCTCGACGTGGCCCGCCGAGGCGATAGCGGCGTTGACAGCCCGTCGCGCGCGCTGCGAGCGGGTCAGGCCGCGACCGACCGGGGCCCGTGGAACGACGGCCTCGATCGTGTCGAAGCCGACCAGTCGACCGACCTCCTCGACGTAGTCGTACGGGTCGCGCAGATCCGGCCGCCAGCTGGGCGGGATGACGTGAAGCAGGTCAGGGTCGAATCCCTGGGCCGACTGGGTGACGTGAGCTCCGATCTCGGTGAGCATCTCGACCACCCCGTTGCGGTCGATGTCGGCACCCAGGATGCGACCCGGGAGGCTTGCGTCGAGGATGGTCGGCGGGGCGTGCGGCACTGCACCGCGCACCGTTTCCTCGGCTGACAGCACGCCGCCTGCCAACTCGACCAGCAGCGCCGCCGCCCGGTGAGCTGCCGCATAGGTCGCGGCCGGGTCGACACCTCGCTCGAAGCGTCGAGACGCCTCCGAGGTGAGCTTGTGCCGACGAGACGACCGGGCGATCGTCAAGGCGTCGAAGTGCGCCGCCTCAATCACCAGCTCAGAGGATGTCGGCGACAGCTCGCTGGAGGCGCCGCCCATCACGCCCGCCAGACCGATCGGGCCGGAGTCGTCGGCGATCACGAGGTCGTTAACCTCCAGCGGCCTCCGAACCCCGTCCAGGGTGGTGAGCTCTTCACCCGGCTCGGCCAACCGAGCCACCAGCGCGCCGTCAACGCGGTTGGCGTCGTAGGCGTGCAGCGGCTGGCCGGTCTCGAGCATGACGTAGTTGGTGATGTCCACGGCCAGCGAGACCGAGCGCATGCCCGCCAGCTGGACCCGACGGGCCAGCCAGCGCGGGCTGGGTCGGTCGGGGTCCACGCCGGTCACGGTCAGCGCCACGAAGATCGGGCAGGCATCCGCGGCAATCGTCACCGGGTGGCCCGCGGTGCTCTCCGGCGGCACTGGCCGGTCGACGGGGTCGCGGAAGGGCACCTTGGTGGCTTGAGCCGACTCACGCGCCAGGCCGCGGATCGACAGGCAATAGCCCCGATCGGGGGTGACCGCCACGTCGAGCACCTCATCGCGCAGCTGCAGCACCGATATCGCGTCCTGGCCAGGCTTCAGGTCGGGCTCGATCAGCACCAAGATGCCCGGACTTGCCGGCAGTCCAAGCTCCTCGGCGGAGCAGATCATTCCGTCGGAGATGTGTCCGTAGGTCCTGCGGGCGGCAATCCGAAAGGCACCGGGCAGCTCAGCACCGGGCAGGGCGACGACGACGAGGTCTCCCACCTCGAAGTTGTGCGCCCCGCAGACGATCCCGCGCGCTGAGGTCGCGTTCTCGTCCTGGAAATCGGCCCCGATCGGGTTGTGCTCGCCGGTGTCGACCCGGCAGTAGCGGATGCTCTTGCCGTTGGAGTGGCGCTCAACGTCGAAGGCCAGCACCCGGCCCACCACCAGCGGGCCGGTCACGTCGGATCCGGCCTGCTCGACGGTCTCGACCTCGAGTCCGGCGCGGATCAGCGCCGCGGACAACGCGCGGCCGCCCAGGCCGGGCGGCACGTCGGCGAGCTCGCGCAGCCAGCTCAGCGGCGCCCTCATCGCGCAGTCCCGACCAGGGAGCGGCTGTAGCGAACGTCGCCCTCCACCATGTCCCGCATGTCGGCTGAGTTGTTGCGGAACATCAGCGTGCGCTCAACGCCCATGCCGAAGGCAAACCCCGAGTAGACGGATGCGTCGACGCCGCACGCCTGCAGCACCCGCGGGTTCACCACCCCACAGCCACCCCACTCGATCCACCCCTCACTGCCGCAGGTGCGACACGGCGCGTCAGGGTTGGAAACCGAGTCGCCGTGGCACACGAAGCACAGCAGGTCGACCTCGGCCGACGGCTCCGTGAACGGGAAGTAGTTCGGCCGCATCCGGGTCCGGGTGTCACCGAACATCGCCCGGGCGAAGTGGTCCAGGGTGCCGCGCAAGTGGCCGAGCGTGATGCCCTTGTCCACGCACAGCCCCTCGATCTGGTGGAACACCGGCACGTGGGTGGCGTCGAACTCGTCGGCGCGCACCACCTTGCCCGGGCACACCACGTACACCGGGAGTTCCCGCGTCAGCAGGCTGCGCGCCTGAACCGGAGAGGTGTGGGTCCGCAGCAGGACACCGGCGTCCGCCGGGTCGGCGAAGATCGTGTCCTGCATCGTCCGGGCGGGGTGGTCGGGCACGAAGTTGAGCGCGTCGAAGTTGAGCCACTCGGCCTCGAGCTCGGGTCCCTCGGCCACCTCCCAGCCCATGGCGATGAAGACGTCCTCCATCTCGTTCATCAGTGCGGTGATCGGGTGTATGGCGCCAACCGGAGCCAGCTCCACCGGCAAGGTGACGTCCACCCGCTCTGCGACCAGCACCGAAGCCAGCTCAGCGGCGGAGATGTCAGCCTCGCGGGCGTTCAGCGCCGCAGTCACCTCCGCGCGGGCCTGACCGATACGCGACCCTGCCTCCTTGCGCTCGGCGGCCGGAAGGGCCCCGATGCCCCGGTTCGCCAGAGCGAGCGGAGAACGGTCACCGGCGTGCGCCGCCCTGGCCTGCCTCAGCTCGGCCACCGTGGTCGCCGCCGCAAATGCCTCGAGCGCCGCCGCCACCTGCGCGGCCACCTGCTCGGCGCTCAGCCGCTCCACCGCGGTGGGTTCGGAGCTCGGACTTGGCCCGGACATGAGCCTCCCTTGACATGGGCTGGAAGTGGGTTGGCATCGACCAGAGCTGGGTGCGCCAATGGCGGCGCACCGACAGTCTAGAAACCGAACGAGGGCAGGCGCCAACGGGTTAGGCTCCGGCCGGAGGTGTCCGGCGAACCGAGGCGCGCGAGCGTACCAGAGCCTTTACCCGCCGGCTTGGCGTTGGGCCGAAGCTGTGGCGTAGAGACAGACCGCCGCGGCCGTACTCAGGTTGAGGCTCTCGGCTGCGCCGTACAAGGGGACGCGCACCACCTGGTCGGCCAGCAGCAGGTGGTCAACGGGCAGCCCCCAGGCCTCGTTGCCCAGCAACCAGACCGTGGGGAGGGCCAACTCGCCGCGGCGGCCGAGGTCGTCGAGGTCAGCGGTGCCGCTGCCGTCGGCGGCCAGCACGCGCAGGCCGCGGCGCCGGCAGGCGCCCACCGCATCGGCCAGCGAGACGCCGGTGACCAGCGGCAGGTGAAACAGGCTGCCTGCGCTCGCCCGTACGGTCTTGGCGTTGTAGGCGTCGACCGAGCCGTCGGTCAGGATTACCGCATCGGCGCCGAAGGCGTCAGCGCACCGAATGACGGTGCCGGCGTTGCCTGGGTCGCGCACCTGCGCACAGCACACCACCAGCCGCGGCGTGGCGCCGAGGGCGGACTCCAAGTCGACCCCAACTGTCCGACAGACGGCCACCACGCCCTGCGGCGTCACAGAGTCGGACAACGTCGCCACGTCCCGGTCGGACAACAGCAGAGTGGATACGCCGCCCGCCGACGCGGCGGACACCAGGCGACTGTGTCGCTCGATTGCCGACTGGGCGACGAACAGCGTGGTTACCAGCGACGGATCCGCCAGCGCCTCCCCCACCGCCTGCGGACCCTCGGCGAGGAACTGCCCAGCGGCCACCCGCTCCTTGCGTCTGAGCAGACGACGAGCCGACCGCAACTGGCTCTGCAAGGCAGAACGCAGCTGGGCCGGCTCGGGTGGTGCTGAGTCGGGCCGCTGAGGCGGGACCACAGGGAGCGTCAGGCGGCTTCGGACGCAACCGCCGGCGTGGCACTCTTGGCCACGTTGACCAGTGCGACGAACGCCTGGGGATCGGTGACGGCGAGGTCGGCGAGGATCTTGCGGTCGACGTCGACACCGGCAGTCTTCAGCCCGCTGATGAACCGGTTGTACGTCATCCCCTCGGCGCGGGCGGCAGCGTTGATCCGCTGAATCCAGAGCTTGCGGAAGTCGCCCTTGCGCGCCCGTCGGTCGCGATAGGCGTAGACCATCGAGTGCTGGACCTGCTCTTTGGCCTTGCGGTAAAGGCGCGAGCGCTGGCCGCGGTAGCCCGAGGCTTGCTCGAGGACCTCACGGCGCTTCTTCTGCGCGTTGACAGAACGCTTGACGCGTGCCATGGACGGAACTCCTTGTTCGTGGACCTCGCGGTGGCGAGTATCCGGGGTGTGGCTGGTGGGTTGAGTGCGCGGTCAGCGAGCCTTGTAGCCGCCGAGCAGCTTCTTCGCTGTCTTCGCGTCGCCCTTGGTCAGCACGGCATCCCCGTCGAGGCGGCGGGTCCGGCTGGACGGCTTGTGCTCGTTGAGGTGCATCTTGCCGGCCTGGCGGTGCATCACCTTGCCCGAACCCGTGACTCGGAAACGCTTCTTGGCACCGGAGTGCGTCTTCATCTTCGGCATGGTTTGCTGCTCCATTTCTGTCGAGATCGTGCTTACGCCGGCCGGGGCAACCCCACAGGCGACTGGATGGTCGTGCTGCGGGGCTAGCTCAAAGTGACGTCCGCATCGAGGTTGTCCGCCGGACCTCGGCGGCGCGGCGCTCCTGCGTGCTGCGCCGCCTCCGCACGGTGGCTGGCCAGCTCGGTGCGCTCGGCTTCGGCGTCCGCCTGCCGGGCCGCGGCCCGACGGTCCCGCTCGACATGGGCCTCGGCCCGCGCCTCGGTCTTCTTCTTGTGCGGTCCCAGCACCATCAGCATGTTGCGACCGTCCTGCTTGGGAGAGGACTCGACGAAACCGAACTCGTCGACATCGGCCGCGAGCTTCTTCAGCAGGTTGTAGCCGAGTTCCGGGCGCGACTGCTCGCGGCCGCGAAACATGATGGTGATCTTGACCTTGTCCCCGGCCTTGAGGAAGCGGACCACGTGACCCTTCTTGGTTTCGTAGTCGTGGCTGTCGATCTTCGGCCGGAGCTTCATCTCCTTGATCACCGTGTTGGTCTGGTTGCGGCGGCTCTCGCGAGCCTTCTGAGCGTTCTCGTACTTGAACTTGCCGTAGTCCATCAGCTTGGCGACCGGTGGGCGGGCCATCGGGGCAACCTCAACCAGGTCGAGCTCGGACTCGCGCGCCAGCCGCAGCGCGTCCTCGATGCGCACGATCCCCACCTGTTCACCGGCCGGGCCGACGAGCCTGACCTCGGAGACGCGGATGCGATCGTTGATGCGTGGTTCGGTGCTGATAGGTCCTCCAGTAGAGAGAGCGGGGTTGACATCCAGGTCGAGCAGTGAGCAGAGCCAGAGGTGCACCGGGCGACCACAAAAAGGGCCTTCGCGCGTGCGAAGACCCTGAACACTACGAGTGGCACGTCCAAGCGCGCCCGCCTCGCAGACCAACCCGGAAACGAATGCCGGCTTGCGCCGGATGTCACTCGGGTGGGAGATCAGGTCTCCACTTCGCTGATCCAGTGCACCCACTGAATCGGTCGCGCCCACGATATCACCGTTGCCCGGATCGGGCACGTCTCGCAGCCGTGACGGCCCTGCGGTCACCTGATGGTGGGAGAGGGCTGTTCTGGCAGTGAGCCCAGCTCTGGGGACGGGTCCGAAGCCACCGCCCAGCCGAACCCGCCGTCGTCCAGCTCTACCAGGCGGTGCCCTTGAGCAAGCTCGACCAGCACCTGCCCCTCGATCACCAGCGGGTGCGGTCCGGCGAAGTCCACCAGCAGAGCCGTGGCCTGGTCGGCGACAGCCGACTGGGCGGCCAGGTCCAGGGTGACCGGGACCGGTCGCGCCTCGGCGCTCCAGGACTGGAGTGCGTCCAGCCCGGTGAACGCGAGCAGCGCGCGGCGACCGTCGCCGGTCTGCAGCAGCACAACCGCCATCTCCGCTTCTTTCTCGATGGTGAGCTCGTCGCTGGTCAGCTTGTCCTTGGCAAGTCCGGCACCACCGGTGCGCTCTGCCTGACCCGTCCGAGTCGCGGTGGCCACGACCGGCACGAGAACGCGATCCACACATAGCGCGCTCACGGCGCGCAGATAGTCACCCGGCATACGAGAGGTCGCCGCCGTCGCCAAGGCCGCGCGAGTCTCCGCCGACGCCTGCCCATCGTCACCGGGAAAGGCTGACGGGCTGAGGCTGCGCTCGGAGTTCACGGCGACCACCGTAGCCGCGACCAGCCGACGGTGAGGGATCTGTGGGTGCTCTCCCCCATCGTCGTGCAAATGGCGCTGTGGCACTGTGGCTGTATGCCTCAACCCGACCTGTTGCTGCTCCTGTGTCTGGCGCTCACCCTGCTGGGGATCCTGGTGACCGCCGTCGCCTGGCGCCGGGGCAATAGGGGCCGCGTTCTGCAGGGCATCGGACTGACGCTCGCCCCGGCCGGCCTCTACCTCAGCGGCCTGCTCGGGTTGCTGTGGAACGGCGTCACCGCCGTCGGCAACTGGGCAAGGGCGCTGACCATGTCCCAGACCGTCTGGCTGGGTCTTTCGCTGCTGGGGGTGTGCCTGGTGCTGTGGGTGGTCGGCGGAATCGTCGCGCGGCGGAGCCCCCGGAAAGCCAAGAAGCGGGCGGTGACGGGCAGCTCCTCGCCTTCACCGTCCGGGGTCACCGCCGGAGCCGCCACCACGACCGCAGGCTCGGGCTCGGGCACGGCTCCAGGCAAAGCCGCTGCCCGGCAGCCGGCGCCGGCGGACGACGATCTGGCCGAGATCGAGGCGCTGTTGAAGTCGCGCGGGATCGACTGAAGCCATGGCCCCGGAGCAGACCGACGTGTCGAGCACGCCCGCAGCGTTGAGCACGCCGGGCGTGGTGGTGGTGGGAAGCATCTCCATGGACCTGACTGCGTACGCCAGTCGGCTGCCGGCCCGGGGCGAGACCATCCTCGGTGACGACTTCACCCTGGTGCTGGGCGGCAAGGGAGCCAATCAGGCCACCGCTGTGGCCCGGGCCGGTGCCCGTGCTGTCATGGTCGGCTGCGTCGGGGATGACGTGTTCGCGACGCTGGCCACCGACGCTTTGCGCACCGCCGGTGTGGACCTGCGTCACGTGGTCAGCGTGCCGGGCGCTACCGGCGTGGCGCACATCCGGGTGGACTCCTCCGGGGAGAACGACATCATCGTCGTGCCGCTGGCCAACACTCAGCTGGCCGAGGACCAGATCGACGTCGCCTTGGGCGCCCGAGCCGACTGCTCAGTGCTGCTGACCCAGCTTGAGGTCCCTTGGCCGATGACCCGGTACGCCATCGAGCAGGGCCACCTGGCCGGCGTGACCGTCATCTTGGACCCGGCTCCGGCAGCCGTGCTGGAGCCGTCCGTCTGGCCGCTGGTCGACCTGGTCACACCCAACGAGACCGAGGCCAGCGCGCTGACCGGCATCGATGTGGTCGACGTCGCCTCCGCAGTGGCCGCCGGTCGGTTCTTCACCAGCCACGGTGCACGCCACTCCCTGATCACCCTGGGAGGCAGCGGGGCCGTTCTGGTCTCGGCCGAGGATGTCCAGGAGTTCGCGCCGATCAGGGTCGACGCAGTAGACACCACAGCAGCGGGTGACGCGTTCGCGGGTTACTTGGGCGCTTCCCTGGCCCTCGGCCGCTCGCTACCGGACGCCATCTCCCGTGCGGTCGCCGCCGGCGCACTGGCGGTGACGGCCCGCGGAGCGTCGGCAAGCATCCCTCACGACACCGACGTCGACGCGCTGCTGGCCACTGTGGCCGTCGAGGGCTAGCCCGGACGTCTCTGGCGAAGCGCCTGCACCGCCTGGGCAGCCAGCTCTCCGTCGTTGGCCTGCACTCCCATCAGCGACCGCTTCTCGGCGTCCAGGTCGACCTCGAAGGCGCTGCCGTCAGAGGGCCTGAGCAGCACGGTCGCCCAAGGGTCTCCCGGGCGCAGCAGGATCTTGTGCACCCGAGCCCAGGGGATGACATGGCGGCGGAGGCCGTTGCGCACCCGCAGCCCGGCGTCGTCGGCCCGGACACTGCTCGAGGCCAGGGTAAGCATGCCGAGCACCAGAAAGGCGAGCAGCCCCAGCAGTGTCAGCAGCTGGGACGGCGTGAACGTCTCCCGAAGACTCAACGGAAGGGCAAACCAGCCGATCAGCACCAACACGCACAAGACAAGTGACATGGCCGCGGCCAGCACCCGTAGCCGGCGGGGCCGACAGACCAGCTCTGCTTGTTGGGGACGGGCGTCGTCGGTGTCGGGCATCAGATCCGGCAGGCGGCGATGTCGGTGACCAAGATGGCCCGAGCGCCCAGGTCCCAGAGGTCGTCCATGATCTGCTGTGCCTCCAGCCTCGGCACCATCGCGCGTACGGCGTGCCAGCCTTCTCTGGCCAGCGGCGACACCGTCGGCGACTCCAGTCCCGGAGTGATCGCGCAGGCCCGCTGCACACCTGTGTCGGCCACGTCGTAGTCCATCATCACGTAGTTTCTGGCCACCAGCACCCCGTTGAGCCGTCGCTGCAGCTGGTCGAGCCCGGGTGTGCTGGCGGCGCCGGTGCGCGAGATCAGGATCGCCTCAGACTCCAGGATCGGCTCGCCGAAGAGTTCGAGACCCGCCTGGCGCAGCGTGGTGCCGGTCTCCACCACGTCGGCGATCACGTCGGCAACGCCGAGCCGAATGGCGGTCTCGACGGCACCGTCGAGGCGGATCAGCCGTGCCGTCACGCCCCGCTCGGCGAGGTGGGCCGCCACCAGTCCGGGGTAGGACGTGGCCAACCGCAGACCCTGCAACTCGGGCACGTCCAGAACCTTGCCTGCGGGGGCAGCGAAGCGAAACCGACTGCGGCCGAATCCCAACGGCAGCAGCTCGGTGGCCGACGCCTGGGAGTCCAACAGCATGTCGCGACCGGTGATGCCGACATCCAAAGTGCCTTCGCCCACATAGACCGCGATATCGCGCGGGCGGAGGTAGAAGAACTCCACTCCGTTGGCCTCGTCCAGCAGCACCAACTCCTTGCCGTCGCTGCGCTGGGCGTAGCCAGCCTCTCGCAGCATCTGCGCGGCCGCGTCGGCCAACGAGCCCTTGTTGGGCACGGCAACCTTGAGCAGGCTTCGGGTCGAGTTCACTTGCCCCATGGTATTGAGCCCGTCGAGGCGACTGTGGCGGCCGGTCGAGCGCTCCGGTTCACAGGTGGGCGTAGACGTCGTCAAGGTCGAGGTCGAGTGCCAGCATCATCACCTGCAGGTGGTAGAGCAGCTGGCTGATCTCCTCCGCGGCCTCCTCGGCGCTCTGGTATTCGGCCGCCATCCACACCTCAGCGGCCTCCTCCACGAGCTTCTTGCCAATCTCGTGCACGCCGGCGTCCAGCCGGGCTACCGTCGACGAGCCGGCCTCGCGCGCAGCCGCCTTGTGCTGCAGCTCGGCGAAGAGGGCGTCGAACGACTTGGTCACCGGGGCATGCTACCCAAGCGGCTTGACCAGCACGTCCTGCTCGCCGGCCGCCGCCGCGGAATCGCTGCGCTCCCGTTTCTCGATGCGATACCAGGACACGAAGCCCACCACACAGAAGGCGCCGTAGACGATGTAGACGATGGCCGACGGATAGTAGCCGGCCGCGAAGAGCAGCGGCACTCCGACCAGGTCGACGGCGATCCAGATCAGCCAGAACTCCACCCAGCCGCGAGCCATGCCGTACGTGGCCAGGATGGACCCGGTCAGGATCCAGGCATCCGGAGCCGGGCCGTAGGAGTCCAGCTGAGCCAAGATGAAGTAGAACGACACCCAGAGGACGACGCCCGCCACAGCCAGCTGGATGCGCCCCGACCTGCCGGCCCAACCGGGCTTGACGCCCACCGCGCCGACGGCGGAGGTCTTGCGGAACTGGTACCACCGGTACCAGCCGTAGACGCTGACCGCGAGGAAGAAGATCTGCCGTCCGGCCTGACCCCACAGGTCGAGGTCCTGCGGCGTGTTGAACACCCCGCCCAGGAACACGGTGAAGAGCAGCAGGTTGCCCACGATGCCGATCGGCCAGGCGGCGACCCGACGCCGCATCCCCAGCACCGCGCTCGCCAGGCCGAAACCGTTACCAACGATCTCGCGCCACAAGATACCGGGCCCGATGTCCAGGTGAGCGTTCAACGCCCGCACCAGCAGATCGGAAAAGTCCATGTCCGTCCTCCACTATTCCGGCTCGGCGTACACCGGGGTGAGGGGAACGTAGGCCAGACGCGCCCTCGGCGCGCCTGGACACACTCCTGTGTTCCTCCCATCCGGACTCTCACCGTCGGTCGTGGAGTTTCACCACATCAACCGATCGCTGGCTGCCATCGGGTCGCGGACTTTCACCGCCGGCTCGGAATTGCACCGACCCCGGAACACGCGCGAGCTTTGACACTCGTCGCATCTAGAGTGCCACCGCACCCGGCCTGGCCGCAATTCACTCTTCGACCGTCGTCCTCCCGCCTAGACCGTCCTGCAGGAGGGTCGAAGAAGCTGACGGCAGTCGAAGTGGCTGCGCCGCGTCAGGGTCGGGGACCGAGATCCACTCGGACTCCCAGCAAGGCGTCACAACACGCGGCCACCAGGGCGGGAGCGGCGGTGTCGCTCCCCCGGCCGGCCAGCGAAGCAGCCACCCAAGCGTCCACGGCGGCCAGAGCGGCGGGCGCGTCCAAGTCATTGGCCAGAGCGGAGCGCACCTGGTCGAGCACACGATGACCGTCCACCCCCGCTTCCAGCCGTACGGCCTCACGCCAGCGGACCAACCGCTCGGCGGCGGAGCGCAACAGCTCGTCGGTCCAGCTCCAGTCGCTGCGGTAGTGCTGCGCCAGCAGCGCGAGCCGGATCGCCATCGGGTCGACGCCCTCGGCCCGCAGCCGGGAGACCAGCACCAGGTTGCCCCGCGACTTGGACATCTTCTCCCCGTCAAGCCCCACCATGCCGCTGTGGGCGAAGACCTGAGCGAACGGCTGCCCGGTGGCCACCCGGCCTGCTGAGGCGCACATCTCGTGGTGCGGGAAAACCAGGTCGCTGCCGCCACCTTGGACGTGGAAGTTGGGCCCCAGCACATCGAGGGCGATCGCCGTGCACTCGATGTGCCAGCCAGGGCGCCCGCGCCCGAACGGGGAGTCCCACCCGGGCTCGCCCTCGCGCTGTTGGCGCCAGACCAGGGAGTCCAGCGGCGAGTGCTTGCCGGAGCGCTCCGGGTCTCCCCCGCGTTCGGCGAAGACCGGCACAGCCTCGGCCTCACTCAGGTGCGACAGCGAGCCGAACTCGGGATCGCCGTCCTGGTCGAAGTAGAGGTCGGCGAACTCGTCGTCCAGGACGTAGACCGCGCCGCTGCGCTGCAGGTGCCCGATCAGCTCGACGATTTCCGGGACCGACTCCACAGCGCCCACGTACGCGGCCGGCGGGAGCACCCGAAGCGCCGTCATGTCCTTGCGGAACAGCTCGATCTGCCATGAAGCCAGCTCACTCCACTCCACCCCCGTGGCGAGTGCGCGCTCCAGCAGTGGGTCATCGACGTCGGTGACGTTCTGCACGTAGTGCACCTCGAGCCCAGCGTCACGCCAGCTCCGGTTCAGCAGGTCGAACGAGACATAGGTGTTGGCGTGGCCCATGTGGGTGGCGTCATAGGGGGTGATGCCGCAGACGTACATCTTGGCTGTCCCGGTGGACGGCCCAGCGTCCACCACAGTCCCGCGCGCGGAGTCGAGGAGCCGTATGCGTGGATTCGACTGGGTTGCAGGCAGTCGAGGCACCGGCGGGGAGTTCCAGGACTGCATGGCGTCACCTTAGCCGGAGCCATTGACCGCAGCCCGCGACTGCGTACGGCTCAAAACGGCGGCCACGGGATCGCCGGTCCCCGCCCCCGAGGCTTGGGTAATCGCCGACGACGCAACAGCCCTTCGGCTCGGTCGACCAAAGCCGCTATCTCGATGTCGCTGAGCAGTGAGGTCAGCTGGTCGGGGGCCTCCGTCCGTGCTCGGTCCACCGCGGCCAGCTCCCGTTCGGTGAGCTCGGCTCCGGCCCAGCCCCACAGCAGCGTGCGGAGCTTGTTGTCGGTATGGAAGCTGATGCCGTGGTCGACCCCGAAGACCCGCCCGTCGCTGAACAGGATGTGTCCGCCCTTGCGGTCGGCGTTGTTGATCAAGACGTCGAACACGGCCAGCAGCCGCAGGTCCGGGTGGTCGGCGTGCACCACCGAGACGGAGCTCTCGTGCGGGTCCAGGCCGTCGACCACGTCGAACCAACCGGGCTTGGGCAGCTCCCGAGTCGGGATCAGGTCCACCAGTCGCTCGTTGTCGCGATCGGTGGTGTCCACCCACACCTGCAGGGAGCCGGAGCCGACAGGGCCCTCGACCAGCGCGGTGACCGGGACCAGATCGAAGCCCCCGATGCGCGACACCTCGTAGGCGGCGACTTCGCGCAGCCCCAGGGTGGACGTCGGGAAATCCCAGAGCGGACGCTCACCCCGGATGGGCTTGTAGACGCAGTGGACCTCGCCGGCCGAGGTCTTGAGCAGGCTGAGGAAAGTCGCGTTGGAGGCTTGCATCAGCCGCCCCACCACCTCCAGCTCGCCATCGCGGAGCTGGGTGCTGAGCGCGGGATGACCGCAGGCTCGGCCGTCCGAGGTCAAAAGAGCGGGCGCCGATAGCCGTTGGCACGGGGGCAGATGTGACCCGACGGGTCCAACGGCTGCAGGCAGAACGGGCACGCCGGGCGGCCGGCCGAGATCAGCGCTTGGGCTCGAGCCACGAACTGGCGCGCCTCGACAGCCCTGATCTTGACCACGAAAACCTCGTCGGCCTCGATCTCATCCTCGGCCACGATGCCCGGCTCTGCCCCCTCCCCCTCGACCGGCTCGTCGGTCTCCACGTTGGAGAACAGCTCGATCACGATGCGCTCGATGGTCGGGTCCCAGGCGATGGTCATGGTGCCGACCCGGAACTCCTCGGCGATCGGGGCGTCCAGCGGCTGGGTGTCCGAGGCGGTGGTCGCAGCGGGCGGCACGTCCACCTGACCGCTGCTGCGCCGCTGGACCTCGTCGAGCACTCGATCGAGGTGTTCGGCGAGCACGGACACCTGCTGCTTCTCACACGCCACGCTGGTGATCCGGTTGCCCTCACGCGCCTGCAGAAAGAAGGTTCGTTCGCCCGGCTGACCGACGGTGCCGGCGACGAACCGATCGGGCGCGTCATAGCGGTGAACCAGAATCGCCATGGGTCCAGCCTATGCCTGACACTCAATCCACCGCTTCCGCAGCACCCAGCCCCCCGCCCACCGGCGCCTCGGGTGGCTTGCGCCGAGAGCGCTGCTTCCTGCCCGGAGGTGGGAGCAGTGAGGCCAGATCGGAGGACGTGGAGTTGACCTTGATGACGTACGGCCGGACGGAGGTGTAACGGACGATCGAAACCGACGCGGGGTCCACCAGAATGCGCTGGAAGCTGTCCAAGTGCATGCCGAGCGCGTCGGCCAGGATGGCCTTGATGACGTCGCCGTGCGAAACCGCCACCCAGATCGCTTGCTCACCGTGCTCGGCGCCCAAGCGCTGGTCCCAGGAGCGGATGCTGCCGATCGCGCGGGACGACATCTCGGTCATCGACTCGCCGCCCGGAAAGCGGACGGCCGATGGCTGCTGCTGCACCTGGGTCCACAGCTTGTCCTTGCTGAGGTCCTTGAGCGCCCGCCCGGTCCAGTCGCCGTAGCCGCACTCGACCAGCCCGTCCTCCACGGACACCTCCAGACCGTCAGCACGAGCGGCCGCCAGCGCCGCCGCGGTCTGGCGACAGCGCTCCAGCGGCGAGGAGACCAGCGCCCGCAGCGGCAGCGGGCCAATGCGGCGGCCCGCCTCCTCGGCCTGGCCCTGGCCGACCTCATCCAACTCGACCCCCGGGGTCCGCCCCGCCAGGACGCCAGTGGCGTTGGCTGAGGTGCGGCCGTGCCGGACGAGCAATACGGTGGTCATGCAGACGAGGCTAATGGAGCCCGACGACACCGTCGGTGGGCAGTGAACGAGGTGGAGCGACCCGGGGTGGACGCCATCATCCGCAGGGCCGAGCCTGGCGACGCCAGCGGGCTCGCGCGCGTGCACACTCTAGGCTGGCAGCAGGGTTATGCCGACCTGTTGCCGGCCGACTTTCTGGCCCGACGGGTGGTGTCCAGCCAGAGCTGGCTGGGCTGGCTGTCGCGACCCCTGCAGCGCTCGGAGGTGTTCGTGGCCGAGGTCGGCGGCGAGGTCGTGGGGTTTACTCTGGTCGGTCCGGCGCGCGAGGATCCGGCTCCGAATGAGTTCGAAGTGGCCGAGCTGAAGGCGATCTACCTGTTGGCCGAGTTCTGGGGGCGCGGCATCGGCTATCGCCTCCATCAGGCCGGGCTGGTCGCAATGGCAAGACTGGGATATCGACGGGCGGAACTCACGGTGCTGGCGGGCAACCGTCGCACCCGGGAGTTCTATAGACGCCAGGGCTGGGTCGACGACGAAGCCGAGACCGAGCTGGACATCGGTGGCGTGACGGCAAGGGTGCGGCGGCTGCGCCATGACCTCACAAGTTCCGTGAGCGACCCCGATCAGAGTTCCAGCGTGCGGTAGCGTCCCCGGAGATGAGCCAGCACGTCTCCGGTTTCACCCAGCTGCACGTGCTCGATGGTGGCTCGGACTAGCACCGCCCAACCGGCCTGAACGGGCTCACCGGGGGCCAACCGCGCCCCCAGCCAGCCGGCGGCGTCCCCGAGCACCGGCCCCCATTCGGTGTCTCGCCAGCTGCCGAGCCGGAAGGCGCCACCGGGCGCCGGGAGGAGGCCGGCGAAGGCGTCGGCCAACCTTCGGTGGCTGCCGGAGAGGACGCTGACCGCCACCGTACGGGTCCGCAGCACGACGTCTGCCAGGTCGGAGTCGGCATCCAGCAGGCCGACCAGCTCACTCGGTCGCCCGTCGGCCAGCAACAATGACGACACGGTCCAGCCGACCGGTCGGCCGTCCAGCTGCGACGTCCACACCGTGACCGGGGCGGCCATCCGCCCCCGCAGTCGGCGCAGCGGGTCCCGTTCGCCGTCTCCCGGCAGGAAGGGGTGCCCGGAGTGGATGGTCATGCCACGCCAGCCATCTCCAACGCCTCCGCGGCCACGGTCAAACCTGCCAGCTTCTCCTGCAGCGTCTCCCCGTAGGGCACCACTGCGGCCGTGGTCACGCCGCTGGTCGCCAGCACCTGAAGCGACTCCGCGATCCGCTCCCGACTGCCCAGCAGGGAGGTGGAGTCGATGAACTCGTACGGCACCGCAGCCATCGCGTCGCGGTGCTGGCGGCTGAGGAACAGTTCCTGCACCCGAGCGGCGGCGTCGGCGTAGCCCATCCGTACGGCCAGGGAGTTGTAGAAGTTCTGGTCCCGGCTGCCCATGCCGCCCAGGTAGAGCGCCGCATAGCTGCGCACCGGGTCTGCGCACCGCTGCGGGTCCTTCCCGACCACCAGCGGGAAGCTGGCCATCACGTCGAAGCCCGCCAAGGTGCAACCGACCCGGGAGCGCCCCGCGGCCACCTGGGCCAGCTGCTCGGCAGCGAACTTGGGGGCGTAGAACACCGCCAGCCAGCCGTCGGCCAGCTCACCGGCGAGCTCGAGGTTCTTCGGACCGACGGCGGCCAGATAGACCGGGATGTGCTCGCGGCCCGGCGCCAGCATCAGCTTCAGCGGCTTCCCCGGCCCGTCAGGAAGCGGCAGCGTGTAGTGCTCACCGGCAAAGGTCACCGTCTGCCGGGCCAGCGCCTGCCTGACGATGGACAAGAACTCCCGAGTGCGGGCCAACGGGTGGTCGAACCGTACGCCGTGCCAGCCTTCGGAGACCTGCGGGCCGGAGACCCCCAGGCCGAGACGAAACCGGCCACCGGACAGCAGGTCCAGGCTGGCCGCGGTCATCGCGGTCATGGCCGGTGTCCGCGCGGGTATCTGCATCACCGCCGAGCCGACCGCGATGCGGCTGGTCTGAGCGGCCAGCCAGGCGAGCACCGTCGGCGTGTCCGAGCCGTATGCCTCCGCCGCCCAGACCGCGTCGAAGCCCAGGTTCTCCGCGTGCCGGGTCAGCGCCAGCTGATCGGCGGGGTCGGCTGGGCTCTGCAGATAGCCGACGTTGAGGCCCAGACGCATGCAGCCACGGTAGTGCCCGGGAGGCGGCGTTAGGGTCTCCTGCATGGAGACGCGGCAGGTCGGCGCCAGTGGCCTGCGGGTGTCCCGGCTGGGGTTGGGCACGCTGACCTGGGGGCGCGACACGCCCCCGGACCAGGCCGAGGCCTTGCTGGAGGCCTACCTCGAAGCCGGCGGCACTCTGGTCGACACGGCCGCGGCCTATGGGGCCGGTGACGCTGAGCGGCTGCTCGGGCGGCTGTTGGCGGCGCAGGGACGCCGCGACGACGTGGTGATCGCCACCAAGGCGGGGTTCGTGATCCGCGACGGCCGGCGGATCGTGGACACCTCACGCCGGGCCCTGCTGCGAGACCTCCAAGGGTCGCTGCGTCGGCTGGACACCGACTACGTCGACATCTGGCAGCTGCACGCCTGGGGTGCGGCGCCGCTAGAGGAGTCCCTGAGCGCCGTGGACCATGCGGTCAGCTCAGGGCTGGTGCGCTATGCCGGCGTCTCGAACTTCGTTGGCTGGCAGACGGCCCAAGCCGCCACCTGGCAGCGAGCCGTGCCCGGGCGCAGCGCCCTATGCAGCGCTCAAGTGGAGTACTCCCTGCTGGCCCGCCGAGCCGAGGTCGAGGTGCTGCCGGCAGTCCGGGCGTTCGGGATGGGTTTCTTCCCGTGGTCGCCGTTGGGTCGCGGGGTGCTCACCGGGCAGTACCGCGGCGGCACGCCGCGGGGCTCCCGAGCGGCCACCGACCACTTCTCGTGGTTCGTCCAGCCCTACCTGGAACCTCGCTCGCGCGGGGTGGTGGAAGCGGTGGCGCGGGCGGCTGAGGGGCTCGATCTGAGCCCGCTACAGGTCGCGCTGCTCTGGGTCCGCGACGCCCCCGGGGTAACGGCTCCCTTGCTGGGCGCGCGTACCGCGGCCCAGCTGGCACCAGCGCTGGCGGTGGAGGACACCTCGCTGCCGCCGGAGATAATCTCGGCGTTGGACGACGTCTCCGGCGGGCCGCACGCCGGCCGGCCGAGCTGAGCGCGGGCCCTGCTAGGAGAGCGCGGGGCCGGGGCCTCTTGCGTGCACCCGGATGATCTTGCGGCGGATCCAGACGTCGCGGGTGCCGTCTCGGTAGCGGCGGAGCCGGGTCAGCTCCCAGCCGCCGTACTCCGCATGGTCGGCCAGTAGCTGCCGGACCGCACCGCGGGAGACGTGCCGCCCTAGACGCACGCGCTCGATCTCATACTCGACGCTTCGGGTGTTCATCGACGGACAGCATAGTTAACCCAGCCGTCGGGCGGAGTTTGCTATCCCCGCTGCTATAGTTTCTGCGCCGTCCGGTCCTCCGGATGGAGTCCGGGTGGCGGAATAGGTAGACGCGCTAGCTTGAGGTGCTAGTTCCCTTTACGGGGAATGGGGGTTCAAGTCCCCCCTCGGACACAAGGCTGTGATCAGCCGCATTCCTAGAGCCGACAGCTCGCGCGCAAACGCCGCAGGAGTCATCGCGTGGGGCTGGGCTGGCTCGTGCCGGCTGGCAGTGTCAGAGCCACGCCGTACGTTGTGGGTGTGCCCCAGCGAACCCGCAGCCGCCGCCGAGAAGGCAGTCGATGACTAGGGCAGTGGCCAAGACGCTTGCTGCCGTCCTCGTCGCGGTCGCCGCCGCTGTGCTCGCGCTGCATGGCGCGAAGGTCATCGTCGTCGACAACGAGATGCTGGTGGCCTGCGTCGTCACCACCACAGCCCTCGCCGCCTTGTCGACCATCGGGGCGGCCTGGAGCGAGTGGCGCCAGCAGCGACTAGGGAGCCGCCTCGACTTGGTCGAGTTCCAGCTCGACGCAACTCTGTGGGCGATCGTGGACCAGGTCGGGCCCGGTTTGGACTACCGCGACCTGGGCATCGCCATCTATCGCACCTCTCGACGCTGGTGGTGGCCGTGGAAACAGCGGCTGCGACGCCTGCACCGGGTCCGCGCGTCACACCGCCCGGTCAGCTCCGCCATCACCTTCACTCCAGGCAAGGGTGTCATCGGGCGTTGCATCGAGACCCGCGCCGTCGCGGCCTACGACCTGGCCCAGATGTACAAGGACCTGGGTCAACCCACCGAAGACGAGTGGGACGCGCTGCCAGCCGACGTCAGCCTGAACCTCAGCTATTCCGAATACCTCGATACACGCGACAAGTACGCCGTGGTCATCGCCTCGCCGATCATCGACGACAGCACCCCGCAAGCCCGGGTCCGCGGCTGCATCGTCCTCGACGGCCCCGACGGCCGCTTCGGCGACCTGAACACCGATGAGGTTCTGGCGCTGCTCAACTCCGCGACTCAAGGACTGCTGCGACAAGGCGTATGACCGGTACACTCAGAATCAGCGACGAACCGAGAGGAGGGGCCATGGCCCCCGATAACATCGAGCAGGCTCGCAGGTCCATCCTGACGAAGCCGGTCGTCCGCTCCGCCGCCGCCACCAGCAAACTGGCGACGTCCCTGCGACGACTCGGCGCCGACAGTCAGACCGTTGCGGAGCTGACGGAGTCGCCGCGCACCCGTCCGGCCACCCAGCAGTAACGCCGCCCCTCTCAGCTGGCATCAGCCGGCCTCCTCGGCATCAAGGAAGTCCTGCAGAGCCGCCCACAGTGACGGCGACAAAAAGGACGGGTTGCTGCCCGCCGGCATGCGCAGCACCTCGGCCGCGGCCAGGACGTGGTCAGCCAGTAGTGCGGATCTGGGGATGGGCCGGCGCAGCCGTCGGAGGGCGACGTCGACCGAGATCTGAGGCCGGGTCGCTTCGGGGTCGTCGACCGGTCGCGCCACGCTGGTGAGCTCCCCAAGGGCTTGCACCCCCGGCTGCTGCAGGCCGCTGACCCACAGCAGGCACGGTTGGCCCGGGTGCATCAGGTGCACCCGGTAGGAACGGCGCAGGCACCGGGTCAGCTCCCGGGTGGCCCCGAGGTCCCAGCCAGCGCTCAGCTCAACGACCGGCGTCTGCGACTTGATCACCCAGCAGCCGATGTCGTCGAGGGTCAGCCGCTCAGCCATGACGGGTGTCGTTCGGTCACGGCGCAGGAGACCGGGAAGCGACGGGTGGGCAACACGACAGTCAGTCTGGCAGAGCTGCTGTTGGGAACTACGATGGTTCGCGTCGAAGCAAAGCAGGTGCCTTGGCGACTCCATCGGGGGATACTTCTGCGAACGGCGACGCAGAGAGGTGCGGGCATGACCGGAGTCATCGTGTTGAACACCGACAACACCGCGCTACACACGGTGTCGGTGCAACACGCCATCAAGATGCTGGTGCGCGAGGTGGCGACGGTGGCCGAGGCCCGCGACGGTCACCAGATCGGCCCATACCCGTGGCCGCTGGTGCTGCGGCTGATCCGTTACGTCAAGACCACCTTCATCTACGCCCGTACGCCCGCCTGGTCCAAGCGCGGGGTGCTGCGTCGTGACCGGCACATTTGCGCCTACTGCACGGGAGTGGCCGACACCGTCGACCACCTGATGCCGCAGTCCCGGGGCGGCAAGAACACCTGGCTCAACACGGTGGCGGCCTGCACCCGGTGCAACAACCTCAAGGCCAACCGGACCCCTGCCGAAGCCGGCCTGCGCCTTGCGTCGAAGCCTTGGGTGCCGACCTGGCGTGAGTCCATGCCCGTCGGGCGCGGCTAGGTCTACGAACCAAGCGGGACGCACGAGGCAAGCGGCGGTGCCGGTGCTGTCGTCTGGCTCAGCCAGCACTTACTCCTTGGGCAGACGCCTGGATGAGCGCAGTCCGGGGATTCACACGTGTCAGCGCTTGCCCCGACGGCTGTGCCGCGACCGTACGGCGGCGAAAGTGGTGTCCAGCGCCTGCAGAGCATCGTCATAGGAGCGTTGGGCGACGCCGGCGAACAGGCAGTCGACCACGACCAGCTGAGCGATTCGGCTGGACATGGCTCCGGACCGAAAGGTGGTCTCGCGGGCGGCCGTCAACAGGGTGAGGTCCGCCTCCTCGGTGATCGGCGACCCGGCGAAGTTGGTGATCGCTACCGTGGTGGCTCCTTGCTTGCGGGCCAGCCGCAAGACGTCGATGGTGTCGTTCGTGGTCCCGGTGTGGGAGATGCCCATCGCGACGTCGCCCTTCTCCAGCACGGCGGCCGACGTGAGGGCGAGGTGCGGGTCGGTCCACATGTATGACACGCGTCCGATCCGGTGCAGCTTGTGATGCAGGTCCTCGCCGACCAGTGCGCTCGCGGCAACCCCGTAGATGTCAACCCGCCGTGCCCCGGCGATGACCTCGACCGCCTCGCGCAGCACCGCTACATCGAGTGCAGCCGCGGTGTCCTCAACGGCCCGCGAGTCGGCGTAGGTGATCTTGGATACCACGTCCTCCAAGGAGTCCTCGGCGTTGATCTCACCGGTCACTGGTGCGCCGACATGGCCACTTTCCTCCCACTGAGCCGCCCTCGCCAAGGCAATCCTCAGCTCGGGGTAGCCAGCGAGGCCGATCGCGCGGCAAAACCTCAGAACAGTCGTCTCCGACGTCTGACACTGTCGCGCTACCGAGGTGATCGAACTCTCCGACACCCTGGCTGGATCGGTGAGCACGGCTTGAGCCACCCGTTGCTCAGCCGGTCGCAAATTGGGTACCGCCCCGCGAATCCTGATCAGAATCGACAAGGAAGGTCTATGAATTTCCTGCTCGGAAACCCCCCGGGCTGTGCTCATGATGCCATCACCTCTTCTAGTGGCTTGCTGGTGACAATACCGGTAAGCCAAACTTTTCTGCAGACCGTGGGGTCCTTGGTGTTCGTTTGGCGATTCGGGTGGCAATCAGCATCAATAACAGTGCCAAAGTATTGGGGTTTGTCCCTACAGCAGGCCAGCTGTCAACCGGGCGCGCACCTCCTGGATGCGGCGCGGGTGAAGGTTCACCAGCCTCACCAGTGAACTGAAACGACGCCTTGGTGAAATTGCCCGACCGAGGACAATGCCGCTGCCGAAGCGCGGCCTGGTCAGCGAGCGCGGCTGGGACGCGGGCCGCTGCACCTCTGCGCACAGGACGGCCCCCCGTGTTCACTGGCGCATACGGCGTCGGCCCTGCAGCCGGCAGCAGCTCACGCACAGTCATGGGCTCAACCTACCGGTTACGGACACAGATCCGCGGTAGCTTGACGTCGAGTGAGGCGAGAGGCGCATGAATGGCGACGTGGGACCCCGAGGCATATCTTCAGTTCGCCGACGAGCGTGGCAGACCCTTCTTCGACCTGACGCTCCGTGTGCTCGCCGATCGACCGGGGCTGGTGGTTGATCTCGGGTGCGGACCGGGGCACCTGACGGCAACCTTGGCCGAGCGTTGGCCGCAGGCGCGGGTGCACGGGCTCGACTCGTCGGTCGAGATGATCCAGCGTGCCCAGCGACTGCGCACCGCGCAGGTGACCTACGCCGTCGCTGACATCGCCCAATGGAGGCCGTCCGAGCAGGTTGACGTGCTGGTCAGCAACGCCACGTTCCAGTGGGTACCGGGTCACCGCCAGCTGCTTCCGCGCATGGTCGGGGCCTTGGCGCCGGCCGGCTGGCTGGCTTTCTCGGTGCCAGGCAACTTCGATCAGCCCAGTCACCGCCTGCTGCGTGAGCTGGCCGCCGACGCCCGGTTTGCTGACCACACCCGCAGCGTCGCCTACCCGATGGCCTTCGACGCCGCCAGCTATCTGGGCGACCTGGCGGCTCTGGGCTGCCGGGTCGAGGCGTGGGAGACGACGTACCTGCACGTGCTGAGCGGCGGTGACCCGGTATTCCGCTGGATCTCCGGGACCGGCGCCAGGCCGGTGCTGCAGTCGCTGCCCGAGGGTAGGCGCGCGGAGTTCGAGGACGAATACAAGGCGCTGCTCCGCCAGGCATACCCGGCCCAGCTCCACGGCACGGTGCTGCCCTTCCGACGCGTCTTCGTGGTCGCGCAGCGCGGGTGATCTAGGAGCTGAGCAGCCGCGCCTCGTCGGCGATCCAGAGGTCCAACAGTCCGCGGAAGTGGGCCAGGAATCGGTCCTGCTCGTGAGCTGGGTAGGTGGTGCGGACCGTGTCCAGCAGCAGTTGGTCGAAGTGGGCCGACGACACCCAGTCGTGCACCTGTTCGTCAATGTCGGGCAAGGCCGTGGCGCAGAACTCGGTGTAACGCTCGGTGTCGAAGTGCCGGTCTGCGAGCCTCTGGTAGCCGGCCAGCTTGTCGGCATAGCTGAGGTCAGGGTCGTCGCCGATCGCGAACCAGTCGTCGGGGTCGACGTGCAGCCGGGCCCGCCGGTGGGTGGCGGCGCAAAAGGCCGTCCACTTAACCAGCGCCTTCATAGCCCACGGGAAGTAGTAGTGCAAAGAGGTGACCGCGACGTCGGGGCAGGCGTTGGCGTAGTCAATGGGCAGCACACGGTCGCCCTGGACGAGCATCTCGCAGGAGTTGAACTCCCAGCGGAACAGGGCGTTCACCGTTTGGGCGATGGTGACGGCCTCCAGCCCGGTGCCGGGCGACAGGAAGTCGTGGTCGACGACGTAGCGGTCGTGCATCGGCTCATCGGGTCGGAAGTGCATCACCTTCGTCTCCGGACCGATGGTCAGGGCACGGGCGAAGACGTCGTACGGCTCGACGGACTTCTGCAGATGCATCAGCATCTCGCCGGAGTCGTCGTAAACGCTCATCAGGTCGGCCTCGTTCTTGACCTTCGATACACCGCGCCAGCCGCCGCCGTCGAACGGCTTCATGAACAACGGGTAACCCATCTCGGCCGCAATGCCTTGAAGGTCAAAGGGGTCGTTGTACTTCGCCGCGGTGTAACTCCAGCGAACGTTGTCCACCGGGTGCTTGTAGGGGACCAGGACGGTGTCCGGCACATTCATTCCGAGGCGGATGAGGGCGCAGTAGGCGGAGTGCTTCTCCATCGACTGAAAGGTGAACGGCGAGTTGAGCAGATAGACGTCATCCATCAGGGCGACCTTCTTCAGCCACTCCCGCGGATGGTAATACCAGTAGGCCAGCCGATCGATCACCAGGTCGTGGCGGGCTCGGTCACGCAGGTTGAACGGCGCGATGTGCACGCGCTCGGTGTCGATCAGATGTTTGCTGCCGGCGTGCTCGAAGATCCCCACCCGCCGAACGATCTCCTCGAAGGCCCGAGGCCAGTCCTCCTCGGCGCCTAACAGCAGACCGACCAGGTGAGTCTCGGGCATGACGTTCCTCTCGTCGCAGGTTGCGCGTGCTCGGTTAGCAGAATCGGGGCAGGTGGTGGGCCAGCTGGCGCTGCCACCACTCCCAGTCGTGGCTTACGTCGTAGCCCCAGAGGTCCAACTCGCAACGGATGCCCTTTTCCTGCACCAGCCCCGCGAAGGTGACGGTCGAGGGCAGCGAGCCGGTGGGATGGGTCTCCCACGCCCCCTGGCCGACCACGAGCAGGATGGACAGCTGGCTACGCAACCACTCGAGGTGGTCGCCATGCAGGTTGGGCACGTAGTCGGTGGGGTTGGCGAAATAGGTGGCGTCGCCGCGCTCGCCCCAGGATCGCCAGCTGGTCACGTCGTAGTTGCCCGAAAGGCCGATGGCCAGCGGCACCAGATCGGCCCGCTGGAAGGCGAAGTGCACCGCGTGGTAGGCGCCCAGACTGCAACCAGTGGCGAGGATCTGGGAGGACGGGGAGGTGTCGGCGTGGATGTGGGGGACCAACGTATGCGTCAGCCATCGGGTGTAGACCTCGTGCCGCAGCGCCCGCTCCTCAATCGGAACTCCGCGGTGTGACCACGTGTCGGCGTCCAGCGAGTCGACGCAGTAGACCTTGACCCGACCGGCGTCGATCAGGTCAGCGATGGCGTCGATCATGCCGTTGTTCTCGAAATCCCATGCCCGGCCGGCCTCACTGGGGAACACCAGCACGGGCCGGCCGTAGTGGCCGTACTGGACCACGTGCATGCTCCGGTCGATGCCGCTGCCAAGCGGAAGCTCGAGCTGGGAACGGTTCACGACCACATCCTCTAGATCTACGACGCGGGGGCGGGGCCTCGCCGGACCTCGGTCCCCGACCGCGGCCCCAGTCCGCTCCGGCGCAGCTCGACATCGGCGAGCCTGGTGATCACCGTAGCGTCCCCCGACCGCCAGGCGGCTGCGGGATCAGGGTTGATCGCCGTCAACACCGACACGGGCTGACTCACCAGTGTGCGGAGCGCCAGCAGGTCCAGGGCCGCTTCAGAGTCGAGGTAGCGCTGGGCGGCGCGAGAGCGCAGATAGAAGCGCACACGACGGGGCAGCCAGAGCAACAAGATGACTGTGACTGGAATGACAAAGGCCAACCAGCCGAGCAGGTCCGCCAACCGCTCGATACTCCGGACCTGGTCGTCGGCAACGCCCACGAGGTCATCGAAGGACCCCGCGGCAGCGTCGAACGGCTGCCTCAGCTGGTTGCCGATGCTCGGCAGCTTGGCTGTCTCCTCAGACA
This sequence comes from Propionibacteriaceae bacterium, assembly GCA_035634295.1. Taxonomy (GTDB): domain Bacteria; phylum Actinomycetota; class Actinomycetes; order Propionibacteriales; family Propionibacteriaceae; genus Microlunatus. The sequence goes on along the minus strand of DASQDG010000030.1, from coordinate 123,557 downwards.
CGCTTCGGAACTGGCCCGACACGGTGCCGGCTGCAACAGCGGCCTGGCGGGCCGGTGCCGCCACCGCGAGGACCGCGCGCTCGGTCAGCCGGCTCAGCAGCCAGGACAGCACCACCGACGTCAGAACGAGAGTGTCTGCCGACACCTGAGCGACCAAGCGCCGGGGTTCGCGCGCATAGAATCCCATGCCTGGACCTTACGATGGCCGGGTGCGACGTCTGGAGTGCTCGGCCCCGCTATGGGTCGGTAGACCGCAGGCGCTCAGCGTCGCTCTGGTGCTTGCCCTGTCGGTCGGCTGCACAGGCCAAGGTAAGGAACCCGGGCCCGCGCCTGACCTGGACACGCCGGAACGGGTGGCCGGGCAACTCGCCAGTGGGATCGCCCGGAAGGACGTCTCGCGGGTCAGTCTCACCGGAGCCACCGGCGCCGAGGCGCAGGCCCAGCTCCGGGCGGTGCTGGCGGGGATGGACGCACGGCCGACCGTGACGTTGGGCGACGTGGACCGACAAGGCGACCGAGCCGAGGTGCCGCTGCGCTATTCCTGGAGCTTCGCCGGTGTGCCCAGGCAGTGGACCTACGAGGTCCCCGCGATCCTGGTCGAGGAGGGCGGTTCCTGGAAGGTGACCTGGTCAGCCGGGCTGATCGCCCCCGGACTGAACGGGGCCAACCGGGTGTCCTCGCGCCGGCTGCCAGCCGCCCGAGGAGAAATCCTCGGGGCCGCCGGCGACGCGATCGTTACCTCTCGACCGGTGGTGCGGGTCGGCATCGACAAGTCGCAGGTGCCGGCCGGCCAGGCGGCGACCGCGGCGGCCAAGCTGGCCAAGCTAGTCGGCATCACGGCCAAGGGCTACGTGTCAAAGGTGAAGACGGCCGGGCCCAAAGCATTCGTGGAGGCCATTGTGCTGCGCGCCGACGCCAAGGAGCGCCCCTCGGCCACGTCGGTCACTGCCATCGAGGGAGCAGTCTCCCTCACCGACAAGGCCATGCTGGCGCCCAGCCGTACGTTCGCCCGAGCCGTCATCGGCACCGTGGGCACGGCCTCCAAGGAGATCGTCGAGGAGTCTCAGGGCCGCGTGACGGCCGACGACCAGGTGGGACGGTTCGGCCTGCAGCGTCGCTACGATGAGCAGTTGCGCGGGACGCCGGGGGTGAGGGTCCGGCTGCTGGCCAACACGGCCGGATCCCCTGCGGTCCCCAGCGGTGCCAGCCCGCCGGCCAGCCCGAGTTCGAGCCCAGCGCCCGCACCGGTGTTGTTCGAGTCCAAGCCGGTGCCCGGCCGTGACCTCCCCCTGACCATGAGCATTCCGTTGCAGAACCTCGCCGAACGGGTCCTGGCCTCGACCAAACCAGCCTCGGCCCTGGTGGCGCTGCGGCCGTCGACAGGTGAGGTGCTCGCACTCGCCAACGGGCGGGGCAGCGGTGACCTGTCGGTGGCCTCCGTAGGGCGATTCCCTCCCGGGTCGACGTTCAAGGTGGCCAGCGCGCTGGCCCTGCTCCGCTCGGGCGTGAAGCCGACCTCACCGGTGACCTGCCCGGCCACGATCACCGTCACCGGCAAAAGGTTCACCAACTACAGCGACTACCCCCGGAGCAAGCTCGGCCGGATCAATCTCCAGACCGCGCTGGCGGAGTCGTGCAACACCGCCTTCATTGGTCAGCGAGGCCGGCTGTCGGGATCTGATCTCGCCGACGCGGCGGCCTCCCTGGGCGTTGGCAGCGACTACGACGTCGGCTTCTCGTCGTTCTTCGGTTCGGTCCCGGCCGACGACAGCACTACCGGCGGAGCCGCCGCTTTGATCGGTCAGGGCAAGGTGCAAGCCTCGCCACTGGCCATGGCCGCAGTGGCGGCGTCGGTGTCAGGCGGCCGGACCGTCGTGCCGCACCTGGTGGCCAGCAGGCGCGTCACATCCACAGCCAAGCCGCTGACCAAAGACGAAGCCGCTAACCTCCGCGCCATGATGGCCGCGGTGGTGTCCGAAGGCAGCGGCCGGGTATTGCGAGGGCTGGGGGGCGGCCCGGTGCTGGCCAAGACGGGGACGGCCGAGTACGGCACCAAGCGGCCGTACAAGACTCACGTCTGGATGATCGCTGCTCAAGGAGACCTGGCGGTGGCGGTGTTCGTGGCCACTGGCGCCAGCGGTTCGCGCACGGCCGGGCCGCTGCTGCGCCGATTCCTCTCGGAGGCTCGATGACCGGAGCGGACGCGTCCGCCGAGGTGGTCACCGGCGGCGAGGCGATGGGATTGCTGCTGGCCAGTGGTGACGTGAACCTGAGCGCCGCCCGGCAGTTCAACGCCGAGATCGCCGGCGCGGAGAGCAATCTGGCTGTCGGGCTCGCCCGGTTGGGGCACCGGGTGGCCTACTACGGTCGGGTCGGCGACGACGTCTTCGGCCAACGCATCCGCAACGAGCTGCGTGGGGAGGGCGTGGACGTCTCCGCGCTCGCAGTCGACGACGAGCGGCCCACGGGGCTGCTGTTCCGCGACTCCGTACAGGGCGCGCCGCTGACCGTGCTCTATCGCCGTAGCAACAGCGCAGCCAGCGCGCTGTCGGTCTCCGACATCCCCGAGGCCGCGATCGTGGCGGCGCGGGTGCTGCACGTCACCGGCATCACAGCGGCGCTGTCGGAGACGGCGTATGCGGCCACCGTGGCCGCGATGGTGCTGGCTCGAGGCGCAGGAGTCCATGTCAGCTTCGATCCCAACCTGCGGCTGCGACTCGCGCCGGCAGATCGGTGGCGCCAGATTGTCGATGAGCTGGCCCGTCACAGCGACACCGTGCTGACCGGCGCCGAGGAGGCTGAAGTCTTCTGTCCCGGGCAGGACGTCATCAGTTGGCTGACCGAACGCTCGGTGGCCACCGTCGTGCTCAAGCACGGGGTTGACGGGGCCAGCGAGCACGACACCGCTTCGGGCGACTCCTGCCGCGAGCCGGCTCGGCAGGTGCCGGTGGTTGACCCGGTGGGTGCTGGTGACGCTTTCGACGCCGGCTGGCTGTCGGCCTGGCTGCACGGCCGGCCCGCGCAGCAGAGGCTGCGGGAGGGCTGCGCCGTTGCCTCGGTGGTGGTCGCCTCCCGCGGTGACTGCGTCGGGCTCCCCGACGCACGGCTCCGCGACGCCCTGCTGAGCCCAGGACCGGACGTGCGACGATGACGCGCGCGAAGTTCTCCAGTGCTGGGTCGCCCCTCAGTGGCAGCGACGTCAAGCAGGCGATCATCGCCGGCGGAGTGATCGGTATCGTGCGCACCACAGACGCCGAGCGAGCCGTCGAGCTGGCTCGGCAGGTCTGGCGGGCGGGCGTCGGCGTGGTTGAGGTAGCCATGACCACACCGGGGGCGCTGTCGGCGATCGAGTCGTTGTCGAGCGAGCTCGACCAGCACCGGGTCATCGGCGCGGGCACCGTGCTGGACGCTGCCTCGGCTCGGCTGGCCGTCCTGGCCGGCGCCCGGCTGCTGGTGACGCCGACCTTGGTGGAGGACGTCATCGAGGTGGGACAGCGCTACGACGTCGCCACCGTGATCGGCGGCTCCTCGCCCACCGAGCTGCTGCGCGCGACAACGCTCGGCGCCGACCTGGTGAAGGTCTTTCCCGCCAGCCTGTGGTCGCCGAAGATCCTGGCCGACGTGCTGCAGGCGCTGCCACAGCTGGAGTGCGTGCCGACCGGAGGCGTCTCTCCCGACGACGCCGCCGGCTGGATCGATGCCGGGGCGGTGGCCGTCGGGATAGGCTCGGGCCTGACCAAGGGCGACGACCCGGCCACGCGTGTCCGAACGTTGCTGCAGGCGATCCAGCGGGCTCGGGCCCAGTAGCACCGGCTGGCCCCAGTCGCCCTTGCGGTCGGGGCCTCCCGACCCCTGGAGTCATCGGCTCACCGGTCTCTTGGCCAGCCGCCAACCCCCGGCTTCAGCCTCGGCAAACCCGGCCGACTCCAGGGCTGCAAGTTCGGCCAGACAGGCCGGAAGGCCCACCCCGGCCGCCAGGGCGATGTCACCGGGCGAGGACCACTTCCGAGTGGGTAGCGCCTCGTAGACCGCCAACCGTCCTGGCGCAAAGCTGTCTGTGGGCCGTACTTCGCCGGTTTGCGGCCCGAGCGTGTGTTCCCCGACGCTCGACACCAGGTCGAGCACGTCCGCGGCACCAGTGACCAGCGAGGCGAGCCCGTCGCGGATCAGCAGGTGCGGCGCTGCAGACATGGTGGAGGTGACCGGACCCGGCACCGCCATCAGGTGCCGGTTGCACCCCAGGGCCCAGGTCGCGGTGTTGCGTGCCCCCGACCTCAGCGCCGCCTCCACCACCACGGTGCCGCGCGACAGTGCGGCGATCACCCGGTTGCGAGCCAGGAAGCGAACCCGGGTGGGCGTGGCTGTCGGCGGGAGCTCCGAGACCAGCAGGTGCTGGTTGGCGATCCAGCGGATCAGGGCGGCGTTGCCGGTCGGATAGGCAACGTCCAGCCCGTTGGCCAGCACGCAGAGGGTCGCTCCCTGCACGGCCAGCGCCCCTCGGTGGGCCGCGGCGTCGATGCCGAAGGCTCCTCCTGACACCACGGTCACGCCCTGCTCGGACAGGTCGGCGCCCAGGTCGGTGGCCACCGAGCCGCCGTAGCTGGTGCAGGCCCTGGACCCGACCACCGCGACTGAGCGCTCGACCAGCTCGGCCAGGTGTCCCGGACCTCGCAGCCAGAGCCCCCAGGGCACCCCGCCACGGCGGTTGACCGGATCGCAGTAGCGCAAGTCCTGCAGCGCCGGCGGCCACTCGTCGTCACCCGGCACGACGAAGCGGATCCCGCCCGCCTCAGCTCTCCCGATCACCTCACCCAAGTCGAGGGTGGCCGCCCGCTGAGCCACCGGACCACCGAGCTGACCTTCCCGCGCCTTTGCCCAGGTGGACTCCGACCCGGCCTCCTCGACCAACTCGCACGCCGACGGCTCGCCACAGTCCACCACACAGGACAGCGCCATCCGCGCCGCCCTGTCCGTCAGGCCGGTCACCGCGTGCTCCCGGTCAGCTCCGCCTGCTCGCCTCGTCGCATGGCCAGCGCAATCGCCAGCTGGTCGCGAGCGGGCCGGTCCCGCGCGGCCAGGTCAGCCAGCGTCCACGCCACCCGGAGCACCTTGTCCACCCCGCGAGGGCTGAGCTTTCCCCGACTGACGGCGTCCTCGACGAGAGCCAGCCCTTCAGGTAGCGGAAGGTGCGTACGCAGGTAGGGGCCTGAAACCTCCCCGTTGGTCTGCCAGCCGCTACCAGTCAGCCGGTGAGCCTGGCGCGCTCGAGCTTCCAGCACCCGGCCGGCCACCGTGGCCGTGGACTCGCTGTCCGGCAGCGCCGAACGCAGGAACGCCCGCTTGGTCGGGCGGAACGCCTGCGAGATGTCGATCCGATCGCGCACCGGACCTGAGATCTTGGCGGCATAACGCCGGACCGCCAGCGGCGGACAGGTGCAGTGCCCGCCTGGAGTGGCCGCCTGCCCGCAGGGACACGGGTTGGCGGCCAGGATCAGCTGGAACCGCGCGGGGTAGCGTGCCTGCACCTCGCTCCGGCCCAAGGTGATGACGCCCGACTCCAGAGGAGTCCGCAGAGCATCCAGCACCCGGGCGCTGAACTCCGGGGCCTCGTCGAGAAACAGCACTCCCCGATGTGCACACGAGATGGCGCCCGGTTTGGCCATCCGACTGCCGCCGCCCACCACACTGGCCACCGACGCGGAGTGGTGCGGATCGGCGTAGGGCGGTCGGGTTAGCAGACCGTCTGAGAGGTTGAAGCCGGCCAACGAGTGCACCGCCGACACCTCCAAAGCCTCGTGCACCTTGAGATCTGGCAACAGACCGGGCAGCCGCTCGGCGAGCATGGTCTTGCCCACACCCGGCGGCCCATGGAAGAACAGATGGTGCCGACCCGCCGCCGCCACCTCCAGCGCCCACTTTGCGTCGAGCTGCCCGACGACATCGGCCAGGTCGAGCTGCCGGGTGGCGTCTCGGACCGGCTCGCCGGTGGCTTCAATCGGTTCCACATGGGGCATCGGCTGGTCAGTGAACAGGGCCACCAGCTGGCTCAGGGAGGCCACCCCGAAAACCTCGATCCCCTGCACCAGCTGCGCCTCGCCCGACTGTCGGAGCGGGACGACGGCTCGGGTGAACCCGGCCTGCGCGGCGGCCAGCGTGGCTGGCAGGATCCCCCGCACCGGTCGCACCCGACCGTCCAGCCCGAGCTCGCCCAGCAGCACCGTGTTGGCCAACTGCTCGGCCCGGAACACCTTCCCGGCAGCCAGAATCGCGGCCACGATGGCCAGGTCGTAGTGGCTTCCGGTCTTGGGCAGGGTCGCTGGGCTTAGGTTGATGGTTAGCAGCGACTGGGGCCAGGTGTGCCCGGAGTTTCCGACCGCCGCCTTGCAGCGATCCCTGGCCTCGTACAACGAGGTGTCGGGCAGGCCGACGAGGACCGTCCGGGGTAAACCGGCGCCGACGTCGGCCTCTACCTCGACTATCCGTCCCTGCAGCCCCACGAGAGCAACCGACCAGGCACACGCCAGTCCCATCAGCCGATACCCCGAACGTGAGTCAGAGTGGGCTGTCGGCCGGACAACAACAGGACCCCGATGGCGTCCAGCCGGATCGCGTCGGCCTGCACCGACTCGGTGTGCAGCCAGTGAGCGCTCAGCTGCCGCAGCTTGCGCACCTTGGCGTGGGTGATCGCTTCTAATGGCGAGCCGAACCCGAGACCCGTTCGGCACTTGACCTCGCAGAACACCAGCGTGCGCCGCCCCGACACCACGTCCAGAGCCACGATGTCGATCTCACCGATCGTGCACCGCCAGTTCTGAGCCAGGATTTGCATGCCCTGTTCCCGCAAAGCGGCGACGGCCAGCGTTTCGCCTTCGACGCCCACCTGCTGTCGCCCTTTAGGGCGGCGGCGTCCGATCTGCTCGGCACCGGGGGGTGCAGCCGCCCCCACCCAATCTTTGTCTGCCTGACCTGCGCCCTTGTGGGCCATAGGACACCTCCACCAGGGAGGATGCGGACGCCGACGACCGGCGGTTCAGCGACCGCTGGGCCTGTGGACAGGCTCTCCAGGCACCTGTGGACAGGTGCGTCCACTGCTCAGTGAGCAGCTCGGTAGGCCTCCTGCACTCCTTTGCTGACCCGCCCTCGCTCACTCACCTGCACGCCGTGCTCTTTCGCCCACGCTCGGATGACCGAAAGCTCGGGTGTCGGGGCTGGTGAACGCCGGGCGTCCACGCGTCGGGCAGCAGCGATGAAGGGCGCCAGAGCATCGTGCAGTTTCTGCGCGTTCGATTCGGCCAGGTCGATCTCGTAGGCGGTGCCGGCATGGGCGAAGGTTATCGTCTTCCCGCTTCCCGAGATTATTTCCCCATCGAGATCATCTACCAGAATGATCTGGGTTCGTTTGGCCACTTCTTCCCTTTCATGATTTACGCCGAAGCATTAACCATAACTTATCGGAATCAGCCAACGTATTACAAATGGACGAGCGAAAAGATATTCAAAAGGGGCTCAACGGTCCAGTTTATTGCTCTGGGCGACCACGTCAGGAGCGAACCTCTCGCTACCCGGGTCTGACTAGGCAGAGCGCAGCAGGCAACAAGGGAACTCAGCCCTCCCTCGCGGTTGGCCGGCCCATTCGCTGTCTTTCAGGTGTCATCCCTGCGTCTCAGGTCGACACCTCGACGACGTGGCGGCGAGAATCCTGCTGCAGGAAAGCAGCCACCGTACTAGTGGCTATCAAACCGGCAACACAATTGGCTATTGGCCGGTTACGCTCTTCGGTACTTGAAGGTCGCTGTGAGTAATTTCCTCGACGGACACATCGCGAAAGGTCAACACCTTCGCACTCTTCACGAAGCGGGCCGGGCGGTACATGTCCCACACCCAAGCATCTCTCAAGCCAACCTCGTAATAGACGTCGCCACCCTCGGTCCGTACTTTGAGGTCGAACTCGTTACAGAGGTAGAACCGCCGTTCGGTCTCCACGGCATATCGAAAGATGCCGACAACGTCCTTGTACTCCCGATATAGCTGGAGCTCGAGCTCGGACTCGTATTGCTCAAGATCTTCGGCGCTCATGTCGATGACACCCTAACGGTTCGTGTGACGTTCTCGTATCGCATTCGATGGATGGCCGCCGGACCGTGCGCATCCAGGCGTTCTTGATGCAGCGGCGTGCAGTATCCCTTATGGACGGCGAACGCATATTCGGGAAACTGTGCGTCCAGCTCACACATGATGCGGTCCCTTGTCACCTTGGCCACGATGGAGGCGGCGGCAACGCAGGCCGCGACCCGATCCCCCTTCCAGACCGCCAGCCCGGGGACACCAAGCCCGTCAACACTGAACCCATCGGTCAACACGTACGTGGGCGCGACGTCGAGGCGCAGGAGGGCCCGCCGCAGCGCTGAGATGTTTGCCACGTGCATGCCGAGCCGATCGCACTCACCCGGCTCGACCACGACGACCGACCAGGCGACCGCCTTGTCCACGATCTCGCGGTAACACCGCTCACGTGCGGCCGGCGTCAGCATCTTGGAGTCGTTGAGCCCACGGATCTGGCGCGACCGGGTGTCGGACAAGATGACGGCTCCAGCGACCAGCGGACCGGCGCAGGCGCCACGGCCAGCCTCGTCAGCCCCGGCCACCGGGTCAAGCCCGACCCGCTTGAGCGCCCGCTCGTACCCGTACAACCCGCTGTTGCGGCGAACCTGGACTGACACAGGCTCCTGCGCCATCAGCAGGTCACGCCCTTCGGCTTGATCTCAGCCACCTCGGGTGCGGGGCTCTTGGCGTCCGGCACCTGAGCGAAGGTACCGGGATCGCGGAACCGTTTGGCCCGGTCGAACGGAGCCGCGATAGCGAACGCGGGACCTACAACGAGGTCGACCGGCACGAAAGCTATGCCTCCTCGCGGCTGCGACGCGTCTAGATCGGACAGGTGACAGCGCGAGTCGGCGCTGAGGTCTCGGTGGTCGCCCATCACGAAGATCCGGTGTGCGGGCACGACCACCTCGAACTCGATCTCGGAGGGTTGCACCTGCTCGCCGCCGGGGTCGGTGTAGAGGTAGGAGCGCTCATCCAGCGGTTGCCCGTTGACCGTGAGCCGGTCCTCATCGTCACAACAGATGACCCGGTCGCCAGGCATGCCAACGACCCGTTTGATCAGGTGACCGGTGCTGGTGTCGGGCAGGACGCCGATGAACTCGAAGACCTTGCCGACTGGACCACGTTCCTCGGCAGCCTCACCAGTCAGCCAGGATCCGGGGTCGGCGAACACGACCACGTCGCCACGATCGAAGTCTGTGATCTTCTGCACCACCACCCGGTCGCCCATCAGCAGCGTGTTCTCCATCGACTGCGAAGGGATGATGAACATCTGTCCGACGAACATCCGCAGCAGCGACGAGACGATAATGGCTCCGACCACGACGAGCACCAACTCGCGCGCGAACGACGCGACCTGACGCATCGCCGTCGGCTTGGTGGCTTCGGCGGTGGCCGCTTTCTCGGTCAACCACGCTCTCCAGATCTGGGGTCAATAAGTCCAACAGCCGTGCGGGCATTCCGCCCTTGCAGGCACTGTGCGGCGACGTCGTGACAATGACCAGTGTCGCCTCCGAATGCGCCGGACCGAAGTCAGTTGTCGCGCTTTTCCTTGATCTTCGCGGCCTTGCCCCGCAGCCCGCGCAGGTAGTACAGCTTGGCGCGGCGGACATCGCCACGGCGGTCGACCTCGATGTGATCGATGATCGGACTGTGCATCGGGAAGGTGCGCTCGACGCCGACACCGAAGCTCACCTTGCGCACCGTGAACGCCTCTCGGACACCGTCACCGGCCCGGGAGATCACCACGCCGGCAAAAACCTGCACGCGAGAGCGGTTCCCCTCGACGACCTTGACGTGCACCTTGACAGAGTCACCCGGTCGGAAGGTCGGCAGGTCGCTGCGCAGCGACGCCTGGTCGAGCTGATCGATCAACTTGCTCATGTCGGTAGTTCCTCGCCAGTGCCACAGGCCACCACGGTGGTGATTCGGATATGTCTCAGACGACGATCAATCCCCCTGTGGCAGGTGCCGCGCGTCTGAGCACAACAGCGACTCAGTCTGCCACACCGAGCCGAGGCAACCGAAATCATCCAGCCCGAGCTCCCGCTCGAAACCCAGGCACTCGACCATCAGGGGTCCGAGTGGCGACAGGGCATGCCCGCCGCCTTCGCTGCGGCGCTGCTCCGGGACAAGAACTCGGAGTGGTCAGGACGGAGCCAAAGTGGCAACGAACCTAGGGCGGAGTGGCCGGGGGCAAGCCTGGCGCGCCCCCGGTAGGTACCGACGGCGCCGGCCTCGTCAGCGCCAAACAGCTATCGGGCAGTCCCATACCGCGATCAGGCGTGAGCGCCTGACGTGCACCCGAGTCAGTCACCGCGGCTCGACAAGTAGCTCACACGCCTTCACCTGCCCGAGGCTCTGCCAGGAGGCATGGCTCCTCGTCACAGCCGCGGGCTGGCAGACGCCTCGGCGTTGGCCATCTGCGCAGCCGAGGCCCCTACGTGCTGCCCCGTCGGTCACCCCTTGTTCTTGCCCCAAGCCCCGAGCAGGTCGCGGTTGAGCCGGGAGATGGTCTCAAACGGGATGCCTTGAGGGCACACCGCGGTGCACTCGCCGATGTTGGAGCAGCCACCGAAGCCCTCCTCGTCGTGCTGGGCCACCATGTTGACCACTCTGGAGGACCGCTCGGGCTGACCCTGCGGCAGCAACCCAAGGTGCGTCACCTTGGACGCGGTGAACAGCATCGCCGAACCGTTTGGGCAGGCTGCAACACACGCGCCGCAACTGATGCAGGTCGCGGCATCGAATGCGTGGTCAGAGTCGTTCTTGGGCACCAGGACCGCGTTGGCATCCGGGGCGGTCCCGGTTGGCGCCGAGATGAAGCCCCCGGCCTGGATGATCCGGTCGAAGGCGCCCCGATTGACCACCAGGTCCTTGATCACCGGGAACGGGTCCGCGCGCCAGGGCTCCACATCGATCACATCACCGTCGGAGAAGGACCTCATGTGCAACTGGCAAGTCGTCGTCTGCTGCGGCCCATGGGCCACGCCGTTGATCACCACGCCACACTGCCCGCAGATGCCCTCGCGGCAATCGTGGTCAAAGGCGATCGGGTCCTCGCCGTCCAGGGTCAGCCGCTCATTGAGCACGTCCAGCATCTCGAGAAAGGACATGGTTTCCGACACGTCAGGGACGTCGTAGGAGACCATCCGGCCCGGAGCCTCGGCGTTCGGCTGGCGCCAAACCCGCAAAGTGATATTCATGCTCTCTCCTCGTTCGCGCTCGCTGCGCGGCTCAAGACTCTGTCTTCCTCACTCGCTCGCAGACGAAAAACGTGTCCGCTCCCTCCCTCGTCCAGACAGACACCGCCGCTCCGCTGCCCGACGCTCACCAGCTGCGGCCTGGTTCATACATGCACTACTTATAGCTGCGCTGTTTGAGCTCGACGTACTCGTAAACCAGCGGTTCTTTGTGCAGCACGGGCTTGCCACCGTCGCCGGTGAACTCCCACGCGGAGACGTAGGCGAACTCGTCGTCGTGGCGCAGCGCCTCGCCGTCCTCAGTCTGGCTTTCGGCTCGGAAGTGACCGCCGCAGGACTCCCGGCGTTGCAGCGCGTCGATACACATCAGCTCGCCCAACTCGAGGAAGTCGGCCACCCGTCCGGCCCGTTCCAGAGTCTGGTTGAGCGACTCGTTGACTCCGGTCACCTTGACGTCGGACCAGAACTCCTTGCGCAGCTCACGGATACGGGTGATCGCCTTGCGGAGGCCCTCGTCGCTGCGCTCCATCCCGCAGTAGTCCCACATGATGTGCCCCAGCTCCTTATGGAAGGAGTCGACGGTACGAGTGCCGTTGACGCTGAGGAAGGAGGCGATCCTCTCCTTGACTGCGGCAACGGCGGACACCGCCGCGGGGTGCGTTTCGTCGACCTTCTCGTAGGGGCCCGAGGCCAGGTAGTCGTTGATGGTGTTGGGCAGCACGAAGTATCCGTCGGCCAGACCCTGCATGAGCGCGCTGGCCCCCAGCCGGTTGGCCCCGTGGTCAGAGAAGTTCGCCTCACCGGTGACGAAAAGCCCAGGGATGGTCGACTGCAGGTCGTAATCAACCCAGAGGCCGCCCATCGTGTAATGCACCGCCGGATAGATCCGCATCGGCGTCTCGTAGGGATCCTCGCCGGTGATCTGGGCGTACATCTCGAAGAGGTTGCCGTATTTGGCGACCACGGTCTTCTTGCCCAGCCGCTTGATGGCGTCGGCGAAGTCCAGATAGACCCCAAGTCCACCCGGACCCACGCCGCGACCCTCGTCGCACACGTTCTTGGCCGCGCGGGAGGCGATGTCGCGCGGCACCAGGTTGCCGAACGAGGGATACATCCGCTCCAGGTAGTAGTCACGCTCGTCCTCGGAGATCTCCCGCGGGTCGCGCTTGTCTTCGCCGTTCTTGGGCACCCAGATGCGGCCGTCGTTGCGCAGCGACTCACTCATCAGGGTCAGCTTGGACTGGTAGCTGCCGCTCACCGGAATGCAGGTGGGGTGGATCTGGGTGTAGCACGGGTTGGCGAAGTAGGCGCCCTGGCGGTGCGCCCGCCAGGTGGCGGTCACGTTGCAGCCCATGGCGTTGGTGGACAGGAAGAACACGTTGCTGTAGCCACCGGTGGCCAGCACCACGGCGTCGGCGAAATGGGTCTCGATCTCGCCGGTGACCATGTCGCGAATCACCACGCCGCGAGCGCGGCCGTCCACCTTGATCAGCTCGAGCATCTCGTGCCGGGTGTTCATCTTGACCGTGCCGGCCGCAATCTGGCGCTCCAACGCCTGGTAGGCGCCGATCAGCAGCTGCTGGCCGGTCTGCCCGCGAGCGTAGAAGGTCCGCGACACCTGGACGCCGCCGAAGGACCGGTTGTCCAGCAGACCGCCGTACTCCCGTGCGAACGGGACACCCTGGGCGACGCACTGGTCGATGATCTCCACGCTCGTCTGCGCCAGCCGATAGACGTTGGACTCCCGGGAGCGGAAGTCACCGCCCTTGACCGTGTCGTAGAACAGTCGATAGATCGAGTCGCCGTCGTTGCGGTAGTTCTTGGCCGCGTTGATGCCGCCTTGGGCGGCGATGCTGTGAGCCCGGCGGGGCGAGTCCTGGTAGCAGAAGCAGGTCACCTGGTAGCCAGCCTCCCCCAGCGTCGCCGCCGCGGAGGCACCAGCGAGCCCGGTGCCGACCATGATCACCGACAGTTTCCGTCGGTTGGCCGGATTGACCAGTTTGGCGGAGAACCGGCGGGCGTCCCAGCGTTCGCCGATCGGTCGGTCCAGCGGGGCTTTGGTGTCGCGGACCTCCTCGCCCTCGGTGAAGAGCGCGTCCGCGTCGACGGAGTTGAAAGGGATCTCGTGTGCAGGCATCTCAGATATTCCTTATCTCACCAGGCCGAAAAGGATGCTGTAGGGAGGCAACAGAAATCCCACCGTGATGATGGCGGTGAGCACATAGGCCAGCAACCGCAGCCTTTGGCGAACTGCCGCGCTGGTGTTGGCGCCGAGGGTGGTCAGCGCGCTTGAGATGCCGTGCCGCAGATGGAACGCGACAGCGACCATGGCCACTGTGTAGGCCAGCACGAGCCACCACACCGAGAAGCCGTTGACGACGCGCTGGTACGGGCTCGGCGAAGCCCCGCCGGGGTGGATGGTGCCCCAGGTGAAGTTGAGCAGGTGGAAGACCACGAACAGCAAGATCACGATCCCGCCCCAGCGGAGCGTGAACGAGGCGTACGACCGCTGCACCCCCCGCTTGTTCCTCGATGTCTGGTAGCGCCGGTTCCCGCCGCCTCGGGCCTTCCGCGCCCGAGCCCAGAGCACGATGGCGGCATAGAAGTGTGCCGCCACGCTCGCTAGCAGCACCACCCGGATGGCCCACAGCGCCCCCTTGTGCGGCAGCAGCGGCTCGCCGAGTGTCCGCAGGTGGTGGGCATAGCTGTCAAAGGCGTCCTGACCAGCAAACAGCTTCAAGTTGCCGTACATGTGCGCCAAGAGATAGAGCACCATGATGAGCCCACTGGCGGCCATTATCGCCTTGAGGGCCACCGTCGAGCGGACGGCCTGCTGCGCAGGCGTCAGCGTTGTCGTTGCCACGCCGACAACACTAGATCGCCGCCCGCTGAACCGGTATGTAATGCCACCCCTGTCACTGGTGTTTTTTGCCACACTCCGTCGGGTGCATAGCCCCGCCAACCCGCCGTCAGCGGCTCAGCAGCTTCTCCAAGGTCACGATCGGAACGCCCGCTTCGTCGACGTCGAAGACGACGTCGACATAGCCGCGCCGCTTGTAGAAGTCGATGTTGGCAGCGCTGGCCCGGCCAGTCACCAGCCGGATCGACCCGGCGCAGCGCGGTGCCCGCTCCTCGATCTCAGCCAACAGCCGGCTTCCGAGCCCCTGACCCTGCAGGTCGGGGGCCACCATCAGCCGCCCCACATGCCAGACGCCGTCGGGCTGCAGGTCTGCGCGCACCGAGGCCACCAGCCGACCACCACGCCGTGCCACGAGCACAGTGCCGATGCCGATGGAGTCGCGGAGCTCTTGAAGAGTCTGCTTCAGTGGCGGCAACTCGACCGACCCGTTCAGCACCGCCTCGGCGAAGAAGGCAGCCCGCTGCAGGGTGAACAGCTCGCCCGCGTCGTCCGCGGTGGCCTCAAAGAGCCGCCAGTCCTCCCCCGGTAGCAGCTCGGGGCGTCGTTCGGCGGTCCTGGCCACCGCCTGCTCGCGCCGCCACGCCGCGATCTGAGCGTGGTGACCCGAGAACAGCACCTCGGGCACGTCCAGACCGCGCCAACTCGGCGGCTTGGTGTAGACGGGATATTCCAGCAGGCCGTCCTGGCCCGCGGCGTGAGACTCCTCGGTCAGCGACTCGGGGTTGCCGAGCACGCCTGGTAGCAGTCGGACCACCGACTCGATCATCACCAGAGCGGCCGCTTCTCCACCGTTGAGCACGTAGTCGCCGATGCTGACTTCGTCGGTGGGCACCCGTGTCCGGGCGTGGTCGACCACTCGGGCGTCGATCCCCTCATAGCGCCCGCAGGCGAAGATCAGCTGGTTCTCGGTCGCCAGCTCCGCAGCCATAGCTTGGTCGAACAGGCGACCCGACGGCGTGAGCACGATCAGTCGCGGTCGGTCCGCCCCCTCGGTCAGCGCGTCCAAGGCCGCACCCCAGGGTTCGGGACCCATCACCATCCCGGCGCCGCCGCCGTAGGGTGTGTCGTCGACGCGACGGTGCCGGTCGGAAGTCCAGGCCCGGAGGTCGTGCACCCGCAGGTCTATCAGGCCGTTCTGTACGGCCTTGCCCACCAGGGACAAGTGCAGCGGCGACAGGTACTGCGGGAAGATTGACACCACGTCTACGCGCATCAGGAGTCTTCCGCGTCCTTGAGCAGCCCTGGGACATCAGCGAGCTGGACGTGGCCCGCACCGAGGTCGACCTCCGGCACCAGCGCGGTGACGAAGGGCACCAGGCGGGGGCCGCCGTCGGTGAGTACCTCCAGCGCGTCCTGGGCGGGCAGGTGCACCACCGCTGAGACGGCCCCTACGTCGGCGCCGGCGGCATCCAGGACCCGGAGACCGACCAACTGCCGATCGTAGAACTCACCATCTGACCCAGGCAGCTCGTCAGCCGGGACCTCCACCACCAAACGCGTTCCTCTTGCGACCTCCGCTGCGGTCCGGTCGGTCAGTTCGGCGAAGGTGACCAACAACCGACCCGAGTGGTAGCGAGCCGAGGTGACTGTGAACAGCCGGCCGTCGCCTTCAGCCCGCAGCACCTTCTTCTGCGCGAACCGTCGATCGGGCTCGTCGGTGCGCAGCTCAATCGCGACCTCACCCCGCAGGCCGTGGGCTCGACCGACCGCACCCACCACCACTTCCACCAGCTCAGCCACGGTGCTCACCCAGCCGTCGGCCGGACGGAAGAAACGCCCCGGGCAACCCTTCGGGTCCCCCGAGGCGCGCTCACAACTGCGCTGTCCGGTTCAGGCACGCCCACGCGGTCGAGCACGCTTGTCCACGTCGACGAAGTCCACTCGGACCTGTTCCCGGCCGGCCAGCGCACCAATCACGGTCCGCAGCGCAGTCGCGGTTCGGCCGGAGCGGCCGATCACCTTGCCGATGTCCTCGGGGTGCACCCGGACCTCGAGCATCCGTCCACGGCGGACGTTCTTGTCCACCACCGTGACCTCGTCCGGGTTGGTCACGATGCCGCGAACCAGGTGCTCCAACGCGTCGGCGAGCATCAGCCCTCAGCCACTCCCGCGCTGGCGACACCAGCTTCGGCCGCCTGCTGGGCCTCCTCAGGGGTGCCCTCCACCGTTGTGTCCTCCGCCGCTGACGGCTTGGCGGCGCCCGATCGTGGCCGAGAGATGGCGGTGGCGGTCGGCTCGTCGCCCACCTCGGCCAACGCGGCGTTGAACGCGTCCGTCTTGTTCTTGCGCTCCTTCTGCGGCTCGATCCCCGCCGGCGTGGTGTCGCCGGAGAACTGCTGCCAGTCACCGGTGCGCTTGAACAACGCGACGACGGCCTCGGTCGGCTGAGCCCCGACCGACAGCCAGTACTGCGCACGCTCGGACTTGACCTCGATGAACGACGGGTCGTTCTTGGGGTGGTATTTGCCGATCTCCTCGATGGCGCGCCCGTCCCGCTTGGTCCGGGCGTCCGCGACGACGATGCGGTAGTGCGGCGACCTGATCTTGCCCAGTCGCTTCAGACGAATCTTGACAGCCACAGTTGTGGAAACTCCTGAATTGGGTGCATGACCAAGACCGTCGTCGGGGCCATGTGGAATGTGGTGAACCCGGCCGCTCGAGGTGATGCAGGGCCGGCTTCGTGTGCGTCCGGCCGCCGGCGACTCACCCGAACAACGTGGGAGGGCACCGTGAGACAGACGCGCAGGCTATTGTGCCAGAGTTCACGCCCTGGAAGCGAACCGCAGCGTAGCTCGGCTCGCCAGGACTATGCGGTGTTGCATCGACGGCAGCCTCTGCATCGCGGCCGTCCGGCAGACACTCGCACAGCCAAGTCTCGGTGACCCTGGGCTCGGCGGCCGTGGCCCGCAACGGAAGCAGCACAGCACCAGCAGGACCGCGGCCAGTGGCGGCTAATCGACGACGCGTCCGCGGAGCATCACAGACGACGGCCGCGCCAGCACTCTGAGGTCCGTCCGAGGGTCGGTGTCAAAAACGACCAGGTCGGCCGGATCACCCTCGGCCAAGCCCGCTGGTTGCCCCAACCAGGCCCGCGCTCGCCAGCAGCCGGCGCCGAGCGCGTGCTCGACCGGTCCCAGCTGAGCGAGCATGGCGATCTCAGTGCCGATCAGGCCGTGCGGCAGAAAGCCGCCGGCGTCGGTTCCGGCATAGATCGGCACTCCTGCGTCGTGGGCGGATCGGAACACGTCCAGGCGACGCGCATACAACGCTCGCATGTGCCGGGCGTACGTCGGATATCTCGGCTCGCCCGCCGCGGCGAAGGCTTCGAAGTTCTCCAGTTGGACCAGAGTCGGCACCAGGGCCACCTGCTGCTCGGCCATCACCGCGATGGTCTGGTCATTGAGTCCGGTGCCGTGCTCGATGCCGTCGATCCCGGCGGCCAGCAGATCGACCAGAGCCTCCTCGCCGAAAACGTGGGCGGTCACCCGGGCCCCCAGCTGATGGGCCCGGGCGATGGCCTGCTCGAGGACCGGCCGCGACCACAGCGGTGCCAGGTCGCCCAGGTTCCGGTCGATCCAGTCCCCGACGAGCTTGACCCAGCCGTCGCCGGCCACTGCCTGGCGTTCCACCGCCGCGACCAGGCCTTCTGCCTCGACCTCGTCGCCGTAGTTGCGCAGATAGCGCTTGGGACGGGCGATGTGGCGACCCGCCCGGATGATCCGAGGCAGGTCCTCCCGGTCGTCGATCCACCTGGTGTTGGCCGGACTGCCGGCGTCGCGCAACAGTAGGGCGCCAGCGGCTCGGTCGGTCAGCGCCTGCTGTTCGGCCTCGGGATCGGCTACCGCCCCCGCAGCGTCCAGCCCGACGTGACAGTGGGCGTCCACCAAGCCGGGCAGGATCCAGCCGCCTGCAGACACCGTCTGGGCATCTGCAACGGGCTCGGTGCGAATCAGGCCGTCAACTATCCAGAGATCTCGCTGCTCACCGTCGGGCAGCACCGTCCCGCTCAGGTGCAGGCGAGGACGTGCGACCACCGAGGTCTAGCTGCCGCGCTGGTCAAGACCGCCCGGCTGCTTGGCACCGGGTTGGCTGGCCCCGCCCTGCTTGCCGAGCATGTCGCGCAGCTGCGGTGGCAGCTGGAAGTCGCCCATCGCCTGCTCTAGCGCCGCCGGGTCCAGCTGGTCGCTGCGAAAGGCCGCCGCCGGATCCAGCGGAGCCGTCGCCACCTGGGCGGGGGCGTTGCGCTTGGCGGGGTTGCCGGAGACCCGCTGGCCCTTCTTCTTCTGTTTCGGCTGCTGCTTGCGGGTCGGGCCGGCTACGCCCATGCCGGGCATTCCGCCCATGCCGGGCATCTTGCCGGTCGCCATCGACATCATCATCTTGCGCGCCTCGAAGAACCGATCGACCAGACCGTTGACCTCAGACACCTCGACCCCGGCGCCCTTGGCGATCCGCGCGCGCCGAGAGCCGTTGATGATCTTGGGGTTGTCGCGCTCGGACGGGGTCATCGAGTGGATGATGGCCTCGATCCGGTCGACTTCCTTCTCGTCGATGCTGTTGATCTGCTCCTTCATCTCGCCCATGCCGGGCAGCATGCCGAAGATCTTCGACAGCGGGCCCATCTTGCGGACCATCTGCATCTGCTGCAGGAAGTCCGCCAGTCCGAACTCCCCGCCCTGGCCGGACAGCTTGGCCGCGGCCTTGGCTGACTGCTCGGCGTCGAAGGTCTTCTCGGCCTGCTCGATCAGAGTGAGCATGTCGCCCATGCCCAGGATCCGGCTGGCCATCCGGTCGGGATGAAAGACGTCGAACTCAGTCAGCTTCTCGCCGTTGGAGGCGAACATGATCGGCCGGCCGGTGACCCGGGCGATGGACAGCGCGGCGCCGCCGCGGGCGTCGCCGTCGAGCTTGGTCAGCACCACGCCGTCGAAGCCGACCCCCTCGGCGAACGCGTTGGCGGTGTTCACCGCGTCCTGACCGATCATGGCGTCGACGACGAACAGCACCTCGTCGGGGTTGACGGCGTCGCGGATGTCGGCGGCCTGCTGCATGAGCTCGGCGTCGATGCCCAGTCGACCGGCGGTGTCCACAATCACCACGTCGTAGAGCTTGCGCTCGGCCTCGGTGATCGAGGCTCGGGCCACGGCAATCGGGTCCCCGCCGAACTCACCGGGCTCGACACTCCGTGCTGTCGCGTTGCCGGGCTCCGGCGCGAAGGTGTGCACCCCGGCCCGCTCACCGACGATCTGCAGCTGACGTACGGCGTTGGGCCGCTGCAGGTCGGCTGCCACCAGGAGCGGCGAGTGACCCTGGCCTTTGAGCCACAGCGCGAGCTTGCCGGCCAAAGTGGTCTTGCCCGCTCCCTGCAGGCCGGCGAGCATGATCACCGTCGGCGGTCGCTTGGCGAATCGAAGCAGTCGGGTCTCCCCGCCCAATATCGTCACCAACTCGTCGTTGACGATCTTGATGACCTGCTGCCCAGGGTTGAGGGCGCCCGACAACTCAGCACCGCGGGCCCGCTCCTTGACCCGGGTGACGAAGTCCTTCACCACCGACAGAGCTACGTCGGCCTCCAGCAGGGCGATCCGGATCTCGCGCGCAGTGGCATCGATGTCGGCGTCGGAGAGTCGGCCCTTGCTGCGAAGACTCTTGAAGGTGGCAGAGAGCCGGTCTTGCAGGGTGTCAAACACGAGCGGGTCCTTCGCTGGTCATCGAGGCGGGGCGTTCCAGGCGAGACGGCCAGCCTAGTAGACCGGACGCATCAGACCTTACGACGCAGCCCGGGCGCCCGCGGCGGCACGAATCTGGCGCCACTCCTGCCGGAGCATGGCGTACACCCCGGTGTCGGCCCAGTCGCCCTTGAACCACCAGTCCCGGACGAAGTGCGCCTCCTCCCGCATGCCGAGGCGTCGACACAGCGCCACTGAAGCGTCGTTGCGGACGTCCAGCTCGGCGACGACCCGGTGCAGACCGAGGGTGAAGAACGCGAGGTCCAGCACGGCGGTGGCCGCCTCGGCGGCGAACCCTTGGCCGGTGAAGTCCGGGTGCATCGTCCAGCCGATCTCGCCGCGCGAATGCTCACGGCTCACGATGGTGAAGTAGGAGTCGCCAATCACCCGACCCGCAGCCTGGCCACCCCGCAGCTCCAGCGCCAGCTGGAGGTAGCTCCCGGCGGCGTCCAGGGTGTCAGCGGCGGCGTGCTCGGCGACCTTCTCGGCCACGGTTTCGCGGCTCCGGGGCTCAAACAGCAGATAGCGACACACGTCTTCTCGCGACTGGTACGCATGCAGGGCGTCAACGTCATCCAAGGTCATCAGGCGCAGCGCCAGTCGCTCGGTCAACAGCGGCTGGTCGAAGCGGTACGGCAGCGCGACCTCGTCCATGGGTTCGGTCCGCTCAGCCCTGGTCGAGCAGCGCGTCGACGAACACCTCGGCGTCAAAGGGCGCCAGGTCGTCCACGCCCTCGCCCATCCCGACCAGCTTGACGGGGACCCCCAGCTCGCGCTGCACCTGCACCACGATGCCGCCCTTGGCAGACCCGTCCAGCTTGGTCAGCACGATCCCGGTGACGTGCACCACCTCGGCGAAGATGCGCGCCTGGGTCAAGCCGTTCTGGCCGGTGGTGGCGTCAAGCACTAACAACACTTCGGTGACCGGCGCCTTGCGCTCGATCACCCGCTTGACCTTGCCCAGCTCATCCATCAGCCCGGCCTTGGTGTGCAGCCGACCGGCAGTATCGATGATCACGGTGTCGACCTCGCCCTCGATGCCAGCCTGCACCGCCTCAAAGGCGATGCTGGCCGGGTCGGCACCCTCGGCTCCCCGGACCGTGGGCACCCCCACCCGGCTGCCCCAGGTCTCCAGCTGGTCGGCGGCCGCAGCCCGGAAGGTGTCGGCAGCGCCCAGCAGCACGTCCTTGTCGTCGGCGACCAGCACCCGGGCGAGCTTGCCGGCTGTGGTGGTCTTGCCGGTGCCGTTGACCCCAACCACCATCACCACGCCGGGTGTGTCGGTCCGCTCGGCGTGCACCGTCCGATCCAGCGTCGGGTCGACCAGTCGTACAAGCTCCTCGCGGAGCACCGCTCGGGCCTGCGCCGGATCTGCCACTGCGTCCACTCGCAGCCGAGCGCGCAGCGACGAGATCAGCTCGGTGGTGGGACCGACGCCGAGGTCGGAGGTGATGAGAATCTCCTCGAAGTCCTCCCAGGTGTCCTCGTCGATCCGGTCCCGCGACAGCAACAGCAACAGCCCGCGGCCCAGCGGACTGGTAGAACCGGCGAGCCGACGGCGCAACCGAGCCAGCCTGCTCGACCGCGACTCCGGGCGCTCGACGACCGGGGCCTCAAGGTCGGGCTCGATGGTGTCTGCAGTGGCACCGCGCGCGCCGGGGCGCTCGTCGAGACGAACGGACCCACCGCGTTGCGCCTCGTCCTCGGGGCTCGGCGTCCCCCCGCTCAGCTCACGTTGTCGCTCTCGGCCCCGCAGGGCCGCGCGCCGGCTGGTGGTGGTCACCAGCCCCACGGTCACCGCAGTCGCCAACAACACGGCGCCGATGATGAGCCAGATGGTCTCGACGGTCACCCCGACATCCTAAGGGCGCCTGCTGTAGGGCTCGCGGGCCGCGATCCGGCCGCGATCCGGCCGCGCGCAGCGGGCTCAGCGGGCTGGGCTGTCGCCCTCGCCGTTGAGGTGCCCGGCGGCCCGCGACATCTGCTCTGCCAGCCGAGGCGCGCGCCAGCGGCCCCGCCCCTCGATGCCGACGACCACGATTCCAGCCGTGCCCGCGGCAACCCCCAAGATGATGAACATGGCCAGCACTATCGCGGTCACAACCGGGCCTTTCCCTTTGCTTTGATGTCAGTCATGGTCTCGCTGATCGATTTCGCTTAATGATTTCACTAGATGTTTCGCTCCTATTATCGTCGGAACTCCCGGCGATCCGAAATTGCTGGAGCGTTCGCCACGGTGACTGTTCGCTAACGATCACCGCCGTACGGCACCGCGGGACGGCGAACTGCTAGGCGACGTCGGACGACTCGCGGAGCCGCTGACTGATCACGGTTGAGACGCCGTCGCCTCGCATGGTCACCCCATAGAGGGCGTCGGCCACCTCCATGGTGCGCTTCTGGTGCGTGATCACCAGCAGTTGACTGGAGGCTCGAAGCTCCTCGTAGATCTCGAGCAGCCGACCCAGGTTGGTGTCGTCCAAGGCTGCTTCGACCTCGTCCAGGATGTAGAACGGGCTCGGCCGGGCCAGAAACAGCGACACCAGAAAAGCGACGGCCACCAGCGACCGCTCACCGCCGGACAGCAGCGACAGTCGCTTCACCTTCTTGCCCGCCGGTCTCGCCTCGACGTCGACCCCGGTGGTGAGCCAGCTGCCAGGCTCGGTCAGCACCAACCGCCCGTCCCCGCCGGGAAAGAGCCGGGCGAACACCCGGGAGAAGGCCCGCTCGACGTCGGCAAACGCTTCGGCGAACACCTGCTCCACCCGCGCGTCCACCTCGTCGATGATGTCCAGCAGGTCCTGTCGTGTCCGTCGGAGGTCGTCCAGCTGCTCGGACAGGAACTGGTGCCGCTCGCCGAGCGCGTCAAACTCCTCGAGCGCCAGCGGGTTGACCCGGCCGAGGACCGCCAGCGCCCGTTCGGCACTGCGGAGCCGGTGCTGTTGCTGCTCACGGGAGTATGCCCTCGGCTCTGGCTGCTCGTCATCGTCAGTCAGGGCGCTGCCGTCGGGACGGGTCAGCACCGCGATGGGCTGGTCGGGACCGAAGTCGGCGACCAGCGACTGGACCTCCAGCCCGAGCTCAGCCATCGCCCGGTCCGCCAGCGCCTCCAGCCGGACGCGCTGTTCAGCCCTCGAGAGCTCGTCGCGGTGCACAGTGTCGACCAAGGCCTCGAGCTCAGCAGTGAGGGTCCGTACGGCACTCCGAGCCCGCGTCAGGGCGGCCTCGGCGTCGCCTCGTGCACCCTCGGCATTTCGGCGTTCGGTGGCGGCCAGCTGGACGAGGAGCTCCACCTGCCCGCCTAAGTAGCCTGCGGCCGTATACACCGCGGCGGCGGCGGTGGCCTCCCGCTTCAGCCGCTCCCGCCGGGCTGCTGCTGAGGCCCGGGCCTGCCGTTCAGCACGAGCAGCCCGAGTCAAGCCATCGGCTCGACCGGCCAGCGCGCGAACTCGTTCCTCGTGGGTTCTCAGCGCCAGTCTGGCGTCCATCTCGGCCGACCGGGCCAGCCGCGCCTCCTCGGCCAGCCGGTCCCGTTCGGCTGGGTCGGGCTCCGGCTGACCGGCACTCTCCTGGGCCGACTGCAGGCGACTCTCGAGATCGGAGAGCCCGGCCAGGTCCCGGTCGCGGGCCGACTCGGCCTGGGCGATGGTCTGCAGCAGCCGATCAGCCTCACCCTGCGCGGAGGACGCGCTAGCGCTCAGCCGACTGAGCTGCTCGGCGACGGCGGCCATCGCCGCATCCGACTCGTTCAGGCGGTCCAGCGTGATCTCGACGACGCGGCTCGCCCTTCGGTGCGCATCGGCCCGATCAGAGGCCGTGAAACGCAGCCGCTCGCAGGTGTGCTGGGCCTCCAGAAGCCTGGCCTCAGCGTCGTCGACGGCCGACTGCAGCTCAATCCGGCCGGGTTGGTCCGCAGAGCCTCCGGCCCCGTGTGCCAGGCTGAGCACGTCGCCGTCGCGAGTCACCGCGGTGACCTCCGGCTGGATCAACACCCGTTCTCGGGCAGCGCCGAGATCGTCCACGACCACCACCTGGTGCAGAGCTCGACGTACGGCCGGAAGCAACTGATCGGAACAGCTGACCAGATCGACAGCCCAGCGGGTGCCGGCGGGCAGCGGCGAACAGCTGGCGGCCGGCTGGGGCGGTGCCGCGGTGGCCACCACCAGTTCCGCTCGACCGAGGGCAGCTTGCTTGAGATGGCTCAGCGCGGCTACGGCGGCAGCCAGGTCGACCACCGCCACTGCATCGGCCGCCGCGCCGAGCGCCGCCGACACCGCGGTCTCGTATCCCGGCTGAACCCGCACCAGGGCCGACACCGAGCCCAGCAACCCGTCGACGGATTCGCCATCGGCCAGCAGTGCGCCGGCCGCGTCCTTGGCGGCCAGCCCGACCCGCAGTGCCTCGACCCGGGACGCCAAGCCGGCGCGCGCCTGGGCCGCCTCGGACTCCTGACGCCTGAGGTCGGCGATCTCCCTGGTCAGCTCCGCCAGGGTCGCGGTGGCGGCTTCGTGCTCGGCGTCCAGGCCCAGCTCACCGTCGTCAAGGCTCGCCACCTGAGTCTCCAGCGCCGCAAATGCGGCGGTCGCAGAGCGGGCTCGTTCGACCGCCGCCGAGTGGGCCGATGTCAGCCGGCCGAGCTCGGCCGCGGCCGCCTGGGAGCGTGATCGCAGCGCGTTCACCTGCCCGTTGAGCCGGGCCAGCCCTTCCCGGCGGTCGGCCGCCGCCCGCAGCAGCCCCGCCAGCCGCTCGTCCTCGAGGTGGTGGGCCTGCTCCCACGCCAGTCGGTCGACGGTGGCCTTCTTCAGCACCTCCTGCAGGGCTGACACCTGGGTGGCCAGCTCCCGCTCGGTGGCTCGGACCGCTGCCGCCTCACGGTCGAGCTGATCAGGGTCTCGTCCGCTGCGCACATCGCCGACCTCGTGGCGATGGCGCATCCGCTCTTGGGCGAGCGAGCGGGTGCTGGCTACCCGCTCGCGGAGCGCGGTCAGCGCGTAGTAGTTCTCCGCGACCGCTGCCAGCTGCGGGGCTGCCGCCCGGACGGCGAGCTCGGCGTCCAGCTCGGCCGCGCGAGCCGCCTGTAGCGCCTCCTCGATGTGGTGGCGCCGCTCCCGCAGCTTGTGCTCGTCGGCCAGCTCTGACTCGAGCGCCAACGTGGCCTGCACCACGTCGTCGGCCAGCAGCCGAGCCCGGGCATCACGTGCCTCGGCTTGGACGACGGCGGCTTTGCGGGCCACTTCCGCCTGTCGCCCGAGGGGCTTGAGCTGGCGGCGGATCTCGGTGATCAGGTCCGACAGCCGGTTGAGGTTGAGCTCGCATCCCTCCAGCTTGCGCAGGGCCTTGTCCTTGCGCTTTCGATGCTTAAGCACGCCGGCGGCCTCCTCGATGAAGCCACGGCGGCCCTCCGGCGTGGCCGACAAGATGCCGTCGAGTTGGCCCTGGCCGACGATGACGTGCATCTCGCGACCGATGCCGGAGTCGCTGAGCAGCTCCTGGACGTCCAGCAGCCGAGCAGACTGCCCGTTGATCCCGTATTCAGAGACCCCGTTGCGGAACAGGGTGCGGGAGATGGTGACCTCGGCGTACTCGATCGGCAGTGCTCCGTCGGTGTTGTCGATCGTGAGCACCACCTCGGCCCGGCCCAGCGGGGAACGCCCCGCCGTGCCGGCGAAGATGACGTCCTCCATCTTGCCGCCTCGTAGCGTCTTGGCGCCCTGCTCACCCATCACCCAGCTCAGTGCGTCGACCACGTTGGACTTGCCCGAGCCGTTGGGACCGACCACGCAGGTGATGCCTGGCTCGAAGTGCAACGTGGTCGCGGACGCGAAGGACTTGAACCCGCGCAGCGTCAGGCTCTTCAAGTACACCGTCGCCACGTTAACCGAGCAACCGAGGACCGGCAGGAACCTCAGCCGGTGCCGGCGGTCGTGTCGTGGTCGTGCAGTACGGCGTGCTCGGCGCCGACCGCCACTGCCCGCTTGTCAGACTCGGCCAGCGCCACCTTGGTGTTGCCCCTCACCGCCGAGAACGTCCACAGCTTGTTCAGCACAAAGGACAGGGGCGTGACCACGGCGATGGTGATGAGCTGCGCCCAGTAGAACCGCGTCCGAAGGCCGGTGGAGTCGTCGAAGACGGTGGGGGGAAGAGCGAGGAACGATCCAGGATGCATCAGAAGGGTGAGTATGACGAGAGTAATGATCTGACCGAGCAAACCCACGGCCAGAAAAGGGAAATACTCGCGCAGCCAGCCGGAATGGCGCGTGCTCTGAAAAGTCCAGCGCCTGTTCAGCTGGAAGTTCCAAAGGTTAGCGACCACGAATGCAATCGTGGAGAACACGTGATACCAGCGGACGTTGAAACTGGTCAACGGCAGGTCGAAGAATACGCCCTGCTCATCGGGTCCCAGCTTCTTGACCAGCACCACCATCACGAGGTTGACGAGCACGCCCGAACCGCCGACGAGGGCAAACCGCGTCAGCAACCGCCAGTTATGTGCGTGGCGGACAAAGAGGAAGTGCTTGAGGCGAGGGGCGATTATCCGAGGCTACAGCGAGGGCTACGACTGGCTCAAACCTTCCCGAATGCCTAGCTCGGGGTCACAATTCCCCTGTCAACTGCGGGCGTGCCGAGGTAGCCGCTGGCAGCGCGGACAGCGGTATGAGGAGCGGTTCATGAATGGTTCCCGACGGATCGGGGCGCCGCAGCGTCGGCAGGGCTGGCCCTCGCGGCCGTAGACCGCCAGCGCCCGGTCGAAGTAGCCGCTGGCGCCATTGACTTGGACGTAAAGCGCGTCGAATGAGGTGCCGCCCTCGGCCAGCGCGTCGCGCATCACGTCGGTGGCGGCGGTCAGCACCTCGCCCGCGGCCCTCTTGGACATGGTGTCGGTGGCTCGGGCGTAGTGCACGCGCGCGCGCCACAGCGCCTCGTCGGCGTAGATGTTGCCGATGCCCGATACCAGCCGCTGGTCCAGCAACGCCCGCTTGATGCCGGTACGACGACGACGCAGCCGAGATATCGCCTCATCGAGGTCGAACAGGGGGTCGAACGGGTCGCGGCCGATGTGTGCCACCTCGGTCGGCAGTTCTGCCCCACCGGCCACCAACGAGAGCCCGCCGAACATCCGCTGGTCGACGAAACGCAGCTCGGGGTCACCGTCGACGAACCGGAAACGTACCCGGGTATTGGCCGCGTCGGGGGTCTCCCGGGCGTCGATGCGGAACTGCCCGCTCATCCCCAGATGAGCCAGCAGAGCGTCGCCGTCGTCGAAGGGCAGCCAGAGGTACTTCCCCCGCCGGCGCGGTTCGGCGAACCGGCGGCGGGCCAGCTGGGCTTCGAAGTCTGCGACCCCGAGCAGGTGGCGACGCACCGGGCGAGGGTGGAGCACCTCGACGGAGTCGAGCCGGCGATCGGTGATGGCTGCGGCTAGACCACGACGAACCACCTCGACCTCGGGCAACTCAGGCATGTGGGCCGGGGGCGACTTCGGTCAGGACGCCTGGAGCCCAGCTTCGTGCTGGTCCTGCAAGGCGGCGAAAGCGATGGCGGCCGCGTTCTGCTCGGCCTCCTTCTTGTTGCGCCCGGCGCCCGGGCCGTGACGCGCCTGGTCGATCAGCACCATCGCCTGGAAGCTCTTGGCGTGGTCGGGTCCGGATTCGAGAATTTCATAGCGAGGCACACCGAGCCCCGCGAGCGAGGTCAGCTCCTGAAGACTGGTCTTCCAGTCCAGCCCGGCGCCGCGGGTGGCGGCGTCGGCCATCAGCGGGTCGAACAGCCGGTGGACGAAAAGTCGGGCCATGTCGATGCCGTGCTCCACGAAGACGGCGCCGATGACGGCCTCCATCGTGTCGGCCAGGATCGACGACTTGTCCCGACCCCCGGTGCTCTCCTCACCCCGCCCCAGATGAACCGCCGCACCCAGCTCAAGACTGCGGGCCACATCGGCCAAAGCGCGCGAGTTGACGACGGCCGAGCGCAGCTTGGCGAGCTGGCCCTCAGACAGGTTGGGATAGCTGACGTACAGATGCTCGGTCACCACCAGCCCAAGCACCGAGTCGCCGAGGAACTCCAGTCTCTCGTTGGTGGGCAGCCCGCCTCGTTCATAGGCGTAGGACCGGTGCATCAGGGCGCGTTGGAGTAACTCGGCGTCCACGGTGACGCCCAGTCGGATCAACAGCTCCTCGGTGGGGAGGCGACCGGGAGTCGCCTCAGGACCGATCAGGACGCGATGACCTGACGCTGCCCGGAACGGGGGCCGTACTGCCCGCACGAGGGGCAGGCGGTGTGCGGCAGGTGCTTCTCGCGGCACGCAGGATTAGGACACGTCACCAGTGCGGGAACGCTCGCTTTCCACTGGGAACGGCGATGACGCGTGTTGCTGCGCGACATCTTCCTCTTGGGAACGGCCACGATGACTCTCCTTGCCTAGCCACAGCACACGGCGGCGACTTGATAAATTTGCGAGCGGTTACGCCTGGGATAGAACTTAGTCCGCGTGCGGACCGCCGACATTGTTAGAATTCCGGACTCTGAGCATCCAGAGACGCCAAACGCTCCCAGCGGGGATCGATCGGCGCCTCGTGACTGTGACTGGGATCTGAGTTCAGGTCCACACCACACGTTACGCAGAGACCTGCACAATTGTCCCGGCACAGCGGCTGGAAGGGCAAATCGAGCACGACCGCGTCCCGGATCACCGGCTCGAGGTCGAGCAGGTCTCCCACCAGCCGACTGGCGTCGGGATCCTCCTCCTCGAGCCCGGGATAGACGAAAAGCTCAAGCACGTCGATGCTGGCCGTGTCAGAGATGGCCGTCAGACAGCGGACGCACTCGCCCTCCAGGGGCACCGTTGCCGTACCCGTGACCAGCACACCTTCGACGACCGACTCCAGCTTGAGGTCCAGCTCGAGGGGGGACTTCGGCGGCACGCCGATCACCGAGATCCCCAGTTCCGGGGGCGCATCCACTGTCGTGTGCACCGACTTCATCGCGCCCGCGCGACGCCCCAACTCGCGGGTGTCAAGGACCAGTCCCGACCGGGGGTCCAGCGGGCGATGCGGCGAACTCATCGCTATTCCTCCAAGCCAGCGGCTCGATCAGATTGAAGACCGACCAACTACTCTAGCGCGGCGCCGAAGTCGCGCGGGCGCCCGAGCGTCGCCACAGGCGGTCGCCCGCGTGATCGGGCTCAGTCCGGCTGGTCCAGCGAGCTGCGCTCGGACAGGCGCAGACGAGCGGTCCGCACCTGGCTTGATGTCTTGTGAAGCACCGACTCGAAACTCGCCATCCGGGAGTCGATGAACACGTCGGTCTCATGACGCAGGGCGGCGGCCTCGGCCTCGGCCTCGGCTCTGATCTTGGCGGCCAGGGCCTCGGCCTCGCGGACCACCTCGCTGTCTTCTGCCAGCTGGGTGCTCCGGCGCCGAGCGTCGGCAATGATCCGCACCGCCTCGGCCTCACCGGCCACCACTCGAGCCTGAGCCTCGTCGATGACCCGCTGGGCCTCCACGACCTCCTCCGGCAGACGTTGGATCGCCTCGTCGATGGCCTGCAGCACCTCGGAGCGATTGACCACACAAGACGCCGACATGGGCATGGCTCGGGCCGACACGATCACCTCTCGCAGCTTCGCCAAGACGTCTTCGGCGGTGCTCTGCTCAGCCATCGCTCCTCCTTGCCTGCAAGGGCGCCGCTGCGACAGACGGTCGTTCCCGGCAGTTCATTATTCCTCGCGCAGCCGCTGTACGCGGGCCAGCGTCCGGACGGCGATGCTCTCCGGCAGGAACGGGGAGACGTCTCCACCCAGACGGGCCACCTCACGTACCAATGAGGACGAGACGTAGGACCACTCCGGTGCGGTCGGCACGAAGAAGGTGTCGACGCGCGTCAGCTGCCGGTTCATCTGCGCCATCTGCAGCTCGTAGTCGAAGTCGGAGACGAATCGAAGCCCCTTCACGATCGCCTGCACCTGGTGCTCGGTGCAGAAGTCCACCAGCAGACCGGAGAACAGCTCCACCGAGACCCCGGCCCAAGGGGTGCACACCTCTCGCAGCATCGCCACTCGCTCCTCGGGCGAGAACAGGCTGTCCTTGCGCAGATTGTTGCCGACGGCGACCACCACGTGGTCGAACAGCTCTGCGGCCCGACCGATGACGTCGAGGTGTCCCCGGGTGACGGGGTCGAACGATCCGGGGCAGACCACGCGACTCATGGCTCTCCCGGTGTCTCGACCGCCCCGGCCACCTGACCGAAGTGCAGCAGCGTCTCGCCGTAGCGCCGCGACCACGGCGACTCGAAGCCGTCCGGCCAGCCAAGCTCGCCGCCGCGGCGCGGCCGCTCCACGACGACCAAGCCGTCGCGCGCCACCCAGCCCTGCGCGAGGATGCGGGTGAGCAGCGCCTCGATGGTGGCGCTGCTGAGGTCGTACGGCGGGTCGGCGAACACCAGGTCGAAGCCGGATTCACACGGCTGGCTGACCAGCTGCTCTACCCGGCCCACGTGCACCCGGGCCGCCAGGTCCAGCTCGGTCACGTTGCGCGTCGCGGTAACCGCCGTCCGACGATTGGCCTCGACGAGCATCACCGGGGCGGCGCCTCGGGACGCCGCCTCCAGACCCACCGCGCCCGAGCCGGCGTAGAGGTCGCAGAAGGACAACCCGCGCAGGGACTCCTCGGTCGCCTCCCCCGTGGTGCCTGCCCACGAGGTCACCGCCGAGAACAGCGCTTCACGGACGCGGTCGCTGGTGGGCCGGGTCTTGTCGGTCGGGGGCATAGTGATGCGCATCCCGCGGCGCGCCCCGGCGATGATCCGGCTCACGTGCGCTCCAGCCATTCGCCGGCGGCCTGCCGCTCGATCTGGGTCACCGCGTCGGCCAGTCCGGGGTCGCTCAACTCCGGGTCCTCGCGTACGCAACGCTCGGCCACACTGCGGGCCTCGGCGATCACGTCTGCGTCGGCCAGCACTCGCAACAGGCGCAGACTGGAGCGGCTGCCGGACTGGCTGGCCCCGAGCACATCGCCTTCGCGGCGCTGCTCGAGATCGACGTCAGCCAGCACGAACCCGTCTCGGGTGGCCGCAACGGCGTCCAGCCGCTGCCGGGCCAAGGTGTCGGTGCCGCTGCGGGTCATCAGCAGACAGACGCCTACGTGACCACCGCGGCCGATCCGGCCGCGGAGCTGGTGGAGCTGCGAGATGCCGAACCGGTCAGCGTCAACGATCACCATCACCGACGCGTTCGGCACGTCCACCCCGACCTCAACCACGGTGGTGGAGACCAGCACACCCACCTCCCCCGCTGCGAACCGGCTCATCACCACCTCCTTCTCCTCGCTCGGCAGCTGGCCGTGCAGCATGGCCACCCGGGCGTCTCGGAGGGGCCCGCTGGACAGCTCGGCGTAGACATCCTCCACCGCGGCCGCCGCCTCGCTGCCCATCAGGTCCTCGCCCTCGCCGCTGGTGTGGCCAAAAGGCTCAATGCTGGAGATGCGAGGGCAGACCACGAACGCCTGCCGCCCGAGTGAGACCTCCTCGGCGACCCGCTGCCAGGCCCGGTCGACCCAGCTGGGGTTACGTTCAACGTCGACCACCACCGTGCTGACTTCCGCTCGACCTGCGGGGATCTCCCGTAGCGTAGAGACCTCCAGGTCGCCGAAGACCGTCATCGCCACCGAGCGGGGGATGGGCGTCGCCGTCATCACCAGCACGTGAGGTCGAGCTGTCGCCTTGGCGCTGAGGGCCGCGCGCTGCTCGACCCCGAAGCGGTGCTGCTCGTCCACCACCACCAGCCCCAGGTCGGCGAACTGCACGTCACCACTCAGCAGGGCATGGGTGCCGATGACGATGCCTGCCTCCCCGGAAGCCGCGCGCAGCAGAGCCGCCCGGCGCTGATTGCTGGTCCGCGACCCGGTGACCAGGGTCACGGTGGTGGCGTGCTCGGAGCCCGACAACAAGCCACCATCGGCCAGGTCGCCGAGCAACGCGGTGACGGTGTGGAAGTGCTGGGTCGCCAGCACCTCGGTGGGCGCGAGCAGGGCGGCCTGACCTCCCCCGTCGATCACCGCGAGCATGGCGCGCAGGGCCACCACCGTCTTGCCGGAGCCGACCTCGCCCTGCAGGAGCCGCTGCATCGGGTACGTACGCTGCAGCTCGGTCAGGACCACCTCACTCACCTCGGCCTGACCGGAGGTGAGCTCGAAGGGCAGTCGAGCGTCGAATCGGTCGAGCAGTCCGCCAGGCACCCGCACCCTCGGGGTGGCGCCGTGGGCGGCGGCGTCTGCGCGGCGCCGGGCCATGGTGAGCTGCATTGCGAAAGCCTCGTCAAATCGCAGCCGCGCTAGGCCGCGGTCAATGGCGGACCGGTCACGTGGGCGGTGGATCTCCGAGAACGCCGACTCAAGGTCGACCAGCTCCAGGGCCTCGCGGATCCAAGCCGGCAACGGGTCGTCGACGCCGGCGAGCAGGTCCAAGGCGAGCCCCGCACACTGTGCGATCACCCAGGTGCGCAACTGCCCCGAAGCCGGATAGATGCCCACCAACCCGCCTTGGGACACCGACGCCATCGCCTGGTTGCGCTGCGCACCGCCCACTATCTCGCCCCCGGCACCGAGGATGACGAAGTCGGGATGGGCCAGCTGCAGCGTGGAGTTGAACTCCTTCACCTTCCCGGCGAAGATGCCGCGCGAACCCTTCTTCAGCTGGGCCTGCCAGTAGTTGATCATGTGCGCCTGCCCGAAGAAGGCGAGCGTGAGACTGCCCCTGTGGTCGGTGATCCTGGCCTCCAGCCGCGGCTTCTTCGGGCTGCGATAGCCCCCAGGTCCGTCCCCGGGCATGTTCACCGCCCGGGACTCCACCACCTCGGCGAGGACGGCCACCTCCTCACCCGGCTGCAGCGTCGACAGGTCGCTGAGCTCGGTGCCGGAGAGGTAGCGTCGGGGCAGATGGTGCAGCAGGTCCGAGACGGTGTGTAGCTTCAACCCGGCGAGATGCTTGGCGGTCTTGTCGCCCACTACCCCCTCGAGCCGGGTGGCCAGTCGCCGGTAGGCCTCCGTGCGCCAGGGGCTGGCGGTGGCGGTTGGACTTCCGAGGCTCACTCGACGCCGATCAGCACGAGATAGCGACCCTGGCCGCCGGCCAGGAGCTCGACATCTACGGCGCTCCGGTCTGCCAGGATCCGGCGTTTCAGCTCCTCCGCCAAGGTCGGTTCGGCGTCGACCCCGGCCACCAGTGTCACCAGCTCCCCGCCGGCGGCCAGCAGGCGTTGGACCACCCGCCAGGCGACGTCGACGACCGAGCTGCCGATCTCGGTGAAGTCACTCTCGACCACCCCCAGCACGTCGCCCACCTGACAGCGACCCGCCATGGTCATCGCTGAACTCTCCGCGATGGTCACCGCACCGTGGCGGGTGTGTCCGGCCGCGCTGCTCATGGCCACCACGGCGGAGTCGAAGTCGGCGCTCGGCTCGTGCACCGCGATCGCGGCCAGTCCCTGCACCTGAGCGACGGTGGGGATGACGGCGATGCGGCGGTCCTGCGTCCGCAGCCGGCTCGCCAGATGCCCGGCGATCTCGAGGTTCTCCATGTCGTTCGGCAGAACCACGACGTCGCCACAGGTCCTGGCCAGGACCGCCGAGAGCTCCGACACCGTCACCGGCCCGCCGGTCCCGTGCACCGGCACCCCGCCCAGGCTGCGCACCGCCTCTGCCAGCCCATCTCCGGCGACCATGGACACCACGGTCCGCTCACCGGTCCGCGGCGCGCGGTCCAGCGCGTTGACTCGGACCTGGCTGAGCCGCCCGAGGTCGAGAGCCGCCTCGATTGCAGCGCCGGGCTCGCTCAGGTGGACGTGCACCTGAGCGATGGATTGATCCCCCACAATGACCACGCTATGACCGAGCTCGGACAGTTCGGCCCGCAGTAGATCCAGGGCAGAGCGTCGGGCGCCTCGCAGGGCGTACATCACCTCGTACTGGAGAGGGGTTGAAGGCGGGGTCTGGACTGGCGACTCGACGGTCGTGGTGGCCTGGCTTGGGTCGATCAGCGGCTGGGCCGTAGGTCCGCCGAGCACTTCGCAGAGCACGTCGAGGAGAAGCACAAAGGCTTGGCCGCCAGCGTCCACCACCCCGGCCCTGGCAAGCACGTCGAGCTGGTCCGGCGTACGGAGCAGCGCAGCCCGTGCCTCGGACCGCGCCGCCAGCACGACCGCGAGCGGCTCGCCATGACCAATCGCCGCCTGCTCTGCCGCGTCGGCCGACGCGTCGGCGACCGTCAGGATCGTGCCCGCCACTGGCTGAGCGACGGCGCGACGGGCCGCGGTGGCAACCCGACGCAGCAGCCCCGCCACCAGCTCGCCGTCGCTCGGCTGAGCAGCGGCCGGCTCCTGCAAGGCACGGCAGACGCTGGTGAGCATCTCGGCCAAGATGGCGCCGGAGTTGCCGTGGGCCGACAAGATGGCCGCCTGGACCACGGCGTCGAGCTGTTCGCGTTCCAGCGCCGGAACGGCAGTGATGATGCCCCGCAGGGTGAGCTTGAGGTTGGTGCCGGTGTCGGCGTCGGACACCGGAAACACGTTCAGGGTGTTCAGCGCGTCGGCAGAGGCGCCGATAACCTCTTCGGCCCGCCGGAGCCATGCGTCGCAGGCAGCCCACAGTGGCTCCACGGCCGTCGCCTCGGTTGCCACGAACTCACCTTATCGAGGGCGACCGCAGGTGCGGCCCAGGCGAATGCGGTCGTGGGCCGGTGCAAGCAGGCCGTCGGTTGCTTCAGACTCAGTGGTCAACGCCGCTCGATTGGTCAACGAGGAAGGGGTTGGATATTCTTCTTCGGTTGCTCACTCGGGTGACCGGCTCTCGCCGGGGCCCCCGAACCGTCCCAGATCGTAATTGGAGTTTCAGTGGCTGCCGTATGTGATGTTTGCGCCAAGCGCCCAGGCTTCGGTCACAACGTCCCGTGGTCGAAGAAGAAGACCAACCGTCGTTGGAACCCCAACATCCAGCGTGTCCGCGCGGTCGTCGCCGGGAGCCCAAAGCGGCTGAATGTGTGCACGTCGTGCCTCAAGGCCGGAAAGGTCGCCCGCTGACCGTTAGTCCGCGCCAACTCAAGACCAGGCCAGGACCTGTCCCGCGGGGCAGGTCCTTTTTTTGGGCCTAAGCCAGGGCCTCAGCGGCGGCTCACGTCTGGATGACGACCGGAATGATCATCGGCCGGCGGCGGTATTTGTCGCTGACCCACTTGCCGAGCCGGCGTCGTATGACTTGTTGAAGCCGGTGAGAATCCTCGACACCGTCGGCCAGGGCGGACTCCAGGGCGGTGACCAGCTGCTCGCGCACGGAGTCGAAGACCGCATCGTCCTCCACGAAGCCGCGGGCGTGGATGTCGGGGCCGCTGACGATCCTGGCCGTGTGCGTGTTGACCACCGCGATCACGGAGATGAAGCCCTCTTCGCCCAAGATCCGCCGGTCCGTCAGCGTCTCGGTGATGTCGCCGACCGTCGCACCATCGACGAAGATGTAGCTGCAGTCCACCTTGCCCACCACCCGCGCGCGCCCGTGCTGGAGGTCGATCACGGCGCCGTCCTCGGCGATCAACGTGCGCTCGCGCGGCACTCCGGTGGCAACGGCAAGGTCGCCGTTGGCGATCAGGTGCCGGATCTCGCCATGTACCGGCATCACGTTGCGGGGGCGGACGATGTTGTAGCAGTAGAGCAACTCACCGGCGCTGGCGTGCCCGGACACATGGACCAACGCATTGCCTCGATGGACCACCTTGGCGCCCAGCCGACTGAGTCCGTTGATCACCCGGTAGACGGCGTTCTCGTTGCCGGGGATCAGCGAGCTAGCCAGCACTACGGTGTCGCCGGCTTGTAGCTGGATGACCGGATGCGCCTTGTTGGCCATCCGCGACAGAGCCGACAGCGGCTCGCCTTGGGACCCGGTGGAGATGATCACCACGTCCTTGGGCTGGTAGTTCTCCAGGTCCCGCAGCTCGATCAGCGTGTTGGCCGGCACCCGCAGATATCCCAGATCTCGGGCGACGCCCATGTTGCGCAGCATCGACCGCCCCACGTAGACCACCTTGCGGCCGTGAGCGACGGCAGCGTCCATGATCTGTTGCACGCGGTGGACATGGGAGGCGAAGCAAGCCACGATCAGCCGCTGGCGACTCTGGCTGAAAACCCGGTCCAGCGCCGGCGTGATGTCCTTCTCGGGTGTGGTGAACCCCGGCACTTCGGAGTTGGTGGAGTCGACCATGAAGAGGTCAACGCCCTCCTCCCCCAACCGGGCGAACGCGCGCAGGTCGGTGATCCGACCGTCGAGTGGCAGCTGGTCCATCTTGAAGTCGCCGGTGTGCAGCACGGTGCCCGCCGCAGTTCGGACCGCAACCGCCAGCGCGTCGGGGATGGAGTGGTTGACGGCGATGAACTGCAGGTCGAAGGCGCCGACCGTCATCCGGTCCCCGTCTTCGACCACTCGTCGCTCGGTATTGCGCAGCCGGTGCTCTTTCAGCTTCTCCGCTACCAGGGCCAGCGTCAGCTTGGAGCCGATCAGCGCGATGTCTGGGCGCTGACGCAGTAAGTAGGGAACGGCGCCGATGTGGTCCTCGTGTCCGTGCGTGAGCACCAGTCCCACGACGTCGTCGAGCCGGTCGGCGATGGCGTCAAAGCCGGGGAGGATGAGGTCCACGCCAGGGTGGTCGTCCTCGGGGAACAGCACGCCACAGTCGATCAGCAGGATCTGCCCGTCGATCTCCAGGGCAGCCATGTTGCGCCCGATATCACCCAAACCGCCCAGCGGGATGACCCGGAGGGCACCGGGAGGCAGGGGCGGCGGGGACTTCAGGCTACTGGCTTGCACGCGATGACATTACAAGACCACGGTGACAGCCGGCTGAGTCAACGGCCGGACACCCACAAGCAGCGGAAGTTGCTGCCGCGAGTGCCGGCTGCGGTCGAGGGGCGGGTTGCAAGGAGAGTCATGTCAATCGCGTCCTGTTCTCGTGTTCCGAAGTGGTCAGGAGCGAGACCGCTGTGTTGACGAGACGAAGGTCGACATTGAGCGGGTCCCGTACGAACAACCAGCCGGCGACGCACACGACGGAGTCCGTTGCGCACCCGACCGGACAAATGTGGAAGTCCGTGGTTGCCTGCTCGGGGGTTCAGGTAACCACGGACTCCGACTACCTCATCGCTGCAGCAGTAACAAACCTTACGTGCTGGCGGTGTGATGTGGGTCACGCCACTAGCATCGACCAATGACCTCGACCGAGCCTTCCGCGCCAGACTCGGTGCGACTGGCGCTGCCGCGCGAGGCGGCTGCCATGGCGGCCGTGCAACGGCGGGTGTGGGCCGCGCAGCTTCCTGAGGAGGCGTCTCGTAGACTGCTCGAGGCAGTCGACGTGGACGACATGACCGAAGCCTGGCAGGCCGCTGTCCTGCGCCCCCCCGCGGCACGCTTCCGCGTGCTGGTGGCGATCGAGCAGGCGCAGGTGGTGGGCTTTGCCACGACCGTGCCCAGCACCGACCCGGACGCCGAACCGGGTCAGGACGCCCTGGTGGACGAGTTCGCAATCGACCCGCCGGCCCAGCGTCGCGGCCACGGCTCCCGCATGCTGCACGCCTGCGTGGACACCATGCGAGCCGACGGGTTCTCCCGGGCGACCTGGTGGGTCGCCACGACCGACGACGCGCTCCGCCGCTTCCTCACCGAAGCCGGCTGGGCACCCGACGGCGGGACCCGAGAAATCGGCAGCGATGACGACTCGGTCCGACTGAAGCAGATCCGGATGCACACCGACATCGGCGCCCAGTGAGGCCCGGAAGGGGGCTCGTCACGGACGAAACGCCACGTCGGTCCCGGTGAGACCCGCAACCAGTCCTTGAGGCTGAGCGGACACCGAGTTGAGCTTCAGGCCGAATGGGACTCCCGTGACCGGGGCCGGCTTGACGGCGGAGTCCAGCAGAGCTCCTGCGGCGCTGTCCGGCACCGAAACGCCGTCCACGCTCAGCTGGGGCTCGGTCAGGCTGAGCGTCTGCTCCGCCTCATCGACCACCGGCCGGCCCACCACCACGGCGGTCACGGGAACCCCCATCACCGTGGTCGGCGCGGACACCTCGACCTTGTCGTCTCGGGCATAGCGCAGCGACTGCCCGGTCAACGTCTTGACCGTCGGATAGTCCAGGGTCGCTGTGCCGCTCACCTGTTCGGCGGTGGACGTGGCGAAGTTGTCGCGACTGGACACGTCTCGAAGCTTGAGATCCACGTGCTGCACGGTCGTCGTCGAGCCCGGAGGGCGCACGCCGTCGGCCACCACCCGTACCGAAGAAAGCGACTGTTGCCTCGCCTGGGTGAGAAACGGGAAGCCCTGGATGTCGACCTCCGGCTCCTCGGCGGTGCCGAGCTGCGCTTGCAGCTGGGTGGCTGCCCTGCTTTCGGCCACCTGCTGAGCCGCCCGGTCGGCCACCACGGCCAGGACCAGGAGCACAACTAGCCCCGCAAGCAGAAGCACCGCGCCACCGCGCCGAGCGCGCGCCATCAGACGATCCCCAAGATAGCGTCGATGCCGACCGTCAGTCCTGGACGCGACCTCACAGCTCGAATGCCGGCGAGCACGCCCGGCATGAACGACGCCCGGTCCAGCGAGTCGTGCCGGACGGTCAGCGTCTCCCCCTCAGTCCCGAACAGGACCTCCTGGTGCGCGACCAGCCCGCGTAGCCGCACGCTGTGCACGCGGACCCCGCTGACGTCGGCGCCCCGGGCCCCCGGCGCCTCATGCCGGGTGGCGTCCGGCGGTGCGGGCAGTGACGAGGCCTGGCGGGCCGCGACCACTCTCTCGGCCGTGCTGCTCGCGGTGCCCGAGGGCGCGTCGACCTTGCCGGGATGGTGCAGCTCGACGATCTCCACGGACTCGTAGAAGGGCGCGGCCTGGACCGCGAAGTGCATCATCAAGACGGCGCCGATGCTGAAGTTGGCGGCTACCAGCACGCCTACGGAAGTCCCGCTGAGCAACGCGCGCACCTCGTCCAGGCGGTGGTCGGAGAAGCCGGTGGTGCCCACTACGGCGGAGATGCCTCGGGAGACACACCAATTGAGGTTGTCCATCACCGCGTCCGGAGAGGTGAAGTCGACGACCACCTCGGCTGCCTCGGCCGCGCTGCGGTCGTCATCGAGGTCCACACCCGCCACCAGCTCGAGGTCGCCGGCGCCGTCAACAGCTCGACACACCTCGGAGCCCATCCTTCCCCGAGCTCCGAACACCGCTACCCGCGTCACGCCGCCCCCTTGTCTGCCGCCTCCGAGGCGTCAGTCTCGCAGCACTGACTCCAGCGCTCGACGCGGCACTCGAGGACCGACGACGCCGAGCACCGGCGGACGTTGGAACAACGTTGCGGCCTCGTGCTGCACCTGCTCGGCGGTCACGGCGTCATAACAGTCCAGCAGCTCGGTCAGCGTCCGTTCGTCGGTGGCCAGTGTGCTGACGCCGAGCCGACTCATCCGGCTGCCCGGTCCCTCGTAGGACAACACGGTCTGGCCGCGCATCTGCCCCTTGGCCCGCGCCAGCTCGGCCTCCGACACCCCGGCGGACGCGACGTCGCCGAGGACTCGGCGGACCAGCGTGAGGATCTCGGAGAGCTTGTCCGGCGCGCACTGCCAGTCGACGCTCCACATCCCTGCGTCGGAATAGGTCACCTCGTCAGCGTCGATGCCGTAGGTGAGGCCGCGGCGCTCACGCACCTCCACGAACAGTCGCGACGACATGCCGCCGCCCAAGATCAGCGAAAGCAGACCCAGTGGATAGCGACGGTCGTCGAACAGACCCGGACTGGACGTCGCCAGCGCCGCGCTGCACTGCTCCAGGGGGCGTACGGCGGTGAGCACGCCCTCTTGCGCTTCCCCCGGAGTGGGACGACTCCGACGCAGCGGGGCTCCAGTGGGCAGACCGGCGTCGCACTCCAGCAGACCCTGCACCAGCCGCTCGTGGTCCACCTGGCCTGCGGCCGCCACCACCACCGACGAGGCGCGGTAGTGACGGCGCCAGTGCCGGAAGATGTGCTCTCGGGTCAGGGCGGAGATAGAGGCCACCGAACCGATGATCGGCCGACCCAGCCCAGTGCCGCCGAACACCCGGCCGGCGACGAGCTCCTGCACGGTCTCGCCGGGGTCGTCGGCGTGCATGGCGATCTCGTCCAGGATGACGGCGCGTTCGGCCTCGATGTCGGGGGTCGACATCTGAGAGTCGGTCATCATGTCCGAGAGCACGTCCACGGCCAGGTCGGCGTCTGCGGCGAGCACCCGGGCGTAAAAGCAGGTGTATTCCTTGGCCGTGTAGGCGTTGAGATCTCCGCCCACCCCTTCGATGGCGGCTGAGATCTCCTCGGCGGTGCGCCGCCGGGTGCCCTTGAACAGCACGTGCTCGAGAAAGTGCGAGGCGCCGTGCGTGCGGTCCGACTCATGCCGAGACCCCACCCCGACGTAGCAGCCGACGCTGAAGGTGGAACTGGCCGGCATGTGCTCGGTGACCACACGCAGACCGCTCGGCAGCACGCTCCGTCGGACTTCGCCACCCAGGATATGGGGACGAGCGGTCTCACGGGGGTGCTGCCGAGCGGCAGCGGTTGTTCGGTTGACCATCGGGCAGGACTAGGCCGAGGCGGTTTCCTCGACCACCGGGATCAGCGACAGCTTGCCGCGGTCGTCGATCTCGTTGATCTCCACCTGGATCTTCTGACCCACGCTCACCACGTCTTCGACGCTCTCCACCCGCGCCCCGCCGGCCAGCGGCCGGAGCTTGGAGATATGCAGCAGCCCGTCCTTACCCGGCAGCAGCGAGATGAAGGCACCGAAGGCGGTGATCTTGACGACCGTACCGAGGTAGCGCTCGCCCTTCTCCGGCATCGTCGGGTTGGCGATGGC
Organism: Propionibacteriaceae bacterium; assembly: GCA_035634295.1. Taxonomy (GTDB): domain Bacteria; phylum Actinomycetota; class Actinomycetes; order Propionibacteriales; family Propionibacteriaceae; genus Microlunatus. Next base: position 82,708 of record DASQDG010000030.1, on the reverse strand, counting down.
GTTGATCATGGTGCGGGCGGCCTCGGCCTTGTCGCCGCTGTCGGCGCCGACGTAGATCGTGCCGTCATCCTCGATGGAGATCTCGGCGCCGGTGTCGTCCTGGATCTGGTTGATGACCTTGCCCTTGGGCCCGATCACCTCGCCGATCTTGTCCACCGGAATCTTGATGGTGATGATGCGCGGAGCGAACAGGCTCATCTCGTCGGGTCCGTCGATGGCCTCGTTCATCACCTCGAGCAGCGTGTCGCGAGCACCCTTGGCCTGAGTCAGGGCGCTGGCCAGCACCGAGGCGGGAATGCCCTCGAGCTTGGTGTCGAGCTGCAGCGCGGTGATGAAGTTGGACGTGCCGGCGACCTTGAAGTCCATGTCACCCAGCGCATCCTCGGCGCCGAGGATGTCGGTCAGCGCCACGTAGTGGGTCTCACCGTCGATGGTCTCGCTCATCAACCCCATCGCGATGCCGGCCACCGGCGCCCTCAGCGGCACACCCGCGTTCAGCAGGGCCAGCGTGGAGGCGCACACCGAGCCCATCGAAGTGGAGCCGTTGGAACCCAGCGCCTCCGACACCTGCCGGATGGCGTAAGGGAACTCCTCACGGGTCGGCAGCACCGGCACCAGGGCCCGCTCGGCGAGCGCCCCGTGGCCGATCTCGCGACGCTTGGGCGAGCCGACCCGGCCGGTCTCGCCAGTGGAGTAGGGCGGGAAGTTGTAGTTGTGCATGTAGCGCTTGGCGGTCTCGGGCGCCAGGGTGTCGAGCTTCTGCTCCATGCCCAGCATGTTGAGCGTGGTGACGCCCAGGATCTGGGTCTCACCGCGCTGGAAGAGCGCCGAGCCGTGTACGCGGGGGATCACGCCCACCTCGGCGGCCAGGGTACGGATGTCGGCCAGGCCGCGACCATCGATGCGAACCTTGTCCTTGAGTACCCGCTGCCGGACGATCTTCTTGCTCAAGGCCCGGAATGCGCCGGAGACCTCCTTGTCCCGACCCTCGAACTGCTCGGCGAACTGGGCCTTGATCTTGTCCTTGAGCTCCTCGGTGGAGGTCTCCCGCTCGACCTTGTCGGCGATGCTCATCACCGTGCCCAGCTGGTCGGTGGCCGCCTCTGCGACGGCGGCGTAGACGTCGTCTTCATAGTCGAGGAAGACCGGCAGCTCGGTGGTCGGCTTGGGGAACTGCGCCACCAGCTCCGCCTGAGCGTCGCAGAGGCTCTTGATAAACGGCTTCGCGGCCTCCAGGCCGGCGGCCACCACGTCCTCGGTGGGGGCGGTCTGCCCGTCCGCGACCAGACTCCAGGTCTGCTCGGTGGACTCCGCCTCGACCATCATGATCGCTACGTCACCGTCGGGAAGCACCCGGCCGGCGACCACCATGTCGAAGGTGGCGGTCTCCAGCTGGCTGACGTCGGGGAACCCGATCCACTGGTCACCGACCAGCGCGACCCGGACGCCGCCAACCGGACCGGTGAACGGCAGCCCCGACAAGGTGGTGGAGAGCGAAGCGGCGTTGATAGCCACCACGTCATAGAGCTTGTCGGGGTTGAGTGCCATCACCGTGACGACGACCTGGACCTCGTTGCGCAGCCCCTTGACGAAGCACGGGCGCAGCGGGCGGTCGATCAGCCGGCAGGTCAGGATGGCGCCCTCTGAAGGGCGGCCCTCTCGACGAAAGAACGAGCCGGGGATCCGGCCGGCGGCATACATCCGCTCCTCGACGTCCACGGTGAGGGGGAAGAAGTCCATCCCCTCCCGCGGCTTGCTCTGCGCGGTGGTGGCCGACAACAGCATGGTGTCGTCGTCCAGATAGACCGTCGCCGAGCCGGCGGCCTGTCGGGCCAGCAGGCCCGACTCGAAGCGGACAACGTGCTTGCCTGCCGCTCCGTTGTCGATCACTGCTTCAGTGAACTGAAGGTCGGGTCCCTCCACGGGAACTCCTGTTCTGATGCGCGGGGCATCGGTACGGATCGCATCCGCACACCGAGGAGACCACGGGTGGTGGGTGCCGGGGGCGCGTCGCGCGCGTCACCGGCCCTCTCGCCGCTAGGGGAGGCCGGTCTTCGATCGAGGTCCGCGGGACGACGGTGTAACCCGTGCCCGAAGACCACTACCGAGGACCGATGCTCTCAACAGTGAGCGGCCGGCGGGATGCGATCGCAGGGATGGATAGCGAAAGCTGACGAGACGATCTGAAGTTGTGGGCCGATGTGAAGTTGTTGACAGTGCTGAGTCGTGCGCAGCCGCTGCGTCAGCGGCGCAGACCGAGGCGTTCGATCAGGGACCGGTAGCGTTCGATGTCGGTCTTGGCGGTGTAGTTGAGCAGGCGACGCCGCTGGCCGACCAGCAGCATCAGACCACGACGACTGTGGTGGTCGTGCTTGTGCTCCTTGAGGTGCTCGGTCAGATGCGCGATCCGCTTGGTGAGTACGGCGATCTGGACCTCGGGAGACCCTGTATCACCCGGGCGGGTGGCGTACTCTTCGATGGTTTGTTTCTTGATGGCAGCGTCGTAGGGCACGTGCCCTCCTCCCGTTTTGGAGTTGCGCGGCGCCCCCGGACGACCCACTGGGGCGCTTCACGCGGTGTGATCGGGAGCTCTTGGATGTCCGCGGCCGTTCAGACGGCGTGCTCAGCCTATCAGTGGCGCGCTGAGGGCAGCGAATCCAAGGACAGCGGGGGGTGCTGGCTCGGTGTTTATGACTGCCCGGATCACGTGCCGGTTAATTCTGGCCTTTCAGGTGTACAAAAGGTCAGAAACCTACGTATTCTGGTGAGCGTTCACGGAGCCGAGCATGTCAGTCCGCCCGGCTCTCCTCGGGGAGCGTGCCACCAGGAACACCGGAGGGTGTTTGCCGCCTAGAGGGAAGACCAACATGTCCGAATCACTGCCTCGCCGCCGGATGCTCGCCGGTGGAGCCGCCTTCGCCGCCTCGGCCGTCATGGCCGCCCCCACCATTGCCGGTGCCGCCACCCGCACCTCGGCTTCCGGCACATCGGCAGGGACCATCGTGAGGTGGAACGCCAGGACACGTCAGTGGGCGCCGCGACCGCCGGCCGCGGAGTTCGGGGTGGTCTTCTTGTCCACCAACGACCCCGCCGCCACCCCGCCGAGGGACCGGCACATGCAGCCGGGCGATGTCTGGCGGCGCCATCCGGACGCCGAGGAGCAGCCCGAGGACGACTGAGGCCGTCGAAGGATCGGGCTACGGTTCCCGTAGCACCTCCCGGATCTCTTCGACGTCTTGTCGCATCTGGCGGATCAGCGACTCTGGTCCCTCGTACTTCACTTGGCCGCGCATCCGGGCATAGAAGTCGATGCCGATCTCGACGCCGTACAACTCCAAGTCGGTGCGATCGAGGACGTAGGCCTCCACTCGCCGCTCCACGCCGCCAAAGGTCGGGTTGGTGCCCACCGAGATGGCCGCCGGCCAGCGCGGCCACGGTCCGTCCAGTCGGGTCACCCAACCGGCGTAGACCCCGTCGGCCGGCACGGCCATGCCCGGCGTGAGCGCAACGTTGGCGGTCGGATAGCCGAGCTCGCGGCCGCGCTGGTCACCGCGCACCACAACGCCCGAGCAGCGGAAGACCTGGTCGGTCAGCTCGCGAACCCGACCGAAGTCGCCCTCGGCTACCGCGTGCCGGATGAGCGTGGACGAGCTCGGGTGACTTCCGTCGGTCAGCAGGGGCACGACCTGGACCTTCCACTGCCCTTCGCCGAGCTCTCTCAGCGTGCCGGCGTCTCCGGAGGCCCGGAAGCCGAAGCGGAAGTTCTCCCCCACCACGATGCGCACCGGGTCGAGCGGGCGGAGCGTGCTCTCGACGAACTGTTCGGGGCTCCAGCTGGCCACCTCGGAAGTGAAATGAACCACCAGCACCTCGTCCACCCCTGCTTCTCGGAGCAGCTCTCGGCGCCGGGGCAGGCTGGTGAGCAGCGGAGGGGCCTGGTCCGGGCGGATCACCGACATGGGGTGCGGCCAGAAGGTCACCGCGACCAGACGCGCGCCGGGCTCGGCCGCCCGAGCGGACCGAATCAACTGCAGGTGACCTCGATGCACGCCGTCGAAGTTGCCCAGCACCACCACCGACCCACGTGTCTCGCGCCCAGCCGCGTGTTGATCGTTCTGCGACTCCTTCATGCCCGCCCACGGTACGCGCTGCTCGCGGCCCCGGCAGGTTCGGCGAAGACGCTGATCGGGGCGGCCCCGCCGCCGTCGGGACGATACAGCGCCAGAAACTCCCCGTCCGCGGTGAGCAGCGCGGTGGTCGAAGACGGCAGCTGAACGGTTTCCAGTCGGCGCCCGTGCCGCACGTGAACGGCCTGCTCGTCGTCCACGACCGCAGTGGCGAAGCAGAGCCGGGCGACCTCAGACATGGACAGCAGATGTAGTCCGGTTTGCGCCTCGTCGAGCGCCTGCGCCTGCGCCGAGTGGAACGGTCCTACCCGGGTCCGCCGCAGGCTGGTCAGGTGGCCGCCGACGCCGAGTGCTGCCCCGAGGTCGCGGGCCAGCGCCCTCACGTAGGTGCCGGAGGAGCAGCTCACCCTGACGTCCACGTCGATCACCGGAAACTGCGCCGCCTCCCGCGTTCGCAGCTCCAACAGATCCAACTGTGACACGGTGACCTGGCGCGGCACCAGAGCCACGTCCTCGCCTGCGCGGACGCGGGCATAGGAGCGGACTCCCTTGACCTTGATGGCCGACACCGACGCCGGCGTCTGCCAGATCTCGCCGCGCAGCGGGACCAGTTGCGCCTCGACGTCGGCAACGGTGAGGCCCACCGCGCCGGTGGCGGTCACCGTTTCGCCCTCGGCGTCATCGGTCACCGTGCTGATTCCCAGCCGGATGGTCGCCAGATAGTCCTTGTCGGTAAGCGTCAGCTGACCCAGCAGCCGGGTGGCCCGCTCTACCCCGACCACCAAGACGCCGGTGGCCATCGGGTCCAACGTGCCGGCATGGCCGACCTTGCGGGTGCCGGCCAGCCGCCGGATGCGGCCCACCACCTGGTGGGACGTCCAGCCGGCCGGCTTGTCCACCACGGCGATGCCGGAGGGCACCGAAGTCGGCTCAGTCCTCGGGGTCGTCGTCATCTACGCGCTTGTACGGGTCGGGCTCGCCGGCGTACGTCGCCCCAGCCGCCTGCTCCGCCACCAGCGCGTCCCCACTACGGGCAGCGGCGAGCAGATCCTCGATCTGCTTGGCCGACTCCGGCACCGAGTCCGGCACAAAAGCCAGCGTCGGGGTGAACTTCAGCCCGAGCTGCTTGCCCACCTCCGAGCGGATCAGCCCGGTCGCCGACTTCAGTGCCGCCGCCGTCCCCACCTGCTCATCATCGGACCCGTACACCGTGTAGAACACCGTCGCCTCGTGCGTGTCCCCGGTCAGCGACACATCAGTCACCGTCACAAACCCCAACCGCGGATCCTTCACCCTCCGCTCCAACATCTCCGCCACAATCACCTTGATCTGATCCGCCAACTTCAGTACGCGAGGCGATGCCATGTCAGGTCCTTTCCTTCAGCCTCCCCGACGCGAAAAGGCCGGCGGAGGACAGTGAGCGGGGGCGGGGGTCGCTGGTCGAGTCCGGGTGTGGTCGGGCGTTGCGGCGCTGGATCCCCGAGCTTGCGAGGGGAAACAGCGCTGCTGGGCGGGGCTCGACCAGCGACCCCCGCCCACGCGTACCACTGACTAGCTCCGAGCCTTTTCGCGCATCTCGTACGTTTCGATCGTGTCGCCGATCCGGATGTCGGAGTAGTTCTGCAGCGTGATGCCGCACTCGAACCCTTCGCGCACCTCGGTGACGTCGTCCTTCTCCCGACGCAGCGACGCGATGCTGGTCTCGCTGAGCACCACACCCTCGCGCAACAGCCGAGCCTTGGAGTTGCGTCGGATCGAGCCACCGGTGATCATGCAGCCCGCGATGATGCCAGCCCGCGAGGAGCGGAACACCTCGCGGATCTCGGCCGTACCCAGCTGCGCCTCTTCGTAGATCGGCTTGAGCATGCCCTTGAGCGCTGCTTCGATCTCGTCGATGGCTTGGTAGATCACCGAGTAGTAGCGGATGTCGACGCCTTCGCGGTCGGCCATCTCGGTCGCCTTGCCCTGCGGCCGGACGTTGAAGCCGATGATGACCGCCTTGGAAGCCGCCGCCAGGCTGACGTTGGTCTCGGTGATGGCACCGACACCGCGATCGATCACCCGCAGCGAAACCTCCTCGCCCACATCGATCTTGCTCAACGCGTCCTCGAGGGCCTCCACGGAGCCGGAACCGTCACCCTTGAGGATGAGCAGCAGCTCTTGGGTCTCGCCCTTCTCCAGCGAGTCGAACAGCTGGTCAAGGGTGCGACGGCGGGTGCCGGCCGCCTGTGCCGCCATCCGCAACCGGGAACCGCGCCGCTCGGCGATCTGGCGGGCCATCCGGTCGTCGTCGACGACCAGGAAGGAGTCACCAGCACCGGGTACGGCGGTCAGGCCAAGCACCTGGACCGGCATCGAGGGCGGCGCCTCGGTGACGGCCTCGCCGCGGTCGTTGAGCAGAGCCCGGACCCGCCCGTAGCCGGTGCCGGCCACGATCGAATCGCCGACGTGCAAGGTGCCACGCTGGACCAGCACAGTGGCCACTGGACCACGACCCTTGTCCAGGTGACCCTCGATGGCCACGCCCTGGCCGGGCATGTCCGGGTTGGCCCGCAGGTCCAGGGCCGCGTCGGCGGTCAGAATGACAGCCTCAAGCAGGTCGTCCAGACCAGCACCGGACACGGCCGACACGTCGACGAACATGGTGTCGCCGCCGTACTCCTCCGGCACCAGGCCGTACTCGGTCAGCTGGCCGCGCACCTTGGTCGGGTCCGCGCCCTCCTTGTCGATCTTGTTGACCGCCACCACGACCGGCACCTCGGCCGCAAGGGCGTGGTTGAGGGCCTCGATGGTCTGCGGCATCACGCCGTCGTCGGCGGCCACCACCAGCACGGCGATGTCGGTCGACTTGGCACCGCGGGCGCGCATGGCGGTGAACGCCTCGTGACCTGGGGTGTCGATGAAGGTGATCTGGCGCTGTTCGTCGTCGACCACCGTGGCCACCTGGTAGGCGCCGATGTGCTGGGTGATACCACCGGCTTCCCGGGCCACCACGTTGGTGTCGCGGATGGCATCCAGCAGCTTCGTCTTGCCGTGGTCGACGTGACCCATCACAGTCACTGCCGGCGGGCGGGGAGCGAGCTCGGCGTCGCCGCCGTCGTCCTCTCCGAACTCGATGTCGAAGCTCTCCAGCAGCTCGCGGTCCTCGTCCTCGGGCGACACCACCTCGATCTGGTAGTTGAGCTCCTCGCCGATCACCTTGAGGGTGTCCTCGCTGACCGTCTGGGTCGCGGTCACCATCTCGCCCATGTTGAACAGCACCTGGACCAGCGACGCCGGGTCCACACCGATCTTCTCGGCCAGGTCGGTCAGTGAGGCGCCGCGGGCGAGCCGTACGGTCGAACCGTCACCGGCCTTGATCCGCACGCCACCCATCGACGGCGCTTCCATCTGGTCGAACTCTTGACGACGCAGCTTCTTGGACTTGCGCCCCCGCCGCTGCGGGCCACCGGGACGACCGAACGCGCCCTGCGTGCCGCCGCGGCCGCCGCGGCCGCCGCGACCGCTGGGAGGCGGACCACCGGGGCCGCCGCCGGGACCACCGGGGCCACCACGGCCAGGAGCACCTGTGCCGGGACGCCCCCGACCGCCGGCCGGGGCACCACGGCCCCGCGTGCCGGCACCACCGGGACCACCAGGTCCTCCAGCCCCGCCGAGCTGGCCCGAGCTCTGCTTGGGCATCATGGCCGGGTTGGGGCGAGGCATGCCCGGCACCCCACCGGGGCGACCGGGAGCCCCACCTGGAGTCCGGCTCATCGGCGGCCGGGGACCGCCCGGACGACTGGGGTCCTGGCCCGGACGCTCGTTGGTCGGACGCTCCTGGCCGGGCCGCGGGGTGCGGGCCTGACCCATGCCCTGAGAAGGTGCGAACGGGTTGTTGCCGGGGCGCGAGCCGGACCGGCGAGGCCCTGGCGTGGCGCTGGGCAGCCCCCCCGTCGAGCCGGGCCGAGGACGCGGCCCTGGCGCCTGCGGTGTGGCCGGGCGAGTGCTGGCTTCCTCACTGCGGGCGGCAGCCGGGCGCTGGCTGGGCGCGTCGCGTTGACCCGGAGCCTCGCGCGGAGTCGGCGCCTCGTGCTGGGTCGGCGCCTCGCGCTGCGGCGGCACTGCGCGTTGGGTGGGCACCTCGCGTGCAGCCGGTACCTCACGTTGACCGGGCACTCGAGGGCTGACGGTGGGCCTAGGCGCCGGCCGGGGACCCGGGCGGTTACCCGGAGCCGGCTGCCGCGCCGGTGTCTGACCTGGTGACACCGCAGACGAGGACGCTGTCGGCGCCTCAAACTGCGGGCTGGCTACTGGCGAGGTGTGCGATGCCGGCTCGCCGACTGCCGCGCCCGCAGCAGCGCTTGGCGAGCCGAAGCCGTTGCCGGGCGCGTCCGCGGCCGGTCCAGCCGCCGCCGGCGCCGTCGGCCGAGCCGACTTCCTGGCTGGCGGCGGAGTGCTCGACAGCTTCTCCTTCAGTCGCCTCTCGACCGGCGCCTCGACGGTCGAGGAGGCCGATCGGACGAACTCGCCCATGTCCTTCAACATGCTCAGGACAGTCTTGCTTTCGACTCCGAGCTCTTTCGCAAGCTCGTAGACCCGGACCTTTGCCACTGCTCTCCTTGGGAAGGTCCGAGTCGGGATCGACCGGACCAGTTAGTTGTTGTGCATGCTCACTGAAGGGTTCTCATCGAGAGGTCATGAGCGTCGAAGCCCACCTTCTGGTTCGGTGTCGGCAAGAAGCAGACACTGATCGCGGCCCTGGTCAGTTGATCAGGATCCGATATAGAACTCTATGCCTTGACAGGCAAATCTCCTAAGCGCCCACGTCGGCGGGTCACAGGTGCGGCGACACCACGAGATCCAGCTGTCCGACGTCGATCTGCGTCGTACGGAGAGCTCTGGTGACCACACGACGCCGGACGGCTAGTCCGAGACACACCGGATCACGGTGGAGGTAGGCCCCACGGCCCGGCTCCGCCTGTCGTATGTCCACCACCACTCGCGCGTTGTGGACGACCAGGCGGAGTAATTCACCCTTCGCTGCCCGCCGCCGACAACCGATGCAGCTGCGCTCGGGACGACTCATCGCGGCCAGCGTAGCGCGGTGGACCGCTACCCCGAAGTGTCCGGCTCGACCCTGCTAGTGGTAATACCCGGTGCGGCGAGTGGCCGGCGCTTCCGGCTCGAGCTGAACGCGCGCGGTCACCCCGACGGCACTCGGGCGCTGCCTCGGCAACTGCACCCGCAACCCGTCCGGCTCGCGTGACCAGGCGATCTCACCGCGGTGACCCAGCACCTCGACCCCGCGGATCTGCCGAGTGAGCAGGCCGGAGTTGTGGCCGAGGCTGGCGACCAGCAGAAGGTCATCGGTCGGCCATTCCAGAGCGGTGGCGTAGACGAACTCGCCCTCGACCCCAGCGCGCTGGCTGAATCGGATGTCAGCGCCGGTGTAGCTGGTTGAGGATGAGTCGGTGAAATATCCGCTGCGCTGCTCGCTGGGCCCCTCGGCCGCGATCAACCAGGGGCGGGTGCCGTAGATCGCTTCGCCGTGCACTCCGAGCCAGGATCCGATGGCGCGAAGCAGCTCCTGCTCGGCCGCGGCGATGGTGCCGTCGGGTTTGGGCCCGATATTGAGCAGCAGCACGCCGTTCTTGGAGACTACGTCGACGAGTTCGGTGATCAGCTCGGGCGCGCTCTTGTAGTCGTGGCCCTCGATCCATGACCAGGAGTTGCGCGACACCGAGGTGTCGTTCTGCCAGACCCGTGGATGGATGCCACTCAGGGCCCCGCGCTCGATGTCGAATACCGCTGTGCCCGGGCGAAACGCCTCGTACTTGTACTGGATCACGACCCCACGACCCCAGCGGTCAGCCTGGTTGTAGTAGTACGCGGCGAGCTTGCGCAACCACGGCTCGAACGATGGCTGCTCGATCCACCAGTCGAACCACAGCACCTGCGGCTGGTATCGGTCGATGATCTCGATCGTGCGCAAGAACCAGTCCACCAGGTACTGGTCATGCGGCTGCATCATCTCCGGCTGCGCGGGGCCGTAGAAGTCGGCCGTGTCCGGATCGAGGACGTCGGAGGGGAACTGCGTCCCACCGTTCATGAACCACCAGTGCTCTGCCCGGTGCGTCGAGGCGCCGAACACCAGCGACTGTCGCCGGGCCGCCAAGGCGAGCTGGGAGAGCACGTCTCGCTTTGGGCCCATCTCGGTGGCCTTCCACCGGCTCCGGCTGCACTCGTACATGGCGAAGCCGTCGTGGTGCTCGGCCACCGGCACCACGAACTGGGCGCCGGCTTGACGGAACAGGTGCGTCCAGGCATCGGGGTCGAAGGCGGCGGCGGTGAAGTCGTCGATGAAGTCCTTGTAGCCAAACTTGTCGTGCGGCCCGTACGTCGCCTGGTGGTGCTCGAACTCCGGCGTGCCCTGTCGGTACATGTTGCGGGCGTACCACTCGTTGCCGAACGCCGGCACCGAATACACCCCCCAATGGATAAAGATGCCGAATTTGCCGTCAACGAACCAGCGGGGTGGCTGGTAGGCGGCCAGCGACTCCCAGGTGTCAGTGAAGGGTCCGGCCGAGATGGCGCTCGCGACCCGTTCCAGCTCTTGCTGGTCACTCATGTCACGGAACCCTCGGTCGTGGCGGTGGTCCTGGGCAGGCGGACGGCGGCGGGTCCGTCGGCGAGCTCGCTCAGGCTCAGGGTGAGCCCGCCGGGTGTCGCCGTCGCCGATCCCCGGCCACTGATCAGCTCGGCTGCTGACAGATCCGCAGCGGAGGAGCTGACGGAGAGCACGGTCTCGCCCACGTGGTCGACCAGCGCGACCAGGTGAGTCGGCGTGGCGAGCCAGCGCACCCACGGTTCGTCGCTCGGCTGGGCCACCGTGGTCTCGATCCGCGAGCCCGCGCGGATGGTGTCGCCCACCTCTGCCATCCATCGTCCCAGCGAGCGCAGGGACTCCTGCTGGATGGCGGGAATCTCGCCCTCGGCGGTCGGGCCGACGTTAAGCAGCAGTCGACCGCCGCGCGAGACCACGTCGCCGAGCAGCCGGGCCAGCTGATGCCCCGACAGCACGACGCTGTCGTCCTCCATCTGGTTGTAGCCGAAGGAGAAGCCCAGCCCGCGGCACTGCTCCCAGCCGTCACCGGATTCCTTGTCCGCTCCAGCCTCGTACTCACTTGTGCGGTAGTCCCAGTGCGTGTCACCCCACCGGTCGTTCACGACGCCGTCGGGGTTGCCGGCGTAGAAGTCGGCCAGCAGACGGTGCAGCGACCACGGCCCGGTCCGCTTCCCGGCGTCGGGCCAGTCGATGTCATTCCACAGCACGTCTGGTCGGTAGCGTTCGATCAGGTCGTACACGTGCAGGAGCGCGTAGCAGTTGTACGCCGCGTCGGTGGGCCGCAGGCTCCCCACCTCAGCCGCGCTGGTGTGCGGACCGAACGTGCTGACGCCCCAGTCCAGGCCGCCCGAGTAGTAGACGCCGAACCGCAGACCGGCCTCCCGGACCGCAGCGGCGAGCGCACCTACGAGGTCGCGTCGGGGGCCGCGATGCACGGTGTTGCGGCTGCCGGTGCCCGGAGCGTCCCAGAGGGCTATCCCGTCGTGGTGCTTGGTGGTGGGCACGACGTAGGAGGCGCCCGCCTCGGCGAAAAGCCGGGCCCAAGCGGCGGGGTCGAAGCGCTCGGCGGTCCACGCGTCGAGGAAGTCGTCGTAGGGCGCGCCGCCGTAGATCTGCTGGTGGTGCTCAGCGGCGGGGCTGCCGGGGATGCGAATCGTGTTGCCGTACCACTCCGCGTATGGGTTGTGCGGCCACCACTCGGCGTCGGGCACGGCGCCCAGGGCGCCGGTTGGCTCGGCCCACGCCGGCACCGAGTATGCGCCCCAGTGGATGAAGATGCCGAGTTTGGCTGATGTCAGCCACTCCGGCAGCGGGCGACGGAGGTCTTGCCAGAGGTCGGTGCTCATTCGGGTTCTCCAGCCTGAATCTTGGCCTGCAGTCGGAACTGCTCGGCGGCGTGGTTGCTCCAACCTGCAGGCTGGGCCCGCACCCAGGCCTCGACGCCGGCGATGTGTACGGTGGTCGCGGCCCAGGCCAGCTGGGCGTCACCGCTGGCCAAGGCGGTGAGGATGGCCTCGTGCTCGCGGGCCGTTGCCGAGATGATGCCCGGCAGCGTCCTCGCCCGCCAGGTGCGCATTCTCGTGGTGGGGGCGCTCAGCGCGTCCAGCAGCGCCGCCAGCAAGGGGTTGCCCGACGCCTGCACGATGGTGTGGTGGAACTCCCGGTCCAGCCCGATGGCCACGCGAGCGTGGTCCTCGGTCAGCTCGGGACGGATCAGGGTGCGCAGGTGCTGGACCTCTTCGTCGGTGATGCGGGTGGCCGCCATCGCCGCGGCAGCGGGCTCGAGGACCCGCCGGACCGCCACCAGGTCGGCCAGCGTGTCCTCGCGTTGCAGGTCCATGGCCAGCCCGAGGGCGTTCAGCAGCAGCTCAGGGCCGAGGCTGGTGATATAGCTGGCGTCGCCCTGACGGGTGTCGATCACGCCGACCAGGGTCAGCGCCCGGACGGCCTCCCGTAGCGACGTGCGCGAGAGCCCGAGCTCGGCGGCCAGCTTCGACTCCGGAGGCAGCTTGTCCCCCGGGGCGAGTTCACCGGTAAGGATCATCTGCCGGATGCGGGTGATGGCGTTCTCGGTGACACTGGTGCGGGCACGCCGGGAGGCGGGTTGGCGGGTGGGCGGGTCTGGCGGCGAGGTCGGCGGCATAACTGGAGTGAGTGACACCTCGTCATCTCCCGCCCAGACCCGACAGGGCGATGCCGCGGACCAGATACTTCTGCAGGGCCAGCACCAGCAGAACAGTGGGGACCATCGAGATGGTCGCGGCGGCCATCAGCAGCTCCCATCGTTGGGCCTGCTGGCCCAAGAAGAGCTGCAGGCCAAGCGGTACGGTCATCTGGTTGGTGTCGTTGATGATGATGAGTGGCCACAGGAAGCTGTTCCAGTAGCTGATGAACGTGAACACCGCCAGCACCGCAAAAGCAGGCGCCGCGATCGGCACGATGATGCTGCGCAAGATCCGGAAGTGCCCGGCGCCGTCGATCTTGGCCGCCTCCTCCAGCTCGATCGGGATGGTCAGGAAGAACTGGCGCAGCAAGAAGGTGCCAAAGGCGGTGAAGGCCCAGGGCAGGATCAGCGCCTTGTACGAGTTGACCCAACCCAGCTGCTGCATGATCAGGAACATCGGGATGACGATCACCTCTTGCGGCACGATCAGGGTGCTCAGGTAGAGCACGAAGAGCGACTCGCGCGCCCGAAACCGTAGCCGGGCAAAGGCGTACGCCGACATGGCCGAGGCAACCAGCGTGATCAGGGTGCCCACGGCAGCCACGAACAGCGTGTTCGCGATGAACCGCCCGAACGGCAGGAAGTTCCAGGCCTCGGCGAAGTTGCCGAACATGATTCTCTCGCCGAACGGCCGCGGAGGCACCGTGAAGACCTCGCCGCCGCTCTTCAGGGCCGAGAGCACCATCCAGATGATCGGCATCAAGAAGACCAGGGCCACGACACTCAGCAGGGCCTGCGAGATCCCTGCTGTGAACTTGGCGCGCACTCGGCGAGGGCGCGCCGGAGTCGCCGTGGTGCCGCTCCTGGTCGCTGAGGAGACAACGGGCCGAGGACGCACGTCACTGGTCATAGTTCACCCACTTCTTCTGCCCGATGAACTGGAACACCGTGATCGCCAGGATGATCAGGAAGAGCACCCAGGCGACCGCTGACGCCATCCCCAGCTTGAAGAACCGGAAGCCCTGCTCGTAGAGGAAGAGCACCATGGTGGTCGTTGTGTTGCCAGGTCCGCCGCCGGTCAGCACGTAGGCCTGGGTGAACACCTGGAAGGAGGAGATCAAGGTGAGCACCACGGCGAAGAAGATGGACGGCGTGAGCAGCGGCAGCACGATTCGAAAGAACCGCGCGAAGGTCCCGGCGCCGTCGATCGCCGCCTGCTCGGTGAGGCTGGACGGCACCGCATCTAACGCCGCCGAGAACACCAGCATGTTGTAGCCGAACCCCTGCCAGATCGAGAGCAGCACCACCGCCGCCATCGCCCAGGTCGTCGAGCCCAGGAAGTTGGGTGCCTGCTTGCCGAGCCAGGTCTGTGACAGCGAGTCGACCAGGCCGTTGGGGGACAGCACCAGCGAGAAGATCGCGGCGTTGGCCACCACCGGTGTGACCGCCGGGATGAAGAACAGGGTGCGGTAGAAGCCTCGCCCCTTGATCCGCGGGCTGATCCAGACCGCCAGACCGAGCGAGATGACGATGTTAAGCGGGACGTACAGCACCACGAACAGCAGCGTGTTGAGGATCGCCGTCCGGAAGGCGTCGTTGGCGATCAGCGTCTGGAAGTTCTTGAGGCCGATAAAGGTGTGGTTGCCGAACACCGGCCAGTTGTAGAAGCTCAGCAGCAGGGAAGCGACGATGGGGAACGACGTGAAGGCCATCAGTCCCAGCAGGCTTGGTGCCAAGAAGCCGGCGGCAGCGAGGCCGTCTCCTCGTCGGTGTCCTTTCGGCGGGACGGCAGCCGTCGGTGAAGCGGCGGAAATGCTGGCGGGGATCGCCATCACACGTCCTCTCGAAGCCGGGACTTGGGCAGCAACGCCTGCTGGCCCTACCCACCCACTTATCAGGTGGGCAGGCCCAGCGGCGGCGGGAGTCAGGAGTCGCCCTGCTCCTGGGTCTGCTTGAGGAGGTCGTCCACTGAGCCCTGACCGTTGTAGGTCGAGACTCCCTGCTTGGAGAAGGTGGAGGTGACCTGCTGCCAGGTTGTGGTCGTCTTGAAAGGCACCGAGTTCTTCAGCGCGTAGTCCATCACCGGCTTGACGTCCTCGGTCTTGTTGCCCCTGTACCAGGCCTCCTGAGTGGCGATCAGCGCCGGGTAAGCCCGTCCCTGCTCAGCGAGGTAGGTCTCGGCCTCGGTCCCGGTGATCACGCTGATGGCCTTGAACGCCTCGTCGGGGTTCTTGCAGCTCTGGGTGATGCCGAAGCCCGAGCCGTCGGACCACGTCTTGGATCCGGACGCTCCCGCCGGGAACGGCGCGATGCCGACCTCGAACTTGGCCAGCGCACGGGTGTTGATCAACGACCACGGCCCGTCGGGGGCCATGTAGGCGTTGCCTGAGAGGAACTGGTTGGCCGCCGCTGACGAGGAGTTCGCGCTCGGCACCTGCGCCGCCACCTTCTCTTCGGTGATGAGCTTCTGGTACCACTCGGCCTGGGCCTTCCACTCCGCGTTGTTCACGTCGAGCTTGCCCTCGGCGTTCACCGCCTCCTTGCCGGACTCGCTGAGCACCCAGGGCATCAGGTCCCCGATGTCGCTGCGGGCGAAGTAGCCGTATTTGGGGGCTTTGGTCAGCTCCTTGGCCGCCGACATGAAGTCGTCGGTGGTCCAGCCGATCTTCGGCTCCGGCACCCCCGCCTTCTTGAAGGCGTCCTTGTTGTAGAACATCACGTACGGCCCGACGTCGTAAGGGATGGCGACCTGCTTGCCCTCGAACTTGAGGCCTTCGGTGATGCTGGGCACGTAGTCGGAGGCCTTGACGCCTTCCTTGGCCATGTAGTCCTCAAGAGGCAGCAGGAAGTTGCCGAACTGCGGTGCCCGCTGGCCCTGCAGACCCACGATGCAGGCCGCGCCACCACCCGCGGCCTGGGTGGTGAGCTTGGTCCAGAAATCGTTGAACGGCGTCGTCTCGAACTTGATCTTGATGTTCGGGTGCTTCTTCGTCACCATGTCGCCGACCTTTAGCCAGGCGTTCTTCTCCACGTCCGAGCCCGACCACATGAACCAGGTGAGCTCGACAAGCTTGTCGCCGGAGCCTGCGCTTTGGCCACCGCCTCCCCCGCCGCTTGCAGCCCCGCCACCGCCACAGCCGGCCAAGACGACGGCAGCCGTAGCTGCGGTCGCCACCTTCACAAGCCGAGACCTTCGCACAGCTCTCCTTCGTAGACGTCGTTGTCACGCCAGGCTGATCCGGCGTCGCGGTGTGATGCAGGACACACCAGACCTCGTAGGTGTCATCGTCGACGTCGGGCCCTTGCCTGTCAAGGTCTCGTTTAAGGGCTTCCCCGGGACCACTGAGTCAGGTCACAATGCGTGCAGAGACGTCCGAGGACACGGCCCCCACCAGGAGGCGAGAACGTGAAATACACCAAGCTGGGTCGGTCGAACATGACCGTGAGCAGGATTTGCCTCGGCACCATGCATTTCGGCCCCAAGGCGTCGGAGCAGGAGTCGCACGCGATTCTCGACCGGGCGCTGGAGATGGGCATCACCTTTCTCGACACGGCCAACGTCTATGGCGGCGATGCGGGTCGAGGCCGGTCTGAGGAGATCATCGGCAACTGGTTCGCTGCCCGGCCCGGGGTCCGCGACGAGGTGGTGCTTGCGACCAAGGTCTACCACGCCATGGGCGACCTCGGCGTCGCCCGAGAAGAAGCAGGCTTCTCGGCGTACAAGGTCCGCAAACACCTGGCTGACTCGCTCCGGCGGCTGCAGACCGACCGGGTCGACCTTTACCAAACCCACCACATCGACGAGCGCGTGTCTCCCGAGGAGTTCTGGGGCACCTACGAGCGCGTGGTGGCCGATGGTGACGTCCTCTACGCCGGTTCGAGCAATTTCTCCGGCTGGGGGCTCGCCCGTGCCCAGCAGCAGGCGTGGCATCGCGGTTTCGTGGGCTTCGTCTCCGAGCAGACGCAGTACAACTTGCTGAGCCGTGTGCCGGAGATGGAGGTGCTGCCCGCCGCCCAGGCCCACGGGATCGGGGTGATCGCCTACATGCCTCTGGCCGGCGGGTTGCTGACCGGCAAGACCGAGTCCTTCGACGGTTCGCGTACCCGGCAGGTCGAGGAGGAGTACGGCATCTCGCTCGGTCCCGACAACCGGCAGTTCGCGGGATTCTCGAGCTTCTGCCGTGACCTCGGCGAGCCGGAGCACGTCGTGGCCACTGCCTGGGTGCTGCACCAGTCGGCCGTCAGCTCCGCCATCGTGGGCGTCCGAACCGTAGACCAACTCGACGGGCTCGACCGTGCCGCCGAGCTCGACCTGGACGCGAGCGCACTCGCCAGGCTAGACGACCTCTTCGACATCAACCGCGGGCGCAAGATCGGTGCTGGGCGGTCACCTGAGGCACACTCCTGGTGAGCCGAGCCGTCAGCCGCCCGCTTGGGGGGCTTCGGTGTCGGAGCGGATGTCGATCCGCCAGCCGGTCAGCCGCGCGGCCAGTCGGGCGTTCTGGCCCTCCCGGCCGATAGCCAGTGACAGCTGGTAGTCGGGCACGATCACCCGGGCAGCCCGGAGGTTCTCGTCGACCACCGAGACCGACGTCACCCGTGCCGGCGACAGCGCCTGGCCGACGAAAGTGGCCGGGTCGGGTGAGTAGTCGATGATGTCGATCTTCTCCCCGTTCAGCTCGTGCATCACCGCACGCACCCGCTGGCCCATCGGACCGATGCAGGCACCCTTGGCACTGACGTCGGGGTTGTGGCTGGTGACCGCGATCTTGCTCCGGTGCCCGGCCTCTCGGGCGACGGCTTTGATCTCTACAGTGCCGTCGGCGATCTCGGGCACCTCGAGGCGGAAGAGCCGCTCGACCAGGCCGGGGTGGGTGCGCGACACCACCACCTGAGGGCCGCGCAGCTCTTTGCGGACCGAAACCACGTAGACCCGGATTCGGGTGCCGTGGCTGTATCGCTCACCGGGCACCTGCTCGGCCAGCGGCATGATGGCCTCGATCTTGCCCAGGTCCACCAGCACCGTACGGGAGTCCTTGCCCTGCTGGATCACTCCTGACACGATGTCGCCCTCGACGCCGGCGAAGTGTCCGTACTTCTGCTCGTCCTCGGCGTCGCGGAGTCGGTGCATGATCACCTGGCGCGCGGTCGAGGCGGCCACCCGGCCGAAGCCCTCCGGTGTGTTGTCGTACTCGCCGATCGTGTTGCCCTCATCGTCAGTCTCGGGCACCAGCACCTGAACGTGGCCGGTCTTGCGGTTGAGCTCCACCCGCGCTCCGGGGACAGCGCCGTCGGTGCGCTCGTAGGCGCTCAGCAGCGCCTCCTCGATCGCCTTGACCAGCACCGCGAACGGGAGGTCCTTCTCCCGCTCCATCAACCGCAGTACGGAGATGTCGATATCCATCTCAGTCCTCCTCCTCTTCAGCCGCTTCAGGCTCGGCGAGCGAGCGGTTGAGCTCGACCTGCACGTGGGCCTTGGTGACCTCGGCGTAGCTCAACTCCTGCTGCCCGCCATCGGCGGCGAGCAGCACCGACTCGTCAGTGGCGGACACGATTCGCCCGGTGAGCTGGTCTCCGGTGGCGGTGGTCAACGTGACCAAGCGAGTTGCGTTGCGTCGCCAGTGCCGGGGCAGCTCGAGTGCACGGCCCACACCGCGGCTGGACACCTCGAGCGTGTACGGGCTGGCGCCGGTGACGTCGGCGGCGTCCAGGGCGTCGGAGATGGCTTTGGTCGCTTCAGCGATGTCGTCCAGCGTCGGGCCGCGCCCGTTGTCGCCGTCACCGTCCACGACGATGCGCAGCAGCCGACGCTTGCCCGCCGGGACGACATCGACCGCCTCCAGCTCAAGGTCGAGCCGCTCAAGGACCGGGGCCAGCAGGCCGGCTATCCGCGGAGGCAACATAGTGTGTCCTTCGATTCAGTTGGGTGGATCAGTTGTCTCGCCGAAGCCTGGGGTCAGCGGTCGTCTGCATTGTGCCACGGCTGCGGTAACTTCGCTGAGTGAGCCATGGCCAGCGGCCGAGCGGGTACGCGTCGCCGACGGTGACCCGGAGGCGCTTGCTCGGAGGAGTCTGCTGGGCGGCAGTCGGGCTCTCGGCGGGGATCAGCTCTGGCTGCACGGCCAGCGACCCGCTGATCGACCCGGGCAGCCCGCCGCCCTCAGGGGGCTTGCGGCCCTCAGCCCGGGCCACGCCACCCCGCGGTTCCCCCTCGGCGACCACCAGCCTGCGCTCGACGCAGACGACGGAGCCCCAGCCCGCGACCGCCGAGGCGCTTCGGCGCGAACAGGCTTTGGCCGCCGTTGCGGCCGCCATCCTGGTCGGTCCTCATCGTGGTGATCTCAGTGATGCGCAGCGCCGGACGCTGGCTTCGGTGCGCGACGGGCATCGAGCCCACGTGGCTGCCCTGAGCAGTGCTGAGCCGACCACGCGGCCGCGCGCCCCCCTTCCGGCCGGACGCGCCGGTCGGCCACCGGACCGAGCCACCTCCTTGGCGGCGTCCCTCCGAGGGCTCGCGGCGCAGGAGCGACGCCAGTCGGCTCGGTTGGCTCGGTCGGCGGTCGATGCCGTCGGCTATGGCGCCTTGCTGCTGGCCTCGATGAGCGTCGCTGCCGACGCTTATGCCGACGCCGTCTCCGGTGGCTCAGGCTCGATCAACGCGCCCTCGACCGGGCCGCACACCGCCATGCCGTCGTTGTCGGACCTCGCAGCCCTTCAGTCGGTGGTTCGGCAGCTGCACGCCGTGATCTACGGCTATCAGCTGGCCCTGGGTCGGTTGTCGGCGTTCACGCCCAAGGGCAGGCGAGCGCTCAGGACTCTGGCGGCGCGCCGACGACTGCGAGACCGGTTGGTGGAGTCGCTGGTCAGCAGGGGGGCCGTCGTCCCGGCCGCAGCCGGGGCCTACGTACCGCCCGTGCAACCCACTAGCGCCGGTAGGTCGGCAACCCTGATTCGGCGGATAGAGGTGGCGTTCCAGCCTTACTGCGGCGTCTGGCTCGCCTCAGCCGCGCGGGTGGAGGACCGGCGGCTGGCTCTGGCGACGCTGGCCGGCACCGTGGCTGAGGCCCGGAGCTGGGGGGCGGCCACCGGACCCTGGCCGGGTTGGCGCGACTAAGGCCAGAAGGCGGCCAAGGTGTCGTAGCTGAGCTTGAGGATCAAGCCACCGACCACCACCAAGAACACCTGCCGGACGAACGAGCTGCCGTGCCGCAGCGCCATTCGCGCTCCCAGGAAACCGCCCACCAGGTTGGCCGACCCCATCAGCAGACCGAGCATCCACAGCACCGAGCCGTGGGCGGCGAAGACCGCAATGGCCGACAGGTTGGTGACCAGGTTGGCGATCTTGGCCTGGGCGCTGGCTTCGAGGAACCCGTAGCCCAACAGCGCGACCAGGGCGATCACGAAGAACGAGCCGGTGCCTGGCCCGAGAATGCCGTCGTAGGCGCCTACGCCCAGGCCGATGGCGGCACTGCGTCGGTAGTGCGCGCCACCGCTGTGCTTGTGCTTCGACACCAGGCCCAGCTGCGGGCGGCGGAAGGTGTAGACGCCGACGGCCACCAGCGCCACCAGCACGATCGGGGTGAAGTAGTCCCGGGGCAAGAACTTGGCCGCCTGCGCTCCCAGGGCAGACCCGGCCGCCGACGCCACGACCAGAGGCAGCACCGTCCGCCAGTCCGGCCGCATCCGAACGGCGTAGGTGAGCGAGCTGGTCGCCGTGCCCCAGACCGAAGAGACCTTGTTGGTGCCCAGGATCTCCGCGGGCGGCGTGCTGGCCGGCAGACCGATCAGCAGGGCCGGCAGCTGGATGAGTCCCCCGCCGCCGACCACGGCGTCCACCCAGCCGGCGACAAAGGCCGCCGTGACCAGCAGAATCACTGTCCAGGTCGAGATCTCCAGGCCATCCACCTAGAGCGTCAGCACCCCGCGACCACCCGTGCGAACCGCGTGCAGGACCGCCTGGAAGGCATCCCCTGTGGGCAGGTCCTCCCGCTGACCCGAGCGCCGGTCCCGCAACTCAACCAGACCCTCGCTCAGACCGCGGCCGACGACTACGATCGTCGGCATCCCCAGAATCTCGGCGTCGGCGAACTTGACCCCCGGGCTGGCCTTGCGGTCGTCGAGCAGCACCTTGACCTCAGCCTGGTCCAGCTGTCGAGCAAGATCCTCGGCGTAATCCGCGGCACCACGGTCCTTGCCCGCTACCACGACGTGGACGTCGAAGGGCGCCAGCTCGCGCGGCCAGCACAGCCCCTTCTCGTCGCAGGTGCCCTCGGCGACAGCTGCCACGGCGCGGGAGACACCGAACCCGTAGGAGCCCATGGTGACCGTGACCAGCTTGCCCTGGGCGTCGAGGACCTTGAGGCCCAACGCCTCGGCATACTTGCGGCCCAGCTGGAAGATGTGGCCCATCTCGATGCCGCGGGCCAGCTCGAGCGGCCCTGAGCCGTCGGGCGCCGGGTCGCCCGCCCGGACCTCGGCGGCCTCGATGGTCCCGTCCGGAGTGAAGTCCCGACCACACACCAGGTCGAACACGTGTCGGCCCGGCTGGTTGGCGCCGGTGATCCAGCTGGAGCCCTGTACCACCCGAGGATCCACCAGGTAGAGAATCTTCGAGGCGGACTGCACGCCGAGGGCGGTGTACGACACCCCGTCGGCTCCCCAGCCGGTCGGGCCGATGTAGCCCTTGACCAGTTCGGGATGCGCCGCGAAGTCCTCCTCCGCGAACGGCTCGGCCTCGCTCGGCTCGAGCTGGGCCGCCAGTCGCTTCAGGTCGACCTCCCGGTCGCCGGGCAGGCCGATCACCAGCGGTGTCCGGCTGCCGTCCACGCCGGTGACCATCAGCACCACGTTCTTGAGGGTGTCCGCTGCGTCCCAGGGCCGGTCCGCCCGTGGCTGTTGCTCATTGGCCACAGCCACCAGGGACGCAATCGTCGGGGTGTTCGGAGTGTCCTCCACGTGGGCAGCCGGCGCGTCGGCGTAGTCGACCGCCGGTGGCGGCTGCGTGCGTACGGCTTCCACGTTGGCGGCGTAGCCACCTGGGGAGCGGACGAAGGTGTCCTCGCCGTTGTCTGCGACGGCGAGGAACTCCTCGCTGGCCGAGCCGCCCATAGCCCCCGACATGGCGGCCACCACCACGTAGTCGAAGCCGAGCCGGTTGAAGATCTTGACGTAGGCGTCGCGGTGCAGGTCATAGGACTTCTGCAGTCCCTCGTCGTCCAGATCGAAGGAGTAGGAGTCCTTCATCACGAACTCGCGTCCGCGAAGCAGACCTGCGCGCGGTCGGGCTTCGTCGCGATACTTGGTCTGGATCTGGTAGAGCGACAGCGGCAGGTCCTTGTAGGAGGAGTAGAGGTCCTTGACCAGCAAGGCGAACATCTCCTCGTGGGTGGGGCCGAGCAGGTAGTCGCCTCCCTTGCGGTCCTGCAGCCGGAAAAGGTTCTGGCCGTACTCGCTCCAGCGTCCGGTGAGCTCGTACGGCTCACGAGGCAGCAGGGCCGGGATGTGCACTTCCTGGGCGCCCATCGCGTCCATCTCCTGGCGCACGATCCGCTCCACATTGCGCAGCACGCGGTAGCCCAGCGGCAGCCAGCTGTAGATCCCGGGGGCCGCGCGGCGGACGTAGCCGGCGCGGACGAGCCACTTGTGGCTGGGGACATCGGCGTCGGCCGGGTCGTCGCGCAGCGTGCGTACGAAGAGCTCCGACATGCGGTTGATCACCCGAGAACCCTAGCGGTGTTGCCGGTGACGTCTCGCTGTCGCGGCTGGCAGAGCAGCTCAGTAGAGGATGGTGGCGAACTCGCCGATGCGCGAGAACCCGACCCGCCGGTACGTCGCGAGCGCTGGCAGGTTGTAGTCGTTGACGTAGAGCGACACCGTCGGAGTGACCGAGCGGGCCAGATGAACTACCGCGGACATGGCGGCGGCGGCCAGGCCGCGCCCACGGAACTCGGGGTCGAGCCACACCCCTTGGACTTGGCTGACGTTGGCCGAGACGGAGCCGAGGTCGGCCTTGAAGATCACCCGCTCCCCGTCGAAGAGCGCGAACGCTCGCCCCGAGGTGATCAGCTGGCGGACGTAAAAGCGGTATCCGGCGGGGTTGCCCTGGAGAGGTGAGACGCCAACCTCCTCGGTGTACATCTTCACAGCGGCCTGGTAGTAGGGGTCCCAGTGCTGCAGTGTGACCCGTCGGACGTGTCGGTTGACGGGCACCGGCGAGTCGGTGTCGATCGCCATCACCGGCTGGTGCGGCCGCACCTCGCGGACGTCGGCCCAGGCGCCGCCCCAGCGGTCCGACAGCAGCCGCCAGAGCTCGAGGGTGGTGGTGGACGGACCAAGGATCGACGAGCACATTCGATCGGCGCCGGCGAAATCCGCGAAAGCCAGCACGGCCTCTGAGTCGGCGTTGACCGTGACCAGGTTGGACCCGGCGTGGCAGATCGAACGCAGCACCCCGGCACGCTCGAAACCCCAGATGGGGCAACCCAAGCTCGGCTGCTCGATGCCTGCCGCGCGCACCCGAGCGGCCACGAAGACGTTCTCCACCGGATTGATGGAGAGCAGTCGGACAGCATCGGCCAGATCGGCTCGGTGCAGGACGCGAACCACCGAGCGGGTGCGCTCGAGCTGCGGTCCGGCTACGGCCTCGGCCACGGCCTAACCGACACTCACCTGCGGGAGGCCGTCACCAGCCGGCATGTCCTCGGCCAGCCTCATCGCCTCCTCGATCAAGGTCTCCACGATGTCGCTCTCTTTGACCGTCTTGATCACCTCACCGCGGCCGAAGATCTGACCCTTGCCGTTCCCGGAGGCAACGCCGAGGTCGGCCTCACGTGCCTCCCCCGGTCCGTTGACCACGCAGCCCATCACGGCCACCCGGAGCGGCACTTCCAGGCCTTCGAGCCCGGCGGTCACCTGGTCGGCCAAGGTGTAGACGTCGACCTGGGCGCGACCGCAGGAAGGGCAGGAGACGATCTCCAGCTTGCGGGGGCGGAGGTTGAGCGACTGCAGGATCTGGATGCCGACCTTGACCTCTTCGACGGGTGGTGCGGACAGCGAGACCCGGATCGTGTCACCGATGCCCCGTGACAGCAGCGAGCCAAAGGCCACCGCCGACTTGATGGTGCCCTGGAACGCGGGGCCGGCCTCGGTCACGCCCAAGTGCAGGGGGTAGTCACAGGCCTCGCTCAGCAGCTCGTAGGCCTTGACCATCACCACCGGGTCGTTGTGCTTGACGCTGATCTTGAAGTCGCGGAAGCCGTGCTCCTCAAACAGGCCGGCTTCCCATAGCGCCGACTCCACCAGCGCCTCAGGGGTAGCTCGGCCGTGCTTGGCCAGCAGCCGCTTGTCCAGGGAGCCGGCGTTGACGCCGATTCGGATCGACGTGCCGCGGTCCGCCGCGGCCTTGGCGATCTCGCGGACCTGGTCGTCGAAGGCACGGATGTTGCCGGGGTTGACTCGAACGGCCGCGCAACCGGCGTCGATCGCGGCGAAGACATATTTGGGCTGAAAGTGGATATCGGCAATCACCGGGATCTGGCTCTTGTGCGCAATGGCCGGCAGCGCCTCGGCGTCGTCTTGGCTGGGCACGGCGACTCGGACGATGTCGCAACCGGTGGCCGTCAGCGCGGCGATCTGCTGCAGGGTCGCGTTGATGTCGGAAGTCAGCGTGGTGGTCATCGACTGCACGCTCACCGGTGCGTCACCGCCCACGTCGACTTTGCCGACCTTGATCTTGCGCGTCTTGCGACGCGGAGCGAGGACGGGCGGGGGCAAGGCGGGCAAGCCGAGATCGATACTCATGACGCGTCCAGACTAACCCGATGCATGAGAGGGTCAGGGCGAATGCCCGGCCGAGGGCGGCAGCAGCCTCTAAAGGAGAACTGAATTCGCACGCCGACCTCAGGCAGTGACTCGTTTGGACGTTTCGTGCTATGACGTGCTGCGCCCCGCGCTTCAATCGACAGCCTGCGAGCAGTCGCATCAACGGCGACACGACGTCGCACCGAGGCACTGCGTCCGCACCCCTTGACGGTCGAACAACCGCGCGATTCTGTCAGTGGTGTCCCGTAGCGTTTCAGGCATGTCAGCGCATCAACTTGTGGACGTTCCGCCGGTCGCGGTGGACCCCTTGGTGGCGCGGTTGGACGAGGTGCTGGCCGGGCTTGGCTCTGCGGTGGCCGACGCCAGCGAGGTCGATGATGCAGTTCGGATCGACCGGATCGCCCGACTGGAGAAGCTCCGGGCGGTGACCGCGGCCCTGCAGGCCGTCGAGTGCGTCAGGTTCGCGCAGTCCCAGGTCGCTGAGCAGATGGCTGCCGACGTCCACCCCAGCGCGGTGGCCGCGGAATCGCCGACCAGATCGCGCTGGCCTGCCACATCTCGCCTTTCGCCGGGTCCCGTCGACTCGGTGTCGCCCGAGCCTTGTGGTTCGACCTGCCCCAGACATACACGCTGCTGAGTGCCGGCGAGCTGAGCGAGCAGATCGCCGACGTCGTGGTGACCGAAACCCGCCATCTGGACGCCGATACCCGACGCCGCGTCGACGCTCAGCTGATCCGCGCCGGCATCACCGGCATGGGCCTCAAAGCCGCCGCGATGTGCGCCCGCCGACACGCCTACCAAGCCGACCCGCGGGCATACGTCGAGCGCGGACGCACGGAGCGGCGCAACCGACGGCTTCGCCTACGACCGGCACCAGACACGATGGCGATCCTGACCGGCTACCTACCCGTCGAGCAAGGCGTCGCCTGCTACGCCGCCCTGAGTCGGCACACCGACGCGACCGTAGCCACCGGCGACACGCGGACCCGCGACCAGATCATGGCCGACACCCTGGTCGAACGGCTCACCGGGCAGGCCCGGGCCACTGACATCAACGTCGAACTGCAGATCATGATGCCGCTCGAAGCGCTTCTCGACCCGGACAGCGGCCGTGCGGCCGCCATGGCCGGACACGGTCCGCTGCCTGCGGACGTGACCAAAGAGATCCTGGCCAGCAGCCAGGGACGGAAGTGGTGGCGACGTTTGTTCACCTCGCCGTCCGACCAACTCGTCGCCGGCGACCCGCACCGCCGCCGTTTCGACGGCTGGCTCAACAAACTCATTGCGCTCCGCGACCACACCTGCCGCGACCCCTACTGCGACGCCCCTATCCGCCACCACGACCACATCACCGGCTGGGCCAACCACGGCGCCACCACCCTGACAAACGGACGCGGCACCTGCGCCCGAGGGAACTACGTACGAGAATTGCCCGGCTGGCACCTCACCCTCGTGCACACCGGCCTCGACCGGCAGCCGCACACCACGGTCACCACTACCCCCACCGGCCACCACTACCTCAGCCGCGCCCCGATGCCACCGTGATCGGGCACAGCCTAGGCGTTTCACCGGCTACTCACTGGTCGGCGTCCTTCGGGGCCGTACAGAGAGCCAGCGGGGGCGCGTCCGACGAAGCGTCGTAGCCTCTCCAGACGGGAACCGATTCCAGCTCAACACCCGCCGTTTGACAGCTTCGACGAGTGGGGTATCTCCATCAGAACAGGCGGATGGGGTCAATCAGGTCGGCAAGGATCAGCACCACGCCCGAGACCGCGATCACGGTGCCAACGACGTAGGCCACCGGCAACATTCTCGCGGTGTCCACATGCCCGGGGTCGGGGCGGCGCAGGAGTCGGGCGAGGTTGCGTTTGGCCGCCTCATACAGCGCGCCGGCGATGTGGCCTCCGTCCAGGGGGAGCAACGGCACGAAGTTGAACAGGGCCACGAACAGGTTGACCGACCCCAACAAGCTGAACAGCGCGGCGACCTTGGCCGCCGGTTCGATCCGGTCGGTCGAGGCCACCTCCCCCGCCGTACGGCTGGCTCCGACGATGCTCATTGGGCCGTAGATGTCTCGTGGCTTGCCCGTGACCAGATTGGCGGCGGTGTAGTACACCTTGGCCGGAAACCGGACCAAGGCGTAAGCCGTCTGCTGCGTCATCTGCCACATGTCTTGGGCGACGGTCACCGGACCGCCACGAACGCGCGAGACCGTTGGCTCCAGCCCGAGAAAGCCGGCCGCCACCCGCTTGGAGGGGTCCCACTTGTGCGGCACACCGGTCACCACGGTGTTGACCGGGGTCAGCTCGACCCGTCGGCCGTCACGCTGGACGCTGAGCTGCGCCCGCCCGTCGAGGTTGCCGCGGATGGCCTCCGACATCTGCTCCCAGGACCTGATCGCAACCCCGTTGAAGGCGACGATGGTGTCGCCGGCCAGCAGGCCCGCCTGCTTGGCCGGGGTTACCGGGCGTCCGACGCACGAGGTGGTGTCTGGTGCGCTCGCGGGGATCATGCACTCCTGCACCCGACTGACCACTGGCTGAGCCCGGTTCACGCCGTAGATCGCGGTGACGCCCAGCAAGATCACGGCGGCCAGGAAGATGTTCATGATCGGGCCGCCGGCCATGATGATCAGCTTCTGCCAGGACCTCTTCTGGTAGAACAACCGTCCGTCATCGCCCGCCCCGATGCTCTCCCACTCAGCCGCACGCGCGCTGTCGGCCATGGCCCGGAAGGGCCCCGTGCTGTAGCGCCGGACGCGGCCCTCGGCATCGGCCGCGGGAGGGAACATCCCGACCAGCCGCACATAACCGCCCAATGGGAGCAGCTTCACGCCGTACTCGGTCTCCCCCACCCGACGCGACCACAGGGTCCGCCCGAACCCGACGAAATACTGGGTGACCTTGACCCCGAACAGCTTGGCCGGCACCAGGTGACCCACCTCGTGCAAGGCGATCGAGGCCATCACCAGGGCGAAGAACAGCACCGCTCCGCCCAGGTAGGTCACGAGTTCCATGCAGCAGCGCTCTCAGATCAGGTCCGATGGGAGTTCAGCAAATGAGCCCGCTCGCGGGCCCAGCGGTCGGCCGCCAGCACCGTGGACACGTCGAGATCGGCGTCGGCGACCAGCGTCGAGCCTACGTCGGCACCGGTAACGTCGGCGGCAACGTGCTCAGCGAGCACCGACTCCACCGAGTCCAGAATGTCCAGGAAGCCGATCCGTCCGCTGTGGAAGGCGTCCACGCACTCTTCGTTGGCTGCGTTGAACACGGCCGGCGCGGTCCCTCCCAGCCGGCCGGCCCGCCGGGCCAGCTCCACGGCAGGGAACGCCTCGACGTCGAGCGGTTCGAAGGTCCAGCTGGTGGCTGTCGACCAGTCCACTGGGCGGGCAGCGCCGTCGAGACGGTCCGGCCAGTGGAGGCCGAGTGCGATGGGCAGCTTCATGTCCGGCGGGGAGCACTGCGCCAACGTCGAGCCGTCAACGAACTGCACCATCGAGTGCACCACCGACTGGGGGTGCACCACGACGTCGATGCGGTCGAGGTCGATGTCGTAGAGCAGTGCCGCCTCCATCAGCTCCAGCCCCTTGTTCACCAGGGTGGCCGAGTTGGTGGTGATGACCCGACCCATGTTCCAGGTGGGGTGCGCCAGCGCCTCCTCGGGCGTCACATCGGCCATCTCGGCGCGCGAGCGACCCCGGAAAGGTCCTCCACTGGCGGTCAGGATCAAGCGGTCGACCTCCGCGGCGGTGCCGCCGCGCAGACACTGAGCCAAGGCGGAGTGCTCGGAGTCGACTGCGACGAGCTGGCCCTCACCGGCGGCTGAGGTCACCAGTCGGCCCCCGATGACCAGGGACTCCTTGTTGGCCAAGGCGAGCACGGTGCCCGCGGTCAGCGTCGCCAGCGTCGGCTCGAGCCCAGCGGAGCCGGTGATGGCGTTCAGCACGACGTCGCAGCGGGTACGCGCCACTTCGGTAGCCGCGGTCGGCCCGGCCAGGATGCGCGGCAGCTCGAACTCGCCGGTGGACCACCCTCGTCGGCTGGCCTCGGCGTAGAGCGCCAGCTGCAGATCCTGGACCACCGTCGCCCGCGTGATTCCGACCACGCGCGGTTGGGTGTCCAACACCTGTCGGGCCAGCAGCTCGACCTGGCCACCACCCGCGGCCAAGGCCACGACCCGGAACTCGCCGGGGTGCTCGTCGATCACCTCCAGAGCCTGGGTGCCGATCGAACCCGTACTGCCCAAGATGACGACGTCACGCACCAGGTCAGTCTGTCAGTTGCCTGGGCTAAGGTGCGGCCATGAGCCTCTCGGTCGCCCCTGGTGCCGCCGTGCTCCCGCGCAGCACGCCGTCGCAGCAGGGAGTGGACCCCGGCGCCCTCGTGCGGCTGCTGGATGCGCTGGAGACCGCCGGGATCGAGCTGCACAGCCTGATGGTGCTGCGACACGGACACGTGGTCGCTGAAGGTTGGTGGGCGCCATACCGGCCCTCGGGGCTGCACCTGCTCTACTCCCTGAGCAAGAGCTTCACCTCCACCGCCATCGGCCTGGCGGTGGAGGAGGGTCTGTTGGACATCGACGACCCGGTGCTGCGGCACTTCGGTGAGCTGGCGCCTGCCGAGCCGTCGCCCCGGCTGCAGCGGATGCGGGTTCGGCACCTGCTCAGCATGACCACGGGCCACCGGGAGGACACCGTCGCACGGCTGGACCGGCTCAACCCGGTGGGATCGTTCCTCGCCGTGCCGCCCGAGGAGGAACCCGGGACGTGGTTCACCTACAACCAGGGCGCCACGTTGACGCTGTCCGCGCTGATCACGCGGCTGACCGGCCAACGGCTGCTCGACTACCTGCGGCCTCGGCTGCTCGACCCCCTGGGCATCACCGAGGCCAACTGGCAGGGTTTGCGCGAGCTCGACCTCGGCTTCAGCGGGCTGCACGCTCCCACCGAGGCGGTGGCCAAGCTCGGCCAGCTCTATCTGCAGCGGGGGCGCTGGCAGGGACGACAGCTCGTTGCTGAGACGTGGGTCGCCGAGGCCACCAGCAGGCAGATCGAGAACCCCCGAGAGCCCAACCCGGACTGGCGTCAGGGCTACGGCTATCAGTTCTGGCAGGGCCGTCACGGTTACCGTGGCGACGGCGCCTGCGGGCAGTTCTGTCTGGTGCTGCCCGAGGCCGACGTGGTGGTGGCCACCACTGCGGCGACGGAGGACATGCAACTGGTCCTCGATGCCATCCACGGGCACTTGCTGCCGGGATTTGGGGGTACGGCCGGCGATGGCGAGGTCACCGGCGTCGAGGATGCGTTGGCGGCGCGACTGGCGCAGCTGCGCCTGCCCGTGGCCGAAGGCGAACGAGCGACGCCGTCGTCGGTGTCACTGCCGTGGTCAGCGCCGGCTCCGGCGACCGGAGTTCGGCTGACGCACCTCGAGTCGGACGCCCAGGGTTGGCGGGTCACCTTCGCAGACGACCAGTCGGAGTACGCGCTCCGCTGCGGTTACGGAACTTGGCTCGAGAGCGAGACCGCTCCCCGGCCGGGCACCCGGCTGCGGATCGCGGCCTGCGGGGCCTGGCGGCCGGGGGCGACCTTCGTGCTCCAGATCAGGTTCATCGAAACGCCCCACGGGTTGACGCTGACCTGTGACTGCACCTCGGGCCGCACGAAAGCTCGCTGGAACGTCGCTCCGCTGGGGGACGTGCCTATCGGCGAGCTGGCCCTGGACCTCGACCGGTTCTAGCTGGCGCCTTCGGCCTCTCGGGGCTCCCCGCGGTAGGTCCCGAACGACCACAGGTTGCCCTCGGGATCTGCGACGGAGAACTCTCGGCTGCCGTACTCCTGGTCGGCCGGCTCAGTTAGCACGTTGGCGCCGGTGGCCTTGACCTTGGCGTACAGGTCGTCGACGTGGTCGGTCACCACGTACGCGCCGAAGGTGCCCGGGGGACGGCTCCACCTGCTGTCAGGCTTGTGCGAGCCGAGCATGATGCCGCCGCCTTCGGGCCAGTCCAGCTGGGCGTGAGCGACCTGGTCGCCGTCGGCGTAGACGGCGGTACGCCGGAAGCCGAAGGTCTTGACGTAGAAGTCGATCAGCGCGAGTGCGTCGTGGGCCTGCAGCGAGGGCCAGACGGTCGGGTCGGGTCTGTCGGTGCTCATGGGCCCGAGTCTGCACCTGTTTGATGGCCACCGGCTTGGATATTTCGGCGCTCCTCGACTAGCCAGGCCGACGGGCTGAGTCCGGCGAACCGGTGGAAGTCGCCCACGAGGTGGGAGTGGTCGTAATACCCGCCGTCGACGGCCAGCTGGGTGAGCCGAAGCTGCTCTCGGTTGACGGTGGCCGAAGCCAGCCGCTGCCGGGTCCGGTCGAAGCGCGTCAAGGCGGCGAGGCGCTTCGGGCTCACGCCCAGCTCGGCAGTGAACAGCGCCCGCAGCCGTCGCCCGCTCAACCCGACGTGTCGGGCCAGCTCCTCGATCGAACCCGTGCCCCCTCGAGCCGCCAACCAGCGCCAGGCCTCGGCGAGCTCGGGGCGCCCCTTGCCGCCGCTGTGCCGCTGTTGCGCCATCCGACGGCGCAGATAGTCCGCCACGATGGTGAATCGCCCTTCCCAGGTGGTGGCGCAGTGCAGCCGCTCGCGCACCTCGTCGGCCTCGGCCCCCAGCAGGTCTGCCCCCTCGGTGACCTGCCATGGCACTCGGCTGGCCGGAGCACCGAAAACCCCCCGCGCGGCCAGTGGATGCACCGCCAGCTGAATGCCGGCCTGGGACTCGGGTTGCACCACGAAGGTCGGGGCATCGTGCAGTCCCGCCACCAGCACCTCGTTACGCGCCGCAGCCGGACCCTGCGCCTCTTGCGGAGTCATGCCCGAGACGATGGGTCCGCCGAGGCTGAAGATGAACGTCAGGTACGGCGACGGCAGCCCCCGGTGCAGCTGCGGCACCAGATCACAGGAGTCATAGCCGACGGCCGAGACCACGGCGCCGGGCAGCACGCCGGCTGCAGAGACGAACTCGCCGCCGAGATGGCGGTGCACCCTTGGCGAGTTGCTGTCCACCCGACCACGCTAGCGCCGCGGGGCGAGGCATCGCAGGCTGCACAGGGTCCTGCCAGGTGGCTGCCAGCGCCAGACCAGACTGATCGTTCATCTTGGGGGCATGACTCGATCACAGAATTCCGCCGCGCTGGCCCTCGCAGCTGGGGTGCTCACCCTGGGCGCCGGAGTCGGCGTGGCGTCGCTCGCCTCGGCCGACCCGACCCCCAAGCCGTCGGCCCCCGCGCTGAGCTCCCCCAGCGTGAGCGCCTCGCCCGTGCCACAGTCCTCTGACGCCTCAGCTCACTGGGGCCACCGGGGCTTCGGCCGCGGCCACCATCAGCAGGAGCTGGCCTCGCAGCTGGCCGACAAGCTCGACGTCAGCCAGGACAAGGTGGCGACCGCGCTGCAGAAGTTCCGGGCGGAGCGGCCGACAGAGCCCCCGACCACCGGCAACCGGCCTGATCCCGCCGAGCGCGAGGAGAACCTGGCCACATTCCTGGCCGGCGAGCTCGACGTCGACCAGGCCAAGGTGAAGACGGCGCTGCAGGAGATCCGGGCCGCCCTTCGGGCCGAACGCGCCAGCGCGCTCAAGCCTCGGCTCGAGGAGGCCGTCAAGTCGGGCACCCTGACTCAGGCGGAGGCCGACGCGGTCACCAAGGCCGTGCAGCAGGGTGTGATCAACGCTGGTCCTCGCTGAGGACTGCCGCGAGCGCCGCTGCCCGCTGACTCACCAGGACGTCTTCGAGCATCAACCGCTCACCGTCCGGGCCGGTGAGCGGAACCCGCCAGTTCGGATACTCATCGACGGTTCCGGGCTGGTTCTGGCTTCGGCGATCACCCACTGCGTCGGTCAAGGCCAGGCACAGCAGCCTCGAGGGCGTCCACGTCAGGTAGCGGTGCAACGCCTGCAGGGTCTCCTCGACTCCCGAGCCCTCGGTCAGAGCGCCACGGCGCACGAGGTTGTCCAGCCAGGCCTGCCGGTCGGCCTCATCCGCAGCCAACTCCTCGGCTAGTGGTCGGGTGAGCACGCCGAGCTCCTCGCGGAGCCTGACGTGGTCGCCGACCAGATATGCGGCGGTGGGCGGCAGATCGTGAGTGGTGACCGAGGCCAGGCAGTATTCCCGCCACCACTCGGGCCGCAGCGGCGCTCCGCCAGCGTCGAACTCGAACTCGAACCACAAGATCGAGGTGCCAAGGATGCCTCGCTCGCGCAGATAGTCGCGCACCCACGGCTCGACCGTCCCCAGGTCCTCCCCGACTACCACCGCCCCTGCCCGGTGCGCTTCCAGTGCCAAGATCCCGACCAGCGCCTCGTGGTCGTAGCGGACGTAGGTCCCGTCAGTCGGCGCCCCGCCCTCGGGAATCCACCACAGCCGAAACAGCCCGATCACGTGGTCCACCCGGATCCCGCCGGCATGCCGCAGGATGGTGGCCACCAACTCCCGGAAGGGCGCATACGCAACCTCGGCCATCCGGTCCGGCCGCCAGGGCCGCTGGGTCCAGTTCTGCCCGTTCTGGTTGTACGGGTCGGGCGGCGCTCCCACCGAGATGCCGCTGGCGTAGACGTCCTGCAGCATCCACGAGTCGGCACCCCGGGGATGCACCCCGACGGCGAGGTCGTGCATAATGCCCAGGCTCATCCCGGCGCTGCGGGCCGCCAGCTGGGTGGCGCCCAGCTGCTCGTCGAGCACCCACTGCAGCCAGCGGTGAAAGTCCACCTCGTCGGCGTGCTCGTCGGCGAAGGCCCGGGTCTCACTCGAGTGCGGATGCTGCAGCTCGGGTGGCCAGGCGGTCCAGTCCGTCCCGTACGACTCGACCAGGGCGCACCAGGTGGCGTAGTCCTCCAGCCCGGTCCCCTGACGGGTCCGGTAGGCCCGGTAGGCGAGCTCTCGACCGGCAGTACGCGGCACCGCCCGAACGATTTCCAGCGCGGCCCGCTTGGCGGCCCAGGCGGCGTCGCGGTCGATCCGGTCGAGAACGTCGGCGCCGAGCAGCTCAGCGCGCAGCCGGTCGACCTCGGCCCGCTGATGACCCGACGCCTGGGCGTATTCCGGGATCCGCTCCACCCGCAGGTACAGCGGGTTGGCGAACCGGCGGGTGGTGGGTAGGTACGGCGAGGGCTCCATCGGCGCGACCGGCTCGGCGGCGTGCAGCGGGTTGATCAGAATATAGTCTGCGCCGTGGTCGGCCGCCGCCCAGACCGCCAGGTCGGCTAGGTCGGCCAGGTCACCCACTCCCCAGGACTGGTGCGACCGGACACTGTAGAGCTGCGTGGCCACGCCCCAGGCCCGGTGACCCATCCGCTCGGGCAGGCCGAGCCAGTCCGGCGTCACGATCAGGACCATCGTTGCCTGCCCGCCAGCGCTGTCGGCGTGCACGGTGTGGTAGCCCATCGGAAGGTCGGCCGGCACGGCAAACATCGCCTCGCCCACCGTCCGGCCCTCGACCACCTGCGGTTCCACCAGGTGTTCCAGCTGGTGCACGTCGTGGCGGGTCTCGCCGGTCTCCAGCTCGATCCACAGCTCGACGGCGTCCCCGTGGCTGACATGCACCGGCACAGACGATTGCTGGCCCTGCCGGACCGCCAAGAAGGGCGGCAGCATCCGAGACCAGCGTTGCTGCTGGGCCGAGGTCAACGCCTGCCGGACCTGCTCAGGGGTGGACGCGTGCACACCGAGGGCGGCCAGCACGCCGGTGATCGTGTCCGGGGCCACCGATACGTGGCGGCCCTGCCAGTCCCAGAAGTCGGTGGCGATGCTGTAGGCCTCGGCCAGTTGGTGCAGTGCGGGATCCAGGTCTGGCACGAAGGTCAAACTACCTCAAGCGTGCTGTGCGGCCAGTTGCCCGCAGGCGCCGTCGATCTCCCGGCCGCGGGTGTCGCGTACGGTGACCGGCACGCCCCGCGCCTCCAGCCGACGGACGAACTCGTCCTCGTCGCGCCGTCGGGAGGCGGTCCACCTCGAGCCCGGCGTCGGGTTCAGGGGGATCAGGTTGACGTGCACCCAGCCCCAACTGCCGCGGCGCTTGAGCACCTTGGCCAACAGGTCGGCGCGGCTGGCCTGGTCGTTGATGTCGCGGATCAGGATGTACTCCACCGACACCCGCCTCTTGGTGGCCTTGGCGTACTCCCATGCGGCGTCGACGACCTCCTCCACGTTCCAGCGCGTGTTCACCGGCACCAGCTCATCGCGCAGCTCGTCGTCGGGGGCGTGCAGCGACAGGGCCAGGGTGACCGGCAGGTTCTCGGTGGCGAGCTGCTGCATGCGCGGCACCAGACCCACAGTGGACACGGTGACGCCCCGGGCGCTCAGCGCCAGCCCGTCCGGAGCAGGAGTGACCAGCTGCCGGAGCGCGGCGACGACCGCCTTGTAGTTGGCCAGCGGCTCGCCCATGCCCATGAACACCACGTTGCTGACCCGGCCCTCTCCCCCGGCCACCTCGCCGCGACGGAGCCGGCGGGCTCCATCGACGACCTGCTCGACGATCTCGGCGGTGCTCATGTTGCGCTGCAGCCCGCCTTGGCCGGTGGCGCAGAAGGGGCAGGCCATGCCGCAGCCGGCCTGACTGGAGACGCACATGGTGACCCGGTCCGGGTAGCGCATCAGCACGCTCTCCACCGTCGCGCCGTCATGCAGTCGCCATAGCGTCTTGACCGTCGTGCCGTCGTCGCAGGTGAGGTCGGAGATCGAGGTGAGCAGCGGCGGAAAGAACAGCCCGGCCAGCTCGCTGCGTACGGCCGCGGGCAGGTCGGTCCACTCCCCCGGGTCGGTGCGCAGCCCCTCGAAGTAGTGCGCCGAGAGCTGCCGGGCCCGAAAGGCGCGGTGTCCTGCGGCCTCGACGAGCTCACGGCGCTGGACGGGCGTCAGGTCGGCCCAGTGCCGCGGCGGCTGACCACGGCGGGGAGCCTCGAAGACCAGCGGCAAGCTCTTGGCCGCCTTGGGAGAAGTCGGCACCTCTGCGGTCGACACGACTACCTCATCCCCCTGGCACCAGCAGATACATGATCAGCCAGGCTACCGGGGCCGCGAGCAGCAGCGAGTCGAGGCGATCCATCACCCCGCCGTGCCCGGGCAGGAACGAGCTCATGTCCTTGATGCCGAGGTCGCGTTTGATCATCGACTCGATCAGATCACCGCAGGTGCCCACCGCGACCAGGCAGACGCCCAGCAGGATGCCCACCCAGAACGGCCGGTTCAGGCCGTAGACCGTCATCAGCACCCCGGCCACCACGCCGAACACCACGGACCCGGCGAAGCCTTCCCAGGACTTCTTCGGGCTGATCCGGGGGGCCATCTGGTGACGGCCGAACAGCACCCCGGCCACATAGCCGCCGACGTCGTTCATCACCACGATCAGCATGAACGTCACCACCCGGGTGGCACCGTTCTCGCCGGCCAGCATCAACGCGGCGAAAGAGCCGAGCAGCGGGACGTAGCCGATGATGGCCAGGCTGGCCGCCGCGTCACGGACGTAACCGGGCGAGCCCTTCGGCATCCGCCAGATCAAGGCGGCCACCACCGTCAGCGCCAGGGAGGCGAGCAACACGCTGGTGGTGGAGAACACCACCGGCTTCTGGCGCCCCGCCAGGTAGGACCCGGTGGCGATGGCGACGGTGCCGATGGCGATGGGCACGATGGCCGACGTCATCTGCTGCTGCCGCTGGAACGCCTGGTGCAGCTCCACCGCACCCAGCACCAGGGCGAGCGCGATCAACGCCACGAAGCCCGGTTTGAAGAAGGTCAGGCTGAGCACGATGTAGGCGCCCAGGCTGACGCCGACCGCAATCGCCGCCGGCAGGTTGCGACCGGCCCGACCATAAGCCTTGGCCTGCGGAGTGGCCCTGTCGGGAGGTGGCGCGGCCGGGGGGAGGTCGGTCACCATCAGACCTCGAGAAGTTCGGCTTCCTTGTGCTTGAGGACATCGTCGATGACGTCGGTGTGCTTCTTGGTGACGGCGTCGAGCTGCTTCTCGGCGCGGGCGACCTCGTCCTCGCCGACTTCCTTGTCCTTGACCAGCTTGTCCAGGGCTTCCTTGGCGCTGCGCCTGGTGGTGCGCACGGACACGCGTGCGTCCTCGGCCTTGTTCTTGGCCAGCTTGATGTACTCCTTGCGACGCTGCTCGGTCAGCTGCGGCAGGGCGACCCGAATGGAGTTGCCGTCGTTGGAGGGGTTGACCCCGAGGTCTGAGTCGCGGATCGACTTCTCGATGCCCGTCATGGCGTTCTTGTCGTACGGTGTGATGAGAATCATCCGGGCGTCTGGCACGGAGAAGCTCGCCAGCTGCTGCAAGGGCGTCTGCGCCCCGTAGTAGTCCGCCGTCAACTTGGCGAACATCGCCGGATGCGCCCGGCCCGTACGGATCGCCGCGAACTCCTCCTTGGCGTACTCGACCGCGTTCGCCATCTTCGTCTCGGCGTCGCGGATGATGTCGGAGATCACGGGATCGCTCCTTACTCTCGGGATGTCGTGGGTCACACTAGTGGGGCGCCTCAGCTGTGCACGGTGGTACCGATCTTCTCACCCGCAACCACGCGGACGATGGTGTCGTCGGCGTCGAGGCTGAAGAAGATCATCGGGAGCTTGTAATCCCGGGCCATGCTGATCGCGGTGGCGTCGGCCACCTTGAGGTCGCGCGCCAGGTAGTCGTCGTAGGTCAGCTCGTCGAACTTCGTCGCCCCGGGGTGCTGCTTGGGGTCGGCGTCATAGACCCCGTCGACTCCTTGCTTGCCCATCAGCAGCACCTCCGCGCTGATCTCCAGCGCTCGCTGGGCGGCCACGGTATCGGTGGAGAAGTAGGGCATGCCTGAGCCGGCCCCGAAGATCACCACCCGGCCCTTCTCCAGGTGCCGCTCCGCCCGGCGAGGGACGTACGGCTCGGCAACCTGCCCCATGGTGATCGCCGTCTGTACGCGGGTCTGGACCCCCGCCTTCTCGCAGAAGTCCTGGAGCGCCAGGCAGTTCATCACCGTGCCCAGCATGCCCATGTAGTCGGCGCGGTCACGTTCCATCCCACGTTGCTGCAGCTCCGCGCCGCGGAAGAAGTTGCCGCCTCCCACCACGATGGCCACCTGGACCCCGGACTGGACGACCTCGGCCACCTGGCCGGCGATGTTCTGCACGACGTCGGGGTCGACACCGACTCGGCCGCCGCCGAACGCCTCTCCCGACAGCTTGAGCATCACGCGGGCATAGGGGCTCTTCATCCTCAGGCGCCGGCGGCCTCGAAGCGGGCGAAACGCAGCACCGTGATTCCCGCCTCGTCCAGCTGCTTGGCAACAGTGGTCTTGCTGTCGGTCACCGAAGGCTGGTCAACCAGGCAGACGTCCTTGAAGAAGCCGTTCACCCGGCCCTCGATGATGCGAGGCAGCGCCTGCTCGGGCTTGCCTTCCTCCTTTGCCGTGGCCTCGGCGATCCGGCGCTCGTTCTCAACGACGTCGGCAGGCACCTCGTCGCGATGCACGTACTGCGGGCGCATCGCTGCGACCTGCATCGCCACCGTGCGGGCAGCACTCTCGTCGGACCCCTCGTACTGCACCAGCACTCCGACCTGGGGCGGCAGATCGGACGCGCGCTTGTGCAGGTAGACCGCGGTCTGACCCTCGAAGTATGCGGCGTCGGTGAGCTCGAGCTTCTCCCCGATCACCACGGCCAGGGCCTCGATCGCCTCAGCGACCGTCTTGCCCGACGGCAGCTGAGCCGGCAGCACCGCCTTTACGCCCGCCAGCTTCTGGGTCGAAGCAAGACTGGCGATCTCGGAGGCCAGGTTCTGGAACTGCTCGTTCTTGGCCACGAAGTCGGTCTCGGCTCCGAGCTGGATCATCGCCCCGCCTTCAGCCGCCACCAGACCGTTGCTGGCCGAACGCTCGGCGCCCCGCTTGGC
Source organism: Propionibacteriaceae bacterium (assembly GCA_035634295.1). GTDB lineage: Bacteria > Actinomycetota > Actinomycetes > Propionibacteriales > Propionibacteriaceae > Microlunatus. The sequence goes on along the minus strand of DASQDG010000030.1, from coordinate 44,088 downwards.
CGCCTTGGCCTGACCTGTCACTCGGAGGATCTCCACCGCCTGGTCGAAGTCACCTTGGGCCTCGGTCAGGGCCTTCTTGGCGTCCATCATCCCGGCGCCGGTGGCGTCGCGGAGTTTCTTCACATCAACAGCGGCAATCGTGCTGGCCATGACTGGGATTCCTTGTTCTCTAGTGCTGGGAAGTGAGAGCTCGTCGGTCTGGGATCGGGCGGTAACTAGCTCGTTGCGGGTTCAGGCGTCTCGGCGGCGTCGGCAACCGTTTCAGCGGACTCCACCGAGGGCACCAGGCCCGCGGACTCGTCGGGCACGACCTGCTCCGATGCGCTGGGACCGGTCGCAGTTTCCGCCCCGGTCCCTTCAGGCGAGCCCAGCAGCTCGCGCTCCCAGTCCGGCATCGGCTCGGTGTTGGCCTCTTCACCGGTCTGTGCACCGGAGCGTGCCATCAGCCCGTCCGCCACGGCGTCGGCGAGCACTCGGGTGAGCAGGGCGACGGAGCGGATCGCGTCGTCGTTGCCCGGGATGGCGAAGTCGACCTCGTCGGGGTCGCAGTTGGTGTCCAGGATGCCGATCACCGGGATCTTCAGCTTGCGGGCCTCGTCGACGGCCAGGTGCTCCTTCTTGGTGTCCACGATCCACACCGCCTGCGGGGTGCGGGCCATGTCGCGGATGCCGCCGAGGGTCTTCTCCAACTTGTCCTTCTCACGGCGGAGCCCGAGTAGTTCCTTCTTGGTCAGTCCGGAGGCCGCGACGTCGTCGAAGTCCATGCCTTCCAGCTCCTTGAGCCGCTGGATCCGCTTGATCACTGTGTGAAAGTTGGTCAGCATCCCGCCGAGCCAACGCTGGTTGACATACGGCATACCGACCCGGGTCGCCTGTTCTGCGACGGCCTCTTGAGCCTGCTTCTTGGTGCCGACGAACAGCACCGAACCGCCTCGCGACACCGTCTCCTTGACAAAGGCATAGGCACTGTCGATGTAGGTCAGCGACTGATGGAGGTCGATGATGTAGATGCCATTGCGCTCGGTGAGGATGAAGCGCTTCATCTTAGGGTTCCACCGGCGGGTCTGATGGCCGAAGTGGACGCCGCTCTCCAGGAGCTGGCGGGTGGTGACGACCGGCATGGTCGCAGTCCTCTCTGTGACCGGCGCACGAGTCCCTGGTTGGACCAGCGGGCGTGCTACCGGCGTACGGTTGACCGGCGCCGAACGTTTCGGCACCGCCTGATGTCTGCACAGCTCGACTCCCGACGGATCAGGACCGCTCGCGCTGCCCACCGATGCTGCGGTGGCTTGCGGACATGCGAAGTCAGCCCAGGCGGCTGGGCTGCTCTGGAGAGTTTATCCGTAGGGTCAGCGCGAGGGAAATTCGGTCCCACGGCCGCTTTTCAGCGCCTTGTCCACAGCCGCAGACGCCTCGGACGCTGCGTCCACAAGGTATGGCAACGGCGACCCAACAGATCCCGGGCGACCAGACTCCCGGCATGAATGGCCTGTGCTCGATTCCTCGGGCGCTCCGACTGCTGCTGGGCGTGCTGCTTGCCGTGCTGCTGCTCAGCGGCTCGACCGGTCCGGCCGCCGCTGCTCCTCCGGAGACGCCGACCGGCTGGCCATTGGCGGGCGCCTCGTTGGTGCTGCGTCCGTTCGACCCGCCTGCCCTGCCCTGGGGGCGGGGGCATCGCGGCGTCGACCTCGCCGCCGGCGTCGGTGACCGCGTGCTGGCCACCGGGTCGGGGCGGGTGGCCTACGCGGGCATGGTCGCCGGACGTGGGGTGGTGGTCGTCGACCACGGAATGCTGCGAACGACGTACGAGCCGGTGTCGGCCGCCGTTGCGGTCGGCACTCGGGTCGAGCGTGGCGACACAGTCGGACGCGTCCGAGACGGCCACTGTGGGAGCCGGGCATGCCTGCACTGGGGCCTGCGGCAGGGCCGGGACTATCTCGACCCACTGGGCGGAGCCGGGCAGACCACCATGGCCCGCCCCGGTCGAGTACGACTGCTACCCGCGTCGGCCCGAGGAGTCGCCCAGCGACGCGCTGCCGCACGGGCGGCGGCTCGGGCGGCGGCGCTGGCGATCCGCGCCGCTGCGGGATCGCTTTTGGCGGGAGATCAGTTGGCCGCCGCCGCCCGCAGGGTTGGCAGACACGGGTTCCTGCGCCCGGTGCCGGGCCCGGTCACCTCCCGCTTCGGGCGCCGGTTCCACCCGGTGCTGCGGGTGTGGAAGCTGCACGACGGGACCGACTTCGGTGCTCCGTGCGGGACGCCGATCCGGGCGCCGTACGCCGGCGCGGTCACGGGCGCGTCCACCAGCTCTGCCTACGGGAGCCGGCTGTTCCTCGACCATGGCACGATAGCCGGCCGACGGTTGCGCACCGGCTACAACCACGCAACCCGCTACGTCGTTCCTCGCGGCAGCCGGGTGGCCCGTGGTCAGGTGATCGGCTACGTCGGTTCCACGGGCTACTCGACGGGCTGCCACCTGCACCTGATGGTCTGGGAAGACGGCCGGCTCAGCAACCCGATGAGCTGGCTGTGACGGGCACTGGGCTCGGGGACTCAGGCTCGAGGGTGCGCCTGCTGGAAGGCGTGCCGGAGCCGATCCTGGCTGACGTGGGTGTAGATCTGGGTGGTCGCCAGCGAGGCGTGCCCAAGCATCTCCTGGACGCTGCGCAGGTCCGCACCGCCTTCCAACAGGTGGGTGGCCATGGCGTGCCGCAGGCCATGTGGGCCCAGGTCCGGAGCCCCTTCGACGAGCTGCAGCGCACGGTGTACGACGCGTCGGACGATCCGCGGGTCAACCCGCCGTCCGCGGAGACCGATGAACAACGCGGGGCCCGATTGGGGCGCAGCCAGTGCTGCACGGCCGGAGTGCAGCCAGGCCTCGACGGCCCGCCAGGCGGGGGCGCCCAGTGGGACAGTGCGCTCCTTTCGGCCTTTGCCCATCACCCGCAGCACCCCACGCCCCCGATCGAGGTCTCCGAGGTCCAGGCCGCACAGCTCGGACACCCGGATGCCGCTCGCGTAAAGCACTTCCAGCATGGCGAGGTCCCGCAGGGCCACTGGACCCTCGTCAGTGGCGCGAGTCAGCGCCTCGGTCAGCATCTGCGCGGCCTCGGACCGCTCGAGGGTGGCCGGCAGCCGGCGCGCCGCCCGGGGCGAGCGCAAGGTGGCGGCAGGGTCTCGAATGATCCGACCCGTCTGCTGGGCCCAGGCGAAGAACACCCGCAGCGCGGCCGAACGTCGCTGCAGCGTCGAGCGCGACTGGCCCCGGCTCTGCTGCAGGGCCAACCAGCTGCGGAGTGCAGCCAGGTCCACGTCACCCAGCCCGGACACCTGCATTCGCTGCAGGTGTCTCAGCAGCCCTTCGACATCACCGCGATAGGCCCGGACGGTGTGCTCGGACAGCTGGCGACGGAGCCGCAGGTGGCGGACGTAGTCCTCCAACACCATCAGGTAGTGCGGCGAGAGCGCTTCCCGGGTGGGTCGCGGCTCGGCGCCAGAATCCCTCACCCGTTCACACTGCGCCTGGCCGACGCCGGGTGCAAGCCGCCACACCCACGCCGGCGAACGCCTCCTGTGGCGTCCACGGTGTCCACGCGCGCTCGTTATCATGAGCCGTGTGGCGACGACCCTGCAAGAGTTGACCGAGGGCGGCACGGTGCTGCCCATCACCCGGTGGGGGACCCCGGTGCTGCACACGCCGACCCGTGCGGTCACCGAGTTCGACGAGGACCTTCGCCGGTTGGTCCGAGACATGTTTGCGACCATGGCGGCTGCCGAAGGTGTCGGCCTGGCCGCGACCCAGGTCGGGGTCGACCTCTCGGTCTTCGTCTTCGACTGCCCCGACGACGAGCACGTCCGCCACGTCGGGGTGGTCTGCAACCCCGAAGTCACCTTGCCGGAGGGCAAGGACCGCACCCTGCAGACCGGGGACGAGGGCTGCCTGTCACTGCCCGGGGCCTACCTCGAGCTGGCTCGGCCCGACACCGCCACCTGCCGGGGTCAAGACGCGTTTGGTCAGCCGGTCCAGGTCAAGGGCACCGGCTTGTTGGCACGCTGTCTGCAGCACGAGACCGACCATCTGAACGGCACGGTCTTCGGCGACCGGCTGGCGGGCCGGGCACGCAAGAAGCTCTACGCCTTACACGAAGAGGTCGCCGACACCTACCCCGACGACTGGCCGGTGTCGCCCCGCACGGTGAGCGAGTAGCAGGCGACGGCCGTTGCGGCGGCCACGTTGAGCGAGTCCACGCCGGCGTGCATCGGGATGACGGCCCGCACCTGGGCGCCGCCGCTCCAGCGCGCCGACAGACCCGCCCCTTCGGTGCCGACCAGGACGGCCACCCGTCGCGGACGGTCCATCAGGTCGCGGCGGACACTGTCCAGGTCGACGGCGCCCGGAGCCAGGCTGAGAGCGACGGTCAGGAAGCCGGCCTGCGCCAGCAGCTCGGGGGCATCGTGCCAGTGGGCCAACCGGGCCCATGGCAACGAGAACACCGTGCCGGCACTGACTTTGATCGCCCGGCGATAGAGAGGGTCGGCGGCCCGAGGGGCGAGCAGGGCGCCGTCCCAGCCGAGGGCCGCCGCGTTGCGCAGGATTGCGCCGACGTTGGTGTGGTCGACGATGTCTTCCAGCACGACCAGGCGGTCCATCGTCAGCAGGTCGGCGAGCTGGCAGCGTTGCTCTCGCTCAAAGGACGCCAGCGCTCCCCGGTGCACGTGGAAGCCGGTGACCTCCTCGGCCAGGGCCTCGTCGACCACGTACGTGGGCACCTCAGGCCAGCGGCTGAGAACGTCGGCCAGTCCGGCCAGCCAGCGTTCGGCCAGCAAGAACGACCTCGGCCGGTAGCCCGCGTCGGCGGCCCGCCGGATGACCTTCTCCCCCTCGGCGATGAACAGGCCGTGGTCGGTCTCCAGTCGTCGCCTCAGTGAGGAGTCGCGAAGCCGCACGTAGTCGGCCAGCCGGTCGTCGTCGGCCCGCTCGATGTCAATCAGCAGGGTCATGGCGAGCGGTCTAACGCTGGGACCGCAGCGAGGACCGGCCTGAGCGCCAGGCTTCAGTGAGGTGCATGGCTACCAGCTGATTGGTGGCCAGGGCAACGGCTGCCCCGAACAGCATGTCCGGTATCAGCGCGGGCTCCTGCCTGGCTAGCTGGCCGGCGAGATCGTGGGCGGCGATCTGCTCGTGCACGGCGTCAGCCTCCACGTGCTCGTCGAAGAACGCCGTTGCTACGGCGTCGAAGCCGAGTCGGCGGAGCCCGTTGCCATAGAGCCGACTGGGCAGTGACGAGTCCATCTCCACCACAGCCAGGTGGCCGACGACCGCCCCCCTAAGCCGGCGGTGCAGCCCGAAGAAAGTCATGGCGTTCATCCAGGCCAGCGTGACCGCCGGCAGCCGGTCGAGATAGCCGCCGTAGCTGTCGTCCAGCCCGAGCCGGCACATCGTCTGGGCAAACAGCGCCGAGTGCATCCGCGAGGGGTCACCGCCGCCGTACTCGTCGGCCTGGATCTCCACCAGAGCCGACTTGGGGGCACCAGCCAGTCGGGGGATGGCCCAGCTGTGCGCGTCAGCCTCCTTGAGGTGGTAGATCGAGCGGTGGGTCAGCAGCTCCAGCACCTCGTCCACACTCGCCTGGCGGGCGACGTAGCGCGCCAAGGAAGGCCCGTCGTCGGCCTGGATCAGCGCCGTCAGCGCCGCCGGCAGGTCCTGTGGTGCGACCTGGTCGTCGGGGAGCCGGGTGTCCGCGAGGCCGTGCAGGTCGGCCTCGAAGGCAGCCTCCAGCTCGGCCGAGGCGGCAACCATGTCGGGGTGCCACTCCCAGCGCCCGTCCACGCCGGCGATGCCCCGGTAGTGCAGCTCGTACAGCAGGGTCAACGACAGCTGGACGTCCTCGTCGGTCAGGGTGGTCCCCGCCGCCGAACGGGCGGCTTTGGCGGCGAGACCGATTAGCTCAGGGGCGGCGTCGGCCGGATCCAACAGGCGGGCGATCAGGGCTTGGCTCAGCGGTCCGCGCGCGAACGCCGTGCTCAGTCGCAGTTCAGTCATGGCACATTCCTTCGGTCGCCATCAGGGTACGGTCAAGGACGTGGCTGACCCCGACGACGTGTCTTCAGACCCACCGGGCGTCCAGGATGCGGCTCTGGTTTCCAGGGCCCGACCGGTGACCATCACCTGCTATCCCGACGGTCCGGTGCTGGTTCGCGGCGAGGTCGAGCTGCGCGACTCCGACGGACGCCCGATCCCGCATCGACGCAGGATCGTCGCCCTCTGCCGCTGCGGCAAGAGCGGGCTGGCGCCGTTCTGCGACGGCACCCACAAGCAGATCGAATTCCGCACCCCCCGAAACCCGCAGTAGCGTCGAGCATGCTGATCGAGTGGACGGACCCGTCGCTATCGCTGGTGTTTGTCGCCGACGAGGACCAACCAGTCCGGCTGGTCGGCCTAGCGGCGGGCAGCGAGTCTGACCCCTCGGCGTGGTCTCGGGCGCACCAGCCGGTGGTGGAGGTTCTGACGCCGCAGTACGGCAACGGCAGCGGCAGCAACAGCGGCCGACACAGCGGGACCCACCTGGGCGAAGCGCTGCGTTACGTCCGCCACGACACCTCCTCCACCGACGGCGTGGACCGGTTGGTGATCGAGCAACGCGACCCGGCTACCGGACTGACGGCGCTCAGCACCTTCGAGGCGCACGCGTCAGTGGCGGCGGTCCGCACCACGACCACCGTCTCGGTGCTGCCGGATCACCCGCCGCTTACGCTCTGGGCGGTGACCAGCCTCACCACCGGCGCTGTGGTGTCGACCGACATCAACCACGTGGTCGTCTGGCGGGGCTCGTGCAGCTGGTCGGCCGAGAACCGGTGGTCCCACCAGCCGCTGCGGAGCCCCGGACTGGCCGAGCGGCAGCCCACAGCGCGCGGTGAGACCTGCCGCGGCTGCCTCAGCACCGCCTCCACCAGCAGCTGGTCCTCGGGGGCCTTCGTCCCTGCCGGGGCGGTTAGCAACACCGCGACCGGCCAGACGCTGGCCTGGCAGGTGGAGCACAACGGGAGCTGGCTGTGGGAGGTCGGCGAGCGGCCCGCCTGGCGGGCCCGATTGGACGGGCTCCCGGTGGGCAGTCCAGAGGCCGCGGGCCCACCCCAGGAGGACCCCAGCCACGACGGCGCCTACGTCGCGGTGCTGGGCCCCACCGACCAGCTGCACCAGTGGTCCTATCCACTTGAATCCGGCAGCACCTTCACCACCGTTGCCGTCACCTTCTCGGTCGGCGACTCCTTCGACCAGGCCTTTGCCCGGCTGGCTGACCACCGGCGGGCCGCTCGGCGGCGGCACCGGCAAGACAACACGCTGCCGGTGATCTTCAACGACTACATGGACACCCTCGAGGGGGATCCGACCGAGGCCAAGCTGCTGCCGCTGATCGACGCGGCCGCCGCCGTCGGCTGTGAGTACTTCTGCATAGACGCCGGCTGGTACGACGACACCTCCGGCTGGTGGGCCAGCGTCGGCGACTGGGTGCCGTCCACCGTACGTTTCCCGCGTGGGCTGGGTTTCGTCCTCGACCACATCCGCGCCCGGGGACTGGTCCCCGGGCTCTGGTTGGAACCTGAGGTGGTGGGTGTGCACAGCGAGGCCGCGTCGTCGTTGCCCAACAGCGCATTTCTGCAACGGGACGGGGTCCGCGTCCGCGAGCGCGACCGCTATCTGCTCGACCTGCGCAGCCCGGAGGTCCGGACCCACCTCGACGCGAGTGTGGACCGGCTGGTGAAGGAGCTGGGCGTCGGCTACTTCAAGCTCGACTACAACGTGACCCCGGGACCCGGGACCGACTATGACACCGTCAGCGTCGGGCATGGTCTGCTCGAGCACAACCGCGCCCTGCTGACTTGGCTGGACGGCATCCTCGACCGGCACCCTGACCTGGTGCTGGAGAACTGCGGCTCAGGCGCGCTGCGGTCCGACTTCGCCATGCTGTCGCGGCTGCAGCTGCAATCGACCTCGGACCAGCAGGACCCCCTGCTCTATCCGGCTATCGCGGTCGGGGCGCTGGTGCACATCCTGCCCGAGCAGGCCGGCAACTGGTCCTACCCGCAGTCGACCATGGACGACGAGCACATTGCTTGGTGTATGTGCACAGGACTCGCCGGTCGGCTCTACCAAGCCGGCCTGCTCGACCGGATGAACGAGGCGCAGCTGGCCCTGGTCCGGGCCGGCGTGCAGGCGCACAAGGACACTCGGCACGCTCTTGCACGGTCGTCGGTGTCGTTTCCCACCGGCGTGCCCAGCTGGGACAGTGCGTGGGTCACGGTCGCCTTCTCCGGGGAGTCCGAGACGTACGTGATCGCCTGGCGCCAAAGCGACGCACCGGCCACGGTAGCCCTGGCGCTGCCTGCGCTGACGGACCGGGAGTTGGCCGTGGAGCAGGTGTACCCGCCGGTCGATACCGTGGCTGAATGGAGCACCGAACGTACCCCGAGCGGCCTGACATTGACCTCCGGCGAAGGCGTGGCGGCAGCCCGGATGCTGCGGCTGACCCCGCAGTGGTGACGTCTCGTGGGTGGACCCGATGATGCCTTCGATCGGCATCCTTGACTGGCACCCCGCCCTCGACCGGCCGCAGCTGCTCGCCGCTCCGGTGGCCGCGCGTCTGAGGCAGCAGGACCTGGGGTGCTATCTGGCGAGCATCGACCCCGAGCTGGCCGACACTAGCGCCTTCTGCGCGGCCTACCAGGTGGCCATGTCGGCCTCGGCCAACTGTGTCGTGCTGGAGGGGCGGCGCGGCGAGATGGTGAGGATGGCCGCCTGCCTGGTGCTGGCCACCGACCGGGCCGACGTCAACCGGACGGCCCGCAAGCTTCTCGACGTACGCAAGATCTCGTTCGCGTCGATGGAGACAGCGGTGCGCGCCACCGAGATGGAATACGGCGGCATCACCCCGATCGGCCTCCCCGCCGACTGGCCGCTGCTGATCGACGAGTCGGTGGCCGCGACCGACTGGGTGGTGATCGGCAGCGGGCTCCGGGCGAGCAAGATCGCCTGCCCGGGCGCCGCCTTGGCTTCGCTGCCGGGCGCTCAGGTGCTCGCGCTGCGACAGGTCAGCGCAGAAGGTTGACGATCGCCGCCACCCCGACGGCCACGATGACCACCCGATAGACCGTCGGCGGCAGCCGACGGCCGACCCGTCCACCGGCCTGCGCACCGATCACCGAACCCACCGCTATCGCACCGGCGGCCCACCAGTTCACCGTCGAGATGAAGATGAACAGCAGGCCGGCGACCCCGTTGACCAGCAGAGCGAGCACGTTCTTCAGCGCGTTCAGGCGAGGCAGCGTCTCAGCCAGCCCGATGCCCATCACGGCGATCAGCAAGACCCCTTGGGCGGCACCGAAATAGCCGCCGTACACCCCGGTCAGCAGCACCGCGAGCCAGAGCAGCACCGAACCGTGTGCGGGGGCCTTCCCTATCCCCAGCCGCTCGCGGCGGGCGGCGACCCGGCGGGACAGGCTGGGTTGCACGACCACCAGCACGCAGCCGAGCCCAATCAGCACGGGCACGATGGCGTCGAACGCCGAGGAGGGCAGTCGGAGGAGCAGCAGCGCTCCCAGGACGCCCCCGATCAGCGAGGCGAATCCCAGCCTGATCACCCGCGAACGCTGGCCGGCCAGCTCGGGGCGGGTGGCGAGCGCACCGGACAGGGATCCGGGTGTGAGGCCGACGCTGTTGGAGACGTTGGCCACCACCGAGGGCACGCCGAGGGCCAGCAGCGTGGGGAAGGTCACCAGGGTGCCCGAGCCCACCACCGTGTTGATCAGGCCCGCCGCCCCGCCCGCGAGCAACAGCAGCAGCAGGTCCAGCCAGGTCACCGGCCGACCCTAGCGGCTACCCGTCGTGGCGGCCGATGGCCGTCGGCTCCGGCGTCACCGCTGTCGCGCCCGTGGTGACCTCCTGCTGAGGCTCGGGCAGCCGCAGGGCCGCCGGAGTCGAGGACTGCCGGCTGCTCAGCGCAGCCGGCTTCTCCGCGTCAGCGGCGGCCGCGATGGCCTCCTTGACGATCCGGTCGGCGTCGGCGGCGTCTCGGTTCTTCTGCACCTCGATCTCGGACTGCACGTCGATCTTGGCCGGCGCGGTGAACTGACCCTTGCTGGTGCCCGGGATGGCCGACGTCGCTTGGCCGACCGCACTGCCGAGGCCCTCCAGCGCCTTGTTGAGCTCGCTGGGCACGATCCAGACCTTGTTGGCATCGCCCTTGGCCAGCGCCGGCAGCATCTGCATGTACTGGTACGCGAGCAGCGCCTGGTCGGGCTCCCCTGCGTGGATGGCGTTGAACACCGTGGTGATGGCCTGAGCCTCACCCTCGGCCCGGAGCATCTGAGCCTGCCGGTCGGCTTGGGCCCGCAGCACGGCCGCCTCGCGGTCCCCCTGAGCCCGCAGGATCGCGGACTCCTTCTCGCCGCCGGCCGACAGGATGGAGGACTGGCGCTGACCTTCAGCGATCAGGATCGAGGCCCGCTTGTCGCGCTCGGCCCTGGCGCCCTTCTCCATTGCGTCACGAATGGTGGCAGGCGGATCGACGGCACGCAGCTCGACCCGGTTGACCTTGATCCCCCACTTGCCGGTCGCCTCGTCCAGCACGATCCGGAGCTTCTGATTGATCTCCTCGCGACTGACCAAGGCACGCTCGAGATCGAGCCCGCCGATGATGTTGCGCAGGGTGGTCATCGTCAGCTGCTCGATGGCCTTGATGTAGTCCTGGGCCTCGTAGGCCGCGCGTACCGGGTCGATCACCTGGAAGTAGATCACCGAGTCGATGTTCACCATCAGGTTGTCCTCGGTGATGACCCCTTGAGGCGGGAAGGGTACGACGTTCTCCCGCATGTCGATGTTGTAGCGGACCTGATCCAGCACCGGCACCAGCAGGTGCGGGCCGGGCTCGAGGGTCCGCTTGAATTTGCCCAGTCGCTCCACCACGGCCACCCGCTGCTGGCGGACCACTCGGACGGAGTTGCTCAGCAGAAAAATCACCGCCACCACGGCGGCGATCAAGACGATGATCTCGGCGATGCCCATTCTTATCCCCGCAATTCCCACACCGATTGATTGAGGTGCCTGAAGTCAAAAGTACGTCGATACGCGCAGAAGTGGATCACGACAAGGCGTCATGTGCGGGATAGACCACCGCGATCGCGCCGTCGACCTCGAAGACCTCCACCTCGGTCCCCTGCTCGATCACCACATCCGACGCATACGGCCGCGCCGACCAACTCTGGCCGTCGACCTTGATCTCTCCTCCGCTGCGGGTGATCTGAGACGTCGCCACCCCCGTGCTGCCGACCATGTTCGCGGTCGAGGACCGATAGCCCGGCAGGTTGCGCATCTTGGCCATCAGCGAGGGCCGCAGCAGAAACACCGTGCCGACGGCGACCGCCAGCGCCACCACGATCTGCAGCCACCACAGGCCCGGTGCCACCAGCGCCACTCCCGCACCGGCCAGGGCGCCGGCCGCCAGCATGATCAGCACCAGGTCCAGGGAGAGCAGCTCGGCGACGGCGAGCAGGAAAGCCAGACTGAGCCACAGCGCCCAGGCGTTCTCGCCCAGCCAGTCGGTCAAGTTCACTCCCACGAGGTCACACCCACAGACGTGCGGCTCACGTTTCGCCGCGTCCCTTCCATGGTGCCACTGAGCTCAGCGCGCCCGGGCGGACCAGCGGCCGTCGGTCTCGGTCAGGGTCAACGCCAAGTCGAAGGTGGCGCTCATGTTCTCCTCGGTCAGCACCTCCGACAGCGGCCCGGCCGCCACCACCTTGCCCTGCTTGAGCAGCATCGCGTGGGTCACCCCGGCCGGGATCTCCTCCACGTGGTGGGTGACCAGCACAGAGGCCGGTGCATACGGGTCCAGCGCGAGCTCGCTCAGCGTCCGCACCAGCGACTCCCGCCCCGTCAGGTCCAGTCCGGCCGCAGGCTCGTCGAGCAGCAGCAGCTCCGGGTCGGTCATCAGGGCGCGCGCGATCTGCACGCGTTTGCGCTCGCCTTCGCTGAGGGTGCCGAAGGTGCGATCGGCCAGCTGGTTCATCCGGAGCTGGCCCAGCAGGTCGCTGGCGCGCTCGTGGTCCAGGGCGTCGTAGTCCTCCCGCCACCGGCCGAGCACGGCATACGAGGCTGACACAACCACGTCGTGCACCCGCTCCGAGCGCGGTATCCGCTCCGCCAGCGCTGCCGAGGTCAGCCCGATCCGCGGTCGCAACTCGAACACGTCGACGGTGCCCAGCACCTCACCCAACAGTCCGGCCACGCCGCTGGTGGGGTGAATCTGGGCGGCCACCACCTGCAGCAGCGTGGTCTTGCCGGCGCCGTTGGGGCCGATCACGACCCACCGGTCGGACTCGTCGACGGTCCAGTCCACATCGTCCAGCAGGGTCGCCCCACCCCGGACGATGCTCACGCCTGCCAGGTCCACCACGGCCGTCATAGCCAAGAACCTATCGTCCGACCCCAGCGGCGGCGACGACCGCAGCCAGACCCGCGTACGGTGATCCGGTGGACCTGCCCTCAGTGCGGATGACGGCCAACCTCAACGCGCTGGCCTACCGCCGAGTGGAGGTGTCGCGGGCGGCCGAGGCGATCCAGGGCACCGACGTGGCTCATCACGTGCTGGATCCTGATGGGGTGCTGGACCTCGACCGGGAGTCGGCCGCCGGCCTGCCCACGGCGCTGGTGCTGCTGGCGGGAACCGAGCGGCAAGGGTGGACCCTGGGCCTGCCCACTCCAGGTTCGCTGCCGCCGCTGCGCGGGCCGCGGCCGCTGAACGAGGCGGCCCTGCGGGCCGGTGAGGTCGTGCTGGCCGTTTCCGCGGGTATCGCGTTGGTGCCCCTGCGGGTCGGCCGGGCGGTGCAGTGGCGGCTGTTTCGGGCGGAGCGGCCGCTGGCCCCGGTGTCGCCCTACGAGGCCGAGCGGACGCTCAACGAGGCCGTCCTGGTCGCGGCCCGGACGCTGACCGCCCTGGACGTCGCCGCGGGTTCGCGGCCGTCGGGCACGGCCTCGGTTCGGTTGGCGCCGGGCTACAGCTCCCGGCAGGTGGCCACCATCAACCGCACGCTCTATCTGCGTGCGGCCTGTGACGCAGCACTGAGCGACGACGGCGCCAGCGTCTCCGCTTTTGAGGCCGACGCGCGGCTGCGCATACTGCGCACTCTGCGGGCAGCGGCCGACAACGCGCTGTGCGCGGCGTGCAGCTGGCCCGAGGACCACGTCAGAGAGGGCTGAGCGGTGGATCGGAGCGGCGCTCAGGCGCCCATGGCGTGTACGCCGCCGTCGACGTGCACCATCTCGCCAGTCGTCTTGGGGAACCAGTCGCTGAGCAGTGCGACCACCGCCTTGGCTGCCGGCGTGATGTCGGCGGTGTCCCAGCCCAGCGGAGCCCGTTCGGCCCACACCGTGTTGAAAGTCTCAGCGCCGGGGATGGCGCGCTTGGCCAAGGTGTCGAGCGGACCAGCAGCGACCAGGTTGACCCGGACCCCTTCTGGGCCAAGATAGCGCGCCAGATACCGGCTGGTGCTTTCCAGAGCCGCCTTCGACACTCCCATCCAGTCGTAGGCCGGCCAGGCGACGGTGGCGTCGAAGTCCAGCCCGACCACCGAGGCGTCCCTGGTGAACAGCGGGTGGCAGGCCATAGTCAACGACGCGAGCGAGTAGGCCGACACCTGCACCGCCGTGGCCACGTCCGCCCACGGCGTGGTCAGGAATCCGCCACCCAGAGCGGTTTCCGGGTTGGCGTAGGCGAGTGAGTGCACCAGGCCGTCGAGGTGGTCGACGTGCTCGCGCAGGGCATCGGCAAGACCAGCCAGGTGCTCGGGGTTGGTGACGTCGACCTCGAGCAGCGGCGGCACCGGGTCGAGCTTCTTGATCACCCGACGGGTCAGGCTCATCGCCCGTCCATAGTTGGACACCACCACCGTGGCCCCCTCGGCCTGGGCGATCTGCGCCACGGCAAAGGCGATCGACGTGTCGAGGGTGACCCCAGCCACAAGGACCGTCTTTCCTTCCAGGATTCCCACGGATCGTGCTCCCATCAGTTGGCGAGACTTTGTTAATGAGCCGGCAGGGCGAAGGCGAACCTATCGAAGTACAGCCGTAGTCAGTGACCCATGCCGAGACCGCCGTCGACCGGAAGCACCGCGCCGGTGATGTAGGCCGCTGAAGGACCCGCCAGAAACGCCACCGCCCCGGCCACGTCGTCGACCACGCCCATTCGGCCCAGCGGGATCTGCTCGGCGTATCTCTTGACCAAGGCCTCGTCCAGTTCGGCCGTCATCTCGGTCTCGATGAAACCGGGGGCGATCACGTTGGAGGTCACCCCGCGCGAGGCGAACTCCCGCGCCAGGGAGCGGGCCAGACCCACCAGTCCGGACTTGGAGGCGGCGTAGTTGGCCTGGCCGCTTGACCCGAGGAGGCCCACCACTGAGGAGATGAAGATGAGGCGACCGGAGCGCAGCCGGACCATCGGCCGTGCGGCGCGGCGGGCGATCCGGAAGGCGCCAGTCAGGTTGGTGGCGATCACCTGGTCCCAGTCCTCGTCGGTCATCCGCATCAGCAGCGCGTCCCGGGTGATGCCGGCATTGGCGACCAGCACCTCGACCGGGCCCCAGGTGTCCTCCACCGTGCCGAACGCCGAGTCGACGTCGCTCTGGCTGGTGATGTCACACTCCACACCGAGCACGCCGGAGGGGACGTCTCCGTTGCGGTAGGTGGCGGCCACCCGAAAACCCTCGTCCGACAGCCGCTGGGCCACCGCTCGACCGATGCCTCGGGAGCCGCCGGTGACCAATACCACTTGTCCTGTGTTGGCGTGCTCGGATGCAGTTGTCGCTGTCACGATGGTCACGCTACCGACAGCCTCGCTTCCCCGGGGAGGTGGCGTAGGGTAACTGAGTGCCAGACATCACTCCCCCTCGCGGGAGCAAAAGAGCGGCGAAGAAGCCGGCGTCAACGGTCATCACCAACGCTCACACGGGGACGAGCCGCGAGATGGCCTCTCGCGAAAAGCGGTACGCCATCACGATGGCGATCCGCACGGCGTGCTTCGTCAGCATGATCTTTGTGCCGGGGCCGTTCCGTTGGGTGCTGCTGGCCGGAGCGATCTTCCTGCCCTACATCGCTGTTGTGCTCGCCAACCAGGCGAACACGCGTACCCAGTCCAACGAGCAGGTGCCCGGGGTGCCGCCCTCGGCAGCACCGCAGCTCACTGCCGGGCCGCCCGCTCCTGACGTGATCGATGGCGAGTTGCTGGACGACGAGCCGGTCGACGCTCACTCGCAGCCGTCGAGGTTCGTACCACGTGACCGCGTCGCCTAGCCGCGACAACCCGCCCGTCGCCGGGCCCGACGGCTCGGTGTGTTCGGCTCGAGGGTGCACCGAGCAGGCCGTTTTCGACCTGCAGTGGAACAACCCGAAGATCCACACGCCCGACCGGCGGAAGCACTGGCTGGCATGCGCCGCCCATCGCGATTCCCTCAGCGACTTCCTCGGCGCGCGCGGCTTTCTGCGCGAGGTAGCACCGCTGGACCCGCGCAGCTAGCCCGGCAAACCGACGCCGGGCGGTGGGCGCCTCAGCGGGTGTCCGGGGCGACGAACGCCGCCGAGTCGTAGTAGGTGCGAAAGCCGGTGATCGAGGTGCCATCCCCCACAAGAACACTGATCCCCGCGTAGGAGAAGGGCCGACCGCCGGCGAGCGACCCGCTGGAGGTCCATTCCAGGGCGACGCTGTCCTGACCGGCGATCGTGTGCGTGAACGACGCTTCGATCTCGTTGAACACAGAGCGGTACTCCTGCCAGAATCGGCGGGCCCCGTCCCGGCCGGAAGCCTCGTTCTGGTCGCCCAATTTGGACAAGGTGGCACCTTCGGCGAACAGCTCGACCAGAGCGGCTACGTCGCGATCGGCGTGCAGCTGGTGCAGGGCTCGGGTGAAGCGGTCGGTCAGCGCGCGCATGGACGTGCCTCTCTTGTGTCAACGGTAAGGACAGTCAAGCGGGCGGGCTAAAATAATCCTCTCGGACCGGGGGGCCGTTCCACGCCACCTCCGATCGGATGTTCATGAAACCTCTGCGTACCTGTGTCCTGCTGCTCTGCCTGACTCTGCTGGGAGCAGCCTTGCCGGCTACCCCCGCGGTCAGCGCGGCCAGCAGCGAAACGGGCACTTTCTATCCCCTGACCTCCGGCCGCCTGCTGGACACCCGAAACGGGACCGGCGGCCCCGCCGCCCCGTTGGGGCCCGGCGGAACCCTGACCCTGCAGGTCGCCGGGCGCAATGGGGTGCCAACCACTGGCGTCGCCGCGGTCGTGCTCAACGTCACCGCCACCGGCGGCACTGCCACCGGCTACCTGACGGCGTACGCCACCGGGCAGACCCGCCCGAGTGTGTCCACCAACAACTACGTACGGCACACCACCCGGGCCAATGGAGCCACCGTTGGGCTCGGCACCGGTGGCAAGATCTCGATCTACAACTCCGCCGGCTCGGTCAACGTGATCGTCGACGTGCTGGGGTACTACGCCTCGAGCGCGATCACTACCACCTCGGGCACCGAGTTCTACACCTATGGTCCGGACCGGTTGACAGACACGCGCAACTCCAGCGAGGGCAAGCTGGCGGCCAAGGACACCATGAACGTGTACGTCGACTTCGATGGCGGCGCGGCTAACCGCTACGTCAAGGCCTTCGCGGTCAACGTGACGGCGGTCAACGGGACGGCGGACAACGGGACCGGCTCGGGTCACATCTCCCTCTTCGATGGCGACGCGTCCAAGCCGCCCACGACGTCGACGCTGAACTTCACCGGCCCTGGCGCGGTGGCCAACATGGCCGTGGTCAAGACGTCCTTGTGCACCGAGTGCGAGGCCCCCGCGCCCGTCCGCTTCGCTGTCTACAACGGATCCAGCCAAGGCGTGCACGTGATCGTGGACCTGGTCGGGATCTACTACAACGACGGCACCGTCGGTCTGCGTTTCCATCCGCTGACCCCGACCCGCATGAGCGACTCCCGCAAGTCTCTCAACGGCACCCCGCTGGGCGCCGCGCAGACCCAGACGCTGACCGCGCCGACCAGGGTGGCGGGCACCAACACGGTCGCCCTGGTCAGCAACGTCACCGCCATCGCCCCGACGGCCCAGACCTACTTCACGATCTGGGCGCACGGTGACGCAAAGCCCGGCGTGAGCAACCTCAACGCCAGCACCGGTGCCGTGGTGGCCAACACGGCGACTATCCCGCTGTCCACCGAGCGCAAGTTCAACCTCTTCAACTCCGCCGGAAAGACGAACTTCACGATCGACGTCACCGGTCGCTTCGATGTGGGGGCGAGCACGGCCATGCGGACGCCCGCTTCACAGAGCCGGCGCTTCGGCGGTCTGACCACGAGCAGCCAGCGGAGCGTGCAGCGCAGCCGCTAGGCCATGAGCTGACCGGCCCATGGCGCCCTCCTCCACCGATGGCGGGCTGTCAACCACCGATGGCCGACATGGGCCGGTCAGGCTGCAAGAAGGAGGGGTCGTCGATGCCGTGTCCGGCGCGCTTGCCCGCCACCGCGGACAGCCAGCGGTCGGCTAGCTCGTGGTCGGAGGCACCGGCACGCAAGGGCGTACGCAGGTCCGACTCAGCCCGGGCGAAGAGGCAGTTGCGCACCTGGCCGTCCGCCGTCAGCCGCACCCGATCACAGGCACCGCAGAATGGCTTGGAGACCGCTGCGATGATGCCCACCGAGGCCTCGGTGCCGGCCACCCGAAACAGCTGCGCAGGAGCAGAGCCTCGGGTACGGGCATCTTCGGGATCCTCGAAGAGCTCGACCTGCTGGCTGAGCCGGGAACGGATCTCGTCTGCGGTGATCATCTCCGAGCGTTGCCAGGCGTGCTGCGCGTCCAGGGGCATCTGCTCGATGAATCGCAACTGCACACCCTCCGCGATGGCCCAGTGCAGCAGGTCGAGCGCCCCGGCGTCGTTGACTCCGCGCATCAGCACGGCGTTGATCTTCACCGGGTCCAAACCTGCAGCTCGGGCGGCCGAGACACCGGCCAGCACGTCGCTCAGTCGGTTCCGCCGAGTGATCTGACGGAACAGGACTGGGTCCAAGGTGTCCAAAGACACGTTGATCCGAGTGAGCCCGGCGTCTGCGAGCCGAGCGGCGCGGGCCGCTAGCCCGATGCCGTTGGTGGTCAGCGCGATGGCCGGGGCAGGAGAGAGGGCGGCGATGTCGGCCACCAACAGCTCGAGGTTCTTGCGCAGCAGCGGCTCACCGCCGGTCAGCCGAACGGTCCGGATGCCCAGCCGGGTGACGCCCACCCGGATCAGCCGCAGGAGCTCGTCGTCGGTGAGGATGTCCTCGCCCGGCATCCAGTCCAAGCCCTCGGCGGGCATGCAATAGGTGCAGCGCAGGTTGCAGCGATCTGTCAACGAGACGCGCAAGTCGGTCGCCACCCGACCGAAACTGTCCACCAGGGGGCGCAGGTGTCCGTCATTGCTGCTGTCGGGCGTGGCGAGACGCACCCGAGGCATGGCGAGAAAGGTGGACACGGGGCCCAGTCTAGAGGCGCCGCATCAAAGCTCCACGTCTCGGCGCGGCGCCGCTCAAGCGCCGCGCCACCCGAGCGGTCAGCCCGCGTTGTCAGCGATCGCGTCGGCCGAGCCGGAGGCGCCGGTGCTCGATTCGGCCGCATCCACCACATCCTGGGCCGGGGCGGGCTGCTGGCGGGTCGTGATCAGGTAAGCCGCCGAACCCAGGGTGGCGGCGAGGCCGGCGACGGCCGTCCACTTGCGGTTGAGGCTGTGACCCAACACGTGGTCGAGCGAGAAGCGCCCCGGGCCGCCGAGCGCCAGCACGGCCCCCACCAGGCCGAAGGTGGCCGGCAGCTCAAAGCCGCCTTCGGTGTTGAAGAAGCCGGTGTGTGTGGAGCTGGCCACCGCCATGTTCCCGGCCACGGCGGCTCCCGCCGGGCCGGTGGCCAGTCCCAGAGCCAGTAGCGTGCCACCGCCGAACTCGGCCAAACCGGACATGGCGGCGTTGGTCTTGCCCGAGCCCTGGAAGCCGAGCGACTCCATCCACTGACCGGTGCCGGCGAGGCCGTAGCCACCGAACCAGCCGAAAAGCTTCTGCGCTCCGTGTGCGGCGACAGCGCCACCCACGCCCAAGCGCAAGGCCAGCAGGCTGGCGTCGTTCCAGGTGTCGGTCATGGGATGTCCTTCGTTCGAGGTCGGGCTCTCAGGCTAACAAACTAGTTGAACGTTTAACAATCCGCTCGGTGTGCGTATAAACATTCATGCTGTCCCCGCGGACGAAACCGACCAGCGTGAGCCCCGCCTCCTCGGCCAGCTCCACCGCTAGCGAGCTCGGAGCTGACACCGCCACCAGCGCCGGGATGCCGGCCAGCACCGCCTTCTGCGTGAGCTCGAACGACGCCCGACCGGAGACCGACAGCATGGTGTCCGACAGCGGCAGCCGGCGCTCCCGGATGGCCCAGCCGATCACCTTGTCAACGGCGTTGTGGCGACCGACGTCCTCACGGACGACCAGCATCTGTCCGTCGCAGGACAACAGCCCGGCCGCGTGCAGACCGCCGGTGCGATCGAAGGTCCGCTGCTGCTCGCGGAGCCGTACTGGTGCGCTCTGCACCAGCTCCTGACTGAACCGCATCTCGACGTCGAGCGCGTGCCGCGACTCGTGCATCACGGTGTCGATGGTGGTGGCGCCGCACACGCCGCAGGCACTGGTGGTCAGCACGTTGCGGCGCAGCCCGGGGTCCGGCGGTGTCACACCGGGCGCCAGGGTCACGTCGAGCACGTTGTAGGTGTTCAGCCCGTCCGGACCCACGCCGTCGCAGTAGCGCGCGGTGACCAGGTCCGACGCCGACGCAATCACCGCCTCGCTGTGCAGCAACCCGTGGATCAGGTCGATGTCGTCGCCTGGAGTCCGCATGGTGACCACGAAGGGGTCTCCGTTGAGCCGCACCTCGAGCGGCTCCTCCACCGCCAAGGTGTCGCCCCGCCGGCTGGCCTGCTCCGGACCCAGGCGCAGCACCGTGTGCTTGCGGGTGACGCGTCCCATGGCATCATCCTGTCAGGTGCACCAAGCGGCGGCCGTCGAGCGAGGAGCAGGAACTATGCAACTGGACGACTGGCTGGCGGCGGTCTCGGCCGAGATCGGCACTGATGACTTCCTCTTCGACAACGATGCGATCCACACGCTGCTCGACCTGGCCCGTGACTCGGCCCACGAGATCGAACGGGTGGCTGCCCCGCTGACCACGTTCCTGGTCGGGATCGCCGTGGGGCGGGGCGAGCCGCTGGGTGGCGTTGCCGCCCGAGCGACCGCGCTCGCGATGCGGCAAGCCCCCGCTACGGACCCGGAGACCCCGCCGACTGCGGGCTAATCTGGACAGGTGCGGAGGTTGTGGGTTCGGTGGGCCCTGCTGTGTGCGTTCGTGGCCATCCTCGGCACGGTGTTCGTCACCCTCGGCGAATGGCAGTTGAGCCGCCTGGACCAGCGCCGGACTCGCAACGCCACCACCATCAGCAACACCCAACGCCCCGTCCGCCCGTTCACCGAGGTGTTCAACCACCGACTGGTTGCCGACGACGAATGGCAGCGGGTCGAGGCACGCGGAACCTTCGACGGCACCCATCAGTTCGTGGTCCGGCACCGCAGCAGCGGGGACACGTCTGGCTATTCGGTGGTCACGCCGCTGCGGACGCCGGCGGGCACTCTGCTGGTCAACCGGGGCCTGATCCCGCTGCGCCGCAGCACCGAAATCCCGACGGTCGGGCCGCCGCCTCCGACCGGCGTGGTGACGGTGGTCGGGCACGTCCGAGCCGATGAGCAGGGTCGGCGGGGAGCCATCTCGCCGTCCCAGGGCACGGTGCGCAACATCAACTCCGACGCCCTCGCCGCGGCGCTGCCGTACCCGGTGCTCAACGGCTATCTCGGTGCGGTCACGGTCGACCCGCCGCAGACCGGAGAGTTCCAGCCGGTGGCCCCTCCGGAGCTGTCGGACGGGCCGCACTTCTGGTACGCGATGCAGTGGTTCTTGTTCTCCGCGCTGGCCGTGTTGGGGATCGTCGTCTTCATCCGCGGCGACCTCCGGGAGCGGCGCCAGGGCGGGCCGGCCGCTGGACACCGACCCGAAGCCAGGGCGAGCAGTCGCGTCTGATCAGGCCGGCCCGAGCAGGCTGTGCCAGGATCGCTGCATGGATCTGGGGCTTACCGACAAGGTGTTCGTGGTCACGGCGGCGAGCAGCGGCCTGGGGCGGGCCAGCGCCGTCCAGCTGGTCGCTGAGGGGGCCAGAGTGGTCCTGGTGGCCCGGCGGGAGGCGGTGCTGGCCGAGGCCGTCGAGGAACTGGGCCAAGACCGCGCTATCGCCCTGACCGCCGACTTAGCCAACCCCACTGCCGCTGAGGACAGCTGCCGGCTGGCAATGAGCACCTTCGGTCGCCTCGACGGCGCTCTGGTCAGTGTGGGTGGGCCGGACGCCGGTAGCGCCACCGACACCACCGAGGAGCAGTGGCGGACAGCCTTCGAGTCGGTCTTCCTGCCCGCACTCCGGGTCACCCGTGCGGTGCTCAGCCACGGCACCGCTGACGACCTGGCCGTGGCCTGGGTGCTGTCGACCTCGGTCAAGTCGCCGATCGGTGGTCTGGCGGCGTCCAACGGCCTGCGCCCTGGCTTGGGCATGCTGATCAAGCAGCTCGCCGACGAGCACGGGCCGGCCGGCACCCGGGTGCTGGGGCTGATGCCCGGCCGGATCGACACCGAGCGGGTCCAGCATCTGGATTCACTGGCTTCCGATCCCGCGGCCAGCCGAGCTGGGAGCGAGGCGGCGATACCCCTGCGCCGCTACGGGCAGCCGGCTGAGTTCGCCCGAGTGGCCGCCTTTGTGCTGTCGCCGGCCGCGTCGTACCTGACGGGGTGTGTGGTGCCGGTGGAGGGCGGCGCCCTGCGCACGCTCTAGGTGGCCGTTCGCGACGTCATCGACCTGCTCGCCTGCCCGCAATGTCGCCAGCCACTGGCGCTGACTGACGACGGCCGCTCCGTTCGCTGCGCCTCCGGACACGTCTTCGACCTGGCCCGGCAGGGCTACCTCAACCTCAGTCGCCGGGCTGCCCCGCGCAACGCCGACACAACCACCATGGTGGCGGCTCGGGACCGGTTCCTGACCGCGGGCCATTACCGGCCGCTGGCTGACGGGCTGAGCGAGCTGGCCGAACGCGACGGGGGGTCGCCGGCCAGCCGCCTGCTCGACGTCGGCATCGGTACCGGCTATTACCTGGCCCGGCTGCTGGACGCACGGCCGGCCGCGCGTGGCATCGGCTTGGACGTCTCCGTCGCGGCCGCCCGTCGGGCCGCCCGGGCGCACGCTCGGATCGGCAGCGTGGTGGCGGACGCCTGGGGGGTTCTGCCGGTCGCCGACGACGCCATTGACCTGGTGCTGAACGTGTTCGCCCCCCGTCACGGGGCCGAGTTCGCCCGAGTGCTCGCACCAGCCGGGCTCGTGATCACCGCGACCCCGGAGCAGGACCACCTGGCCGAGCTGAGGAGCGGCTTGGGGCTGCTGCACATCGCGTCGAGCAAGCAGGAGCAGCTGCAGGCAGCCTGGGGTGGCGCGTTAGTGCAGGAGTCGAGCGAGACGCTGCGCTACGGATGTGACCTCGACCGAGCGGCGGCCCAGGACCTGATCCAGATGGGACCGAACGCCTTCCACCTCGAGGCGCCCCGGATCGCCGAACTGGTGGCCTCGGCGCCCGAGGTGCTGCCGGTCACCGTCGCGGTCACCCTGACGCGATGGCGGTCGACGGCGTAGCCGAGCGATGACCTAGGCGGTCGGTACGGTCTGGGCGAACTGCGTCCGGTAGAGCTCGGCGTAAAGCCCCCCGGACGCGAGCAGCTCCTCGTGCCGACCGCGCTGCACGACCTGACCGCCGCTGACCACCAGGATCAGGTCGGCGTCGCGTACGGTCGACAGCCGGTGCGCGATCACCAGGCTGGTACGCCCCTCCATCGCCGTGTCGAGCGCCCGCTGCACCGCGGCTTCAGACTCCGAATCGAGGTGGGCCGTCGCCTCGTCGAGCACCACGATGGGTGGCGCCTTGAGCAGCAGGCGGGCGATGGCCAGCCGCTGGCGCTCGCCGCCGGAGAGCCGATAGCCACGCTCCCCTACCACGGTGTCCAACCCGTCGGGCAGGGTCGCGACCAGCTCTCCGATCTGCGCCGCGGACAGCGCGGCCAGCATCGCCTGCTCGTCGGCCGCGGGGCTGGCGTAGTGCAGGTTGGCCCGGATGGTGTCGTGGAACATGTGCGCGTCCTGGGTGACGTAGCCGACCGCGTCGCGCAGGGACGCCAGCTGCAGATGAGCGACGTCGACTCCGGAGACCTTCACCGTTCCTCCGGTGGTGTCATACAGCCTGGCGATCAAGTGAGTGATGGTGGTCTTGCCAGCGCCTGAGGGCCCGACCAGGGCGACCGTCTGTCCAGGGGCCACCGAGAAGGACACGTCGCGCAGCACCTCGCTGTTGCGGCGGGCGTCCAGGGTGGCCACCGACTCGAGGCTGGCCAGCGACACCTCCGAGGCACCTGGATAGCTGAAACTGACGTGGTCGAACTCGATCGACGGGTGCGGGCCCACGGGGCGGGCATCGGGTGCGTCGGCGATCATCGGGGTCAGGTCGAGCACCTCGAACACACGGTCGAAGCTGACCAGGGCGTTCATCACGTCTATCCGCAGGTTGGTCAGCGAGGTCAGCGGGCCATACAGCCGGACCAGAAGGCCCGAAAGGGCGGTTAGCGTGCCGACGGTCAGCGCGCCGTCGATGGTGAGCAGGCCGCCCACCCCGTACACCAGGGCCGTGGCCAGTGCGGCCACCAGGCCCAGTGAGGTGATGAAAAAGCGGCCGTTCATGGCGATCCGCACTGACACGTCGCGTACGGCGCCGGCACGTTCAGCGATCAGGTCGTGCTCGTCGGGCAGCCGGCCGAACAGCTTGACCAGCAGGGCGCCGCTGACGCTGAAGCGCTCGGTCATGCTGGCCGACAGGTCGCCGTTGAGCTGCATCTGCTGCCGGGTCAGGTCGGCCAGCTTGCGGCCGACCACCTTCGCTGGGATGAGGAAGACCGGCAGCATGACCAGCGCGGCGATGGTCAGCGGCCAGCTCAGAGTCAGCATGGCCGCGAGCACCAAGACGAGTGTGATGAGGTTGGACAGCACCGTGGACAGGGTCGAGGTGAACGCCTGCTGCGCCCCGATCACGTCGGAGTTGAGCCGGGACACCAGCTTGCCTGTCTGCGTGCGGGTGAAGAACGCGATCGGCATCGAGATCACGTGGTCGAAGACTTGAGTGCGGAGGTCGAAGATCAGCCCCTCGCCGATCTTGGCCGAGCACCAGCGCTGAATCAGCGCGATGCCGGCCTCCAGCACGGCCAGCGCCGCCACGGCCGAAGCGAGCCAGATTACTAGCCGCCGATTCCCCTTGAGCACGCCTTCGTCGATGATCTCCTTGAACAGCAGGGGCGGGGTGACGGCCAGCGCGGCAGACACCACCACCAAGGCCACGAAGACGATGATCAGCGAGCGATAGGGCCGGGCAAAGCGCAGGATCCGCCACAGCACGCCCTTGCTCAGCCGGTGGTCGGCGACATCGGGGTCCTGGTTCATGCGCCGCATCAGGCCGGCGTTGCCGCCGCGCATCGTCGACATTGCGGCTCCTCTCCTGCCGCCCGGTGTTCCGAGCCCGGACCGCATCGTTCAGCCTAGGTCGAGGCGCCGAGGCCCCCCGCCCGAAAGTAAGCGCTCGACGGGGAACGGGCGGCCGTGCAGTCCTTGGCAAGCCATCGAGCGCTTCGTTTCGGGCGCATCGGCTTAAGCCAGCGCCACCAAGTCTGCATATTCGGGGTTCCAGTGGTCCTCGACGCCGTCAGGCAGCAGCAGCACGCGGTCAGGGTCGAGGGCGTGCACCGCCCCCTCGTCGTGGGTGACCAGAACCACCGCGCCCGCGTAGTTGCGTAGCGCCTCCAGCACCTCCGCACGCGAGGCGGGATCGAGGTTGTTGGTGGGCTCGTCGAGCAGCAGCACGTTGGCGCTGGACACCACCAGCATGGCCAACGCCAGCCGGGTCTTCTCGCCGCCGGACAGCACCGCGGCCGGCTTGTCGACGTCCTCGCCGGAGAACAGGAACGAGCCGAGCACCTTGCGCACCTCGGTTTCGCCCAGTTGAGGCGCCGCGGACTTCATGTTGGCCAGCACGGACCGGGTCACGTCCAAGGTCTCGTGCTCTTGGGCGTAGTAACCCAGCCGCAGCCCATGGCCCGGCTGCACCTCGCCGGTGTCGGACGCCTCCAACCCGGCCAGGATCCTCAGCAGCGTGGTCTTGCCGGCGCCGTTCAGCCCCAGCACCACGACCTGACTGCCCTTGTCGATGGCGAGGTCGACGCCGGTGAAGATCTCCAGAGAGCCATAGCTCTTGCTGAGGTCCGCCGCCATCAGCGGAGTCTTGCCGCACGGCGCCGGCTCCGGGAAGCGGATCTTGGCCACCCGGTCCTGCGCGCGCTCGGCCTCCAGCCCGGACAGCAGCCGCTCGGCGCGCTTGGCCATGTTCTGCGCCGCCGTCGCCTTGGTCGCCTTGGCGCCCATCTTGGCCGCTTGGGTGAACAGCTGGTCGGCCTTCTTCTCGGCGTTCTGGCGCTCGCGTTTGCGCCGCTTCTCGTCGGTCTCGCGTTGCTGCAGATAACGGCGCCAGTCCATCGCGTAGACGTCGAGCTCGGCCCGGTTGGCGTCGAGGTGGAACACCTTGTTGACCGTCTGGTCCAGCAGACCGGTGTCGTGGCTGATCACCATCAGCCCACCGGCATAGCCCTGCAGGAAGCTGCGCAGCCAACTGATCGAGTCAGCGTCGAGGTGGTTGGTCGGCTCGTCCAGAAGGAGGGTGGCCGCTCCAGAGAACAGGATCCGGGCGAGCTCGACCCGACGACGCTGACCGCCCGACAGCGTACGCAGCGGCTGATGTAACACCCGCTCGGGCAGCGAGAGGTTGCTGGCGATCCGGGCCGCCTCGGCTTCGGCTGCATAGCCGCCACCAGCGGCCAACTCGGCTTCGGCGCGCGCGTAGGAGGCCATCGCAGCGTCTCGGACAGCATCGACGTCGTCGCCCATCTCCAGCTCGGCACGTCGCAGCCGGGCCACCACAGCGTCTAGCCCCCGCGCGGACAGGATCCGGTTCTTGGCCAGCACGTCGAGGTCGCCGGTACGTGGGTCCTGCGGCAGATAGCCCACCGGACCGCCGCGAGTCACCAGGCCGGCTGCCGGGGCGGCCTCGCCGGACAGAATCTTGGTCAGCGTCGTCTTGCCCGCCCCGTTGCGCCCGACGAGACCGATCTTGTCTCCTGCCGCAACCTGGAAGGAGGCGTGCTCCAGCAGCAGGCGCGCGCCTGCGCGCACCTCCAGCTCGCGTGCTACCAACATGATGGTCCTCGCTCGAACCCAGATCTCGTCGAAGGGCCACTGTGCCCACCGGCGAACCGGTCAGACGTTGAAGCCCAGGGCGCGCAACTGGTCGCGCCCGTCGTCGCTGATCTTCTCCAGGCCCCACGGGGGCATCCACACCCAGTTGATGGCCACTGAGTCAACGAGACCCTCCAGCGCGCTGTTGGTCTGGTCCTCGATGACGTCGGTCAACGGGCAGGCGGCCGAGGTCAGGGTCATGTCAATGGTCAGGGCGTTGCCTTCGTCCACGTGCAGACCGTAGACCAGGCCCAGGTCGACCACGTTGATCCCCAGCTCGGGGTCGACCACGTCCTTCATCGCCTCGGTGAGGTCCTCGATGCTCGGCGCCGCAGTGAGACCGGTGTCCAGGTCGCCGTCCGGCAGGCCCTGGTGTGCTGGAGAGTTCTGCTGGGCGGGAGAGATGTCAGTGTCGGTCATGGCCGAGCTCCTTGGTCTTGGGCGCCTTGGGCGCGAATCACGGCGTCCTTGAACGCCGACCAGCCGAGTAGGGCGCATTTCACCCGGGCCGGAAACTTAGCCACCCCGGCGAAGGCGATACCGTCCTCGAGTCGGTCCTCGTCGGGCTCTATCTCGCCTTTGCTCTGCATCAGAGTCACGAACTCCGAGTGCAGTTCCATCCCGTGGTCGAGGCGTCGGCCGATGACGAGGTCGCTCATCACCGACGTGGAAGCCTGGGAGATCGAGCAGCCGACCCCGACGTAGGACACGTCGCTGACCGTGTCGCCGTCCAGGTGCACTCGCAGCGTCACCTCGTCGCCGCAACTGGGGTTGACGTGGTGCACCTCCGCTTCGTACGGCTCCCGCAGCCCACTGTGGTGCTTGGCCCGATAGTGGTCGAGGATGATCTCCTGGTAGAGCTCTTGAACCTTCACCGGCTACCTCCGAAGAATGCCTGCGTCGCGTTCAACCCGTCCACGAGGGCATCTATTTCGGCGTGCGTGGTGTAGAGGTAGAACGACGCCCGTGCCGACGACTGGACGCCGAAGCGCTCGTGCAGCGGCCGGGCGCAGTGGTGGCCACCACGGATGGCGATGCCGCGGGAGTCAAGGATCTGGCTGATGTCGTGGGGATGGACGTCACCCAGGGTGAAGGAGATGGCGCCACCGCGCAGCACCGGCTCGGCCGGGCCCAGCACCTTCAGTCCCGGAACGGTCGCCAGGCCCTGCAGCGCATAGGTCGTGATCTCCTGCTCGTGCGCGGCGATGGCCTGCATGCCGATCTCACCGAGATAGCTGGCGGCGGCCCCGAGACCAACCGCCTGGGCGATCGGGGGGGTGCCAGCCTCGAAGCGGTGCGGTGGCGGGGCGTACGTCGAGCCGGCCATCTTCACCACCTCGATCATTTCGCCGCCGCCAAGGAAGGGAGGCAGAGACGCCAGCAGGTCGTAGCGGCCCCACAACACGCCGATCCCGGTCGGTCCGACCATCTTGTGACCGGTGAAGGCCACCAGGTCGGCACCCAAGGCAGAAACGTCGACCGGGAGTTGCGGCACGGCTTGGGAAGCGTCCACCACCAGAGTCGCGCCGACTGCGTGAGCCATCGCCGCGAGCTCGGGAATCGGATTGACGGTGCCCAGGACGTTCGACACGTAGGTCAGCGAGACGATCTTGGTTCGCTCGTTGACCAGACCGCCGGCAATACCCGCCTCGATGTCGAGCCGGCCTTCGTCAGTGACGTCGAACCAGCGCAGCGTGGCACCTGAGCGCTCGGCCAACATCTGCCAGGGCACGATATTGGAGTGGTGCTCCATCACCGAGATGACGATCTCGTCGCCGGGCCGCAAGCCGGCGCCGAGCGTGTAGGCGCAGAGGTTGAGCGCCTCGGAGGCGTTCTTGGTGAAGATGACCTCTTCCGAACGCGCGGCACCGATGAACGCTGCCACCCGAGCCCGACCACCCTCGAAGGCCTCCGTCGCCTCGGCACCCAGCAGGTGCATGGCCCGGGCCACGTTGGCATTGTGGTTGAGGTAGTGATCCTCGATGGCCTCCACCACGACGCGCGGCTTCTGCGACGTGTTGGCGCTGTCCAGATAGATCAGCGGTCCGTCGTCGGTGCTGCGCTCCAGAATGGGGAAGTCCCCCCGGATCGCCTGAACGTCGAACGGAATCGGGTCATCGACGCTCAGCTGCACCTCGTGCACGGCGACCGTCTCCGGATACTCCGGCAGCTTTCGGGCCGACGCGAGCTCGGCGTCTACGTCTAGTGACATGGCTCGACTACTCCGCTCCCACGGCCGCGGCCTGCTTGGCGGCCTGGACATAGCGGTCGTACCCCTCCGCCTCCAGCCGCTCCGCGAGCTCCGACCCGCCCTGCTCGGCCACCCGACCGGCCACGAACACGTGCACGTGGTCGGGCTTGATGTAGCGCAGGATCCGGGTGTAGTGCGTGATCAGCAGCACGCCGCGGTCGCCCTGGGCGCTGAACCGATTGACACCCTCAGAGACGATCCGCAGGGCGTCGATGTCCAGCCCGGAGTCAGTCTCGTCGAGGATGGCGAACTGCGGGTTGAGCAGCTCCAACTGGACGATCTCATGGCGCTTCTTCTCGCCACCGGAGAAGCCCTCGTTGACGCTGCGATTGGCGAACTCAGGGTCCATGTGCACCAGCTCCATGGCGGAGTTGACGTCCTTGACCCAGGTCCGCAGCTTCGGCGCCTTGCCGTCGATCGCCGTCTTGGCCGTACGGAGGAAGTTTGCGACCGAGACGCCGGGCACCTCGACCGGGTATTGCATGGCCAGGAAAAGTCCGGCCCGCGCGCGCTCGTCGACGCTGAGCTGGAGGATGTCCTCGCCGTCAAGGGTGACGGTGCCAGAGGTGATCTGATATTTGGGGTGGCCGGCGATCGAGTAGGCCAGGGTGGACTTGCCGGAGCCGTTCGGACCCATGATCGCGTGAGTCTCGCCACTGCGGATGGTCAGGTCGACCCCGCGAAGGATCTCCTTGGGGCCGGACTCGGTGTCGACCGACACGTGCAGGTCGCGGATGTCGAGAGTGGACATGGTGGGTCAGGACTCCTGTGCTTCTTGTAGGACGTGCTCGTGCTCGGGATCAACGTGGTGTGGAGGAAGGTCGTCCGAAGGCAGGTCGGGGTCGAGGGGCGTCGAGGCGTCGACCAGCAGG
The DNA here is from genome assembly GCA_035634295.1 of Propionibacteriaceae bacterium. Taxonomy (GTDB): domain Bacteria; phylum Actinomycetota; class Actinomycetes; order Propionibacteriales; family Propionibacteriaceae; genus Microlunatus. Next base: position 14,442 of record DASQDG010000030.1, on the reverse strand, counting down.
TCGTCGCCGACCACCCGACAGCGGTAGACCGCCACCCGCTCGGTGGCCGGTAGGCCCAGAGGCTTGCCGGTGGCCAGGTCGAAGCGGGAACCGTGCAGGTAGCACTCGATCTCACCGTCGCCGACGTCGCCCTCGGACAGCGGGATGGCGGCGTGCGAGCACTCGTCGGCGATGGCGTAGTAGCGGCCGCCGCTGTGCACGATGGCCAGCTCCTCGCCGCCGACCTCGACCGAGATGGCGGTCTCCGGGGCGACGTCGGCCAGGGCGCAGGCCCGAACCAGGTCGGTCATCCGCGACTGCCTGCGGTGTTCACAGAGTCGCCGGTGGGGCCGCCGTGACCGGCTTCAGGCTCGTCGGCCAGGCGCGTGGGGGTGCCGATGTTGACGGCGAGCTCAGCCTCCACCGCCTCGAGCAGGGTCTCCTCGATGGCTGGGATGCCGATCCGGCGGATGATGTCGGCGAAGAACCCGTGCACCACCAACCGGCGGGCTTCGGCCTCCTCGATGCCGCGGCTCCGCAGATAGAAGAGCTGCTCGTCGTCGAACCGGCCGGTGGTGGAGGCGTGACCCGCGCCGGCGATCTCACCGGTCTCGATCTCCAGGTTGGGGACCGAGTCGGCGCGGGCGCCGTCGGTCAGCACCAGGTTGCGGTTGGACTCATAGGTCTCGATGCCCTCGGCGACCTGACGGATCAGCACGTCGCCGATCCAGACGGCGTGCGCACCCTGGCCCTGCAGGGCTCCCTTGTAGTCGACGTTGCTCTTGGTCTTGGGCGCGTTGTGGTCCACGAACAGCCGGTGCTCGAGATGCTGCCCGGCGTCGGCGAAGTAGAGCCCCAAGAGCTCGGCCTCACCGCCGGCGCCCTCGTACTCCACCGAGGTGTTCATCCGCACCAGGTCACCGCCGAACGACACCGCCAGATGGCGCAGCGTCGCGTCGCGCCTGACCAGCCCGTGGTGGTGGGTGTGGTGGACCGCATCGTCGGCCCAGTCCTGGATCGACACCACGGTCAGCTGGGCACTGTCGCCCACCACGATCTCCACGTTTTCGGCCAGCGTCGCCGAGCCGTGGAACTGCAGCACCACCGTTGCCTTGCTGAACGGCTCGGCGGTAATCACCGTGTGGTCAGCCGAGGCCGTACCTACCCCGGAGCCCGTCAGGGTGATCACCGTCGGCTGTTCGATCACCGCTTCCCGAGGGATCCGTACGCTCAGCGTCGAGGTGGCGGCATGCCAGGCTCGGGCCGAGATGCGCTCGTTCGGGACGTAACCGCTGGAGCCTTTGGCAGCGTTCAGCGCGTCGACCCGCTCGATCACGACGTCCCGCGACGCCGTCACGTCCACCTTCAGCTGAGGGCCGTCGAGCGGTGCGTCGGAGTGGAGTTGACGGAGTCGCTTGAGCGGTGTGAACCGCCAGATCTCCTCGAGTCCGGTGGGCACGGGGTGATCGGCGACGTGGAACGAGCCGGCCGGGTGCAGATGGCTCGCTATGGCGTCGCCGGCCTCGACTGCAGCCGCGACGTTTTCGATGGCGGTCAAGCTCAGCCCACCGCCCCTTCCATCTGCAGCTCGATCAGCCGGTTGAGCTCGAGGGCGTACTCCATGGGCAGCTCGCGGGCGATCGGCTCGACGAAGCCGCGGACGATCATTGCCATCGCCTCGTCCTCGCCCATGCCGCGGCTCATCAGATAGAACAGCTGGTCGTCGCTGACCTTGGACACGGTCGCCTCGTGAGCCATCGAGACGTCGTCCTCGCGGACGTCGACATAGGGATAGGTGTCGGACCGACTGATGGTGTCGACCAGCAGCGCGTCGCACTTGACCACCGACTTGGAGTTGGCCGCGCCCTCTTGGACCTGCACCAGACCGCGGTACGAGGTCCGGCCACCGCCGCGGGCGACCGACTTGGAGATGATCGAACTCGAGGTGTGGGGGGCGCAGTGCACCATTTTGGAGCCGGCGTCTTGGTGCTGGCCCTCGCCGGCGAAGGCGACCGACAAGGTCTCGCCGCGGGCGTGCTCACCCATCAGGTAGACCGCGGGGTATTTCATGGTCACCTTGGAGCCGATGTTGCCGTCGATCCACTCCATGGTGGCGCCGGCCTCGCAGGTCGCCCTCTTCGTCACCAGGTTGTAGACGTTGTTGGACCAGTTCTGGATGGTCGTGTAGCGGCAGCGAGCGCCCTTCTTCACCACGATCTCCACCACGGCTGAGTGCAGCGAGTCGCTGGAGTAGATCGGGGCGGTGCAGCCCTCGACGTAGTGCACATAGGCGTCCTCGTCGACGATGATCAGGGTCCGCTCGAACTGGCCCATGTTCTCGGTGTTGATCCGGAAGTAGGCCTGCAGCGGGATCTCGACATGCACCCCCTTGGGCACGTAGATGAAGGACCCGCCCGACCACACCGAGGTGTTCAGCGCGGCGAACTTGTTGTCGCCGACCGGGATCACGGTGCCGAAGTACTCTCGGAACAGTTCCGGGTGCTCCTTGAGCGCGGTGTCGGTGTCGAGGAAGAGAACGCCTTGGCGCTCGAGCTCGTCGTTGATCTTGTGGTAGACGACCTCGGACTCATACTGAGCCGCCACACCGGAGACCAGCCGAGCCTTTTCCGCTTCGGGGATGCCCAGCTTGTCGTAGGTGTTCTTGATGTCGGCCGGCAGGTCGTCCCAGCTGGTGGCCTGCTTCTCGGTCGAGCGCACGAAGTACTTGATGTTGTCGAAGTCGATCCCGTCGAGCTCGGCGCCCCAGGTCGGCATCGGCTTGCGCTCGAACAGCTTGAGGCCCTTGAGCCGAAGGTCCAGCATCCATTGCGGCTCGCTCTTGAGTCCGGAGATGTTGGCGACCACTTCGGGGGTCAGACCCCGCTGAGCGCTTGCGCCGGCCACGTCGGAGTCTGACCAGCCGAACGCGTACTTGCCCAGCGCCTCGAGGTGCTGATCTTGGGTCTGCCCGGTGCCGACCATGGGGGAAGTCGTCGGGTCTTGGGTCTGCGTCATAAAAGGGGCTCCCTCAAGGTGGTGCGTATCGCGGTCGTCGGCTGCGAGTCGGTCGCAGGTCCGTCGTTCAGTACAGCGTCTTCAGTCGTAGAGTTATTCGGTTGTCCGGCCGCCCGTGAGCCAGCAGCTGGTGTGACTTGGCGTACACGAGCGGGAACGTGAGTGGTGCACACGCCGTCGCCGTGCGCGATGGTGGCCAGCCGCTGGACGTGGACTCCAAGCAGCTTCGAGAACAGATCGGTCTCCACCTCACAGAGCTGCGGGAACCTTTCGGCCACATGCGCCACCGGGCAGTGGTGCTGACACAGCTGCTCGCCGAGCGCCGACGGACGGACCGAGGCGACGAAGCCGTCGCTGGTGAGCGCTCCGGCGAGTGCGTTGGCCGGGGTCAGGTCGGGGTTCGCAGCAGCCATGCTCTCGGTGTAACGCTGCCCGGCGACCTCGGCCTGGGCTCGGGCGAACCGGCTGACCGCGTCCGGCCCGACCTGGTCGGCGAGGAACTCCAGGGCCTGGATCGCGATGTCGTCGTAGGCGGAGTAGAAGGCGGCCCGGCCCTCGTCGGTGAGGGCGAAGACCTTGGCCGGACGGCCGCGACCCCGTGTGCCGTAGACCCGCTGCTCACGCGCGACGAGGTGCCCGCGGTCCAGCAGGACATCGAGGTGCCGGCGGACGGCGGCGGCGGTGAGCCCCAGCCGCCCGGCCAGAACGGCGGCGGTGGACGGCCCGTGCTCGAGGATGGACTGGGTCACACGCTGCCGGGTGGAGGCGTCCGGGTCGGAGCTCGGGAGAGCTGCCCGACGGCGACCGACCGACAGCTGGGCGCTGCGGACGCGCGGCGCGACGTCCGAGGCGTTTTTCACAAGACCAGTGTGCGCTTATTGCTCGAGGCCGTTCAAGCAAGGGGTGCCTAACTGGCGCGACAGGCCTCGAAGGCGAACCTCTTTTCCTGTTGTCCAACCCCTTTACAGCCGCTTTTCCGCGCTGCCATGCTCACCAAAAGCGCACGCTGTCTGGCGGATGCGTCACCCGCTCGAGGGGAATCCGCATGAAGCGCTCACTGCTGGCCATGGCCGCAGTCCTGGCCCTGGTCACCGCCCTGCTGGCCCCGACCTCAGCGCAGAGCGCAGCCGCCCCTTACCCCAACCTCAACCCGGGCGGCCCGGCCGCTTTGACCGAGCGGGTCCCGGTCAACGTGGTCCTCATCGGCTATTCGCGCGCCGCGGTCGATCAGGCCACCTTCCGCCAAGGGCTGGCCAGCCGTTACGAGCCCGTCGTGAGTTCCCGGCTGGCCTACGGGGTGACCGAGAAGCTCGGCATCACCTACCGCTACGACTACCGTCTGCGCTACACCGACCAGGCCTATGAGAATCGCTTCTTCTCCCAGCTGAAGCGGCTGTCGGTCAAGAAGCCGCTGACCGAGTATCAGGCCAAGTACAACGCTCAGCAGCGCAACGCCGTCGACGTCACGCACAACTACGAAATCTCCGCGCCGGCCGTCGAGCGCTGGCTCGCCCTGAACCCGCCGAGCGGGGTGAACACCCGCCGCAACACGGTGTTCCTGATCAACTGGTACGACCGGGCCGACTTCCGATTCCACGTCTACACGAAGCAGAACGAGCCGGATCCCGACACCGGCTTCAACTTCGGCGCCCAGCAGGACAAGCGAAAGGTCATCGCCTGGGGTGGCACCACGGCCAAAGACGAGGAGAACGGGCTCCGCACCACCCGGCGGGTGTGGTTCCACGACCAGTCTGCCGGACCGGAGTCCTGGGCCGGCGGCTGGAATGTCGACGACGCCGACCTCGACGGCGACTTGGTTCCTGACTACCGGATTCCGCCGGTCTGGGAGTACGGCCACTACCGGGCCGCGTCGGCGCTGCCGGCCGACTTGGCCAAGCTGACCCGCTACGTGGCTCTGGACCTGTTGTTCACCACCTCGCCGGCCTTTCCCGTCGAGCTGCCCACACCCGAGCTGGCCCGCACCATCAACATCGACAGCAACACCTACGAAGGCTGGCCCGGGGTCGATGCGTCCGGCCGCTACATCAAGCCGAAGCTGCTGCTAGCCGAGCTGCGCGAGCTGCTGCGCGGTCGGCGACTCGACTACGACAGCCAGGATCTGCCCTTCAGCGGGCAGGCCAAGCGCTGCTTTGACCTGCTGCTGACCAACCAAACCTGCTATCCCGGGGCTGGCTTCCCGGCATTCGCCAACCTCTATCTGCAGAACAGGGCGGACCTGGCCCGGACCCAGGACGACGGCGACTCGGTGGATTATGAGATGCCGCTGTTCAATTACGCCGTAAACAGCGACAACGTGCCCATCCTCGGCTTCGCCGACGACAACTACGTCGACGGCACGCAGAGCTTCGTCTTCTCCTTCCTGTCGCCGGCGGTGACCAAAGCCGGCTACGGGCTGACCACGACGATGATCCACGAGGTGGGCCACCACGTCGGGCTGTCCCATCCGCACGACGGCTACGACAGCGCCAGCGGCACGGACTTCGAGCCCACCGGCGACTTCTTCTTCGCGTGGGCCGGTGACGAGAGCAACTCGGTGATGAGCTACATCGACCTCAACTGGGACTTCAGCCAGTTCGACCAGGACAACCTCTACCGGTTCCAGAGCGCCGCGGCGCTCGAGGCGACCAACCGGCTGGCGGCGCAGGCTCTGGCCGGTCCCCGCCCGGATCGGGCACGGCCCTACCTGGCGGCGGCGAACGTGTCGGCCGGACAGGCCAGGCTGGCGTTCGCCGGCCACGACTACCCGGCTGCGCTGCGCACGGCCACGCAGGCCTACCGGTTCGCCCTCCGGGGCGCGCAGGCGGCAGGCGTGAACACCGACGCGTTCCAGCGGCAGGCCAGGCGCGATCGCCAGGCTGACCGGCGGGCAGAGGAGATCCACCAGCCGGGCGACTTCATCGACGCCTTCAACGAGGGGCCGCGCGGGGACCGCTGAGCCGTCGAGGGACGCCCTACGGCCACAATGAGCTCATCGACTACCCGTGATGCCGCGTAGGCTGCGCTCTCGCCGGTCCGACAACGAGGAGCTTGCCACTCGTTCGTCAACGCGCTAGCAATTTCTGGCAAACACTGGTCGTTATGGACATCGCGACCGACCAGCCACCGCCTGCGTTCACCGGGGGTAGGTCGCCCGCTCCTGCTACGGCTTTTTCCGCCAGAGCCGGGGCAGTCACGGTAGCTCAGCTGGCCGCCGCTGTTGGCTATGTCGCCTGCATCGCCTTCGGCGAGGCGCCCGAGCCGTTCTCCTTTGGAGACTGGACATTCATCCTGTTGCCGCCCGCGCTTTTCGCGTTCCTCTTCGTGGTGGGACTCTTCGGCCTGAGCTCCGCTCGTCTCGTTGCATGGCAGCGAGTGCTCAGCGGACTGGGTTCGTTGGTTGCCGGCTGCGGGCTCGCTTTGAGCCTTGTCCTTCTCCCACTCGGTCTTGCCGGATCGTTCATGGATTACACGGTCGGCTAGCTGGCCGGCTGCGGCTGGTCTTTATTTGGTCGACACGGTGCTCAACCGGCCCAGTGGGTCAAGCCGGATCTTGAGCACCGCGTCCGCGCGAGCGACGTCGGTCAATCTCGGCCCGCTGCCAAGATGTCAGCGAGGTCGTAGTTGACCGGCTCTTCGAGCTGCTCATAGGTGCAGGAAGTCGGGTCGCGGTCGGGGCGCCAGCGGTTAAACTGGGCGGTGTGCCGGAACCGGTCGCCCTCCATGTGCTCGTAGCGCACCTCGACGACCAGCTCAGGCCTCAGCGGCACAAAGGATAGGTCTTTGCCGACATTCCAGCGGCTGAACTCTGAGCTGCGGGGGTTGCGGGTGGCGCCCTCATCCTGTTGCTGAGCCCAGTCCCATGGATGGCCGTCGAAGGTGGTGACGAGCGGCTGCAGCTCAGTGAACAGCTCTTTGCGCCGGGCGGCCGGGAAGGCGCCGATCACTCCAACCGAGGCCAAGGTGCCGTCGTCCTTGTAGAGCCCGAGCAGCAGCGAGCCGACGCTGTCCGGGCCGCTCTTGTGAACCCGGTAGCCGGCGACGACGCAGTCAGCGGTCCGCTGGTGCTTGATCTTGAACATGGTCCGCTTGTCGGGCTGATAGGTGCCGTTCAGCGGCTTGGCCACAACACCGTCCAGCCCGGCGCCCTCGAACTGAGAGAACCACCGCTCGGCCACGTCGGGGTCACGGGTGATCGGCGTCAAGTGGATGGGCGCCCGCGCGCCGCTCAGTGCTCGCTCAAGCGCGGTGCGCCGTTCCTCAAACGGGCGCTTCGTGTAGTCGATGTCGTCCAGAGCGAGCAGATCGAAGGCGATGAACCGGGCCGGCGTCTGCGCTGACAACAACTTGACCCGGCTGGCCGCCGGATGGATCCGCTGCTGCAGCACCTCGAACTCCAGCCGGTCCCCAACCACGACGACGATCTCGCCGTCGAGCACGCACTTCTCCGGCAGATTGACCTTGACGGCCTCGACCACTTCAGGGAAGTAGCGGCTCATCGACCGCTCGTTACGCGAGCCGATCTCAACCTCATCCCCATCGCGAAAAACTATGGACCGAAAGCCGTCCCACTTCGGCTCGAAAGATAGGTTCCCAGTGGGAATCGCGGGGACCGACTTAGCCAGCATCGGCGCGATCGGCGGCATGACGGGCAGCTGCATATGACTCATTGTGCTGGCTCGGTGTCCGGTCGTGTGCGTCAGCAACGGCTTCGAGCCTGAGGGCGACGATTCAACGCTCCTGCACGTACGACAGCTGAAGGAATCTGTCACGTTCGACCTCGCCGACATCTTGTCCCACGGCACGGCCCGGCGACATAGACTCCTGCGGTGCCGAAGGACGAGTGCGCGCTTCACGTTGAAGGCGTCACCGTCCGGTTCCGGGGGAGGCCGGTGCTGGACGGGCTGACGCTGCGCGCACCTCTGGGCAGGGTGACCGCCGTGCTGGGCCCCAATGGCGTGGGCAAGACCACCCTGGTCCGCTGTTGCACCGGGCTGGTGCCGGTCGAGGCGGGCGTGCTGACCGTGCTGGGAAGGCCGGTCGGAGCTCGTGACGTCGCGGCCCGGGTTGGTGTGATGCCTCAGAGCACCGGCGCCTGGTCAGGCATCCGCCCCATAGAGCTGCTGCGCTATCTGGCCACGCTTTACGCCACGCCGCACGATCCCGAGGCACTGATCAGCCGACTGGGCATCGAGGCCTACGCCCGGACTCCCTATCGCCGGCTGTCGGGTGGGGAGCAACAGGCGGTCAACCTTGCCGGAGCCCTGATTGGCCGCCCCGAGCTGATGTTTCTTGACGAGCCGACCGCCGGGATGGACCCGCACGCACGGCACCACACCTGGGATCTGCTGGAGGAGCTGCGCTCAGCCGGCGTGACGATCGTGCTGACTACGCATGCGATGGACGAGGCCGCCGCACTGGCCGACGAGGTCTTCATCCTGGACGCCGGACGGGTGGCCGTGGCCGGAACGGTGGCCGACCTCACCAAGAACGGCGAGTCGCTGGAAGAGGTCTTCCTGCGCCACACCCGTCGTCCACAGAGTTCCCGGGACTCGCGCGCGCTTCGGTCGCAGGTCGCCTCGTGAGCACCCTTGAGCTGAGCCCGGCCCCCGGGCCGGCTCGGCCGTCGCGCCGCGTGCTCAGCCACGGCTTAACCGAGACCCGCCTGCTGGTCCGCAACGGCGAGCAGCTGCTATTGGCCCTGGTCATCCCGGTCGGCATCCTGCTGCTGGGACGCCTGGCCGGGAGACGCTTTGGGGACCTGGACCTGGACCGGCTGGCTCCGTCGGTGCTCGCCCTGGCCGTCTGGTCCTCGGCTTTCACCTCAGTGGCCATCGCCACCGGGTTCGAACGCCGCTACGGCGTCTTGGAACGGCTCGCTCCCACGCCGTTGGGCAAGGCGGGGCTGCTCGCCGGCAAGACACTGTCCGCGGTCGTGATCGTGCTGGCCCAGCTGTTGGTCATCTCCGGCGTGGCGGCCGCCTTGGGCTGGCGGGCCAGCTGGACGTGGGCTTCGGCGACGGTCAGCGCTGCGGCTGTGGTGATGAGTGTGGCGACCTTTGCCGCGCTCGCCCTCGCTCTGGCCGGGCGGCTGCGCGCCGAGACCACCCTGGGGCTGGCCAACCTGATCTATGTTGTGCTGCTTGCTGGTGGGGCCCTGGTTATGCCGGTGGCGAGCTATCCCGACGCCCTGCAGCCGGCGCTCCGTCTGCTGCCGACCGCGGCGCTGGGCGAGGGGCTGCGAGCCGGCGCCGTCGGGCAGCCGCTGGGCTGGCCGCTGGGGGTCCTGGCCGCGTGGCTTGTTGTCAGCGCCGCCGCAGCCTGGAGGGGCTTTCGGTGGACGTCTTGAGCAGCTCGCCGCTGATGCGCCCGATCGCCGGCATGATCGCCCTGCGGCGTTGGGCCGTGGCTTCGCTGGTGGTCAACATTGTGATCGTCGTGACCGGGGCGCTGGTCAGGCTGACGGACTCCGGTCTCGGCTGTCCCACCTGGCCGCGCTGCACGGAGTCCTCCTACGTCACCCATCCTGAGCTCGGCTACCACGGAGCCATCGAGTTCGGCAACCGGCTACTCACCTTCGTGCTGGTTATCGTGGCCGTGGGCACCTGGCTGGCCGCCATGCTCCACCGCGAGCACGGCCGTCCGCGAATGGACCTGCTGCGGTTGACCACCATCCTGGCGCTCGGGATACCGGCTCAGGCGGTCATCGGGGGGATCACGGTGCTCACCCAGCTGAACCCGTACGTCGTCGCGCTGCACCTGCTGGTGTCATTCGTGCTGATCGCGCTCAGCGTGGCGCTGGTCCGCCGCACGCGCGGGCTGTCGCCGCGTCTGGTGTCGTCGCGCGCTGCCGTGCTAGCTCGCGCTGCGTTCGTCTTGATGTGGGCAGCGGTCTGGCTCGGCACAGTGGTCACCGGCAGCGGCCCGCACGCCGGCGACGAGAACGCGGCCCGCAACGGCCTGAACTCCGACCTGGTGGCCCATCTGCACGCGCTGGCCGTCTACGCCACGGTGGCGGCCACCCTCGGCTGCGTGCTGCTGCTGCGCACTAGGGCGGCGTACGGGCTGCTCGCCCTTGAGGTCGCTCAGGCGGTGATCGGTTTCCTGCAGTACTACAACGGGCTGCCGGTGTGGCTGGTCACTCTGCACCTGCTCGGCGCGGCGCTGGCCATCGCCCTGGCCACGAACCTGCTGCTGTCGGTACGCAGTCTTCGGTCTGACGCCCTAGAGCAGCCACTCACGTCTCGCGGTGCCGTCCCAGCGGCGACAACGGCTGAGCGTCACCGGCTGCCCGACCACGCTCCCTGACGCCCCGGACAGCACCGACAACGCCGCGGGAAGCTGTGCGGCCGGCATCCGGCGGGCCACCGTCACGTGCGGACTCCAGCGCCCGGGCGCGAAGTAGCTGTCGTCCTCGGCGGCACAGATCCGGGCGACGTCGCGCTGCAGCTCCAGCAGAGCGATTGACGGTACGAGGGCGTGCACCAGGACGTATCCCTGCCGCCCCGGGCCGAACAAGGTCAAGGCCCCCAGCTGCCCATCAAGCGCTAGACCGGACACCCGACGAGCAAGCTCCTGGTCGACAGCCTGGGAGATCTCCGGACCGGCATAAAGGGTCAGGTGTGGTCGGTGACTCGGGCTGGGCGTGCTGCGCACCTCGCTGGGCAGCCCAGCCTCATTCAAGGCCCGCCACTCCTGGCGTACGGCCTCTTCGGCAACGGGGTCCAACAGGAACTCGACGGACTGGGTCAACGTGGTCGCGCCAGTCCGGGGGTCAACGCAACAAAGGGTCCACGGCCGCGGCCACGAACACCAGGGCGAGATAGGAGTTGGACCAGTGGAACAACCGCATGGGCCGGGCCTCGGCGTCGCTCAGGCCAGAGCGGGTGCGCCGCAGCAGCTGCCAGGACTCCCAGAGCAGGGCTGAACCGGCAGCCGCGGTCACCGCTGGATAAAACCAGCCGGTGTCGGCCACGGGCCACAGCACCAGGGAGGTCACCACGGTGATGGCGGAGTAGACGACGATGCGGACGGCGACCCGGGGGGCCGACATCACCACCGGCAACATCGGCACGTCGGCAGCGGCGTAGTCCTCGCGGTAGCGCATCGCGAGCGCCCAGGTGTGCGGCGGCGTCCAGAAGAACACCACGGCGAACAGCACGAACGGGGCCCACGCCAGGTCGTTGGTGACGGCGGTCCAGCCGATCAGCGGTGGAAAACAGCCCGCGATGCCGCCCCAGACGATGTTCTGGGAGGTCCGCCTCTTCAGCCACAGGGTGTAGACGAAGACGTAGAAGACGTTGGCGCCGAGCGCCAGCAGAGCCGACAGCCAGTTGACGGTCAGCCCGAGCCACAGCGTCGCGGCCACCGCAAGCACCAGCCCGAAGACGGTGGCGCCGACGGTACCGACGGCGTGCCGGGGCAGTGGCCGTCGCCGGGTCCGCCGCATCCGCTCGTCAATGTCGCGATCCAGAACGCAGTTGAACGCGTTGGCGCTGGCGGCCGCCAGGCAACCTCCGATCATGGTGGCCAGCACCAGCCCGAGCGGTGGCACCCCGCCCGCGGCCAGGAACATGGCCGGCACCGTGGTGACCAGGAGCAGCTCGATGATCCGCGGCTTGGTCAGCCCGACGTAGGCGCTGACCACGTCACGCAGGCGTGCGCTCACCAACGGCTGGCGTGAGCTGGACGGACGTCGACGCGCGCCGGACAGGGACTCCTCGGTCGCGACCTCGCTCGTCACGTCGATGCTCGTCACCAGTGAAAACCCATTCGCTCACCCCCGTGGCGCTTCCCCGGTTGAGACACGCCGACCGGCAGTCTATGACGCCGCTGCAGGAAACCCACGTCGCCCTCGGCCCAGACTGACAGCGGTTCCGGCGTTTCGGCAACGCAGTCGCAGCGCCGCTGTATCGGAGCGGAGTCGAGGCCGATAGTGTCTGATCCGTGAGCGCCTCCGACCACGTCGGGGGCCGTTACGTCGAACACCATCACGTCGAACACCATCACGTCGACACACCATCGAAGGGATCGCCACCGTCGTGACCGACACCGCCACCACCCCATCCACCGAACCGGCTGGCCGACGGGCCGCGCTCCCTGAAGGCTGGAGCGAGCTCGACACCAAAGCCGTGGACACTGTCCGGATCCTGGCCGCGGACGCGGTGCAGAAGGTCGGCAACGGCCACCCGGGCACGGCGATGAGCCTGGCGCCCGTGGCCTATCTGCTGTTCCAGAAGGTGATGCGGCACAACCCCGGCGACACGCACTGGCCGGGCCGCGACCGCTTCGTGCTCTCCTGCGGACACTCCAGCCTGACCCTTTATATCCAGCTGTACCTCGGCGGCTTCGGCCTCGAGCTCGACGACCTCAAGGCGCTCCGGACCTGGGGCTCCAAGACACCTGGTCACCCGGAGTACCGGCACACCGATGGCGTCGAGATCACCACCGGGCCGCTGGGCCAGGGCATCGCCAACGCCGTGGGCATGGCGATGGCCGCTCGCCGCGAGCGTGGTCTGCTCGACCCCGACGCCGCCCCCGGCGAGTCGCCGTTCGACCATCAGATCTTCTGCCTGGCCTCCGACGGCGACATCGAGGAGGGCATCACCTCCGAGGCGTCGTCGCTGGCCGGCACCCAGCGGCTGGGCAACCTGACCGTGATCTATGACCGCAACCACATCTCGATCGAGGACGACACCAACATCGCGCTCACCGAGGACACCGCGGCGCGCTACCGGGCCTACGGCTGGCATGTCGAGGAGATCGACTGGACCAACGGCGGCACGACGTACGAGGAGAACCTGGCCACGCTGCAGCAGGCGCTCGAGGCGGCCAGGGCGACAACCGACGCGCCCAGCTTCATCAGTTTGCGCACGATTATCGGCTATCCCGCCCCGAAGCTGCAGAACACCGGCAAGGCGCACGGCGCGGCTTTGGGCGAGGAGGAGATCAAGGCGACCAAGGAGATCCTGGGCTTCGACCCCGAGCAGACCTTCGAGGTGTCCGACGAGGTGATCGGCCACACGCGCGGCCTGCTGGAGCGCGGGAAGCAGGCGCAGCAGGACTGGCAGTCAAGCTTTGACCAGTGGTCGCAGGCCAACCCTGAGGGCAAGGCGTTTTATGAGCGGATGGTGAAGGACGAGCTCAGCCCCGGCTGGGAGGACGCGCTGCCCAGCTGGGACGCCGACCCGAAGGGCATTGCCACCCGCGCGGCCTCGGGCAAGGTGCTGACCGCGCTGGCTCCGAAGCTGCCCGAACTGTGGGGCGGCTCAGCCGACCTGGCCGAGTCGAACAACACCACCCCCGAGGGCGAGCCCAGCTTCCTGCCGACCGATCGGCAGACCAAGATGTTCTCCGGTGGCCCCTACGGTCGCGTCCTGCACTTCGGCATCCGCGAGCACGCCATGGGCGCCATCCTCAACGGCATCAAGGTGCACGGCGGCCTGCGGCCCTACGGCGGGACGTTCCTGACGTTCAGCGACTACATGCGCGGCGCTGTCCGGCTGTCGGCGCTGATGAAGGTGCCGGTCATCTACGTGTGGACACACGACTCGATCGGCCTGGGCGAGGACGGCCCCACCCACCAGCCGATCGAGCACCTGGCTTCGCTGCGCGCCATCCCCGGGCTGGACGTCGTCCGGCCGTCCGACGCCAACGAGACCGCGGCCTGCTGGAGCCAGATCCTCAAGAACGGCGACCGACCGGCCGGGCTCATCCTCAGTCGGCAAGCGCTGCCGATCGTGCCCCGCGGCGAGGACGGCTACGCCGATGCCTCGCAGGTGTCCAAGGGCGGCTACGTGCTGAAGGACTTTGGCTCCGCCGACTCCGAGCACGTGATCCTGATCGCTACCGGCTCGGAGGTGCAGTGCGTGGTGGCCGCGGCCGAGCAGCTCGCCGGCGAGGGCATCGCCGCCCGGGTGGTGTCGATGCCGTGCCGGGAGTGGTTCGACGAGCAGGACCAGGACTACCGCGACTCGGTGATCTCGCCGGACGTGCGCGCGCGGGTGAGCGTCGAGGCCGGCGTCAGCCAGGGCTGGCGCGAGTTGGTTGGCGACGCGGGCCGGGTTGTCAGCCTCAACCACTACGGCGCCAGCGCGTCTGGCTCGAAACTGCTGACTGAGTTCGGCTTCACCGCCGACGCGGTGGCCGCGGCCGCCAAGGAGAGCCTGGAGGCCGCCAAGTCAAACGCCGCACCTGTGCACAGTGCGGCCAGCGGTCCGCAGGCGCCCGCCGACGTCAGCGCCGAGACGGGCAATACCAGCGGCAATTAGAAAAGAAGCTCAATCGACCCCACACACAGGAGAACCTCATGACCGATCGACTGAAGGCTTTGTCTGAGGCGGGTGTGTCCATTTGGTTGGACGACTTGTCTCGGGAGCGGATCAATACCGGCAATCTGAAGCAGTTGGTGGAGGGGTCGTCGGTGGTGGGGGTGACGACGAACCCGACGAT
>DASQDG010000029.1:0-2502 GCA_035634295.1 Propionibacteriaceae bacterium | reverse complement strand
TCGGTGTACTCGGGGATGTGCACGTGCTGCAGCCACACCTCGCCGCCGTCCACCGTGGCGAACCCGTCGACGAGGGAGGCACGGCCGGCACGCAGGCTCTTCACCTCGGTGCCGGTGAGCACCAGGCCCACCTCGTAGGTGTCGAGGATCGAGTAGTCGTGCCGCGCCTTCTTGTTCTGGGCGATGAGCTTCCGCCCGGTCTCACGCGGCATGCCCCCAGGTTACTGACGGTCCGCCGCGACGACCGCGGGACTGCGGAACGCGCGTCCCGACGCGGGTCGCCGGGGGTGCGGTCGACGGCCTGGGGCGGCAGCGAAGAGGCTGGTCAGCGCCTTCCTCCACAGTTAGCCTGCGCCCCGGGAGATCGCTCACGACGGACCACCCCGGTACGTCTGGAGGCGCCGATGGCCGAGTCTGCGAGGATCACTGCAGCCGGCACCGCGGGTGAGCATCTCGTCGCCGACCGCGGTTCGACACAGGCGTCCGGCCGCCGGGGAGGGCCTTCCCGCACTCCCCGACGCTGCGGCGCGGCTCCCGCGCGGCGCGAGGGCGCCCACCCACCGCAGTGCAGACGAGTGGCCGACGTGGTCCAGCGCGCCCCGGCGACGCGGTCCTGGACAGGGCGCCCCGAAGACGTGGAGCCCCGAGCGGAGGGCTCTCGCACACCGAGGAGGTTGACCGTGGCCGACTCTCGCGCTGAGACCGCTGGCGGCGGGAACACCGCCACCGAGATCCCCAGCAGGTACCTGGCACCGGTGCCGTACGCCGAGCTGCCGGAGCCGCTGCCGATGAAGCGGGTGATCGGGCCCAGCGTGCTGCTGCTGGCCGGGGCGATCGGCTCCGGCGAGTACGTGCTCTGGCCCTACATCACCTCCCAGGTCGGGCTCGCCCTGGTCTGGCTGGTGATCGTCGGGGTCGGCACCCAGTACTTCCTCAACATGGAGATCGAGCGCTACACACTGGCAACCGGCGAGACGGCGGTCACCGGCTTCACCCGGTTGTGGAAGCCCTGGGGCGCCCTGTTCATCGTGATGACGATCGTGCCGTGGGCCTGGCCGGGCTGGGCCACCGGCGGCACCACCACGCTCGGCTTCGCGCTCGGGTTCTCCCAGGACCTGGTCCCCTACACCACGATCGGAGTGCTGCTGCTCATCGGCGTCGTCCTGACCGTGTCACCGGTCGTCTACCGGACCGTCGAGAAGATCCAGTTCTTCCTCGTCGGGCTGATCGTGCTGTTCATGCTCTACGTGCTCCTCACGCAGCTCGGCGTCGACGGGTACGCCGCGCTGGGCCGGGGCTTCGTGGAGGTCGGAGAGATCCCCGACGCGGTCGGCTCCATCGGCGCGGCGACGCTGCTCGGCGCCATCGCCTTCGCCGGCGCGGGCGGCTCGCTCAACCTCGTCCAGTCCAACTGGGTGCGCGACAAGAACCTGGGGATGGGCGCCCGGCTCCCCCGGATCGTCTCGCCGCTCACCGGCGAGGAGATGGCCGCGCCGACGACCGGTTACTTCTTCCGACGGGACGACGCGAACCTGCGCCGGTGGCGGGGCTGGTGGCGGGTCGCCGACCGCGAGCAGTTCCTCACCTTCTTCGTGATCGGGGCGATCGCCCTGCTCACCTTCATGACGCTGACCTACGTCACCGTCGGCACGGGCGTACGCGAGGAGAGCTTCGACTTCATCCGCGTGCAGGGTGAGTCGCTGCAGGCGTCGGAGGGTGCGTGGTTCGGCACGACCTTCTGGCTGATCGGCACCGTCGTCCTCTACTCCACCAACCTCGCCGTGCTGGACATGGTGGGCAGGGTGACGGCCGACGTGCTCAAGACCGGACCACTGGCCACCAGCACCACCTGGACCGAGAGCCGGCTGTACTTCGTCACCGTGTGGGCCGAGATCGTCTTCGGCTCCGTCATCCTGCTCTCCGGCCTGACCCAGCCGCTGGTGCTGCTGGTGATCGCCTCGTCGCTCAACGGGCTGGTGATGTTCGTGTACTCGTGCCTGCTGATCCAGCTCAACAGGCGGACGCTGCCCCGCGAGATCGGTCTGCGGGGCGGCCGGCTGGTCGCCCTCGGGTGGGCCGTGCTGTTCTACGGCTTCTTCTCGGCGATCCTGCTGTGGGACCAGCTGTCGCAGCTGTTCGGATAGCCCCGACGCCCCACGCGAGATCGGCGGTCTCGTGGCCATCGGGCGCTGATGACCACGAGACCGCCGATCTCGACGAGGAGGCTAGATCCGCACGTACAGCCGCAGCGTCACGTAGGCCGCGATGCCGGCCAGGCCCACGCCGGCGGCGGCGATGACCGGGCTGATGAAGGCGATCGCGCCCCAGTCGACCGGCGGGATGATGCCGGCCCGGATCGGCCCGGCCAGGGTCTTGTCGACGAACAGCAGCTTGGTGACCACCAGCCCGCCGATGGCCAGCAGCGCACCGATCAGCCCGGCGAGGGCGGCCTCGAGGATGAACGGCAGCTGGGTGTACCAGCGCGAGGCGCCGACCAGTCGC
>DASQDG010000028.1:0-24995 GCA_035634295.1 Propionibacteriaceae bacterium | reverse complement strand
GCTGTCGCCTCTTGGACCTTGGGCGCGGCAAGCCAGATGGCAGCCTGCAGGGCCCACAGGGGAGCAGCCAGGTAAGCGGACAGTGGGCCGAAGCCGCGGCGTTGTGCCCGGCCCGGCAGCGAACGGGCCGTTCGGGAATCGAGGGCGGCAGGTGAAATCATGATGACCTCCGTGTTGTGGATATGAAGCTTGTCGATTCAGCCTGTCGCCGGGCAGCTTGGGAGGGCAGGTGGTGCACTGGTGGTTGACGGGCCGGTTATCTGGTGTGCGTGGCCGGCGGAACGCTCTCGGGTCACCTTCTCGAGGTCAGTTCGGGGTGCTGTCGGCGTCGCTGGGCGTACTCCCGCGCACGATGGCTGGATAGCGCCAGCAACACCAGGATGCTGGTGGCGATGGTCGGCAGGTGACCCACAGTGATCAACTCGTTGCCGCTCGCGTGTGAGCCGAATGCGGTGACGGTCGCGAGGACCGAGGTAAGCATCAGCAAAAGCCGGGCCCAGTTGTGGCCGGCCCGGACCGCCAGCCCGAGCCCGATGTCAGTCAGGGCAACGACAAGGAACGTGACGCCGAGGAGGACGCCGAGCAGCCGAATCTCCTGTCTCGCCATGTCGTCCACATCCACGGCACCGTCGATGGCCTCGGCGGCGCTCAGCAGTTCCGGCAGGAGGAACAAGAACACGGCAGTCACGAGGTACATCAACCCCCGGACGATGGCGACACCGGCTCCGAGCGTGGTCTGGACGGGGCGCTTGTTCCGACTGTCAGTGCGGTCTTCGGGAGGACGGCTCGGCGCCTCAGCAGCGCGAACGTCGACGATGGGCAGGTTGCCGTCGGTGTAGATGAGATCGCCGCCGCCGTTGCGGCAGTGATATCCGGTGGAGAAGTTCTGGATGGTTGCCATCTCGGCGAAGGGGCAGGTCGCCGTCACTGTGTCGATGATGAAGTCACGCTCGATGTCGGTGTTCTCCTCGATTTTGTGAGTGATCTGGAACGTGAACAAGGAGAGCCCGACGCTTCGGTCGTACGTGCCGGCCGCCAGCCAGTCCACTGTGAAGCCGCCGGGCAGCATCCAGCCGGGCGGGCAGCGCCAGAACCGGACATGGTGGCGCTTGGACGGGTTGCTGGCGACCTCCTGCTGATAGGCGAAGTCCTGCTCGCGGTCGAAAAGCAGAAGCGGGCTCACCGGCGCCTGCGGATAGCTGCGGCGGTGCAGCGTGGAGCCGATGATTCTTCGCGCGCTGATGGCAGTGAGGTCGTCGGCCCGGATCCAGCCGGCCTCGGTCATGGTCTGGTGAATCTGGTTCTCGTGTCCCAGGAAAGCCAGGTTGATGGGATCACCCAGCAACCCGTCACTGGTTCGGGCCCGCCCGATGAAGTAGCCGGGTACGTAGATCCGGGTCAGGATCCTATGCAGTCTGGGAAGCAGCAGGTAGCTGAGCAACATCCAGAACACGGCTAGAAGCAGCGTCCGCCAGCCGATCCGAGCGCCTTCGCGTAGCAGGAGGTAGCCCAGCCAAACGGCGGAGGCGCCGGCGAAGATGAACAGCGCGGCATCGACCTTGTCCAGTAGCGACGAACGGCGTTCCGTCCGACCAGCACTCACGGGCTCAGTGGTGGCCGCTGCTTCCTCAACGGTAGCGACCACTTCAGTTGGGGCAGGTTTGGTTCGACGGCCCTCCGGGCTGGATCAGATAGCCATCAGTGGCCGCTCTCGCGCACGTCGATGTGTAGTAGGACGTGTGTCCATCTCCGGTCCTGGTCAACAGGTGGCTGCCGTCGATCTGAGCGGCGAGGCCGTGAGCCCAGGCGTAGGAAACCGACGGGTCATGCACGGCGTGCACGATCAGCGCCGGCACGCCACGGACGTCGAGGGCACGTGGCGGGTTCGTCGGAGCTATCGGCCAGCCGGCGCAGAGCAGTCCCTGCCAGGTCTCTGAGGCGCCTTGGAGGTGCGGTGCCAGCTGACGTCCCATCTCCATCCGTTGCTGCATCTCCACCCACGTCCCCACCTGCACCTCGTAGTCCAGACACGCGTTGGCGAGCAGGCTGTAGGACAAGTGCTGAGTGACTCCCGCTGGGGCCACCGCGAACGCCGATGCATCACCTGTGAGGGCGCTCTGCAGCGCTCGGGAGAGGCCGGCCCAGGACAGCCGAGGTCCGAAGATCGCCGCCTCCTTGAATCGCAGGAGACCCTTGGTTCCCATCCGGATGTCGGCGCCGGTGACTGGGCGAATCGCCCCCTTGGCCGGGATCGGTGCTCGGTCGGCTTCGGTGACCAGACGGTCGAACACTGATGCGACATCCTTCCCCCGTAGAGCGCAGTCCGGGCTCGTCGGGCACCAGGCGGCGAAGCGGTTGAAGGAGTCCTCGGCTGTCAGCATTTCGCCGGCGACCTGCTCCACCTCGGACAAGCTGTGGTCCATTGCCGCATCCAGCACCATGGCGCGGGTCCGGCGCGGAAAGAGATGCGCGTAGTTGGCGGCCACCTGCGTGCCGTAGGACACGCCCAGCCAACTCACCTCATCGACGCCCAACGCGATCCGCAGTGCTTCGTGGTCGCGGGCGACGGACACTGTGTCGGTGTGGCGGACCAGATCACCGGTGTCGCGGAGGCACGCCAAGCCGACGGCGCGGCTGTTGGCCACCAGAGCGTTGAACTCTGACTCGGATTTCGGCCACAGGTTGGTCTCGGGCCGAATGACTGGGCGATCCTCGCAGGAGATCTGGTTGCTGCCCTGGACGCCGCGCGGGTCCATCCCGACGATGTCGAAGCGAGCGAGAAGGGTCGGCGAGAAGATGGCCTCGGCGTCGGCGACGTAAGCCACAGCTCCATCGCCTGGGCCACCAGGGTTGTAGAACAGAGTGCCGATGCGTCGGCTTGGGTCGTCGGCAAGACGACGAGCGACAGCCAACGACACCCTCTGCCCCCGTCGTTGGGACCAGTCGATCGGGACCTTGAGCGTCCCGCACTGGGTTCGCGGCGATTGCTCGCAAGCGGACCAGTCGACGCGGTAGCGGGAACGTTCGGGATCGCCGGCGCTCGCGGTGTTGACGGGCCCCAACAGTGAGGCCACCAGCGCGAAGACGACGCCGAGAATGAGTGGCAGGCGGACCGCCGGCATACCGACCATGACTTGGCTCCTAAGTGAGAGAAGGACCCTCTCAACGTGGCACCGGCCGCGAGTGTGGCCTAGGGCGTTCACCGGTAGACCAAGGGGCGGGTTTCTGGTGTACGCCCGGAAGCCGACGTTGACCCCGTTACTGCGACGTTGACCCCGATGCAACAGCCGCAGGGCCGATGTACGGGGTCAACGTCACCCTCTGCTGCACGCCCGTGCCGACTGTCAGTCTCGGGCGGCCCACCAGCTCAAGCCGGGGGGTGTTCCTTGGAGTCGTCGTGCTCTCGACGCCGCCGCCGGTTCAGCAGCAGGGCGACCAGCAGCCACAGAATCGACATCGGCAGCAGCACGGTGATCGCGGGCGCGCCGAGGAGCAACGCCGTTTCGCGGCCGGCTCCCGGGGGCAGCCGATCCAGCAGTCGGGCCGCCAGGTACAAGATCAGTGCCGTGCAGCAGGCGGCTATCGGCCAGCGCACTGAGCGCCAAACAGAACTGTCTCCTGTACGTCCCCGTTGGGCTCGTGCACCGACGTCAGCCATCACCGCACCTGGCCCAGCACGATCGGAGGCGGAACGTGTCTGAAGGCCGCGGCGTCGAGGCTCATGATGGCTTCTCTCGGGTGGTCGGGAATGAGCTGAGACCTGTCTGTGAGTCCAGTGTGTCCCTCGACTGCGGCCGCGCGCAGCAGTAAGGACCCCAGGATGGAGGTTCGGGTTTCTGGTGTGCTGATCCAGAGTTGGCCGCGTCGCCCTCCTCACAAGACTCGACTGGTGTCGTGCCGTAGGCGACGTTTGAGCGTTAGTGGCGCAGGTAGAGCAGCACCGCCAGGACCCGGCGAGACTCGCTTCCCGTGGACGGCAGACCCAGTTTGTCGAAGACGCTGGAGACGTACTTCTCTGCTGCGCGCACCGTGATCACCAGCTGTGCGGCGATGCCTGCGTTGGAGTTGCCGGCGGCCATCAGCTCCAGTACTTCTCGTTCGCGCGGAGTGAGCCGGCTCAGCGGGTCGTCGCTCCTGCGGCGCATGAGCAGGGTGGTGACGATCTGCGGGTCGATGGCCGATCCACCGGCGGCGACCCGATGGACGGCTTCGAGGAACTGGGCGACGTCGCTGATGCGGTCCTTCAGCAAATAGCCGACCCCGTCGGCGGATTCTGACAACAGTTGCATCGCGAGACCCAGCTCGACGTACTGCGAGAGCACCAAAACCGCGATGGTGGGATGCCCACGGCGGATCTCCAGCGCGGCCCGCATGCCCTCATCAGTGTGGGTCGGCGGTAGCCGAATGTCGATGATGGCGATGCTCGGTGCCTCGACCTGCACCCGCCTCAGCAGATCGTCGGCGTTGTCGTACGCGGCGATCACGTCATGGCCAGCCGCAGTCAAGATCCTGGCCAGTCCTTCCCGCAGCAGAACGCTGTCCTCAGCGATAGCCACCGTGAGCGGGGTCATCGGCAGGGGATCTCGGCGTGGACTCGGGTGCCACCACTGGGGGCAGGCCCGACGTGGAAGTGCCCGCCGAGCGCCTGGACGCGGTCGGCCAGACCTTGCAGGCCCGACCCGTCCTGAGCCCCAGCCACACCCGAGCCGTCGTCTTGGACATCGACCATCAGGGTCTGTCCGTTTCGCCAGACCTTCACCTCTGCTGAGTTCGCGGCTGAGTGCTTGCCGACGTTGGCCAGGGCTTCGCTGGCCACGTAGTAGGCGGCGACCTCGACAGCCTCCGGCGGCCGTTGGTCAAGGTCCACCCCGAGATGCACCGGTACGGGGGCGCGGGCCGCAAGCGACTCCAGCGCGACCCCGAGCCCGTGACCGCTCAACACGGCGGGATAGATCCCCCGTGCCACGTCCCGGAGCTCCGCCAGCGAGGCCGCGACCGTCTCCCTGGCCTGTTCCAGCCGCAGCTTCAGCTCCGGTTCCACCGCCGGGTCCGCTCCCAGCAGGCCCAGCTCGAGCGACAACGCGACCAGCCGGACCTGGGCTCCGTCGTGCAGGTCACGTTCCAACCGCTGCCGCTCTTTCCGGCTCGCCTCCAGCACGCGGACCCGAGAGCCATGTAGCTCCTGCAGCCGGGCTCGCAACTCGGCGCGCAGTCGACCGTTCTCGAGAGCGATGCTGGCGGTGGCGAGCACGGCATCGAGCAGTTCGTGCTCATCCTCGAGGGACCGGTCGAAGTTCACGGCAGCCATCGGCTCACCCTCCCGATAGAGGATCCGAAGGGCGCGCCTCCCGTTGGCGGTCGGCTCGGGGGTGGGCGCGCCCTCCTGGTCCGCCCAGCCGTTGAACTCCGGCAGCCAGTACGACAGCCGCAACGACGGATCACGCAGTGCCCGGGCCAACGGGCCCTGGACATTGATGGTCGGGTCGCTGCGGAGCTCCACCAGCAGCTCGGTCACGTCGCCGCGGGCGAGTCGCATGTCCAGCAAGGCGAGGAGAAAGGCGATCGGCGCCAGCCCGAGGGCGGCGAAGGTCACCAGTCGCACGACCTCGACCGCCGCCAAGGACAAGAGACCGGTCACGTAGAGCAGTGCCAGCATGACCAGGGCCAAGCCGAAGGCGTCGACCACCAAGGCAGCTGGGCGGCGGTGCGAGCCGGCAGCGTGCGGTCGACGCTGATACAGCAACAGCGTTCCGACGAGCAGGCTGCCGGCGACCAGGCTGAGCTGAACCTGCTCAACCACGTTGCCGACCGCAGGTTGGTCCGTAACGGCGAAGACACTGCTCGGGTCGGCTCCCAACACGATCTTCGCCACTTGGAGCACCAGGGTCACTGCATAACAGAAGGCAACCAGCACCCGCTCTGGGCGCCGCACCAGCCGGCCGGTGGGAAAAGCCAGGAAGATGTGCAGGAACATGGCCGCTGGGACCATGTCGAAGATGTGGCCGACGCTGTGCAGCACTGGCCGAGCAGACCATTGCAGCGGAGTCAGCGCCATGGTGAAGCCCAGCAGCAGCATCAACGGCCCGAGCCGGCTCAGCGGGCGCCGCCACCAGGCGGTCAGCCCGCTGACCACGTACGGCAGCACGATCCAGCCGATCAAGAAGGCACGCAACGCCGGTTGGTCGAGTTGCGCACTGGCCAGCGCCAACACCAGGGAGCCGGTGAGTACGCCGACGCCGGCCACCGCGATCGACCAGAGCATCCACGACCGAGGTGCGGGCGGAGAAGCGGCCATCGCCTTCTCCTTCCCGCCGACCCGGGGTTGGCCCGGAACCTCACACATTAGCGGCGGGCCGGGGAACGTGGACAGAGCAGAGCGACTTCTCGGCTGCAGAGGACGCCTGATCAAGCTGCGTGCTGCCTGGTCTGGACGTGCGACCTGGCTGGGGTGGCAGCACGATCGGAGGCGTCGACCGGCGCTGGTGGCCTGGTCCAGAACTTGCGGTCGAACACCAGCAGACCGAGTGCGACCAGACACCAGACCAGGCACCACACCCAGGTGATCCGTGCACCGTCGGCCTGTCCCTGATACAGGGTGCTGGTTTCGATGGTGCCCTCAGCGGCGTGCGCGATCAGGGTGAGGAGTGAGCTGCCCGATGCGTGATTGAACAGCCACGCATACCAGAAGGTGACCGCGACCGTGGCAGTGGCTTCAACCGGGCTGGACCCGAACTGAGGCATCAGGAAGAGCGGGATATGCCAGATAGTGACCCCGATGGCCATCAGCACGGTGGCGGCGAGCGGTGTACGGGTGGCCTGGAGCTTGGGCTGCGCCCAGCCGCGGAAGCTCGACTCCTCCGGAAGCTGGGCGTTCATGGGGTTGACGATGTTGATGGCAATAGCCATGGGCAGGCCATACCAGACGGCAAACTCGGGTATCGAAGGCATCGGCGCCCCGAGTGCAGTGTTCAGCGCGATGGACACGAGCTTGACCACGAGAGGCACTGCGAGGGCCAACACGTACCAGACCCAGCTGACCCGCCAGTGGATCAACCGTCTGCCCATGTCCTTCAGGCCCGCCACCCCCTCGGTCAGGAAGACGACGATGAGCGCCGCAACCAGGACGCCGGGAGCGAAGAAACTCTGCCAGGGGATGGCCCCCCAGCTGAGGGCGTAGGCAAGCAGAAAGAATGTGAGGACAGGATGTCGCCGGATGGTGGACATGGCAGCCTTTCGGTCACAGGCCCGTGTTGACCCTTCGTTCAGGATCTCCATCGACGCTCGGCGGTCCTAGATGGCAAACCCCCCGGCTGCAGGGCGGGTTTCTCCCATGTGCGTGGCGCTGGCGACGCGGTGAGCAGGTCCGTGTCTCGCTGACGGCACGACCAAGTCCCCCGACCGCCGCGCGTCGGGGGACTGCGTTCGCCCAGTCAGGCCAATCGGATGAGGCTGGTCAGGAGGAGTGCGGCAAGTAGTAGTGGCCGCTCCCGTTGAAGTTGTGCCTGCCTCTGACCGGGCAAGGCCCTCGACCGTTGCCCGCGTAGCACAGGCAGTAGCACTTGTTGCACCAGCGCCATCCCGTCTGGTCTGAAGCGTCGTATCTGCCGTCTTGCTCGATCGAGTAGTTGCCGCTGCCTGTGTAGTCGTGCCGATCGCCTGAGGGGCACTGGCCTCGTTGAGAGCCCAACCCGCCGTAGCACATGCACTGGCACCTGTTGCACCACCGCCACTGGTCCTGTCCGACTGGGTAGTTGTGGTACGGCTCGTACTTGCCGCTGCCCTCGCAGTCGTGACCTCCGCCTCGAACGCACCATCCGGTGGTGAAGCCGTTGAAGTAGAACAGTGTCTGACACCGTCTGCACCAGCGCCAGTTGGGCTGTCTGCCTGGCGTCGCGGCTGTGGCCGTGGCCGTTCCCACAGCGAGGGCGCCAACGGTGCCTGCGGCCCCAGTCAACAGCGTCCGGCGCGCCAGCGGGCTCAAGGCCAAGGACGATCCCTTTTCTTCCATCTTCTTCCCCCTAGTGTTGTCGATAGCGACCCTCGCGGTCGGGACAACGGCAGTTACCGATGTGCGACCCTTTCGGCGGGCGCTACGAATGTGTGTTTACTAAACGGTCCTCTCCTTATGTCGTAATCGTCAAGACCCATATGCCGTTTCTCGGCCATGCATTGCCTCCCCGGAGTGATTTCACGCCACACCCGCGGCGTATTGAGTAGGGAAACTCCCGTTCACGGCCTCTCCGAAACCATTGACACCCGACGACCGTGAGGTTCGTCGGCAACCGGGAGCCGCTACCGCTTGGATTTGTCTAATGAGGCGATGCGCGTTTGTGGGAGCTGCCTACTGGTCGACAACTCCTCGGCGACGTCTCGAAGCTTGCGGTTGTTGGTTTGGCTGTAGCGCACCAAGACCGCGAAGGCCCGCTGAGCGTCGAGCTGGTAGCGCTCCATCAGAATGCCCTTGGCCTGCCCGATCAGGTCGCGGGTCGCCAGACCTACCGCGAACTGGTCCTGCTTCTGCGCGGAGGCCAACGCGACCGCGGCGTGACTGACGAGCAACAGTCCCACCTCCTCCGACTCCTCGTCGAAGGCGTTCGGCGTGCGGGCGTACAGGTTCAGAGCCCCCAGGTTGTCGTCGGTGACCCACAGCTGAAAGGACAGCATGCTCGCCGCTCCCGCCTCCACGGCACGGCTGGCGAACCGTGGCCACCGCTCCTCTGTCCGCAGGTCGGGGGCCCGCACGACCTTCTCCTCGTACACGGCGTCCAGGCACGGTCCCTCCCCAACCTCGGACTGCAAGGCGTCTACCCGCTTCGGCAACTCACTCGAGGGGTGTCGGGAACTGACGTCCCGCCGGCCCGTTACGACGCTGAGCGAGCCCTCGTCGGTTCCGGGGATCTGGGCGACGGCTGCCGCAACCAGGTCATCGAGCATCGCCTCGGTGTCGTCCTCGGCCTCCAATGTGCGCGCGAGCTCACTCATCTGCTCGGCCAGCTGGTGCACGTCGCTGCCACTTCCCATGTGGTCCGTGATCTCCATGCGGCCTCCTTGGATTCAACGTCTGCGGTGGGGCAAGGACCCCGGACCAGCTTCCTATGGGCTTGTCTACCGCAAAGCGGGAAGCACCCGAGCCGGACCCTGGCTCCGCTTTCTCCGTACCGCAGCGAGCGGCTTGTTCCATCGCCGGCCCGTTGGTGGGTGGCCGCCACGCGTGCAAAGTGCCAGACTCGGTCCATGAGGCGAGGCACGACGATCGCGCAAGGCTGCCCGGCTCAGCCGACCCCGCTGAAGCCGGTCGGCGGTTAGGACCAGGCGCAGGCCGGGTGATCACGAGACCCCAAGGAGAAGCCGTGCGAAATTCAGCGACCACCTATCTCGTTGCCCTTGTCGACGGCGGCGGCACCGTGCCGCCCGAGCTCGGAGCCATCCGGCGCCTCGTCGAGCGCGGCCACGGAGTCACCGCGCTGGCGGAGGAGTCCATGGAGCCGGAGGTCCGCGCCACCGGGGCCACCTTCCGCCCGTGGGTGACGGCGCCCAACCGCCCCGACCGGCGTCCGGAGAACGACCCATACCGGGACTGGGAGGTGAAGAATCCGCTGCAGCTGTTGTCGCGGCTCATTGACAAGCAGTTCGTCGGCCCTGCAGCGCGCTATCTCGCCGACCTGAATGCTGCCATTGCTGAGCATCGCCCCGACGCCGTGCTCTGCTCGCAGTTCGCCTTCGGAGCCATGGTGGGAGCCGAAGCGGCCGGCATACCGTTCGCCGTCTTGATGCCCAATGTCTACCTGGTGCCGGCCAAGGGCCTGCCTCCCTTCGGGTTCGGGTTCCGCCCAGCGAGAGGGCCGGCCGGGCGCCTCCGGGACCGCCTCGTGAGTGGGTTCAGCGAGCGGCTCTGGAATCGAAAGGGACTGCCAGGGCTCAATGCGCTGCGGGTCGAGGTGGGGCTCGACCCACTCGCCAGCTTCTGGGACCAAGTACACCGGGCCGACAGGGAGCTGGTGATGACCTCGCCGGCGTTCGACTTCCCGGCCACCCTGCCCGCCAAGGTCGGCTACGTCGGTCCAGTCCTCGACGATCCCACCTGGGCCGGCTCCTGGACGCCGCCGCCCGGTGACGATCCGCTCGTCCTGGTTGCGCTCTCCTCCACGTTCCAGGACCAGGTCGACGAACTGAGGCGCATCGCCCTCGCGCTCGGCGAGCTTCCGGTACGGGGCCTCATCACGACCGGACCAGCGCTCGAAGCCTCGGCTCTGGAGGCACCGCCCAACGTCGTCGTACTGCCGTCAGCGCCGCACACCCGGGTGCTGCAGCACGCGGCCGCCGTGATCACCCACGGTGGACATGGCACGGTGATCAAGGCCCTGGCCGCGGGCGTCCCGATGGTGGTGATGCCCTGTGGCCGCGACCAGCCGGACAATGCCGTCCGAGTCACCGCCCGTGGTGCCGGCCTGATGCTGAAACGAACCGCCAAGCCCGCGGTCATCGCCGCCGCGGTCGAGAGGCTGCTGCACGATCCTAGCTACCGGGAGGCCGCGCAGCAGCTGGGCCAGACCGTGCGGCGCGATGCCGACAGCGGTGCTTTGGTAGACGAACTGGAGGATCTGGTGGGGGCTGACTCCCGCCGCTAACGGTTCACCGACTGGTCAGCGACCGTCAGCGGGGACAGGGCTCACTCCGCGGCGATCAGCTTGCGAACGATCGTCTCGCTCATCCGGTGGTCGGAGGCGCTGCTAACGCGGCGCGTGTGACGGTCGCGGATGGTGGCCAGGTTTGCGAGGTAGGCGTCACAGGTGGCGGCGCTGCTGACCCGGAAGAGGATCTCGTTGTTGCGGTGCACGCTGTTGGCCGTGAAGTTCTGCGAGCCCGAGTACACCACCTTGGCGCGGGGGTTGTTGGCGAGCTTGCCGTTGATGATGACGGCCTTGTGGTGGACGTAGCGCTCGGGCGTACCGTCGCGGTCCTTGTCGGTCAGTGCGTCGTACACCGGCATCACCCCATAGCGGCTGCTGCGGCGCAACAGCGCCTTCATCACTGACGTCGCTGCGATCGGCACGTTGGTCACGACCTGGACGTCGCACCCTCGGCCGCGAAGCTGATTGAGCTTCTCGGCGATGTCGGCCTGAGAGGCGGACCAGTGGTACATCCCCACCCGGATGACGGTGCGTCCCTGATTGCCGTATCCGGCCGCTGCTCCGGTGCAGCTGACCTGGTTGAGGGCACCCATGATGGCAGTGTTGTCGACCCCTCCCGTGTCGGCCTTCGGCAGGAAGAACACGCGGTGGGCCCCACTGCTGGTGCTGCGGTAATAGTTCGGGTTGTGCACGTCGCGCAGCATGTCGTCGAAATACCGGTTCAGCGAGTTGTAGACCGTCGCGTCCCCGACCAGAGTGTGCAGGTTGTTCCAGCTGGACGGTGCGCTCGAGAAGGCCAGGTTGGCTGATCCCATCATCGAGACCAATCGCGAGCTGCCGGCTTGGGAGAACGTGTAGAGCTTGGCGTGCATGAGCGACGGCTCGCGCGACATGCAGCTGTATCTGCAGCGCTTGACGAAGCTGCCCCTCCTAGTGTCGCTGCCGAGCGCCCTCGCCAGCCGGGCGGTCTCGGGGGAGGTCTTGCGGTTGTCGATCAACACCCGGACCGACGCGCCCCGGGCCCGCGCCGCGATCAGCTTGTCCACGGTGTTGTTGAACGTGAATGAGTACGTCGCGATGCGGATGGTGCCACCGGCGGGAGTGGCGTCGATGGACTTGTTGATGTGGGTGGCGATGACGTAGCGCTCCGACATGGTGCCGGTGGGATCGTTGAAGAGCACCCCTGGCTGGGGTGAGTAGACCTCAGGTCCTTGTACGACGCCGGGGACGGCGGCCTTGACTCGGCCGCTCCCAGTCACGCTCTGCTCCGCCGGTTCCGGCGCCGCCGACGCCACCATGGGCGCCAAGAAGATCGCAGCCGAGAAGCCCGTAGCTGCTGCCGACATCGCCCGGAAAATCGTCATGACCGCCGCTTTCGTCTACCTGGGGGGAGAGGCCCGAGGGCCTGGTCCATGCAGGTTGACGGCGCGACTTTGAGTCGGGCCTAAGTCGTACGCGACCCCGAATCAGGGGTTCGTCAAGATTTGACGCGTTGACTTCAGGAATAGCTCAGGATCGACAAAGTGGTAAGTCGGGGCGAAAAAGGAGGCGGGCACTCCGGCGCAAATCACGCAGAAGCCTTCTGGAGAGAGCAAGAGCACATAACCCAGTCGCTCTGAGGAAACGACACACTCCTTATATGGGTGTGGGGGCGCTTCTCGACATTTGCCGCAGCCGAAATTGCAGGCATTTACGATCGATCCGAAATACTTCCCGATCGCCTCGCCCCTCTTTAGGAGCTTCTATGAACGAGACCCGCGTAGTTCTTGCCACCAGCGCCCTCGCCGTGGCCATGTCGCTTGGCGTGGTGCCGGCGGAGGCGGCCAGCGCCATTCAGATCACCCGGGTTTACGTCAATGCTCCCGGGACCGACACCGCCAGCAACGCCAGCGTGAACGGGGAGTACGTGACGCTGAAGAACACCTCCAAGAGCAACAAGACACTGACGGGCTACACGCTGCGCGACGAGTCCAAGCACGTGTACAAGTTCGGGACCCTCCACCTGTCCCCGGGGGCGAGTGTCAAGGTTCACACCGGCAAGGGCACCAACACCGCCAGCAAGCGGTACATGGGTCGCAGCTACCACATCTGGAACAACAGCGGCGGGGACAGCGCAACCCTGAAGTCGTCGAGCGGTACGACGCAGGACAAGTGCGCCTGGAGCGGGTCCGTCTCGTCCTACGTCCCTTGTTGAGGTCGAAGACCACGGGTGAGCGCTGACCCGCTGTCGTGCATCGAGGCCGTGCAGCGCCTCGTCGCGCAGCACGGCCATCAGCACGCTCCCTGAGTGGACACACTCAGCAGTGAGACGTCGGACTCCGGTTGGCCTCGCGCACGAATCCGACTGCGTCGCCCTCGACGCCCCTGGCCGCCGTCAGGACACCTTGAGCTTCACCGAAGGCGACGAGCCGGAGGTGTGCTTGCTGGTGGACTTGATGTACACCCGGTAGGTGTTGGTGGCTTTCTTGGTCGGGCGGATCGAGAACGAGTACGCGCCCTTGGACGAGACCTTGGTCTTGTCCCAGTTGTGCCACTTGCCCGACCAGTAGCCCTGTCGGTACACGGTCTCGCCGGCGACCGCGCGATAGGTGGTGCCCCTCAGAGTCACCCTCGACCCCGGACGGGTTGTGGTCTTGGACAGCTTGGCCGTCATCCGAGGAACGAATGTCTTCTTGGGGGCATAGCCGCTGCCGCGGGCGAACGACTTCAGCTGCGCGCGGGTGCCGTTGAAGATGTTCATGTCGACCGGGGTGGAGATGCCACTGAGTCGGGCCTTGTCGGTGTACTGCCAAAAGGCGTACGTCTTCCAGCCGCCGACCAGGAGCGGCCGCCGTCCCCAGGTGGCAATCCACAACGGGTGCTTGGCGAAGGCGGTGGTGTTGGCCATCGAGGTCCGCCAGAACGCCGGGTAGGTGTAGATGATCGGCGTCCGTCCGGTGAGCCGCTTCACCTCTTTGAGGTAGGCCGCGGTCCAGCGGATCAGCGCCGCCGGCTTGAGGCCGTCGTTGCGCTCCAGGTCGAGCACCGGTGGCAGGTCGCTTGCGCCGCGCATCTTCCCGGCCACGGCGACGAAGTGGCGGGCTTGGGCGACGGCACCAGCCGTGCTCGCGGTCGGCCGTGCGAAGTGGTATGCGCCGCGAACCATCCCCTCGGATCTGACGGCCGCGAAGTCCCGGGTGAAGTAGCGGTTGGTGTAGCCCGTCCCCTCGGTGGCTTTGACGAAGGCGAACTTGGCACCCCCGGCGGCCGCACTGGACCAGCGGATGGCTGCTCCGTATGGGTGCTGATGGCCGGACACGTCAGGGCCGCGGACATCGGCTACCGCAACAGCGCTGCTGCTGGCCAGGGCTACGGCGGTGACGGTGGACAGCGTGGCAGCAGCCAGCCGCTCGAGCACATTCGGCATGAACAAACCTCGGGGGTGGGGGACGTTGATGGTCCGCCGGCAGTGCGGCGACCCCCGAGACGGAGAAGACTACCTTGGTGATTCGCCTCGCCCAACACGTGCGGGATCGCACAGGGCAATTTTTGCCTCAGGGCCTTCGCCCCCGGCTGGCGTTGCGAACCGCCGCATAATGAAGGCATCACCGCCGAGGAGCGACAGGACCGATGAGCAAAGGACGAGCCGCAGCCAGATCCGACGTCGAGCTCGAGGAGCGGGTGTGGCAGCTGTTCGCCGGCTGTGTATTGGACTGCCGGCACGCGGGCTCGACCGACGACGACCACGCCATCCTCGGCAAGTACGTGCCTCAGGCAGTGGCCCTGATCCAGCAGGAGCGGGCGGCCGCGGTCAGGGCTAAACTCGGAGACCTCTATTCGTTGGCCCCTGAGCTGCGCAGCCCACTGTGGCGTCGGCTGCGGGCCGAGGTGGCGAAGCTGCGAGCCGAGGCGTCCTAGCAGGTCGGGGCTCACACGTCGGGCACCGGGGTCAGCTGCTCGGCTTCAAACCAGGCGACGACCAAGGTGCCCTCCTCGTCAGCCACATAGGCCACCCGGGCGATCCAGCCTCGGTTCTCCTGCAGCCAGTCGAGCAGGACTCCCGGTCGTTCGAGGATCCGGTCGTCGACTCGGAGAGCGACGAACACGTGTCGAGTCCGTCTCCTCGGCCGGGCCGGTTGCGCGTCGACGTCGCCGGCGAGACCGCGTTGAGCCAACGACCCGAACATCGAGATCTTGCCCGTCATCGCCCTACAGTAACCGAATTCGAACACATGTTCGCTCGCAGAGAGGTGGGGCGCGCAACCTTAGCCCAGGCGCAACAGCCAGGGAGCAGCAGCCAGGACCAGGGGCAGCGCGATCGCCGTGGCCAGCGCGTTCAGCGCCATGGCCAGCCCGGAGAAGGCGCCTGCTAGCGCGCTGTCGTGGAAGGCGCGGGAGGTGCCTATCCCGTGCGAGCTCATGCCGATGGCGAAGCCGCGCACCCGGGGGTCGCGTACCCGGAGCAGGTCCAAGACAGCCGGTGCCGCCACCGCCCCCAGCACTCCGGTCAGCACGGTCAGCACCGCTGTCAGCGCGGGCAGACCTCCGGCGGCCTGGGAAAGCGCGATGGCGATCGGGGTGGTGGCTGATTTGGGCGCCAGGGTGAGGGCCAGTTGCTCGCTGCCCCCGAGAGCACGGGTGGCCACGACCGCCGCCACGATCGCGCCGACCGATCCGGCGACCACGCTGACCAGCAGGGGCACAGCGGCCCGCCGGATGTGGCGAGACTGGCGGTGCAGCGGCAGGGCCAAAGCCACCGTGGCAGGACCCAGCAGAAAGCTGATGTATTGCGCGCCGGACAGGTAGTCGGCGTAGTCGATCTGGGTCACCAGCAGCACCGCCACCAGCAAGGTGATGGCGACCAGCACGGGGTTGGTGAGTGAGTGGTGTCCGGTGGCCCGCCACAACGCCCGCGCGGCCTGGTAAGCGGCCAGAGTGAGCACGATACCCAGCAGCGGAGAGTGCACCAGAGCGGTCCAGGCCGCCTGCAGGTCCGGAGTCATCCGGTCCGCCCGGACCGTACGGCTGCCCGCTTGACCCGAGCGTCGACCCGCAGCGTGGCCACACCGGCCGCCGCGGTCAGCACCAGGGCCGCCAGCCACCCGATCACCAGCCCGCCGACGATCGGCAGCCAGGACCGGCCGAGCAGCGGCAGGTAGGCCACCACACCCACTCCGGCCGGGATGAACAGCAGCTGCAGGTGCGCCAGCAGCGAGTCGGCGGTCTTGACCACCGGCGACTTGGGCGCCGGACGCCGAACCTTCAGGGCGACCAGCAAGATGACCATGCCCACCACCGGGCCGGGCACCGGCACGCCGAGCGCGGTGACCAGGAACTCGCCGATCAGCTGGCAGATGAGCAGCACGAGCAGACCGCGGACCATGTACGACTCCCTCCGGGCCGCCGACGGTCAGTGGCCTGCGGCTAGTGTCGGACAGCTCGTGGGCACCCCGGGCGGAGGGTGGCTGCCCCGTGCGGGTTCGAGCCCCTAGCCCCCGCTTCGACCCTGCTGCAGCGACCTCGAAGCAGCCGACGGGGCTCGAACCGGCCGGCCGGCTGCGTCCTGCTGGCGTTCCGGCCCCAGCAGGTGCAGTATTCGCCCGTGGTATCTGGCCGGATCCGGACCGGGAGCCCAGCGTCAGCAATCAGCGCGGAAGGAGGGCTCGTGGCACACCCGGAGCAAGACATCTCGTCTCGGGACCGCGACCCGGCCGGTCGGGCGCGTCAGGCCCGACCACGAGACGCCCTGGGCCGGCCGCTGCCGTACGGGTCGGTGGGCGTCGAGCCGGTGTCTGAGGAGCCGTTGCCACCCGAGGAGACGGTCGCCGTGGCCAGGGCCCTGGTGGCGCAGGGTCGCACCTTCTCGGCACACGAGGTGCTGGAGGCTCGCTGGAAGGCTGGCCCGGAAGTCGAGCGCGACCTCTGGCAGGGGTTGGCGCAGATCTGCGTGGGCGTGACCCACGCCGCGCGGGGTAACGCCGTGGGCGCTGACCGGCTGGTGGAGCGTGGCGCCGGCCGCCTGGCCCAGTACGAGCGGGGGGGCGGCCCCACGTACGGGCTGGACCTGGGCGACGTCGTCCGCTGGGCTCGCTTGAGGGTGACCGCTGAGACCGGGCCGACGACGCCAGCCCTCGGTGGCGACTAGGCGTGCTTGGTCGTCGGCCCGTCGAGCTCAATTGCCTCTTGGTCCCCGGCCACTGCCTCGTCGAGCTTGTCGTCCTCGATCTCCCGGCCGGCGATCGGGTTCCCACCGGCCGTGCCTTCGGTGCGCGGCTCGGGCAGCTCCCCGGCGGCCAGGGGTTCCCGGGGCGGTGCGCCCCCGTCGCTGGCTCGGGCCACCCCGGACGACGCGTTGGCCGACGCCGCCCGCGACTCGGGGTTGTTGCGGACGTCCACGGGCTCGGGCTGCTCAGTGCTCATCGGGCCAGCGTAGAGGCACGGCGACCTACCTGCGGGGACGGGCGCTGAGCGACCTGGCAGCCGTCGCTGGGGTTGTCCGCTGGGTAGGGTGTGACCTGCGTCGAGGCCACCTCGATGGACCATCACGAACTGGGGTGGTAGCGAGTCGAGGAAGGTGCGACATCGGTCCCTATCAGTACCTGCTGCTGATGGCCGCCTGCCTCGTGGTCACGTTGCCGTTGGAGTTTGTGCTGGGCGCCCGGGTGTATCGCCGGCCGCTGGCCCTGCTCTCCGCCCTGGTGCCCGTGGTGCTCATCTTCGCGGTCTGGGACATCGTTGGGATCATCCGGGATCACTGGTCCTACAACCCGCGTTTCGTGACCGGAATCCGACTCATCTTCGACATGCCCCTCGAGGAGCTGGTCTTCTTCGTCGTCATCCCCATCTGCGGACTGCTCACCTACGAGGCCGTCGGCCGGGTGCTGGAACGGTTGCGGGTGCCGCGCGGGACGGGCCCGTCACCCCAGGCCCGACAGCGTGCCGAGGACGCCAATGCCTGAGTACACCGTGCTGACGATCGTGTCGGTGGTGGCGGTTGTCGCGCTGGAGCTGCTGTGGTTCCGCACCGGCATCTTCGCGACTGTGCAGTACTGGGCCGCCATGGGCATCGTGTTCGCGTTCCAGATCCTCGTCGACGGCTGGCTCACCAAGCTGTCCGATCCCATCGTGATCTACAACCCGTCGCAGATGCTCGGGCTGCGTGCGCCCTGGGACATCCCGATCGAGGACTTCGGCTTCGGCTTCACCATGGTGACGCTGACTATCGTGCTGTGGCGGTGGCGTCTTGACCGCCGAACCGCTGGCCCGACCCAAGGAGCCTGATGCGCTCATGCTGAGCCCCGCCCAGACCACGGACGTGCCGCTGGCCTTTGACGAGGCTGCCGCCACCTACGACCTGATGGTCAAGTTCAACCCGGGGTACCACCAGCATCTACGATCAGCAGCCCGGGCCTTGCTGGAGCGACTCCCATCAGGACCCCGCCCTCTCCGGCTGGCCGATCTGGGCTGCGGCTCCGGAGCTTCCACCCGGGCGCTGGTCGAGGCCGCCGCCGAGCGCGAGCAGCTCGTCGACGTGGTGGGCGTGGACGCCTCGGGACAGATGCTGGCCCACGCCGAGCAGAAGAGCTGGCCGGCGGGGGTCCACTTCGTGCACGGCCGCGCCGAGGACCTGCACCGCTCCCGAGCCGACTGGGGGCTGGCCGAGCCACACCACGGGGTGTTCGCCGCGTACCTGTTCCGCAACGTGACCGAACGCGACGCCGTGCTGCACGCCGTACACGACCTGTTGGCACCCGGTGGGGTGCTGGTCACCCAGGAGTACTCGGTCACCGGCTCCCGGCACGCCCCGGCGCTGTGGACGGCGGTGTGCTGGCTGGTGGTCATCCCGCTGGCCTGGCTGACGTCGCGCCGGACCACCCTGTATCGCTACCTGTGGCGTAGCGTCCGGACCTTTGACTCGGTGCAGGAGTTCACCGACCGGCTGCACGCCGCGGGGTTCGTCGAGGTGGAGGTACGCACGGTGCCCGGCTGGCAGCGCGACATCCTGCACACCGTCCGAGCGCGACGGCCACAGGTGAGCGCGTGACCCGGGTGTGGAAGCCGGGGCACGACCGCGGCGCGGTCCGGCACGCCGGACCAGCGGGTGCCCTACGGCCCGGACCGGGACAGCCAGCCCCGACGGCCTTGGTGCTGGGAGGCGGCATCGCGGGCATCGCTGCCGCGGCCGGCCTGGCCGAACGCGGGGTGCAGGTCACCCTGGTCGAGCGGCAGCCCCAGCTCGGCGGCCGGGTCCGCTCCTGGCCGGCCGAGTGCAGCGAGCCCGGCGCGCCGACTTCGGCACGGACCATGAGCCGCGGGTTCCACGCGTTCTTCCGTCAGTACTACAACCTGCGGGCGCTGATCCGCCGCGTCGATCCCGCGCTGGAGTGCCTGACTCCGGTGCCCGACTATCCGCTGGTGCTGGCCGGTGGGCACCGGGACTCGTTCGCCAAGATGCCGAAGACGCCGCCGCTGAACATGGCGGCCTTTGTCGCCCAGAGCCCGAGCTTCAGCGCCTCCGACCTGGCCCGAGTTGACGTAGCTGCGGCGTTGGAGCTGCTCGATGTCCAGTTTCCGGCCACGTTCTCGGCCTACGACGGCGAGAGCGCGGCGGACTTTCTGGATCGGCTGCGCTTTCCGACCAAGGCGCGGCATCTCGCGCTGGAGGTGTTCGCCCGCAGCTTCTTCGCCCCGCCGACGGAGTTCTCCGCCGGCGAGCTGGTGGGGATGTTCCACAGCTATTTCCTGGGATCGTCCGAGGGCCTGTTGTTCGACGTCCCGACCGACGACTACGACACCGTGCTGTGGGCACCGTTGGGCCGATACCTGGAGCGGCTGGGGGTGAGGCTGCGTACCGGGGAGTCGGTGCAGGAGCTGGACTGCTCCGCACCTGGTCAGGTCACGGTGGCCACCGACGGTGGGGAGCTAGTCGCCGAGGCTCTGGTGCTGGCAACAGACCTGCGAACCACCCGGGGCCTGGTGGCCGGCGCGGCGGGCCTGCCCGACGACCACTGGCGGGAGCGGATCGCCGAGACCCGCAATGCACCGCGATTTGCCGTCTGGCGGTTGTGGCTGGACCGGACGGTGGACGCCGAGCGCCCGCCCTTTCTGGGCACCAGCGGCTACGGTCCGATGGACAACGTCACCGTGCTGGAGCGGTTCGAGGCGGGTGCTCGGCGCTGGTCGGCCGAGCACGGCGGCTCGGTGGTCGAGGTGCAC
Organism: Propionibacteriaceae bacterium; assembly: GCA_035634295.1. GTDB lineage: Bacteria > Actinomycetota > Actinomycetes > Propionibacteriales > Propionibacteriaceae > Microlunatus. The sequence goes on along the minus strand of DASQDG010000028.1, from coordinate 5,169 downwards.
GCATACGCGCTGCCGCCCGGCGATGACGCTAGTCTGCGAGCCGAGTTGCGCGCCGAGCTCGGCCGGGTCTATCCCGAAACCGTCGACGCGCAGGTGGTGGCCGAGGACTGGCTGGTCGAGGACGACTGTCCGTTGGTGGGCACCAGTCCCTGGCAGCGACGCCCGGAGGTGACCACCCCCGATGACCGGGTGGTGCTCGCCGGCGACGGCATCCGCTGCGACTATCCGGTCGCGCTGATGGAGCGGGCCGCGACCACGGGCTTCCTGGGTGCCAACGCACTGCTGGAGCGATGGGGGTTGGCCGGGCACGCCCTGTGGACCGTCCCGATGAGCAGCCGCCATCCGGTGGCCGGCCGAGCGCGAAGGCTGCTCAGCAGAGCAGGCTGACCCGTCAGCAGTCGAGAGCAGAGCACCCTCGCCGGCGGCTTCGACGGGCTCAACGGCCAAGGTGCCGTAGTGTTCCCGGCGACGGCCTGGCGATCGGAGAGGCGTGCAGATGGCGAAGCAGCCGGCGGTGTCGGACGAAACGCTGGCCCGAGCCCTGGGCGTCTACGCGGGCATGGTGGACAAGGTGATCTCGGACCCTGAGCGGTGGCTGGGGCCCTTGGACGGGCCAGACATCTCCTCGTCCGGGGTGCCGGGGCGGCTGCTCGACACGATTCGCGACCACGTGCTGGGCGAGGTGACGCCCGCGTCCGACGACTGGGCGCAGCAGCCGGTGGACACTCGGGTCGATTGGTGGGTGGACCGGATCGGGGTCAGCGCCGGCCTGGCCGCCGCGGCGCCGCGGTTCGCGGGGGCCTTGGCGGACAGGGTGCCGCTGCAGGCGGCGCTGGGTGCCTCAGCCGCAGGCCTGGCGGTCTGTGCGACGGCCCGGGAGCACGCGGTGGTCGACCCGCAGTCGTGGGTGCCGTTGCTGGCCAAGGTGCTGCTGGACCGCGACCTGCCCACCCGAGCCGCCGAGGTGCCGCCACCGGAGGAAGCCGAGCGTGCTCTGGTCGCCGACCTCGACGACGCCGCCACAGCCGAGGCCGACGACCGCGGCAAGCTGGCCGCTGTGGGCCAGGGCGCCCAACGCGCCGGACGTACGCTTTGGCGACTCGCCCGGACGTTCACCGAGCTCCAGAACCTGCTGGACGAGCGGCCGCGGGGCGGCTTCTTGGCGCGTACGCTCGCCAAGCTCCCGGTGGTCGGGGTGGCCGGCGGGTGGCTGGACGAGCGAAGTGCGATCCGCAAGGCGGCGGCCGAGACCCAGACGCTGTTGGCGAATTAGGGGCGCTAGCCCGGGAACTCGCCGCGCTTGCGGAGCTCATATCGGCGCTCGGCGTAGGCGAGGTCGTCCACCCACAGTCGTCGCGCGGTGCGCTTCATCGCCGGCCGCAGCAGCGGTGCCAGCACCCGGGAGCGCTGAAACCCGGTACGCGGCGAGTAGGCGATGGTCGCCTCGGTCACCATGGTGAGCGGGCGCCCGGCGTCGTCGGTGCCCATCGGCGTGGCATGCGTCTCGACCACGCTGCCCGTGCCCTCGCCCTCGATGATCCGCATCACGATGGTCCGGGTGTCGGGGCAGAAGAACTCGGCCCGGACCGGCACTCCCCAGGTCGGGCTGAGCCGAAATGCGACGTCGACCACCAGCCGGCTCGGGTCACTGGCCTCGTCGTCGACGGTCAGGTGGGAGAAGGCGTACGGGTGGAACCACGCCCCGTGCCAGGGGTCCAGCCGGTTGGCGATCACGTCTTCGGGCTCACAGGTGCCCGGCTCGACCATCACCGCCGAGATGGACGCCGACAGCGGCGGCCGAGGCGGCAGCGACGGGCGCTCGGTCGGCTCCTCGCCCGACGTCGGCAGCCGGACCCACAGCAGCACTCCGTCGTCCCAAGCATGGTAGGGCCGCCATGAGGCGTCGCCGCGCTGGTCCAGTGCGAGTCCGTGCCAACGGCAGTACAGGGTGCCCTCGAGCACGGCGCAGCGGTCCAGCAAGGCACCCAGGTGCGGGCAGGCGCCCGGACCCGCGACCAGCTCACCGGAGGTGTTGCGCCACAGCACGACCTCTCGGCCGGCAATGGTCCGGGTGACCGACTGAGTTGTGCCGACGTCGCCACTGACTCCGCAGACGAACCAGCCGCCGGAGTTCTGCGCCTGGGACAGCTTCAGCGACGTCGCGATCCGGCCTGGCTTGGCCTGACGCCAGGTCGGCGCCATCCGGTCGGTGCTCGGCTGAGGCAGTCGGGTGATCGGGATCCGCGGCCTGCTCGGGGCGGGCGGAGAGCTAGTGCGCGTGCGAAGAGACATGACGGGACTTCCTGCGATTCTTGCCGGGCTTGGTCGTGGCGTAAGGGCTGTTCGTGAGACTGGAGCCCGGCCCGGTGAGCAGGATCCGCCCAGCTGTGCCCGCCTTGCGCCAGGTGGGGACCCGCACCCGGTCGGCGAACACGTCATAGTCGGCTCGCTCGATCCGGTCCAGGATCTGGGCGTAAAGGACTCGGGCCGTGCCCACGCAACGCGCAGAGGCCCCGGGTAGCAGCCCGATTCCGGTGTCGGCCAGCCAATAGAGGCCGCGCGCGCGGGCGATCTCGTACGCCATCAGCGCCCGCCAGCCGTCAGTCACCGTCCGCGACTCGAGGTCGACGCCGAAGTGCCGCAGGTCCTCCTGCGGCAGATAGACCCGGCCGCGGTCGAGGTCCTCGGCGACGTCGCGCAGGAAATTCGTCAGCTGGAAGGCCAACCCCAACGCGCGGGCAGGTTCCCGGGCCTCGGGCGAGGTGGGCCGCAGCACCGGCAGCATCATCTCGCCGATCACCGCCGCGGACCCTTCCATGTAGCCACAGAGGTCCTCCCAGGTCTCGTACGAGGTCCGCGTGAGGTCCATGGCCATTGCGGAGAAGAAGCGGTCGAAGCACTCGGGGTCGATGTCAGCCCGCTGCACGGTGTCCACCACCGCCGCCAGCACAGGATCGGTGCTGTCGCCCTCCAGCAGCGCGCAGCGGAACCGGTCGGCGAAGGACTGCAGGGCCGACGCGGTCTCAGCCGGAGTGCGAGCGGCGACGGTCTCGGCGTCGTCGACAATGTCGTCGGCCAGCCGACAGAGCGCATAGACCGCGTAGACGTGTCGTCGTTGAGCGATCGGCAGCAGGGCGGCGCCCCAGAAGTAGGTGGTGCCGTATTCCCGGGTGAGCCGCCCGCACTCGCGATACCCCCGCTCCAGCCTGGGAGTGAGGCTGCTCATCGCGACCCTACCGGCAAGTATTCGGCCACCCGGCGGGCCGCGAGCTTGCCCGATATCAGCACCATCGGGACGCCGACGCCTGGCACCGTGCCCGAGCCGGCGAACACCAGTCCGGGCACCGACTTGATCACGTTGGCCGGTCGGAACGGGCCGGTCTGGGCGAAGGTGTGCGCCAGCGAGAACGGGGTCCCCTGACGCATGCCTTGGCGTTCCCAGTCCAGCGGCGTCACCAGCTCCTCGGTGACCACGTCGTCGGGATAGCCCTGCTCGCCCAGGAACGCGTGCAGCCGGTCCCGCATCCGCGGTCCCTCGCTGCGCCAGTCGACGTGCCCGGACAGGTTCGGCACCGGCTCCAGCACGAACAGAGTGGAGGAGCCCGGCGGGGCGAACGTGGGGTCGTCCACCGACGGTACGGTGACCAGCCGGGAAGGATCGGGCATCAACTGCCCATGCTTCATCAGCGCGTCGAAGGCCTCGCCCCACTGAGCGCCGAAGTGAATGTTGTGGTGCGCGATCCCCGGGTCGGGTGTGCCCCGAACGCCGACGTGCCAGACCACCGCTGAGGGGGAGTACTGACCCTTGGCCGTGGCCCGTGGGGGCTTGATGTCGGGCAGCAGGTATTCGTAGGCCACCGGCAGGTCGAGCGTGCACACCACGGCGTCGGCGCTCAGCTGCTCGCCACTGGCCAACCGGATTCCCGCGACGCCACCGTTGTCGGAGCGCCGAAGGATCGCCTGGACGTCCTCGCCGTACCGGAACGTGGCGCCGGCCTTTTCGGCCGCCCCCGCCAGCGCGGACGGTACGGCGTGCATGCCGCCCTCGGGAAACCAGACCCCCTCGATGCTGTCCATGTAGGTGATCACCGCGTACAGGGCCAACGCGTCATCGGGGGCCAGCCCGGCATACATCGCCTGGAAGCTGAAAAGCTTCTGCAGCCGTGGGTCCCGGAACCGCTTCCGTACGGCAGCCCCGAGGCGGCCGAAGGCGCCCAGTCGCAGCAAGGTCGCGGCGGCGCGTGGTGAACTCACCAGATCAAGCGGTGAGTTGTAGTTGCGGTCGATGAAATGCGGCATCTCGACCACGTAGAGCTTGCGTAGCCAGTCCACGAAGTCGTCAAAGGCGGCGGCGTCCACGCTGCCGCAGGTGTCGGCGATCTCCTGGCGCATCGCCTCCCGGTTCCCGCGCACCATGATCGTGCTGCCGTCGGCGTAGACCGCCCGGTAGGCGGGGTCGAGCCGCACCAGAGGCCCGAGAGCGGACAGGTCGCTGCCCGCCGCCCGGAGCACGTCGGCGATCAGGTCCGGCATGGTCAGCACGCTGGGCCCGGTGTCGAAGGTGAAGCCCTCGCGCTGCAGCAGGCCGTTACGGCCGCCCGGGATGTCCTCGCGCTCGACGACGGTGACGTCGTAGCCGAGCCCGTTCAGGTGGCAGGCGGTGGACAGGCCGGCGAGGCCGGCGCCGATGACGACGACGGAGCTCATGCGGTGCGGGTGGTCACGCGGTGGGTGGTCACGGTGCGGGTGCTCCTCGACGAAAGGGGTGGTGGTGCGGGGACTGCGGTCAGCGGTCGCGCCAGGCGATCCGGTGGGCCATCTGGGGCAGGCCGGCGACGCCCTGGGGGTCCAGGTCCTCGGCGCTGAGGGCGGCGACGGCGGCGTGCACGTGCGCGCTGATCCGGGACTCGACGGCGTCCACGACGCCGCCGGCGCGCAGCGCGTCCTGCAGGAAGGCCACGTCGGCCGGGCTGAGCTCCGGGGTGCCGACGCGCTCCAGGACGTGGCGCGCGCTGCTGGGCAGCAGGTCGTGGGCCAGCGAGAGGATGACGGTCGGCGTGCCGGACAGGAGGTCGTCGCCGGCGGGCTTGCCCGTCTTGGCCGGGTCGCCCCAGACGCCCAGGAGGTCGTCGCGGAGGGCGAACGCCTCGCCGACCTCGGCGCCGTAGG
>DASQDG010000027.1:0-2169 GCA_035634295.1 Propionibacteriaceae bacterium | reverse complement strand
CCTTGACGATGTCGGAGATCGAACGCGGCCTGAACGGCAGGATCGCTCTGCTGGCCGAGATGTTCCCGCTGTTCGCCTCCCGGCTGATTCGCAACAGCGCGACCCTCGGCGGCAACCTCGGGACGGCCTCCCCGATCGGGGACAGCCTGCCGGCCCTGCTCGCACTGCGCGCTTCGCTGATCCTGGCCTCAACCCAGGGTGAGCGTGAGGTGCGGCTCGCCGACTATTTCACCGGCTATCGACAGACCGTCCGCAGGCCCGGCGAGCTGATCAGGGCCATCGTCATCCCGGCACCCCTGGCGCCTCTGACGGCGTTCCACAAGCTGGCCAAACGGCGATTCGACGACATCTCCAGCGTCGCGGTCGCTTTCGCGGTGGACCTGGAGTCCGGCGGCGGCAACGAGTCTGTCGTGGCTCAAGCGACGATCGGACTGGGCGGGGTCGCGGCCACGCCACTTCGCGCGTACGCCACCGAGGCGGCCCTGACCGGGCAGCCCTGGACGGCGGCCACCGTCGAGCGCGCCGCTGACGTGCTCGGCGGCGAGGGAACGCCGATGAGTGACCACCGGGCCAGCGCGGACTACCGCAGCGCCATGTTGCGCAGTGCTCTGCTCAAGTTTCACGAGTCGAATCCCGCCCCGCTCCGGAAGGAGGCCCGACCACGATGAGCGCCGCCCACGGACCGCTGGCCGACCGACCGCTCAACCCCAAGGTCGGCCTGGAAGTCTCCCACGAGAGCGCGGCTCAGCACGTGACCGGAAGCGCGCTGTACACCGACGACTTGTTCATCCGCACCGCCGACTGCCTGCACGCCTGGCCACTGCAGGCCCCCTGGGCGCACGCCGAGGTCACCACCCTCGATGTCAAGCCCGCCTACGCGGTGCCAGGGGTGGTCCGGGTGCTGACCAGCGCGGACGTGCCGGGCGTCAATGACGCCGGGATCAAGCACGACGAACCGCTGTTCCCCACCGAGGTGATGTTCTACGGCCACGCCGTCTGCTGGGTGCTCGGGGAGACTCTGGACGCTGCCCGCCTGGGAGCCGACGCCATCGCGGTGGAATACCGCCCGCTGCCGTCGCTGATCACGCTCACCGAAGCCATCGAGGCTGAGAGCTTCCAGGGCCACCAGCGGACCGTCTCGCGTGGGGATGCCGACACCGGCCTCGCGGCTGCCGTGCACCGGTTCACCGGCGAGTTCGAGTTCGGCGGTCAGGAGCACTTTTATCTGGAGACGAACGCCGCCCTGGCGCAGGTGGACGAGAGCGGCCAGGTCTTCGTCCAGTCGAGCACGCAGCACCCCTCGGAAACTCAAGAGATCGTCGGGCACGTGCTCAACCTGGCCAGCCACTTCGTCACTGTGCAGTGCCTGCGGCTGGGCGGTGGCTTCGGCGGCAAGGAGATGCAACCCCACGGGCTGGCTGCCGTCGCTGCCTTGGGGGCGGTGATCACCGGGCGGCCGGTGCTGCTGCGCCTCAACCGCAGCCAGGACATCACCATGACCGGCAAGCGGCACCCCTTCCACGCGACCTGGGAGGTGGGTTTCGACGCCGATCTCAGGCTGTGCGGGCTCAAGGCGACGTTGACCAGCGACGGGGGCTGGAGCCTGGACCTGTCCGAGCCCGTGCTGGCCCGCGCCCTGTGCCACATCGACAACGCCTACTGGGTGCCGCACATCGAGGTCCACGGGCGGATCGCCAAGACCAACAAGACCTCCCAGACCGCCTTCCGGGGCTTCGGCGGGCCCCAGGGCATGATGGTGATCGAGGACATCCTGGGCCGCTGCGCTCCGCAGCTGGGGGTGGCGCCAGAAGACCTGCGCCGGCGCAACTTCTATGCACCGGGCCAGGCCACCCCGTATGGCCAGCCGGTGCGCCACGCCGAACGGCTGGCCGCGGTCTGGGACATGGTGCTGCAGCGCAGCCGTTTCGCAGCCCGGCGGGCCGGCATCGAGGCCTTCAACTCGAGCCATCCGCACGTGAAACGCGGCCTGGCCGTCACCCCGGTCAAGTTCGGCATCTCGTTCAACTTGACCGCCTTCAACCAGGCCGGCGCGCTGGTGCACGTCTACAAGGACGGTTCGGTGCTGATCAACCACGGCGGGGTGGAGATGGGCCAGGGCCTGCACACCAAGATGCTGCAGGTCGCCGCCACCGCGCTGGGGGTGCCGCT
>DASQDG010000026.1:0-5030 GCA_035634295.1 Propionibacteriaceae bacterium | reverse complement strand
GCAACTCGAATAGCTCGACACAACATTGCCGGCGTCCAAGTCGGCGCACCTTGCCTTCCCTGATCGCCACAGTCCGTCAGCGTCGCCGCGCAGCTGCGCTTCCAGCCAGCGGTAGCTCGACCTTGATCGCCGTGCCATCCGCGCCGCTGGCCCGTCACAGGGAATTCAAATGCTGGACTTCTGTCCACATACTGAACGATCGACAAGCCGCCACGCCCTTTGCGGCTACATTTCCTATGTTCTTGGTAGGGATAGATCTCATAGGAGTAGTGATGAGCAGCAAGGTGACTCGGCGACAAGCCCTAGCAGGCGTCGCCGTTGCGACTGCGACAGTGTTGGGCCTGACCGGTTGTGTTGGAGGCGCTGCGGCGCCGTCCGGAGACACACGATCCACCACCCTGCACCTGGTCGGGTTCGCTGTGCCGGCGGAGGCCAACAAGGCCATCCAGGCCAAGTGGGCCGAGACCGCGGAGGGCAAGGGGGTCGTCTGGGAGCAGTCGTACGGGGCCTCTGGCGACCAGAGCCGCGCGGTGGCAAATGGGTTGAAGGCAGACTATGTGAACTTCTCGCTGGAGGGCGACGTCAATCGACTCGTCGACGCAGGCCTGGTCGCCGACGACTGGAAGTCCGGACCGACCAAAGGCATCGTGTCCGACTCGGTGGTCGTCCTCGTCGTGCCTCAGGGGAACCCCAAGAACATCAAGGGCTGGGAAGACCTGACCCAGCCGGGTGTCCGGATCGTCACACCCAACCCGGCATCGTCGGGCTCGGCCCGGTGGAACATTCTCGCGGCATACCACCAGGCAGTGGTGGACGGTGGCAGCGAGGCGAACGCCAAGGACTACCTGACCAAGTTCTTCAAGAACGTCGTCGCCCTGCCCGGCAGCGGTCGAGACGCGACCAACGCCTTCCTCCAGGGCACGGCCGACGTGCTGATCTCCTACGAGAACGAGGCGATCCTAGCCCGCCAGGCCGGCGAGAAGTTCGACTACGTCGTTCCCGACAACACGCTGCTGATCGAGAACCCAGGCGCCATCTTGAAGGACGCCAACCCGAAGGCGCGCAGCTACCTCGACTTTGTGCTCAGCAAGGCCGGGCAGGAGGAGTTCGCGAAGAAGGGCTTCCGACCCGTCATCGACGGCGTCGACGTCGGATCGGTCGCCGGGGCCAACGATCCGGCAGATCCGTTCCCCACCCCGCCGAGCCTGTTCACTGTGGGAGAGGACCTCGGTGGCTGGAAAGCGGTGAATGCCAAGTTCTTCGAGGAAGGCACTGGCATCGTGCCCCAGATCCAGAAGGCCACTGGCAAGTCGCAGTGAGCACAGTCACCCAGCTCGCCGCCGCCCCGCCGCCGACCGGCGCTCCCGTCCGGAGGCGGCGGCGCGCCACCTCTTTGACCCGGGCCTCAGGCCTGGGGTTGGGCATCGCCCTGCTCTGGTTCAGCCTGCTGGTGCTGATCCCGCTGACAGCGGTGGTGGTTCAGGCCTCCAGGGGTGGCTGGCCTGCCTACATCGCAGCTCTGACCAGCGAACAGACGCTCGCGGCCCTCCGGCTCACGGTCGGCCAGGCCTTAGTCGTGACGGTGATCAACGTCGTGATCGGCACCACAATCGCCTGGGTGCTGGTTCGCGACCACTTCTTCGGCAAGCGGATCCTCGAGGTGGTGATCGACCTTCCGTTCGCCTTGCCGACTATCGTGGCCGGCTTGGTGCTGCTCAGCCTGTACGGCCCGACTAGCCCGCTCGGGCTCAACTGGGCCAACACCCCCAAGGCGGTCCTGCTCGCGTTCTTGTTCGTGACCCTGCCCTTCATCGTGCGCACGGTGCAGCCGGTGTTGCTTGAGTTGGAGCCGGAGGTCGAGGAGGCCGCCGCGTCGCTGGGCGCGACCCGGCTGACCACCTTCCGGCTGATCATCCTGCCCGCCCTCGCCCCTGCCATCACCAGTGGGGCCGCCCTGTCATTCGCCCGAGCCATCAGCGAGTACGGCTCGCTCGTGCTGCTCTCGGGGAACTTGCCGTACTCCACGGAGGTCGCTTCGGTGCGAATCCTGTCCTACGTCGAGGGCGACCGACTCACTGACGCCGCCGCGGTCGCCTCGATCCTGGTGGTGGTGGCCCTCGTCGTCATTGTGACCCTCGACGTGATCTCCAGACGGGTGGCCCGCAATGGCTGAGGCAACCGCGACGTACGCCAAGGTGCGCACCATCCGGCAGCCATCACCGGTCCGCTGGCTGCTGCGGGTGGTCGTGATCGGCTACCTCTTCCTCTTGGTGATCTGGCCGATCGCGCTGGTGGCCCGAGCCACCTTCGCCGACGGCATCGGCCCGGTGCTGCAGGCGTTGAGCCAGCCGGACGTCCTCTTCTCCTTCCAGCTCACCCTGGTCGTGGCCTTCTGGGCCGTGGTCATCAACACCGCCTTCGGCATCGGAATCTCACTGCTGCTGGTCCGCTACACCTTTCCCGGCAGGCGGGCCCTGTCCGCCCTCGTCGACTTGCCGCTCTCGGTGTCACCCATCGTCGTGGGCCTGGCCCTGCTCCTCGTGTACAGCGGACGGACCGGCTGGATCGGCCAAGGCCTCGAGTCGGCCGGCCTACAGGTCATCTACGCTCCCCCAGGCATCATCTTGGCCACAGCCTTTGTCAGCTTGCCCCTGGTGATCCGAGAGCTGGTGCCGGTGCTCACCGAGATCGGCACCGACCAGGAGCAGGCGGCGCGCAGCCTGGGCGCCTCGCCTTGGCAGGCGTTCTGGCGAATCACCCTGCCCGCGATCAAGTGGGCGCTGCTGTACGGAGTGGTGCTCAGCCTGGCCCGATCGCTGGGCGAGTTCGGCGCGGTCAAGGTGGTGTCCGGCGGCGTCGCCTTCCGTACCCAAACCGCGACCTTGCTCGTCGAGGAGCGCTACCAGCAGTTCGGCGCCGAGAACACCACGGTGGCCTACACCGCCGCATTCGTCCTAGCGCTGATCGCTGTGATCGCGCTCGTGATCATCACCAGTTTGAGACCTACGGAGGATGGCCGATGAGTATCAAGATCTCCGGAGTCGGCAAGCGCTTCGGCGACTTCGTCGCCCTGGATGACATCGACTTGAACATCCCCACCGGCGAGCTGACCGCCCTGCTCGGTCCCAGTGGGGGTGGCAAGTCCACCCTTCTTCGGATCATCGCTGGGCTGGAGCTCTCCGACACCGGCACTGTTGAGATCGAGGGCAACGACGCAACGAGGCTGCCCGCCCAGAAACGGAATGTCGGGTTCGTCTTCCAGCACTACGCCGCCTTCCGGCACATGACGGTGGCGCAGAACGTCGCCTTCGGGCTGAAGATCCGGAAACGGCCGAAGCAGGAGATTGCCGCCAAGGTCGAGGAGTTGCTGGAACTGGTCCACCTGCCCCAGTTCGCGAACCGGCTGCCGGCGCAGCTATCCGGCGGCCAGCGGCAGCGGATGGCATTGGCGAGGGCCCTCGCGATCGAGCCGACCGTGCTGCTGCTGGACGAACCCTTCGGGGCATTGGACGCCAAAGTACGCAAGGAACTGCGCACCTGGCTGCGGCGACTGCACGACGAGGTTCACGTCACCACGGTCTTCGTCACCCACGACCAGGAAGAGGCCCTCGAGGTCGCGGACCAGATCGTGGTGATCAACAACGGGGCGATCGAGCAGGTCGGCAGTCCCGACGACCTCTACGACCGGCCGGCCTCGGAATTTGTGATGAGCTTTCTCGGCCCAGTCACCACGCTCGCCGGACAGCTGATCCGGCCCCACGACTTGGACGTGCGGACCGAACCCTTCCCGCATGCGCTGGCCGGGCGAATTGTCGACCTGAATCGTGTCGGATTCGAGGTGCGGCTGGACATCGAGTTGGTCGACGAGCAGCAAACCACCCCAGTGCACGTCACTCAGACCCGGGCCGAGGCAAGCGCCAAACGGCTCACTTCCGGAGACCGGGTGTGGCTCAAGCCGGTGCCCGGCGCCTCCCAGCTCCCGCTGACCACTGCCGTCGTGCCCACCGCCGTTCCCGAGCTACAGCCACTGGCCACCTGAAGAACGAGCGCCAAAGGGACAAGCCGCCCCCAAAAGGATGTGGCCGTGCGCGGCCAATACTCGAACCGGTTCCTGATGCTTGATGCGTGATGTAGAAGCAGTAGCATGCGTCCCGTGAGAACCACACTGACCATCGACGACCGCGTGTTGGCCGCTGCGCGAAGCCGCGCGCATCAGCGCGGCTTGACTGTGGGCGAAGCGCTGTCCGAACTGGCACTCATGGGTTACCAAGCGGAGTTAGAAGCAATTTCGCGATCGTCCGGCTTCCCGGTCCTCCCGCACGTTCCAGGTCACGTGATCACCGTCGACATGGTCGACTCAGCGCTCGACGATGAGTGAGCAGACACTCGCGGTCCCTGACGTGAATGTTCTTGTCGCCCTGACCAACCCCTCTCATGTGTTCCACCATGAGTCGCACCGATGGCTGACCCAGGTGGCGCGTTACGCGACGACGCCGCTGACCGAGAGCGGGCTGTTGCGTCTGCTGCTGAACCGAGCAGTCACGGGACAAGCAGTCACGGTCCAGCAGGCGTTCGCTGTCCTTCATGGGATTCGAGCAGATCCTCGAGCAGAGTTCCTCGTCGACGACACCAGTCTTGCCGCTGCCGAGGTAGACACGACCGGCCTTGCGGGGCACAAGCAGGTTCCGGACTGGCACCTGCTGAACCTCGCCGCACGCCACCGGGGCGTCCTTGTCACCTTTGATCGCCGACTCGTGCGATCCGTCCTTCCTCGCGACGCGGTGAGAATCGTGACCCTAGGTTGAGACGGGGCTGCTGAGACCCAAAGGCGCGCCCGACCACCGCACCCGCCCCGGGTGAACCCACGGCCGGGGGGAGGAAGATCTCTAGGCGGTCGTCCTGGAGCCACCAACACAACGGGCACTCGCCGCAACTCGAATAGCTCGACACAACATTGCCGGCGTCCAAGTCGGCGCACCTTGCCTTCCCTGATCGCCACAGTCCGTCAGCGTCGCCGCGCAGCTGCGCTT
>DASQDG010000025.1:0-15450 GCA_035634295.1 Propionibacteriaceae bacterium | reverse complement strand
GGTCGAGCTGCTGGGCGTGGATGCGGCCCGCCACTACTTCGGCCGCGGTCAGCGTGTCGGTCACTGACCGCACCAAAGTAAGCGCTCGACGGGCGAAGCTGACCGTTCGGGGGCCCGCCGACTCATCGAGCGCTTACTTTGTGGCGTTCGTGCCGGTGCCTGTCCCCACCCACTCACTGGGGCCGGTGTCTTGGTGCTGGTCCTCGAGGCGGATGACGTGCAGCACCGCGTTGATCAGCGCGAGGTGGGTGAACGCCTGCGGGAAGTTGCCCAGGTGCTGCCCGGTGTGCGGGTCGATCTCCTCCGCATACAGCTCCAGCGGCCCGGCGAAGGAGAGTAGCTTGGCGCAGAGCTGACGCGCGCGCTCGTATTCGCCGATCTCGCACAGCGCCGACACCAGCCAGAACGAGCAGATGGTGAAGCTGCCCTCCTCGCCGCTGAACCCGTCGTCGGTCTCCTCCACCCGGTAGCGCAGCACCAGCCCGTGCACGGTCAGCTCGTCGGCAATCGCCATCACGGTCGCCCGGATCCGCGGGTCGTCTGGAGGCAGGAACCGCACCAGCGGCGCCAGCAACAGGGAGGCGTCCAGAGCCTTGCTGCCGTAGTACTGCGTGAACACCCCGCGATGGTCCACCCCGTTGGCGAGGATGTCCTCCTTGATCTCCTCGGCGGCCAGCTCCCATTGCGAGGCCTTCTCGTCCTCACCGTGCGTCCGGGCCAGCCGGGCGCCCCGGTCCACGGCCACCCAGCACATGATCTTGGACGAGGTGAAGTGCTGCAGCGGCCCCCGGACTTCCCAGATGCCGGCGTCGGGTTCCCGCCAGTGCTTCAGGGCCTGGTTGACCTGCAGCTCGAGGATCGGCCACACCCGGTTGTCGAGGTGGTCCACGCTCTTGGAGTGCAGATAGACCGAGTCCAGCAGGGCGCCCCACACGTCGTGCTGCTGCTGCTTGTAGGCGGCGTTGCCGATCCGCACGGGTCGGGAGTTGGCATAGCCGGGCAGGTGGTCCAGCTCGAACTCCTCAAGCTTCCGCTCGCCGCCGATGCCGTACATGATCTGCAGGTTGTCGTCGCCGGAGGCGATGTCGGCGATGAAGGCGAAGAAGTCCAGCGCCTCCCAGTCGAAGCCCAGGGAGTACATGCCCCAGAGCGCGAACGTCGCGTCGCGGATCCACGTGTAGCGGTAGTCGTAGTTGCGGTTGCCGCCCAGGGTTTCGGGCAGCGAGGTCGAGCCAGCCGCGGCGATCGCGCCGGTTGGCGCGTAGGTCAGCCCCTTGAGGGTGAGGGCGCTGCGTTGCAGGTAGCTGCGCCAGGGGTGGTCGGGGAACCGGCCGCGGGCGAGCCAGTGCTGCCAGTGGTGGGCGGTCCACACCTGCTTCTTGTAGGCGGAGGCGTAGTCCCGCGGTGGCGGGGCGCCCTTCCAGGACAGTGCGACATAGCGGACGTCGCCCTGCTTGAGCAGCGTCCGCGCCCCGGCCTGTCCGCCCTCGAAGCCGATCCGCATGTCCGAGGTCAAGGTGAGCTCCAGGTCGGAGCCCTCCGCGCGCGCCACCGCCTCGAAGTAACCGTGGTCGGTGTATTCCCACTCCACGTGCTTACGCCCGTAATCGAAGACCGGCTCGCACTCCATGATGGTCTGCACCTCACCCGACACGCAGCGGATGGTACGCAGCAAGATGTGCTCGGCCTCGTAGTCGTTGGGCGTGCGGAGGTATGTCGTGGACCGGTCGTACTCGTGGTGCCAGGGACCGACCAGCAGTGCGTCCCGAACGATGATCCAACCGGTGGTGGTGCCCCAGCTGGTCTCCAGAATCATGGTCCCCGGCAGGTATCGGTGGTCGGCCGGCACGGTGACGTCGGACGGGGAGACCCGGAACGACCCGGCGTGGCGACCCAGCACCTTGCCGAACACACTGGGCGAGTCAAAGCGCGGGACGCACATCCAGTCCACCGACCCGTTGGGCGCAACTAGCGCCGACACCTCACCGTCGCTCAGGAAGCCGTAGTTGCCGATCGGCACCGAACGCATGCGGGTCGGGGTGTGGGTGGTCTGCGCGGCGGCGGCTTTGCCCTTGGTTTTCATGGATGCAGCATTCCGTGGCTGACACCCGCTGACAAGCACGCATCCGCGACTGCTCGCTTCGGCTAAGCCTCAAGCCGATGACTATGGCCGCTGGTGGCAGTCTGCACGGCATCATCACTCAACGAGGAGGCTCCATGTCATACCAGGCGTATCTCGATGCCATCGAGGCCAAGACCGGGCGCACGCCGCAGCAGCTGCTCGACGAGGCTCGAGCGCGCGGCTATGGAGCCGGCACGAGATCCTCCGTTGTCGTCGACTGGCTCAAGGACGACTACGGGCTCGGCCGTGGTCACGCCATGGCCCTGGTCGGGGTGCTGAAGAACGGCCCGACGGTGCCCGAGAAGCACGTCGGCTCCTCCGGCAGTCATCGCGACGAGTCGCTCACCCTGCGACTGGACGGTGTGGCCAACCGTTAGCCGTCAGCCGGCTGTTCAGTGCGCGTGCGCCAACACACTCGCCAGCTCGGCGCGTGACCGAACGCCGAGCTTCGGGTAGATCTTGTGCAGGTGGTATTCGACCGTACGCGGGCTGAGGTAGAGCCGAGCGGCCACGTCCTTGGTCGAAGACCCCTGGGACACGAGTCGGGCGATCGTTCGCTCCTGTCCGGTCAGCCGCTCCTCCACTGGGGCGGCGGCCTGCGGAACGGCGGCGCCGGCCGCTCTCAGCTCCTCGCCCGCCACGTCGGCCAGCGGCCTGCAGGACAGCCGGGTGAACAGCTGGAGGGCGGACCGGAGGTGGGTGCGCGCCTCTGTGTTCCTGCGGTTCCGGCGCAGCCACTGGCCGTAAGCCAGCCGGGTGCGGGCCAGCTCCAGCGGAGCTTCCCCTTCGGGATGGGTGGCGATTGCCGCCTCGAACAGCGTGCCCGCCTCGCCGTCGGCGAGCAGAGCCTGGCAGCGCAGCAACAATGACTGTCCACGCGCTCTGCCGCTGCCCTGCGCCCACTGCTCCAGGCGTCTCAGGACCTCAGCGGCCTCCGCCGGCCGGCCGAGCTTGATCGCCAGCTCGACAGTGTCGCCAAGGGTCAACACGGAGACGCTGGGGCTGCCTTCACCCGGACCTGCAGCGGCCAGCTCGACCAGCCGTTGGTAGGCAGCGTGGTGGTTGCCGTGCGTCATCTCCAGCTGCGCGACCGCGTGCGTGGCGACGGCAGCAGCCAACCCCAACCGACGCGGCCGGGCCAGCTGCCAGGCCTGCTCGGCGGCCTCCAAGCACGCCCTCTCCTCCCCTCGCTGCGCTGCGACACTAGCCAAACCGGCCCAGAACAAGGCGGCAGAACTCGTTTGGCCGGTCTCCTGGGCCAGTTGCAGGCCTTCGGTGGCGGCAGCCTGCGCGGCGTCGTCATGGCCCTGGGCGTGTTCAAGGAGTGCAACCATCTCGAGCGCCTGGACGAGGGAAGCAGTGAGGCCGTGCAGTCGGGCGGACTCGGTCGCCTGCTGCGCAAATGCTGCCGCCTCGGTGACTGCGCCGATATACATGGCCGCCTTGGCCGCCCTTACCAGCCAGTCCGCATCCTGACGTTGTGCGGCGGCGGCGATCACTCTGCCCAACCGACAACCGCCGGCAGCTGAGTCGCCGGTCAACAGAGCCGACAACCCCAGGGCGTAGTCCTGGTAGAGATCTGCGTCGCTCCCGGCTACCGGGGTGATGCCTGCGGCGAGGCGGCCCGCGGCCAGCAGCCCGGCAGCGTCACCGAACCACGATGCCGCCTCGACGGCGTGGACCAGCATCCGCAACGCCATCGCCGGCTGGTCGTGGGCGACTGTGGTGGCCGCGTTGAGGAAGATCGCGTGCGCCTGGGCGGCGTCGCCCTGCCGCCACTGCAGCAGCCCGCGCAGGTCGGCGACCTCAGCCAGCAGCAACCGGTCCGAGCTCTGGGACGTCGCCAGGTCCAGCGCGGAGTAGGCGAGCTCGGCATGACCAGCCAGCCAGGCCGCCCGCGCCGATGCGAGGTGACGTCGGGCGCTGGTGAGCACGTCGCTGGTCAGCTCGGCGGCTCGCTGCAGGGCGACAGCCGCCGACGCCGGGGCGCCCCGGGCCATGCTCCTGGCCGCCGACTCTTCCAGGTCAGCGGCCACCGCGTCGTCCGAACCGAGCACAGCGGCCGCGACGTGCCACACCCGACGATCACCTTCAGTCCGCGGGTCCAGAGCCGCCGCCAGCGCGCGATGAGCCCGGCGACGCTCGGCGAGGCTGGCTCCGGCCACTACCGCGCTGCGTACCAGAGGGTGCAGGAACGTCACGTGCTGGCGGGGCGCCGCGACCAGCCCGCTGTCCTGAGCCTCCACCATGGCCGACTCGTCGAGACCGAGCTCCTCGGCGGCGGCCAGCAGGACGCCCATCCGACCCGTGCCGTCCAGGGCGCAGACGACCAGGGCGAGCTGGGCCGGGGGTGACAGTTGCCGTACCTGCTGGAGGAATGAGCGCTGGAGGTCGCGAGACAGCGGCAACGGGTCCGGAAACGCCGACCGCCCCTGTAGCTGGTCAGGCGAAAGCAGCCGGACCAGCTCGGCCAGCGAAAGCGGGTGACCAGCGGTCAGCTCGGTCAGCTTGGTCACCACCCGCGGGGACGGCGCCACGCCGGAGCGGGCCCTGAGCAGCAGCGCGGTCGCCTCCTCGTCGAGCCCGCCGAGGTCGAGCGTGGGCAGGTCCTGGCGCGCGGCGCCGCCGACAGGCCGGGTCCCGAGCACCGCCGCGACACCTTCATTGGTCAGTCGACGGAAGGCGAAGAGCAGGGCATGCACGGACGCCTGGTCGCACCACTGCAGGTCGTCGACGATGCAACACAGGCCTCCCGCGGCGCCGGCCTCGCCCAGCAAGGTCAACACAGCAGCCCCGATCAGCAGTCGGTCGGCTCGGGCGGACGGCGCCAGCCCCAATGCGGCCGAGAGGGCGGTGCGCTGCACCTCGGGGAGGGCCGGGAGGTGGCCCAGCAGCGGGTGCAGGAGCTGGTGCAGGGTCGCGTACGACAGCTCGGACTCCGACTCGACTCCGGACGCGCTCACCACGGTCATCGGCCGGGCCACGGTGGCCGCGTGCTGCAGCAGGGTCGTCTTGCCCATTCCCGGCTCACCCCGCACCACCAGCACTCCGCTGACCCCGTGACGCGCTCCAGTTACCAGCGCCTCGAGTGCCGAGCATTCAGCGTCGCGGCCGAACAGCATGCTCGAGTTTACGAGCTACCAGCCAGGGCGGACCAGTGAAACTACAGATACCGCTGCGGCCGCGGCCGGTCCATGCTCATTTCTATGGCGGCAACCCTCTCAGACGGCAGCACGGCTGCGGAGGTGCCGTCCGCCTCCAGTTCCCACGACGCGGCGGGTGACGACGACCTGCTTGACGAGGCCTACCTGCGATTCCACGCGACCAGCCCCGAGTATCAGACGACGTTGGCCAACCACGGCCCGATGGCGGTTGACGCGCTGCTCCGGCTGGGGGCCGCGCCCCTGGTCTCGGACTGGGTGAGCCGCTACGTCCTGCGGCTGGAGCCAGTCCCCGCGGGGCGGTGGCCGATCACCGAGTCAGAGTGGCGCGAGCCGTTGGGCGACCCGTCCCGACTCGGCGACTGGCTCAGGTTCTTTGCCCGCGCGCTCGCTGACGAGCCGTGGCAGGAGGTCGTGCACCGCTGGTGGCCGCGGCTGCTGCCCGGCGGGGCTGCTGCAGCCACCCACGGCATCATCCGCACCGGGCATGCCGTTCGAGCCTTGCGCGTGCGAGTCACCGCACCTCGGACGGCGGAGCTGGCGCACGCGCTGGCGTACTGGTCCGCCCGTTGGCAGCCGCTGCCCACGCCCAGTCACCCCCTCGCACCCGGGGAGGAGCAGTACGCGGTCGGCGTGCTGCCTCACGCTCTGACGACCTTGACCGACAACGCCGTCTCGTCGTACGTCGCCTCGGCCCACGGCAACCCCGTGGGGTGGGTGCACGCGGCCACCGCCCCCCGAGCCGCCGCCCTGGTGCTGCCCTCCATCCCCCACGAGCAGTGGGCGGGCACCTATGCGACCGCCCGGGTCCTCGCGGCGGCAGCTCCGGCCGACTACCACCCGGTCCATCCGCCAACCGACGAGCGCAACGGACAGGACGACAGCAGCGCCGACCTGGCACCCGACGCCGTAGTCGCGGAGGCCGTAAGCCACCACCAGGACGAGCACGTGCTCAAGTTCGTCGAAGTCGCCCTCGAGTCGCACCGTCGGGGCAACCGGCTGGCCCTGCCTGCGGCCCGGCGAGCCATCACCCTCATCGAACGACCTCGGTAGCCGAGGCCAGAAAGGACCGGCATGTCCACCGAACATCGCACCACCTCGCCGCCTGCCCCGGCGAGGCAGACACCCGATAGGCCGCAGCAGCGCCCGGCTCTGCAGGAAGCCGGGCCCGTCACCCGCTTCATCCGACGACGGCCGCTGCTCACCTTCTTTCTGTGGCTGTTCACCGTGGGCCAAGCCCTCGCCTTTGTCCCGCTCTTCGTGTCGGAGGCCGACACCGGCCTCCACCGGCAGACCTTTGTGGTGGCCAGCACCTTGTTCGGGCTGTTGCTGCCGGCTGTGGTGATCACCTATGTGGTCGACGGAAGGCAAGGGGTTGTCTCGTTGTGGCGCCAGGTGGCCGCGGTGAGGCTGGCGCTCGGCTGGTATGCGCTCGCCTTTCTGGGCGTGCCGCTGCTCGCCATGGCGATCACCGTCGCCTTCGTCGGCTGGCCGGCAACCACGTCGTGGTCGACCCTCGCCTGGTTCCTCCTTCCGCATTTCGTGCTGCCGTTGATCTTCACGTTCCTGCCCAACAACCTGTGGGAGGAACTGGCCTGGACGGGTTTTGTGCAGAGCAGGCTGCAGGTGCGTCACGGGGCCGTGCTGGCCGCCCTGATCACCGGCCCGCTGTTCGCCCTCCAGCACATCTCCTTGGCCGTCGTCAGCAGCGGCGGCTCCTTCGTCGGCACCGTGATCCTGATCCTCGTGCTGGCCGCGATGACGACGCCCTTCCGGTTCCTCACCGGCTGGCTGTACAACCGCACCGCAAGCGTGTTCCTCGTCGGCCTGGTGCACGCGACCGGCAACGCGGTCGCCGGGGGTAGCGGCTACCAGTCGGGCTATCTGGCCGCCGTCTACCCCGACAACGCGATGGCCGTGATGTCGCATCTGCTGGCTTCGGCCCTGCTCGGGCTCGTAGTGCTGGTCGCCACTCGCGGGCGGCTGGCCGATCCAGCCCGTACCTCTGCAGTCACCCAACAAGAAGGGACCGTTCGATGATCGAGATCCGCAGCTTGTCCAAGGCGTACGGAGACAAGTTGGCCGTCGACGACCTGTCGGTGACCATCAGGTCGGGAACGGTGACCGGCTTCCTGGGGCCGAATGGCGCCGGGAAGTCGACCACGATGCGGATGGTGCTGGGTCTGGCCAGGCCGGACAGCGGTGAGGCACTCGTGAACGGTCGCCGCTATGCCGAGCTGCCCGCGCCGCTGCACCAGGTCGGCGCCCTGCTCGACGCTCGAGCCGTGCACCCCGGTCGGACGGCGTACTCCCACCTGTTGACGTTGGCGCTGACCACCGGCATCTCCAAGGCCCGTGTCCAGCAGGTGATCGACCTGGTCGGCCTCAGCGACGTGGCCGGAAAGCGCACCCGCGGCTTCTCCCTCGGCATGGGTCAGCGGCTCGGCATCGCCGGTGCGCTGCTCGGCGACCCGGAGACGCTGATCCTGGACGAGCCGGTCAACGGACTCGATCCCGACGGCATTCGCTGGGTCCGCGACCTGCTGCGCTCGCTGGCCGCGGAGGGGCGAACGGTCTTCATCTCCTCGCACCTGATGAGCGAGATGGCGCTGACCGCCGACCACCTGGTGGTGGTCGGCCGCGGCCGGCTGCTCGCCGACGTGTCGCTGGAGGAGATGACGGCGGCCTCCACCGTGGTGCGGGTCCGCACTCCCGCGGCTGACCGGCTGGCCGGGTTGCTCACCGGACCCGGGGTCGAGGTGGGCCGCGACGGGCCTGACCGGCTCTCGGTCACCGGTCGGGACGGCCAGTTCATCGGTGAGACCGCCCTGCAGGCCGGGATCGTGCTGCACGAGCTCGCCCCCGCACACGAGTCGCTCGAGGAGGCCTACCTCGCGCTGACCCACGACGCCGTCGAGTACCAGACCACCGAATCCAATCCACGCGACCGGAGAGCAGCATGACCGCCAACACGCACAGCACCGCCAAGACCAGCCACCCAGCGGTTCCTGCCGGAGAGACCGGCACACCGACCACTCAGGGCGCGGAGCACGGCGCCGGGGTAACCCTCGCCCGAGTCGTTCGGTCCGAGATCACCAAGCTCTACACATTACGGTCGGTCGTCGTGGCTCTGTCCATCACCGTGCTGCTGATCGTCGCCAGTGGGCTGTTCGCCGCGGTCGGGATCATCGTCAGTGACGCCCCGACGACGCCGGAGGGCGGCGACGCCACCGCAGACCCGTTGGGCGGGTCCCTGTCCGGCGTCAGCCCGGCCATGTTTGCCGTCGCCGCCCTCGGGGTGATCGCCGTCACCAGCGAGTTCACCTCGGGCACGATCCAGTCCACCTTCGCCGCCGTACCGCGTCGTCTGCCGGTGCTGTTCGGCAAGGCCATTGCGCTCGTCCTGGTCGTGCTGCCGGTCACCGCGGTGTCGGCGCTGATCACCTTCCTCGGAGCCAAAGCCGTGCTGGCCACCGAAGAGCTGCACCTCTCGTTGATCGAGCCGGGAGTCGCCCGCGCCCTCCTCGGCGCAGGTCTCTATCTCACCGGCGTCGCGGTGATGGCGGCGGCGTTCGGGTGGCTGCTGCGGAACACCGCCGGGGCGCTCGCCCTCCTTCTCGGGCTCTTGGTCGTGGTGCCGGTGATCGGCTTCTTCCTACCGCCCGCGGTGGCGCGGGTGGTCGTACCCCTGCTGCCGAACAACGCCGGCACGGCGGTCATGCAGCTCGAGCCGGGAGGAATGCTGCCGCCCTGGATCGGCATCGGCGTCTTCTTCCTGTACACCGCCGCCGTGCTCGCCCTCGCGGTCGTCATCGTCGGTCGCCGCGACGCCTGAGACACCTGGAGCATCGATGACCCACCACAGCTTCCTGCTGCCGTTCGAGGAGGTCACCAAACGGCTGCGACTGACCAGCCGCACCTACGTCGGCATCCAGACCATCCCGCTGGAGCGCATCATCGGGTCGGTCGACCGCGCCTGTGAGTTCGACCGCCACTTCCACCCGCGGCGCTGGGACTCTCGAGCCCGGATCGACGCGCTCCGCGCGGCGTTCCCGAACGGAGTTCTGCCGGCCATCTCCGTGTTCGAGATCGGCGGCGTCTACTTCGTCTCCGACGGTCACCACCGGGTGGCCCTGGCCCACGAGCGGGGACAGTCCTTCATCGAAGCCGAGATCGTCCGGCTGGAGACCAACTACCGGCTGACAGCCGACGTCGACATCCCGCAGCTGATCCATGCCGAGCTGCGCCGGGTCCTGCTAGAGGACAGCGGCCTGGGCCAGGTGCGGCCCGACATCGACCTGGTGTTTTCGAACCCAGCCGGTTACGTCGAGCTGCTCGAATCGATCAAGGCCTACGCCTGGGACCTGGCCAACGACCTTGGGCGGCTGCCCAGCCCTGCGGAGGTGGCGACCGCCTGGCTGTCGGCGGTGTACGACCCGGCCATGGCCGCGATCGACAGTGCCGATCTACGCCTTGACCACCCAGGAGCACCACCGGGCGACCTGTTCCTCTGGCTCTACCAGCGCCGCCGCAGCCTGTGTGCCTCGGGCGGTACCTGCGGCTACGCGGCGGCCGCCCGGGAGGCCGCCACCCACCATCCGGTGTGGAAGCAGCTCCGGCGAGCGTTGCACCGGCAGACCCCGGAGGCGGTCACGGCGCCGGAGCCCGCCGGGCTCGCTCTCAGTGGACTCTGACAGCGCGGGGCCGGAGGCCGCCTTCTCGACAGGAGCAACCACGGCCCGCAGCTCCGGTGTCATCAGCCATCGCCTGGCGGCGTTGGGGCCAAACCCACCAGCGCAGCCTCCGCCGTCAGTCGGCGGACGACGGCAGGCACGGTCCCGGCGCCCCGCAGACCAGCTGCCCGGAGGGCGCTGAGGGGACGTGACGTGATGGCCATGCTGCGGAAGATGCGGGCATTGGAACGCTGCACGGCCATCGCAGCCCGACGCTGACCGGTCTCGTAAGCGGCAGCCCGGCGGGGCCAGCCTGTGTCGTTCTCGAGTGCGGCTTCGAGCTCGGCAGCCAGGCGCCAGGCCCCCAACACACCGAGCTGCATCCCGGCGCCGGCCGAGGGCCCCATGGCGTGCGCCGCGTCGCCGGCCAGGCTCCATCGGCCGCGCCAGTAGGCGGATGCCTGCCCCTGCCCCAGCCGGAAGCTGCTGGCCCAGAGATGGCGCACGATCGTGGCCGCGGAGAAAGCGCGAGTCGACTGGTCCGCGACGAAGTGAGGGGCGGTGACCATCTCGGCCGTCTCGCCGGTGTTCATCCGATACACCAGCCTCCACCGCCGGTCGCCGAAGCAGAACGCGCCGAGTGGCCGGCCGGCCTCTAGGGCAATCCACGATCGGTTGGAGGGCGCGGGGTCAGCGGCGTACTCCACGTCTGCCACCACGCTGTCTGCACCGTAGTCGCGAAATCTGCTGCCGATCCCGAGCAGGGCGGCGACACCGTGCCGGGTGCTTGCCGCACCGTCGCAGCCGACCCCGAACCGGGCCGAGATGCCCCACTGACTGGCACCGGCTGAGTCGGTCACCGTGGCTGTGACACCCTGCGACGACTCTGCCACAGATGCCACCCGACAGCCACGGTGGATCGTCACCGCCCCGGTGGCCAGTGCCGCTGACTCGAGCACCTGCTCGGTGTCGCCCTGGGGGAGATTCAAGGTGTAAGGGTGCGGGTGCTTCAGGTGGGCCATGTCCAGGGTTACCAGAGCAGACTGCCGCGGGCCGGCCCGGAACTCGTGGTAGTTGCGGACGACGGACCTGGCCCGCAGCGCATCGGTGACACCCATCGCGTCGGCAGCCAGCAGCCCCTCAGGCATCCACGTGATGGCTCGCGACTCGTCACGGGGGGTCATGTGTGCACGCGGCTCGACGAGCTGCGATCTCACGCCGGCCAGCCCCAACATCAACGAGAGCGCGAGCCCTACCGGCCCGGCGCCGGCAATGACCACATCTGTATCGGGCGTGTCGGTCATCGCCGTCGCCCCACCATCACGAGAGCCTGGGCGCGGTCCTGCCTGAGGACACCGTGCACGAGTTCTTCCTTCCCGCGGTCTCGACCGATCGAGAGTCTGCCGATTGTCATCTAGACGAGGATGGCCGAACGGCCGCTGGCGGGCATCCGTGGTATCACCAGTTTTTTGGCGGGGCGTCGGAACTTGTATCTTATACATAGTGTAGTAAGATCACGATATGGCCCGAGAACCGGACATTTTCGATCGGCTCCTCGAGATCGCCTTCCTGCTTCAACAGGACATGGCTTCCTCGTTCCAGGGCACCGCCCTAACGCCGGCCCGCGCTCATCTCCTGTGGGAGCTCCACCGCCTCGGCCCTTCCCCACAGCAGGCGTTGGCGACCGCGTTGGACGTCAGCCCGAGAAACGTCACTGGACTGGTCGACGCTCTCGAGGACGCCGGCTTCGTCGAGCGGCGGCCACATCCTCACGACCGGCGGGCCACCTCGGTCACGCTGACCGCCCGCGGCACGGAGACGGTGAAGGGCATGGTGCGGGAGCGGCAGCAGACCGCCGACCGCCTGGCTGACGCTTTGGACCCCGGACGCCTGCCGGAGTTCCGCCGCGATCTCGACACGGTGACCGAGCGGCTGCGCTCGCTGGTCGCGGGTGCCAAAGACGTACGAACTGCGCCATGAGCACCGCACTGGCCACCCGGCGGCGCCCGTGGTGGCGACTGCTCGGCTACCTGCTCAAGCGCGCCACGCTGGCCGAGATCCACGGCTACCAGAGCACGTACCGGTTCGTGTTCCGCCGGCCACGAGTGCCGGCCGGAGCGGCGGGGTTCAGCTACCACCAGCCGATTCTCGCCATCCTGATCGTCCTGATCGTCGTCTCCGCGGTGGAGCTGGTCGTGGTCGACGTGATCGTGCGCCGCTGGGACCACATCCGGCTGCCGCTGTTGGTCCTCGGCGTCTGGGGGCTGGTGTGGATGCTCGGGCTGCTGTTCGGGATGCTCACCCGCCCGCACGCCGTCGGTCCTGACGGCATTCGGGTGCGCTCCGGTCCCGGTGTAGACCTTCCAATCTCCTGGGATCAGATCCGCGCGGTGGCCAAGCGGAAGCGCGCCCGACGGGACAAGGAACCCATGATCGCCGTGGACGACCAAGGCGATGCCACGGTGCACCTGTGGATCGGCAGCGAGACCAACATCGAGGTCGACCTTGAGCGACCGACCGAGGTGCGGCTACCTCACGGCCGCGAGAGAGTGCGCAGGATCGCCCTGTACGTTGACGACCCGAAGTCCTTTCTGGACGAGGTGCGGCGCCACATCGGCTGACCCGCACTGTTGATCGCGGCGGTCGCCAGACTCAGGAGCGCAGTCCTTCGTCGATCTCCGCGAGTGCCTGCTCGAGAGACACCTTCGGCGTCCAGCCCCACCCGCGCGCCCGGTCGGCGAGGATCTGGCCGGTCCAGGCCGGGCCACTGTCCCAAACCGGTTGCACACCGAGCGCCCCGGTCACCGTCTCGATGTAGTCGCGTGCCGTGGCTGGGCCAGCGGCGATGTTGACGACGGTGCACTGGCCCGCGACCGGACCCTTGTCAGGATCCAAAGACGCCGGGACCCGCCCGACGGCCACATCGGCCAGGAAGGCGGCCAGGTCGTCGACGTGCACCCAGGCGAACGTCCGGTCCGGGTTGGCCCGCCGGGCCTGCTCGTCGTCGCGGATCGCCTTGGGCTGCACAGAGTTCCAGATGGAGCTCTCGGCCGGACCCAGGATCGCCGGTGGTCGCACGACCACAGAGGTCAGGCCGTCCACCTCCGCCAGGGCGGCGTCGGTGTCGCGCTTGGTCACGGCGTAGTCGTCACCGTCGTCCCCGACCAGCGGTGAGTCCTCGGCGACGTCACCAACCCCCGGCACCCGCTCGTACACGCCGGCAGTGGACACGTGCACCAGCCGGTCGACTCCGGCGTCGCGGGCGGCGCGCGCCAGCACCGGCGTACCGACGACCGCGATGCGGTGCTGGACCTCACGGTCCGAGCCCATCGGGTGCACGGTCGTGACGACGGCACTCGCGCCGCGGACCACGTCCGCCACCAGCTCAGGGGCATAGAAGTCGCCGACGCGCTCCTGCACGCCCTCGAGTGCCGGGGCGGTGCCCGCGCGACGTACGACCGCCCGTACGGTCGCGCCTCGCTCGACCAGAGCGGCGCAGGTACGCGAACCTACGAGACCGTTGGCCCCGGTGACGACGACGACGCCCGTGCTGGCTGCTGGCTGCTGGCTCATACGACCCACCCTGACACGCGTGCAGTGCCGCCCGGCGGCCTGGGTGTAGATGGGCACAATGAGGACGTGCTGCCCGACCACGCGGACGACATCGCGACGGCGTACGACCTCGGCTTACCCGAGGTGAGGCTCGAGGTGGCCGCCCGCGGCGAGCAGGGCCGCGTCTGGCGGCTGCAGACCGACCGCGGTGTGTTCGCAGTCAAGGAGCTGCTGCTACAGGACGAGGCCGACGCCGCCACCGACGTGGCCTTCCAAAAGGCCGCGATCACTGCCGGCGTCACTGCTCCCCGGCCGCTGAGGACTCCCTCCGGGCGGGTTCTAGCCGGATTCGGCCAGCATCAGGTGCGCTGCTACGCATGGGTCGACCTGTTGTCGGTCGACCAGGCGGCGGATCCCGCGCTGGTTGGCGCCACGGTCGCCGCCGTGCACCGGGTGCAGCACGGGCCTGCCCGCCCGGTGCACCCTAGGTACACCGAGCCGGTCGGCGCCGCGCGCTGGCGGCAGCTGCTCGGCGAAGCGCGGGCGGCGAAGGCGCCGTTCGCGGACGGCTTTGCGGCGGAGATCCCGGCGCTGCTCGCGCTGGAGGCGGTGATGGCGACGCCTCGTGTCCTGCAGAACTGCCACTGTGACCGGTGGATCCGCTCGGCTCGAGGGACGCGTCGTTCACCATGGTGATCGCCCAGTTCGGCCACTTCTGGGAGTCGGCGGTCGCGAGGACACCGCTCCCGGCGCCACCGCTGCGGCCCGCGCGCACAGCATCGGACGGATCGACCCCCTGCTCACCCAGCCGCTGAGGCTCACCGACCTCGACGACGTCCTCGACGCTCTCCGCGGCGGTCCGGCCCCTTGGCGGATCGCGAACCGATGCTGACCGGGGAATCTCCTGTCAGGTGCGCAGGTTGGGTCACACATGACCACCATCGGAATCATCGGAGCAGGCAACATCGGCAGCCAGGTCGCGCGGGCAGCGATCAGGGCGGGGTACGACGTCGTCATCAGCAACTCACGCGGACCGGAGACCTTGGCCGACCTCGTCGCCGAGCTGGGCCCCAAGGCCCAGGCTGCGACCGCAGAGGAGGCCGCTGAGGCGGCCGACTTCGCCCTCGTCGCCGTCCCGCTCAAGCACTACCAGCAGGTGCCGGTCAGCCCGCTCGCCGGCAAGGTGGTGATCGACGCGAACAACTACTACTTCGAGCGCGACGGCCACATCCCGACCCTCGACCGCGGCCTGGACACCACGTCGGGGATGCTGCAGCGGCACCTGGTGGACAGCAAGGTGGCCAAGGGCTTCAACCACATCGTGGCCGCCGACATCACCACCGACGGGCAGCCGGCAGGAGCGCCGGACCGCCGCGCGCTGGCTACCGCGAGTGACTTCGAGGAGGCGGCCGAGCTGGTGCAGCGCTTCTACGACGAGCTCGGCTTCGACACCGTCAACGTCGGTGCTCTGGCCGAAAGCTGGCGGGTCGAGCGCGACCAGCCCGCCTACGTCTCGCGGCAGAACCGCCACGAGCTGCTCGAGAACCTGGCCAAGGCGCAGCGCGCGGCGTAACTGGCAGCGCCTGAGCTGGCGCAATCTCTCGGCCCCTGATCTGCCTCCCGCGGGCTAACGGGCGAAAGCGGGCCCGTGGCGGTCAACGCCCCGCCGACGCACTCAGCGCAGCCACACTCGGAGCGGCCCAGTTTCGGCGAACCCAGCCGCCAGTGCGGCGGTCAGGTCGGGGCCGTGCTCGTAACCCACGAGGTCGAGTCCCGGACAGGTCAGTCCCGCCAGCGTGACCACATCGGACCACACGGTCTGGGCATCGGCGCGGCGGGGAACGACGTTTGAGACGCCGGTCACCGACCCGGTCCTCAGGAGGGCGAACCCGGCCTCAGCCTGCGGAGCGGAGAAGAAGTGCAGATTCTCGTGATGCAGCAG
>DASQDG010000024.1:0-1985 GCA_035634295.1 Propionibacteriaceae bacterium | reverse complement strand
GGGTCGGCGCGGGCGGCCGCGCCGACGACCACGAGAGTTGTTTGCCGACCGCGGCTACGACCACGACATCTACCGTCGCCGGCTGCGCGCTCGCGGCATCACTCCGCGGATCGCCCGCCGCGGCGTCGCCCACGGCTCGGGTCTGGGCAAGCAGCGCTGGGTGGTCGAACGAAGCTTCGCCTGGCTGCACGCGTTCAAGCGGCTGCGCACCCGGTATGAACGCCGCGCCGACATCCACCTCGGGCTGCTCCAGCTGGCCTGCGCCCTGATTTGCTACCGTCGGCTTCGGTCGTTGTGAAACGAGTTGTTAGTACTACAGCCGCACTTGAGCGGTGACTCGTCGGGCGGCGTAGTGACAGCGGCGGGCGCGGGCCTGGTGTCTGCGGCGCCAGTGTGACCAGCGCAGGATCTGGTCCGGGTCGGGGGCGAGGTGCCAGACCAGGCAGATGACGAGGTGGCGGATCTCGGGAACGGTCAGCTCGGTCAGCTCGCCGTGGAGATCGCGGATCCCCTTTTTTCGCCGTCTGCGGCGGCGCGGGTGACGGTCAGGTAGGCGTGCGCGAGACAGGCCAGGGTGATGTGCCGGTACCAGGCGTCGTAGCGGCGGACCTGGTAGTGGTCCAGACCGACCTCGCCCTTGGCGGTGTGGAAGGACTCCTCGATCGCCCAGCGGGCGCCGGCGACCGCGACCAGGTCGGCCAGCGACGACTCGGGCGGACAAAAGCACAGGTAATGGGACAGTTCGCCGTCGGTGAGGCTGCGGCGGACCAGCAGCCAGTACCGCCCAGGCTCGGACAGCAGCCGGATCGGAATCCGCACCCAGTCATACAGCCGGGGCCCCTTGGCGCCGGCCCCGGCCGACAGTCGCTGCCAGGCGGAGGCCGGCACGGCGGCGGAGGCCGCATCGGCCCGGCACTGCACCGGGCGGCCGTCGAGGAGGGTGAACACCGATTGGCTGACCGGCACGGCCAGCACGTAGGACATGCCGCGTTCCTCCAGCGCCAGGCGCAGGCCTGAGTGCTGGCCGTAGATCTCATCGGCGGCGACCCAGCCGGCCGGCACCTGCGCGTCCAGTGCGCGGGTCAGCATCGCCAGGGCCAACTCCGGCTTGGTGGCGAACGCCACCTGCGGGCCGATGCCGGCCGCGAGGCACCGATCCCGATCGTCGATCCAGGCCTTGGGCAGATACAGCTCCCGGTCGATGAAGGTGCGCCCGGCCGGGGTGGCATAGGCCAGAAAGACCCCGACCTGGCAGTTGTCGATGCGCCCGGCGGTACCGGAGTACTGCCGGGCCACCCCGGCGGACTTGGTTCCCTTCTTCAGGAACCCGGTCTCATCGACCACCAGCACCGCAGCGTCGTCACCCAGATGCTCCACGACATAGGCGCGCAGGTCGTCGCGGACCGCATCGGCGTCCCAGTCGGCGTGATTGAGCAGCCGCTGCATCGCATCCGGTGTGGCATCCCCGGCCTGCTCGGCCAGCGTCCACCCGTTCTTCCGCTCCGCCGCCGACAGCAGACCCCGCAGATACACCCCCGCTCGCACCCGCGGCTCCGACCGAGCGAACCGCGGACCGATCCGCTCCAGCACCTTCTCCAAGCCCACGGCCCAGTCCTCGACCTCGGCCACGGTGACATCCTCGGCCACCGACCGACCGTCGTCGGCCCCATCGGGTCAGCCGTGCAGACACGCCGCAGCCGCCCAAGGTAAGTGCGGCTGCAGTACTAAGGGGTTGCTGGTACGGACACCGAATGGTGTGGGTAACGCAAGGCAGACCACGGCTGGCCAAAGCCCCAGCCGGTGCGCCGCAAGCGCCGGGTCTGGAGTAAACGTAGATCTACCTACTAAAGCTCCTTAAGGGCGGGTGTTACTAAAGCGGTCCGAAGTCGAGCCCGGTGTAGGCAAGAAAGCCGACCAGCAGGCCGGGGCGATACTGCATCCGTCTCAAGCGGGTCTTCACCAGCGCGGTCAGCTCGCCGATGGTG
>DASQDG010000023.1:0-7340 GCA_035634295.1 Propionibacteriaceae bacterium | reverse complement strand
GGTGGGTGGCATGCTCGCGCTCCTGGCCGGGATGTCGCGCTCCTGGCCCCAGCGGCGTCGAGGCGAGTCGTCAGCGACAGCATTGTGGGGTCGGGTGACGCGACGACCGCCGGGCCGGCGAGGGCGGCGCCGCGACAGCGTGCTGGTGATCACCGTGGTCGTCGGCTTTGCAGTGGCCGCCGTCACCGGCTGGGTAATCGCCGTGGCGTTGGTGCCCCTGCTGGCCTTCGCGCTGCCCTATCTGCTGGTGATGCCGAAGGCCCGAGACGTGCTGTTGCTCGAGGCCCTTGACCGGTGGGTGCGTTCACTCGCCTCGGCCCTGACAACCGGCCGGTCGATCACCGACGCCATCCGGATCTCCCGCCGAACCGCGCCCGAACTGCTGGCCGATGAGCTCGCGCTGTTGGTGTCGCGGCTGAACAACCGATGGGACACCAGGGATGCCCTGACGCGCTTCGCCGATGCGCTTGACTCACCAGACGCCGACGCCGTGATCGCGTCGCTCATCCTGGCCGCAAATCGAGGCTCCAGCGGAGCGTCGCAGATCTTGGCGGCCCTGGCGGACTCGTTGCAAGCGCAACTCCGGGGCCGACGCGTGATCGAGACCGAGCGAGCCAAGCCATACGTGGTCGTCCGGCAGGTGACCATGATCACACTCGTCACACTGACGGCCGGCTTCGTCTTCGCCCGCGGCTACTTTCAGCCGTACGGTACGCCCTTGGGACAGCTCATTCTGGCCGTTTTGGTGACCCTGTACCTCGGGTCGCTGCTGCTGATGCGTCGGCGGGCTCAGTCCCGGCCGAGGGACCGCATCCTCGTCGGACACACCACATGACCACGCCGCTTGCGCTGCTCGCGGGCGCTCTTCTCGCCGGTGGATTCGTCGCTCTCATCGTCGCGCTGCTGCCGGTGACGCCCAGGCTGGAGGACGCGCTCAGCCGAATCACGGACGACCCACGGAGCGGGCAGTCTTCGTGGGACGAGGTTCGCGACCTGGGTCCGACCACGAGCAGATCCGAGAAGCTCGGTGCCTACGCCTACCGCCACTCGTTGCTTCGGTTGACCGACCGGCAGCGACAGAATCTTCGACTACAGGACAAGTCGATCGCTGAGTTCTACAGCGACAAGGTGGTGATGGCTCTCGTTGGGGCCTTTCTGCCCGCCGCCCTCGCCTCGACCTGGTCACTGATGATGGGCTCTGGCCCTCCCTCGCCCACGCTGCCCGCCTTCGGCGCGGTGCTAGGTGCGGTCGTCGGGTACCTCGTCCCCAACGTTCTACTGCACACGGCCACCAGCACGGTTCGGGCGGGCGCCGTGGAGGCTCTGCTGGTCTACTTCGACCTGGTCACCCTCGAGCGGCTCGCGAACGCGTCGGCCACCCAGGCCCTGCACAACGCCGCCGCCTTGAGTGAGGTGTCGATCTTCGCCCAGATCCGGGTTTCCCTTCAGCGTGCCCAACTAGAGCAACAGTCACCGTACAGCGAGCTGCGGCGGCTGGCCGAGGAGCTGCAGCTGCCCGAGCTCACCGACATCGCCGACGTCATGCAGCTGGACGAGACCGGCGCGTCACTGTCAGGGGCTTTGCGAGCTCGAGTACGAGAGCTCCGCGACGCCCACCTCACCTCAGAGCAGATGGCGGCCAGCGCAGCTGCGGAGGGGATGACGCTGTACATGACCCTGCCCACCTTGATCTTCGGGTTGATCTTCATGGTGCCGCCCCTGATGAAGATCGTGCTGGGGTGACGCAGCAATTGAGACGGCGACGCAGCGAGGACAACACCAACAAGAACCGCACAACACCTGCGACTAACGGACAACACTTCGGGGTCCACCGCAGGCTCGCAGTCCGGCAGGGTCGAGTGGTGCCTGGGGAGACGCGTAAGCAGGGTGGCAGATGCGGCTGATCAAGGGTCTGGTGGCCTTGGTCATCCTGGCCGTGTTGGTCGTCGGCATCCCGGCGGCTCTGGTGCTACTGGGCGGCAACCCACTTCCGGACCAAGTGTCCTGGACGGGCCTGGTCGAGGCCCTTCTGCGTCGCGACGACGGCACCGTGCTGCTGGGCCTGGTGACCGTTATCGGATGGCTGGCTTGGTTGACTTTTGCGCTGTCTCTGGCCGCCGAGCTTGTCCGCCTGCTCTCGGGTTCGCGAGTTCGCCTTCGGTTGCCCGGGCTCGCCGGCCCGCAGCGGCTGGTCTCAGGTCTGCTCCTTGCCGTCATTGCCTTGCTGGCGCTCCCGGCCGGAGCGCACGCCAGCCCGCCTGCCGCCTCACCGGCCCCGGCATCTGCGCCCTCCGCCAACGTGCAACCAGCAAGGCCGGAGAGGGCACCGGAGCCGCTGGCGGTGACTTCGGCTGTGGTGGCGACCAAGCCTGCGTCGGCGCGGGACTCAGCGCGACCGGTGACTCACCAGGTGCAACGAGGTGACGACCTATGGAGCCTGGCCGAGCGCTACTACGGGCAGGGCCGTGACTGGCGCAAGATCGCCACGGCCAATCCCGACGTGCTCACCGGAGGCCCCGACCAACTGCAGCCCGGCTGGCGGTTGGTGATTCCAGATGTTGATCGCGCGTTGCCCGGGTCGGATCTGGTGACTGTCGCACAAGGCGACAGCCTCAGTTCCATCGCCGAGCGGGCCTACGGCCGAGCGGACCGGTGGAAGGATGTCTTCGACGCCAATCGAGACAAGATCGAAGACCCCGACGAGATCGACATCGGCACTGAGATCCGGGTCCCCGGCCTGCGGTCGACCGAGGGCACGCAGAAGCCGCAGCGCACCGTTGAGCAGGACCAGGAGAACCCGCGGACCAACCGTCGTGCCCAGGGCGCCGCGCCATCCGCGTCGGAGCCGAACCGACAGCTTCGGTCGCCCGGAACCGCGCCGGTTCCGACCGCCTCGGTTCAGACCGCGCGGGTTCCGACCGCGCGGGTTCCGACCGCGCCGGTTCCGACCGCGCCGGTTCCGACGGCCTCGGTTCCGACCGCCGCCCACGGCACCGAGGCCGCGCGGTCCCCCTCGTCTGCGACAGCTACGCCCACCGCGCGGTCGGTGCCGTCCGACCAGACCCCTGCCGACGCGCAAACCTCAGACCAGGCTCGGGTTGACGTAGGCCTGGGAGTTGGCGCGGTCGGTGGGCTGCTGGCGGCGTCGGTGTTGGCCGGATTGTCGCTCCGACGGCGTGCCCAATTGCAGACCAGGCCGGCGGGGCGACGGATCGTTCATCCCCCACCGCCGGCGCAAGCGGTGGAGACAGCTCTGGGCCACCGGCAGCAGCCGCTCAGTCCCGGCGTACTTGACCTCGCCCTGCGCGCCTTGGCCGCTCATTGTCACCGCGAGTCGGTGCCACTGCCTGCACTGGCGTCGATCGCCCTCGGCCGGGAGCGGCTGGAGCTCGCGTTCGCCGGTCCGATTCCCGCAGCCCCAGTCGGCTTCAGGGTTGCTGGGCAGAGCTGGCTGCTCGACCAGGTCGACGCTGACTACCTCGCCTCGGTGCCCGGCGTCGACCGAGCAGCTCGGCCCTATCCGGCGCTCGCCACCCTCGGACGCGACCGAAGAGGTAACCAGGTGCTGGTCGATCTCGAGACCTGGGGGCTGTTGGCACTGGACTGCGCGGATCCACAGGTGCCTCAGGACGTGCTAGCCGCTCTGGCCGCCGAGTTGTCCTTTACCCCGTGGGCCGATGAGCTGGTGCTCACTCTGGTGGGCAGCGACGTCGCGTGGCCGGAGGCGCTCGGCAAGCACAATGTGACTCGGACAGACGATATCGACGGCTTGCTCCTGCGCCTTGAACGGCGGGCCGAGGCGCAGCGGGCACATGCCCCGCACCAGGTGCTGGGTCAGCACCGGCTGGACCCGGACCTCGCCG
The DNA here is from genome assembly GCA_035634295.1 of Propionibacteriaceae bacterium. GTDB lineage: Bacteria > Actinomycetota > Actinomycetes > Propionibacteriales > Propionibacteriaceae > Microlunatus. Next base: position 3,477 of record DASQDG010000023.1, on the reverse strand, counting down.
ACGCGTGGGTGCCCGAGATCGTGCTGGTGCACGAAACGTTGACCGCCGGGCAGAGCCAGCGGCTGATAGCCCTGGCGACGGCACAGCCTCGGACGACGCTGGCGGCGGTGACCAGCGCACCGTTGGATGGAGCCCCCGCCGTTCTTCGGCTGACCGCTGACCCCAATGCTGGTGCTGCCGCCTGGGCCGCCGAGCTGGAACCGCTGGGGCTCACCTTCGAGCCGCAGCTATTGCCCGCGCCAGCGGCCACCTCTGTGCTGCAACTCGTCGCCAGTACGGGGTCCGACGCGACGACGCCGGCACCCTGGTGGGCCGCCGACGAGGGCCCACCGATCGTCGGACACTCAGCTGCGCCGCCGGGAAGCGTCACCTTCCTCGGCAAGCGATTCGGGGGTTGGGGCGGTGAAGGCGCGGAGGAAGAAGAGGAGTCGAGCGTGATGCAGGAGTCGGCGGCAGAGGACCTGCGGCCGCACCACCCCATCCTGCGGATTCTGGGACCTGTCGAGCTGGTCGGGGCCACCGGCACACCACCGCCTCGGGCCGGCAAACAGTGCCTCGAATACTGCGGTTGGCTGCTGGAGCATCCGGGCACCTCCGCACAAGCCATGGCGGCCGCACTGGTCGTGGCCGAGGGAACCCGACGGTCAAACATGAGCCGCCTGCGCAGCTGGCTGGGAGCCGACGACCAAGGGCAGCCCTACCTCCCCGACGCCTATACCGGGCGCATCCTGTTGCACCCATCGGTGAGCTCGGACTGGCAACGGCTGCAGATCCTCACCGCAGCTGGAGTCAACGTGACCAGCACCCCAGGACTTCGGGCGGCCTTGGAGCTGGTCCGGGGAGCCCCGCTCGCCGACGCTGCGCCCGGGCAGTGGCATTGGGCCGAGGAGCTGCGCACCGACATGGTCTCCGCTATCCGCGACATCGGCGTGCAGCTGACCGGCCGCGCGTTGAGCGACGGCGATGTGGACCTCGCGCGGTGGGCTGCCGCTCGGGCGCTGGTGGCCGCTCCTGGCGACGAGCTGTTGACGGCCGCCCGGATTCGGACCGAGCATCTGGCCGGTAACGTGCCGGAGACCGAGCGGCTGACCCTGCAGCTGGCCGCGCAGGCCCGCTCACTGGGCACCGACCTCAATCCCGAGACGGTGACGCTGTTGCAGCAGGTGATGGAGGGTCGGGTCCGAGCGCGTCTCGCCTGACCCGATGCACCACTGAGCCCGGTGCCCCTTGACCCGGCCCCCACCGAGTCAGCACCCTGAGCAGATGGCGACTCAGTACTACACGGCGACCAGCATCGACGGTTACATTGCCGACGCCGACAACTCCTTGGAGTGGCTGTTCAGCATGAACGACGCGCCGGGCATGGACCAGGAGTACCCCCGGTTCATGGCTGAGGTCGGCGCCCTGGCGATGGGCTCCACCACGTACGAGTGGATCCTTGACCACACCGCCCTCCGCGACGACCCGAGCCAGTGGGAGTACGACATGCCGTGCTGGGTGTTCAGCAGCCGCGACCTGCCCAAACTCGAGGGTGCCGACATCCGCTTCGTCTCCGGTGACGTTGCGCCGGTGCACGCCGAGATGGTGGCCGCAGCCCAGGGCCGCAACATCTGGCTGGTCGGCGGCGGCGACCTGGTCGGGCAGTTCCATGATGCGGGCCTGCTGGACGAGATCATCCTGGGCGTCGCGTCGGTGACCCTGGGCGCGGGCGCGCCGCTGCTGCCGCGCCGAATCGTCACACCACCGCTGCGGCTGCTGTCAGCCAAGCAGTTCGGGGGGTCCTTCGTCAGCCTGCACTATGCGGTCACTACGGCGACGGCGACCGGGCTCAGCTAGACCGGCGGAAGCTCCTCGGCGATCACGGTCATCTCCTCCAGGTAGGGCGCGCCGAAGGTGGTGGCCATGGCCACGTCCGAGGCGTCGCGGCCGCGGCCGATCAGCACCCGGCCCTTGCGCGGAGCGTTGTTGCGGGTGTCGAAGGTCCACCAGCGGTCGCCCAGGTAGACCTCCATCCAGGCTGCGAAGTCCATCACCGGCACCCTCTTGTCGACTTCGATCTCCGGCAGGTAGCCGAACACATAGCGCGACGGGATGCTGAGCGCCCGGCAGAGCGAGATGGCCAGGTGGGTGAAGTCGCGGCACACCCCGTAGCCCGAAGCGTGCACGTCGGCGGCGGTCGACAGCGGGGTGCTGCTGCCGTACTGGAACGTGAGGTGGTGGAAAACGTAGTCGCAGATCGCCTGCACCCGGCGATAGCCCGGCGCCATCGTGCCGAAGTGTCCCCAGGCTTCGCGACCGAGCACGTCGGGCAGCACATAGCGGCTGGGCAGCGTGTAGAGCAGCACCTCATCGGGCAGGTCTTCGGCCCGCAGCTCCGGCGCGTCCTCGTCCACGTCCTCCGTGGCGTCGGGCACCGTCGCAACGGCCGAGTAGCCAAGCACCGAGCGCCCCGCGGGCAGGGTGACCCGCAGGCAGGGGTTGCCATAGATGTCGGAATAGGTGTGGGTCGGCCGGTCCGGGTCCAGCGTCCAGCGCTCGTCGGCCAGCGTCGGCTTCTGGTCGGCCAGCGGGCTCACTTGGAAGACCGTCGGCGTGTCCTGGGAGGCCTTATAGACGAACTCGCAGCCCACGTGCACCTGTCGGGAGGTCATGCGTTCATTTTCGACCTCTGTTGTTACGAACCGGTAACCGGGTGGGCCAGGATGGGCCCCCCGCGACCTGATTACCCGAGCCTTGTTATGTTGGGGGGGTCGCGGTTTACAACGTAAACCGTGTGGCACTAGCCTACGTACGAAATTGTTGTCCAACCTGAGGAGTCATCATCACCATCTCAACAGACCAGCTGTCCAGCATCGCCCAAGGCCACGGCGACGTCGTCACCAGCGGAGGGGAGAAGATCGGCTCGATCGGTCAGATCTACGTCGACGACACCACCGGTGACCCGACCTGGGTGACCGCGAAGACCGGCCTGTTCGGCACGTCAGAGTCTTTCGTCCCGCTGCAGGGTGCCAACATCAGCGGCTCAAACGTTCAGGTCAACTACGACAAGGCCACCGTCAAGGACGCCCCGCGCGTCGACGCCGACGGCGCCCTGAGCCCGGAGGAGGAGGAAACCCTTTACAGCTACTACGGGCTCTCCGGTGGCAACACCGCCGGTCGCGACTACGACAACGACAACGTCACCACCGATCGTGACCACGACGACACCACCAGCGGCTTTGTCGGCGGCGGGGTCGACCGCGATCGCGACAATGACGGTGACAAGGACGGGGGCCTGATCGACCGGGCCAAGGACAAGCTCGGCGGCCGCGACAACGATCGCGACAACGACAACGACCGCGACTTCAGCAGCGATCGCGACACGGTCGGCCACGACACCTCCGGCCCAACCACCGACGATGCCATGACCCTGTCAGAGGAGCGCGTCAACGTCGGCGTCCAGCGGCGTGAGGCCGGGCGTGCCCGTTTGCGCAAGTA
>DASQDG010000022.1:0-3082 GCA_035634295.1 Propionibacteriaceae bacterium | reverse complement strand
GGTCTTCGAGACCAGCGGCATCGAGCTCGACGACCTGGGCCTGGCCCGGCCGAGCCTGGACGACGTCTTCCTGCACCTCACCGGGCACCGGGCCGAGGCCGAGGACGCCGCAGACCTGACGACCGAGGGAGTCGCTCCATGACCGCCGTCCAGGCCACCCGGGCGCCGGCCACCCGGCCGCCGATCTCCCCGCCGTCCCTGCTGCGGGCGTCGTCGACCATCGTCTGGCGCAACCTGCTGCACATCCGCCGGATGCCCGAGATGCTGCTCGACGTCACGGTGCAGTCGGTGATGTTCGTGCTGCTGTTCGCCTACGTCTTCGGCGGGGCGATCGCGGTGCGAGGCGCCGACTACAAGGAGTTCCTGCTCCCCGGGATCATGGTCCAGACCATGGTGTTCTCGTCTGCCATCGTGGCCATGGGCCTGACCAGCGACCTGCAGAAGGGGATCGTCGACCGGTTCAAGTCCCTACCCATCGCGCGGTCGGCCGTTCTGGTCGGCCGGAGCATCTCGAGCCTGATCCACTCCAGCATCGGCGTCGCCGTGATGGCCCTGACCGGCCTGCTGATCGGCTGGCGGATCCGCAACGGGGTCGTGGACGGGCTGCTCGCCTTCCTGCTCCTGCTGTTGTTCGGCTTCGCGCTGATCTGGCTGGGCATCTGGGTCGGGTCGATGATGCGGACCGTCGAGGCCGTGCAGGGCTTCATGTTCACGGTGATGTTCCCGCTGACCTTCGTCGCCAACACGTTCGCGCCGCCGGAGAGCATGCCCGCATGGTTGCGGGCCATCGCCGAGTGGAATCCCGTCTCAGCGGTCACCCAGGCCTGCCGGGAGCTGTGGGGCAACGGCCCGCCCGCGGCGTCGGATGCCGCGTGGCCGCTGCAGAACCCGGTCGCGGTGTCGATCGGCTGGTCGCTCGTCCTGACGGCGATCTTCGCTCCGCTCGCCGTCTCGGCCTTCCGCCGTCGCTCCCGCGACTGATCCGAGGCCGATGCTGAGCGGCGGTCGCCGGTTCCTCGTCTGGTGCTCGTTGCCAGGGCGCGGCGACCTCAGCGCGCGTCCGAGGCGTCCGCCTTGCCGAACCGACATGAGCTCCTGTGTGTCAACGCCGGTCGGGCGTAGCGTCTCGGCCGGCGGTGAGTGCGGTGGACTGGCCGCAGCGAAGAGCAGGCCTGGGACTGAGAACCTGTCGCGCAGTTGGCCTTGGCCGTGAAGACGCGTCCCTTGTGCCGCTGCCGCGCTCACCGTCTTCATGCTGCGGTGGGTGCTCGGCCGGCGGCGAGGTCTTCCTGCAGCGTCCTGTAGACCACGTCGGAGAGTCGTCGTTCCAGGCAGCGCCGCGCTTCGCGGCCGGTCTTGCCTTCGGCGCGTTTGCGCAGGTAGTAGGCGCGGCCTTCGGTGTCGGCGCGGGTCTGGGTGATCATCATCGTGTAGAGCACCCGATTCAGGTGCGGTTGCCCGAGCGGTTGAGCCGATGCCTCGTGGTGCGCCCAGAGGAGGCCGGGAGCGGGGCGGTGCCGTTGGCCGCGGCGAAGGCGTGCCGGGAGCGGTAGCGGCGAACGTCGGCGACCTCGCCGAGGATGGTCGCGGCGCCAACTGGACCGAGGCCGTGGAGGCCGGTCAGCCCTGTCGTCACCTCGGCCACCGCGGCGTTGATGATCGCGGCAACCTCCCGGATCTCTGCAGTCAGCTCGGCCAGCCGAATCAGCCGGCGGCGGATCAGCTGCGCCGGCACGCTGCTCTCAACGGCGAGCCGGCCTTGGCGGCAGCGATGAACGTAGGTGCGGTCAGCCGCGGGATCTCGGCCTGGTAGCCGGGCAGCAGGCCGTGCAGCTCGGTGTGGGTGCGGTTGGCCAGCGCGGTCCGCTCGGCGACCAGCTGAGCGCGGTAGTCGGCCAGCGCCCGCAGGTCAGCGGCCTGACCGACCGCCAGCCGTACCGCAGGCAGGTTCGGCTCGCGGGCGGTGATCCGGGTGATCGCGACCGCATCAACCGGATCGGTCTTGCCCGCACCCGGCCGACCGGAGCGCTCTCGGCTGGTCATGCTGGTCAGGCCGACAGTGAAACCGCAGCTCAGGGGCGGGTCGGCCCAGAAGGCGGACCCGCCTCTCGCGTGAGCACAGCAACGGGTGCAGCAACGCGACTGGAGTACAGCGACGATCACCACCGGAGCGCCTCGTCGAGCTGATATGCCGCCTCACGCTGCTGGGCGGGACCGACGTGGCTGTAGATGCCCGCGGTGACGGCGTAGGACGAGTGGCCCCCGGGGGTGGGTGGCCCATCCGCGGGCGGGCTCCTACCTGTGGTCCCGGCGGCCGCGGCGTGGACCGGGATGGCGTCGCGGGGAATGATGAATCGGCCGGCTGGCCGTGACCGACTGTCCGCCTCGTCACGCACCCGTGACGCAGGGTCTCGTCGCGGCGAGACTGTGCAAAGAATCACACCGGACTCTTGTTCTGTGACAGGCCCTCTGGTTCCCTCATGCGAAGTCGGTCTCGAATGACGCAACAGGATTGGGGAGTGTCATGGAGCAACCGCGCAGCAAGCAACCCTCGCCCTCCCGCCAGCTGAGCGAGTCGGAGGCCGTTGGGGCTGGTCCGACGGCTGGCAGTGGAGCCGGTGGGTCGGGGGAGGGGCCCTCAGCGGTCAGGGTCACGGATGTGTCAGTGACGGGGACTCACCCGGCTCTCGCCGAGCCGCCACCCTGCGTCGCCGATCGGCACTGGGCCGTGGACAAGGTCCTGTTCGCCGTCGCCGCGGTCATGGCGCTGGCTTTCGTCGCCTGGGGCTTCGTCACTCCCACGGGCCTGGGCACCGTGAGTGGTTCGGTTCTCGGCTGGGTCACCGGCAATCTCGGCTGGCTGTTCGTGCTGCTGGCGTCGACGTTGGTGATCTTCGTCATCTGGCTGGCGGCCGGCAAGTACGGGCGCATTCCGCTGGGTCGGGACGACGAGCGGCCGGAGTTCCGCACCATCTCGTGGATCGCGATGATGTTCAGCGCCGGTATGGGCATCGGGCTGATGTTCTACGGGGTCGCCGAGCCGCTGTCGCACTACGCCTCCCCACCGCCGCTGACGGTCGAG
>DASQDG010000021.1:0-89669 GCA_035634295.1 Propionibacteriaceae bacterium | reverse complement strand
GGCGAGCTCGCCGGTTTCGGCTCCGATTCCAGGGCCGGATCGAGAAGGTCGCATACCCCTGCTTCACGAGCCGCCAAGCACTAGAATCAGCGAGTGCCTGAGCATGCGAGGCAGGAACCCGACCGCTTCGGGGACAGACTCCGAACGCTGCGTGAACGAGCCGGCATGACTCAAGAAGAGCTCGCCGAGCGCTCCGGCGTCACCACGCACGCCATTAGCGCCCTGGAACGCGGCACTCGAACTCGGCCTTACCCTCACACGGTCCGGTCCATCGCCGATGCGCTCGGCCTCTCCGACGTCGAGCGGGCCGGCTTGATCACTGCCGTCCCGAAGCGCCACAGCTCGACGCGCGCGGCACTGAGAGTTGTGCCCGAAGCGTCGCGAGCGCGGCCGAGCTCTCCACCCAGTCGTTTCAAGCTAGCAGTGCCGGCCACCCCGCTTTTCGGGCGCGACGAGGATCTTGAGCGCGTCTGCCTGCTTGCTCGGTCCGGACCCGCGCGGCTCATCACGCTGACTGGGCCCGGTGGAGTCGGCAAGACCCGACTGGCGGCTGCGGTCTCTGAGGAGTTGGCCGCCGACTACCCGGACGGCACCGTGCACGTCGGCCTCGCGGCCTTGAATGACGCCGCCGGAGTTGTCCCCTGCATAGGTAGGGCATTGAACTTAGTTGGGAGCGACGGCCCCAATGCCTTGTCAGCGGTGTCGACGCATCTCAGCGCGCTGCGCCTGCTGCTGGTGCTCGACAACTTCGAGCACTTGCTCAGCGCAGCCACCGACATCGATCAGCTCGTGTCCGGGTGTCCGAGCATCACGGTCCTGGTGTCGAGCCGGTCTCCCTTGCGGCTGAGGGCCGAGCAGGAGTACCCGGTGCACCCGCTCGCCCTCCCAGCTCCCGGGGTGATGACGGTTGACGAACTCGCCGCTTCGGCGTCTGGGGCCCTGGTGCTAGACCGGACCCGCGCTGTCTCGCCGTCGCTCGAGATGAACTCTGAGGACGTACGGGCGCTGCAGCAGCTCTGTCAACGGGTGGCCGGTCTGCCGCTGGCCCTGGAACTGGCGACGGCACGGCTCCGACTCCTGACGCCGCAGGCATTACTGGATCGGCTGAGCCAGATGGACGGCAGCTCCTACGGTGTCGCCCGCGACCTTCCTGAACGTCAGCGCACGATGCGGGCCACTCTCGACTGGAGTTATGCCCTGCTGACACCCGAACAGCAGTGGCTCTTCCGGCTGCTCGGCGCATTTCGCGGCGGCGCCACTTTGGCAGCGATCGAGGATGTGACCGCGAAGGCGAGTACCGGCCCTCTCGGCGACCTGATGGGCCTGTTGGAGACGCTCGTTGAGCAGTCGCTGGTCATCGTGGGGACGGATGCTGCCGGTGAGCATCGCTTCGACATGTTGGAGCCGGTGTATCAGTACGCACGGAGTCTGCTGATTGGTGGGGAAGCGGAGCGGGCCGGGCGGGCGCACGCTGAGGTCTACCAAGCGCTGACGCATCGGGCCGCCGTTGGCTTTCAACGGGCCGACCAGTTGCTCTGGCTGGCTCGCACAGAGGCTGACGAGGCGAACATCATGGTGGCGATCGAGCGCTCCTTGGCCTGCGGAGACGGTGCGACCGCAGGGCGAATCGTCTGGTCCATGTGGCTGTACTGGTGGCTGCGCAGCCAGTCAGCGGTCGGGCGGCGTTACTCAGATGCCTGCCTGGAAAGAAACTTGCCCAATGACGTGCTATCTCGTGTGCATCTTGTGGCCGCAACGTTGTCCTACGCCGGCGGCGACCTCGCGGCTGGCCAACAGCACTGGGCCGAAGCCTTTCGCCTGGGCGCCCAGGATCACGACGCGGACGTCACCTGCCGTGGGCTAGCCGGCACCGGTCTCGCGGCCATGGGGGCCGGTGACCTGACTGCTGCCGAGCATGATTTTCGAGCGGCGCTCGGGCATGCTGCGGGGGCGGGCAAGTCCGGGGAGTGGCTGGCCTCCATGGTGCACGTTTTCCTTGGCACGGTCTTCTTGCTGCGAGGTAATCCGGCAGGTGCGGTCACTGAAATCGAGCCCGGTATCGCGCTGGCGCGGCAGCGCGGGGATCGACTGGCAACGTACGTCGCCCTGTACAACCTGTCTCAGGCCGCGATCGCCTTGGGTCACCACGCCGCCGCACGGCGGCATCTCGAGGAAGGGATCCTGATGTCGCACGAGACGCACGACTCGGCCAACCTCACGTACTTCCTGGACACGCTGGCCGTGGTTGAGTCTGCAGACCAAGCGGCGCAACGGGTGGCCGTCCTGCTGGGAGCCGCGCAAAGCCTGCGCGAGACCGCCGGTGCGACGGTCTACGGGTATTACATTCCCGACGAGTCGCTGCGGTTAGCAGCGGAACGACAGGCACGAGCGGCGATCGGCGATGACGCATACGACGACGCCGTGGACAGCGGACGTGGACTGGATCTGGACGCAACGGTCGGTTTCGCCTTGAAGCGGGAGGGGCGCCCAGGCTAGGCGCCGCCGCCGCCGCCGCGACGCGTCGGCAGGACCGGACGGAGGGCTACCCGGACACTACTAAGTGTCTGGGTACTGTCCGGGCCACTGTCGGTGCCACCTGAAAGCCGGCTGAGCCAACCTCGAAGTAGCAACCAACTTCGAGGAGTACGCATGATCGAGATCCAAGAGCTGACCAAGGTCTACGGCGGCAAGACCGCCGTGACGGACCTGACCTTCACCGTCCGACCAGGCGTCGTCACCGGCTTCCTCGGGCCCAACGGGGCGGGGAAGTCCACCACCATGCGGGCCATCCTGGGACTGGACCACCCGACCCGGGGACAGGCGGTGGTCCAAGGGCGCCGCTACGCCGAGCACCCCGCACCGATGTCGATCGTGGGGGCGCTGCTCGAGTCCTCAGCGCACCCGGGCCGTAGCCCCCGCAACCACCTGCGTGCACTGGCTGCCACCCATGGCATCGGGCGGCGTCGGGTGGATGAGGTGATCGCGCAGGTGGGCCTCACCGAAGTCGCAGGCAAGCGGGTCGGTGGTTTCTCCCTGGGCATGGGTCAGCGCCTAGGGATCGCCGTTGCCCTGCTCGGTGAGCCGGCAGTGCTGATCCTTGATGAGCCTGTCAACGGGCTGGACCCCGACGGCATTCGATGGATTCGGGGGTTGTTGCGCGGGCTGGCCGCCGAGGGCCGGACCGTCTTCGTCTCTTCGCACCTGATGAGCGAGATGGCGTTGACCGCCGACCACTTGATCGTCATCGGTCGGGGCAGGCTGCTGGCCGACGTGTCGATCGCCGAGCTCACCGCCTCGTCGGAGCCGTCGGTGCGCGTCCAAAGCCCGCGGGCGGGCGAACTGGCTGGACTCCTGGCAGGCCCCGGGGTCACCGTTACCGCGGGAGCCGGGGACTCGTTGACCATCTCCGGACTCTCCAGCGCTGCGATCGCCGAAGAAGCATTCGCGGCCGGCATCGTCCTGCACGACGTCACGACGACGACAGCATCACTCGAAGACGCCTATCTGGCGTTGGTGCAGCAGCACACCGAATTTCAAGCAATCCCCGTTTCGACCCCCGGGAGGGCCGCCGCATGACCGTAATGAACCGAGCGAACCGCACCAACGACGACCAAAAGGCGTCGTCGTCCGAGGGCGAAGGAGTCCTCAGAGTCACCTCGGGCAGGGTGCTGGTTTCTGAGTGGATCAAGCTCCGCAGCCTGCGTTCCAGCATCTGGTGCTTGGTCGTCATCATGGTGGCCCTCGTCGGCGGAAGCGCCTTCAGTGCAGTCGGCCTTCTCGTCCGATTGGACCCGCCCGCCGCTGAGGCGCTCGCTGCTGACCCGACCGGCGGTGCCTTCGCTGGCGCCGGTCTCGCCCAGCTAGCCGCAATCGCGCTTGGCGTACTGGTAGTCACCGGTGAGTATCGCAGCAAGACCATTCGGCCGTCGGTCACAGCGGTCCCGAGCAGGCTGCCGCTGGTCTGGTGCAAGGCCGTTGTTGCGGCAGCGGGGTCTATGGCCGCAAGCCTGATCGCATCGGTGCTTGCACTGATTGTGGCCAGCGCCGTCGTGGCCACTCAAGGACTGTCCATCTCGCCCTTCACTCCGGAGGTGGCGCGGAGCCTGGTCGGGACCGCGCTGGCGCTCGGTGTCACGGCAGCGCTGGCCACCGGCTTCGGCTGGCTGCTGCGCAACACAGCCGGCGCTGTGTTCAGCTTGTTTGCGCTGCTCTACCTCGTCCCCAGCTTCATGGCACTGCTTCCGCAGGTCGTGGCGGCCAAGGTTGTGCCGTTCCTGCCTAGTAACGCTGTCGCCGCCATGACGCAGGTGACGCCCGGCGCAGGCGCGCTGCCGGCCTGGGCCGGCCTCACCGTCTACCTCGGGTACGCCGTCGTCGCCCTCATCGCCGCAGGTCGGGTCCTCAAGCGCCACGACGTCTAGCAACCGTGACCTCCCCCCTCCACTCACTCCCCGCAAGGACGAAGCAGATGAACACCTTCTCTAGGTCAGTTGACGGGCCAACTTCCCCGCACCTCGGCACGGATTCCGAAACCGACGGGCGGGCGGGCAGGATCCGGGGGCACCGCCCCAACACCCATCGGCGCGAGGTCGCGGCCTACCTTGTGTTCGCCTACCTGATCTCCTGGAGCATCTGGCCGCTTGTACTGAAGAATCCAGACAGCAGTCCGATGGTTCCCTTCGGACCAGGATTGGCCGCCGTCCTGGTCGCCTTGCTGGCAGGTGGACGGGCCGGACTGTTCTCCCTGCTGGGTCAGCTCGCCCGCTGGAGAGTCCATCCGGGATGGTACGGCGTCGCGTTGGGAGCACCCTTCCTCGTCGCGGCCGCTGCCTTCGGCGCAGCTGTGATGGCGGGGGCGTCGATCCCACGGTGGGAGTCATCCGACCTGCTGCAGCTCGCCGCAAACCTTGTGGTCACGTGCGTCGTCGTTGGTCTCTTTGAGGAACTGGGGTGGCGCGGGTTTCTACTCCCACGACTACAACGTGGCCGGACTGAACTAAGGGCGGCCCTGCTGGTGGGACTGGTGTGGTTGCCCTGGCACCTTCCCGAGCTCGTGTCCGACCCAGGCGAGCGACCCTTGGTTCAGTTCGTCATCTATGTCATGGCCCAAGCGGTCCTGCTGGCATGGCTCTACAACAGCACGCAGGCCAGCCTGCCGATCGTTCTCATCTTTCACGCGGCTTTCAACAGCTTCACCAAGTTCTTCCTGTCGCAACTGCAGGGCAACGCCAGCCTGGTGGCGTGGTGGGCACTCGCGGCTGCGGTGGCCTTGCTCGCCCTGGTCGTCACCCGATATGCGGGCGGCCGCCACCTCAACGGAGGCTGACCGGAAGGTTCGCACCGGGGACGCAGATGAGAGCTGCAGTCCCGGCGTGGCGAGGGATCGCTCGGTGGTCGCGCCTGCGCCCTTTTCGTCCACGATCAAGCCAGGTGGTATGCACCCTCGATGACGCGGTGAAGGCCGTTCGTCGAGACCCCTGGCTCTGGCTACATGCCAGGCGGTGGGCCAGTCGAAGAACGCGGATGGGGCTGATGCGTCTATGGCGGTCGGCGTCTTGTCGACCAGCCGGACAACGCCTGTCTTCGTGGTGGCAAGCACCTGTGGAAGTCGCCTCAGGACAAGGACTTGTCGGTCAAGGTCCCAGCTGGGTCTTGGGACTCGATCAGGCCGAGACTGGCTGGCTGCGGGAGCCTTGCGCGAGCACCGACACAACCGCATCAGCAGTTCGTGGGCTTTCCCAGCCGCATGAGCACAACGCCAGAACAGAACAGGTACGACAGGTGATGGTGTCAGCGAGGTTCGGGAGGGGCCGGGAAGCCCCTCCCGACCTACGCAGGTTCACAGTCTGGCGAGCATCTTCTTCATGGTGTCGACCTCGGCCTGCTGGGTGGAGACGATGTCCTTGGCCATCTGAACGGCGTCTGGGTTCTCGCCGCCCTGGATCTGGGCATTGGCCATGGTGATCGCGCCCTCATGGTGCGCGGTCATCATCTCCAGATACACCTTCTCCGCACTAGCGCCGGAGGTCTGGTCGAATTTCTTCATGTCAGCGTCGGTGGCCATCCCGTCGTCACCCATGCCGCCGTGGCCCGTGCCTCCGTCGGCGCTCTCCCCCCAGGCCTTCAACCAGCCTTCCATGGTGGTGATCTCGGGCTGCTGGGCAGCCTTGACCTGCTTGGCCAAGGCAGTTGTCTCGGCGCTGATGCCGGGCTTCTTCAGCAGGCCGTCGCTCATCTCGACGGCCTGGCTGTGGTGGGGGAGCATCCCTTGGACGAACATCACGTCGGCGTCGTTGAACTGCGCCGCGGCGGTTTCACTGGCCGGTGCGCTGCTGGAGGGCATCTGCGACATCGAAGGGGAAGCCGAACCGTGGTCCATGCCGCTGGTGCCACCGGCGTCGTTGCTGCCGCAGCCCGCGAGGCCCAAGGTCACTCCCAAGGTCAGGGCGGTCAGGGTTGCTTTCACTGCAGAGTGCTTTGTCATCTGTGGTTTCTTTCTAATAGGCGAACGGTGTCAGTGTGGGGGAGCCCCCTGAGCGAGGAGCCGACCGCCTGGGCATGCCTCAAGGGGCCTCGGCACTCTCGTCAGAGCATTCGAACTAGCGCACGTGGCTCAGGTGCGCAGGATGCAGAGCTCTCCCAGTGACAGTGGTGGAACCTGTCGAGAAACAACCGTTGCCACGGTGTTGGGGAGTCGCCTGGGCTGAGGGGGCAGTGGCCGTACCCGCGGTGGGGCCAGCCACCACGACATCATCAGCAGAGTGAGCGCCAGCAGGCACACCGTGAACGCCGTGTGGCTCGCACAGCCAGCGCAGCCGTCACCGTCGACGAGCAGACCACCAGAGCTGCCTGCACTGACCTCCGCAGGGCCCCAGGCCTCGGCTGACGCCTTCGTGTCATGTGCTCCGCCGCTGCGAGGGGCGAGATCGCCGACGTGGGCCTCGGCGTGGGCGTGGCCTGCAGCCGCGTGCTGTTGAGTTGCCACCGCAGGCGCTGCGAAGGAGTGGCCTGATGACAGCTGATGCATCCCGATCACGCTGAGCGCGACAAGGCCCAAGGCCATCGTCAGGAGGGCGCGGCGCAGCCAGTCGGCGGATCGGGGTGTCAGGTGTCGAGGAAGAGCCGCGGAACCTCGCACAGCGGCACCTCCCGACCTTCCTCGTCCTGTCCCCGGCAGTACCCAGCCAGCCTACTACGCACACCCGAGGGGGGTATCGAGGCGATTATCCCCACACGTGAGCGTAGGTACCCCCTCGGGGTATAAATCCTAAGGCTACGACAGCAACAAGGGCGCGCTGCCCCGTTCTCCAGCGGCAAGGCATGATCCTGAATATGCCGGTCCCCTCCGACGGCGCGGTCAGCGTCACGCCACGCTGGTCACGCGGCAGGTCCTGCGGGCCGACCCGGTTCAGGGGTGGTGCGAGCCGCGTGGCCGTGTCCTTCACGCATCCATTTCGCCGCGTACTTCCCACAAATGGCAACGTTTGTTGTCAGGTGGGCGGGGTGCGACCACAGTGGCGGACATGGAGAGATACGACATAGTAATCATCGGCGGCGGAGCCGCCGGACTGTCCGCGGCCCTGGTGCTGTCCCGGGCCCGGCGGCGTGTCCTCGTGGTCGACGCGGGCGCCCCGCGCAATGCGCCGGCCACGCACATGCACGGGTTCCTGTCCAGGGACGGCATGCCGCCCGGCGACCTGCTGGCCGTCGGCCGACAAGAGGTGAACAGCTACGGCGGCACCATCACCGCTGGCGCCGTCAAGGACCTAATCCGGTGCGGCCCGACAGGGTTCCACGTGCTCCTCGACGATGGCGAGCGGGTGTCGGCGCGCCGCCTGCTTGTGGCGACCGGCCTACGCGACGAGCTACCGGACATACCCGGCTTGGCCGAGAGGTGGGCGCGGGACGTGCTGCACTGCCCGTACTGCCACGGCTGGGAGGTAGCCGACCAGAAGCTCGCCGTGCTGTGGAACGGCCCGGAGACCATCCGGTACGTCCAGATCGTCCGGCAGTGGTCCGACGACGTCGTCCTGTTCGCCCCCGTCGACACCCTGACGGAAGCACAAAGCTCTCAACTCGTCGCCCGTGCCATCGGCGTCGTCGAAGGAGTCGTCAGCGGCGTGCTGATCGAGGACGACCACCTCACCGGCGTGCAGATGGCAGATGGCAGAGTCATTTCTCGCGCGACAGTGTTCGTGCCGCCGCGCTTCATCCCGAACAACGACCTGCTGGTCAGGCTCGAGTGCGACCGCGACGAGCACGGCTGGGTAGTGACCGGCGCTAACGGTGCGACCAGCGTGCCCGGCGTGTGGGTCGCCGGCAACGTCACCAACCCGCGCGGCCAAGTGATCACCGCCGCCGGCGAAGGGTCCGCCGCCGCGGTCGCCATCAACGCCGACCTCGTCGACGAGGACGTCGCTGTTGCCGTCCGTGACGACAACCAGCACGGCTTCCTGCCCTGATCAACAGCAGCGCACACCAGTTCCCGACCGCAGCAACCAAGGAGCAAGACATGTCCAACGCCACAGGAAAATCCACCACGACCGTGGCCCCGCCGAGGGTGGGCCCGCCAACAAAGCATCAGCTGGCCTTCATGATCTGGCTGTCCGTCTTCCCGACCCTGACCGTGATCAACCTCGCACTAGGGGACTGGCTCTCCATGTTGCCGCCGGTGTTGCGAACCTTCGTCCTGGCCACCGTCGCGGTCCCCATCGTCATCTACGGCCTCATGCCCCAGCTGCACAAGGTTCGTGGCCGCCTCGTGACCCGGTCCGGAGCACGGCAAATCGGGTAGCCGCGGCGCAACATCGACCGACAAGCCGGGCGCCACCGCGCAGTCGATAGCCGACTCCGAAATCTCCCTACCTGCCGCCCGGATCGTGCGGGTGTCTCGACCGCCACTAGGCCTCAGGTGGCGTCGAGCAGTCGGTGGGGGAGTTGGGTTCAAGACAGCGGTGTCCGGCGTCTGTAGACGCTGAACGTCGTGTTTACCAGTCACAGAGTGCCCGGTTGATTGCGGCGACGAGTCGGTAGAAGCTGGTATCGGCTGAGTGCGGCAGTCCAAACCCGCCGCCGAGTTCCAGGCTGACGAAGCCGTGGATGGCACTCCGCACGAACCGGGCCGCGTCGACCGAGTCCGTCCCGGTGATGCCGTAGCCGGCGAAGACATCGTCAAAGATCGACAAAATCTCTGCTGCGGCTGCTTCGAGGGCATCCTCGCCGGGGGTGGGAGCGCGTACGGCGTAGGCGTAGCGGCCGGGGTGGGCGAGGGCGTAGGCCCGGTAGGCGATCGCTAGTGCGCTGACTGCGTCTTCTCCTGCCTTGCCGGTGCCTGCTCGTCGCAGCGTCTCGCCTAGTTCACGGAGCACTTGGACCGCTAGCAAGCGGTTAAGGCCGTCGAGCCCGTCGAGGTGCTTGTAGAGGCTCGGCTGCGCCACGCCGAAGCGTTTAGCGAGTTCGGACATCGTCAGCCGCTCCCGACCCGCCTCATCAACCAGACGTGCCGCCTCGTCCACGATGAGCTCAGGCGTCAACCCTGCCCTAGGCATGACCGACCTTGTCGAGGAGTCGATTGATCGCAGCCGCAGTGACTTGGGGTGCCTGAGCCTGCGGGTAGTGGCCGACGTCGGGCACCATGACCACCTCAGCGTTCAGCTGCTGGGCGACCCAAACCGCCTCTGCTTCCGGGTCCTTCCAGTCCACGTCTGCTGCCCCCATGATCACCACTGCGGGCGTGTGCACGGCGTTGAGCCGCCGCTCAGCCGGAGCGTGCGAGCTGCGGGTGGTTTTTACGAAGGCGGGCCAGTGGCCGGGACGGCGTAGGTTGTCCCGCACCCGCTTCTTGTGCTGCTCGTAGCCTGCTGGCTTTGTCCCGGGTAACCACTGTGGGTAATAGGACAGGAAGGCCGCTGGACCCCAAGGCTTGGTGAGCAGGATGCGGAACAGCAGCTTGGTCACGATGTTGCCTTGCGGGTCGCGGACGAAGGGGCCGAGCAGGGCTAGCCCCGTCACGTTCGCCGGTGCCTCGGCGGCCGCGATGACGCAGGCGCCAGCCCCCATGGAATTTCCGACCAGGAACGCCGGCTCCCCGAGCTCGCCGACGAGAGCGACGATGTCGCTCGCGAGGGCGACGTCGTCGTAGGAGCTGAAGGTGGCGTCGCTGTCTCCGTGGCCCCGAATGTCCAGTGTCACCACTCGACGCCCCTGTTGGGCGAGGAGGGGTGCCAGCAGCCGGTAGCTCTGACGGAGCTCACCCATGCCGGGCACGCAGATGACCAGCGGGCCGGTGGTTCCGGTGACGTCGAAGGCGAGCCGTCCTTCTGGACGTTCCAATTGGCTATATGTCATAGTCATGAAGCTAGCATAGTTAGCCAGTGGGCAGAAGGCTCTTTCCTCGATCACCTCCGGCGTGGGGTGCTGAGGGCTACGGCTGGTTGGCCTCGTGGACGAGGATGGCGATTTGCACGCGGTTGGCGGCGTCGAGTTTGGAAAGCAGACGCGACACGTGGGCTTTGACCGTGGCTTCGCTCATGAACAGGGAGGTGGCGACTTCGGCGTTGGAGGCGCCTTGGCCGGGGCTCGGTCGCCCGATCAGATTGCCGGCATCTCCGCCCCAGGCGCCCTAGGCTGGCGCCGTGTTGCACGGCCGCGACCCGGAGCGAGCTCGGCTCGCGCAGCTGCTCGAGGCTGCGCAAGCTGGGCGGGCCTCCGCCTTGCTGGTCCGGGGCGCAGCCGGGATCGGCAAGTCGGCGCTGCTCGAGGACACTGCTGCGCGCGCGGACGGGTTCCGCGTGCTCCGGACGGCCGGACTGGAGGCCGAGTCCGCCCTGGCATTCGCCGCCCTGCACCGGCTGCTGCGTCCGGCCTTCGACCGTCTGGATGCCTTGCCGGCTCCGCAGCGGCGGGCACTGCGGGTGGCTTTCGGCGAGGAGGAAGGCGACCGCCGAGACCCGTTCCTGGTGGCGTTGGGGACGCTGGCGCTGCTTACCGAGGTGGGCGAGGCGGGACCGGTGCTGTGTCTGGTCGACGACCTTCAGTGGCTCGACGCCGCTTCCCGTGACGCGTTGCTGTTCGTCGCGCGACGACTGCTCGCCGAACGGGTGGCGTTCGTGTTCGCAGCCCGCGACGACGAGACGCAGCCGTTCCTCAGCCCTCTGGACGTCGCCGAGCTGCCACTGCCGCCGCTGGCGCCGACGGCGGTGCGGTCACTGCTCGAGGAGCACGCCGGCGTCGGGGTCGCTGACCAGGTGGTGGACGAGCTGGCGGCCCGCACAGGCGGGAACCCGCTGGCCCTGGTCGAGGCTCCGAGCCAGCTGAGCGAGGGCCAGCTGTCAGGAACCGACCCGCTGCCCGACAAGCTACCGCTCACCGCTCGGATGGAGCGTACCTTCCTCGACCGCTGCCGACAGCTGTCGAGGCACGCTCAGACGTTGATGCTGCTGGCAGCCGCGGACGACTCGCTTCACCTTGTTGAGCTACGCCGCGCCGGCCGGGCGATGGATGTGGGCGAGGACGCGTTCGCCGAGGTAGAGCGCTCCGGCCTCCTGCGCTTTGACGGCGACCTTGTCCGGGTGCGTCACCCACTGGTCCGCTCGGCGACGTACCAGGCGGCCACCGCCTCCGAGCGCCGGGTCGCCCACGCTGCCCTCGCCCAGGCTCTCGATGTCGGTGCCGGCGCGGGGCCCGGTGCCAACGCCGACCGGCGGACGTGGCATCAGGCGGCGGCAGTGGAGGGAGCTGACGAAGCCGTCGCTGACCAGCTCGCGGCGACCGGCGCCCGAACCGAGAGTCGGGGCGGCCACGAAGCGGCGTCGTCGGCTTACGCCCGTGCCGCCGAGCTGAGCACCCGCGACGACCTGCGCGCACACCGGCTGTTCGCCGCCGCCCGCAACGCCTACACCGCGGGCCGGACCGAGCGGGCGAACGCCTTGCTCACGCAGGCTAAGGGCAGCGCGGACGAACCGCCGCTGCGGGCCGCTATCGACCGACTCCGCGGACGGATCGAGGTCGCCGCCGGGTCTGCAGTCGAGGCCCACCGCATCTTTCTCACCGCCGCCCGCAACGTCGCTACCGCCAATCCGGTCCAGGCACTGGAGATGGCGGCATACGCCGGTGTGCTGCGCAGCCACGGCATCGACAGCGGCGCCTCGCTGCCGCCGGGAACGCTGTCGCCCCACGTGGAGCCGGACGATCCGCCGCGAGTGCGGTCCCTCAAGCTGCTGCTGGAGGCGACCGACCTCGAAGCCGCCCGGGACTGGGGCGGGGCGATCGCCACGTTGAGGACTGCCCTGAGCAACGGGATGGCGGCTGAGGACCGCGATGTGTGGGCGAATCTCGGGAATATGGCGCTGCACCTGGGGGACGACGCCGCTCACCGTTCCTTCTTCACTCACATGCTGGCCGCGGCACGGACCGACGGTGCGGTGATGGAGGTGCTGTACGCGCTGCACCGGCTGTGCTTCAGCCAATACGCCGCCGGGGACTGGTCGGCCGTGCGCCGCTCGGCCGACGAGGCGGTGTCTCTGGCGAGCAGCATCGGACAGCCGGCGCAGACCGGAACTCCGCTGGCCTGGCTGACCTTGCTTGCCGCGCTGCAGGGCCGGGACGACTACGACGACCTCCTCGACCGGGTCACCAGGCTGCTCACCGGGCACCGGCTGGGGGTGATGGACGGCTTCGTCGCCGACGTGCTGCGGTGGGCCCGCGCCGTACGCGCCGGGCAGGCCGGCGACGCTGCAGGGTCCCTGCACCACTTCACCCAGATGCACGACGGGGTGCTGGCGCGGCTCGCGGCCACGCCACGCATCACGGCCGCCGTCCAGGCCGGCGACACGGTCCGCGCGCAGGCGTGGACCGACGAGCTGGAACGGTTCGCGGCGGCGAGCGCACTGCCGTGGGCGCAGGCGGTGTCCTGCTACGGCCGCGCACTCCTGGCCGGGACCGGCGAGGAGGCCGCCCCCCTGTTCGAAACCTCGCTAAAGCATCACCAGGCAGCACCTCGTCCCTACGACGCTGCGCGAGTCCAGCTGGCCTACGGCGAGCACCTTCGGCGTGCTGGACGTCGAATCGACGCGCGCGAGCACCTGAAGAGGGCGCTCGACACCTTCCACGACCTGGCCGCAGATCCCCTGGCGCAGCGAGCGGCTGCCGAGCTGCGCGCCTCGGGGGAGACGGCCCGCCGACGAGACCCCTCCACCCTGGTGCAGCTCACTCCCACCGAGCTGCGCATAGCCCAACTGGTCAGCGACGGGATGAGCAACAAGGACGTCGCCGAGCGCTGCTGGATCTCACCGCGCACGGTCGCGTTCCATCTCCGCAACGTCTACACCAAGACCGGCGTGACCTCCCGGGGAGAGCTGGCTCGCCTCACCCTCGGCTGAGCCAATTGGTCGCCAACCCGGCCATTTGACCGGTGTCATTCCCGCACATTGCCGGGAGGGTCAGAGGTGCCGGCAGCGCGTGCCGGAACGGACGCCGCCCCGCAGACGGCCCGCACAGGCAGGAACCGCTGTGAACCCGGACCCAGGCTTGGACGGCATGGAAGGCATAGCTGGCGTGATCAAAGCGGACGACGTCACGGTGGGGACCGCGAGTTGGGTGCAACGCACCTCAGGCCGACTAACCCCCGCCGAACGCCGGGCGCTGCTGCGGCCGCTCGCTCGGACCCACGTCCAGAACGCAGTCGGACGGCTCCGGCTCGCCCTCGGTGTCCACCCGGGCCGCCACGCCTACCTGCCACCGGACCGCCTCACCCCGCCGGACAGTGCGTTGACGCGAGCGGCGGAGCAGTGCGCTCGGCGCATCCTGCCCGTTCCGCTGCTGAACCACAGCTACCGCACGTACCTCTTCGGCCGCGCCCTCGGCGAGCTTGAGAGCGCCGACGTCGACACCGAGCTGCTGTACGCGGGTGCCCTACTGCACGACACCGGGCTCATGAACCCGGTCGGCCAAGCAGATTTCACCCTCACCTCGTCCCGCCTCGCGCGGGAGGTCGCCGAAGAAGTCGGGCTCTCGACCGCGGCCACCGACACCCTGCTGACCGCCATCACCATGCACCACACACCCGGCGTCACCGCGGAGGCCGGCGCGGTGGCGTACCTGCTCTCGGCCGGCGCCGCCGTCGACGTCATCGGGTTGCGCTGCTGGGAGCTGCCTCCGGGGGGGCTCAGTGAAGCGGTGCGTGAGCATCCACGCAGCGGCTTCAAGAACGTGTTCACCGAGGCGTTCCAACGAGAGGCCGCCCGCGTCCCCGAGGGCCGCGCCCGGCTGCTCCTCCGCTACGGCGCCTTCGCCGCTGCCATCCGGCTCGCTCCGTTCGCCGAGTAAGCCCGGACGGAACCACAGCAAAGCACCCCCAGGCTTCCGTGGGGGCGCCCCAACCCACCTCTCTTCGAGTGTCGTCGAAAGACCGCCCACCCTCACCGCTGGAGGT
This sequence comes from Propionibacteriaceae bacterium, assembly GCA_035634295.1. Taxonomy (GTDB): domain Bacteria; phylum Actinomycetota; class Actinomycetes; order Propionibacteriales; family Propionibacteriaceae; genus Microlunatus. Next base: position 75,238 of record DASQDG010000021.1, on the reverse strand, counting down.
TCAGATGTCCCACGCTTCGCCTCACCCCACCAGCACCGCGCAGACCTCCCCGAGCACCAACCCGCCGCTGTCCCGGCGGCGGCAGGAGCGGACAGCGTCCGGACAGGCGGGCCCGTTCCCAGGTTCGGCCGTCCGGACCTCGGCCGCCGTCCTGCTGGCGGTGCTGCTTTTCGTTGCGTCACCCATGCTTTCTGCCGGGGCCGCCGCCCCGCACAGGTCGAAAGCGGTCGCGGCGGAGATCGATCGGTTCTTGAGCGCGGCGATGAAGACGTCGGCCATCCCCGGTGCCGCGGTCGCGGTCACCCGCAGGGACCAGGTGCTGATGGTGCGTGGCTACGGGCGCGACTCCACCGGTGAGGCGGTGACCGGTGACTCACTGTTCCGCATCGCCTCGCTGAGCAAGTCGTTCACCGCGCTGGCGGTGATGCAGTTGGTCGAGACCGGGCGTCTGGAGCTCGACGACCCGGTCCACGATCATCTGCCGGAGTTTCAGCTAACCGACCCGCGCTCCGACCAGATCACCGTCCGCCAGCTGCTCGACCACACCTCAGGGCTCAGCGACGCGGTGGTGCCGGAGCTCAGCCGACCCCAACCGAGAACTTCGACCGAGGCGACAAGCAGCCTGCGGTCCGCCCGGCTGGCCTCGACGCCCGGGACTTCCTACAGCTATCACAACCCGAACTACCAGGTCGCTGCGCGGCTGGTCGAGGTGGTCAGCGGTGAGCCGTTCGACCGCTACCTGCGCCGCCACATCTTGCAACCGGCAGGCATGGCCGCCAGCTCCTCCACCGCGACCGACGACGAACCCGTTCCCGGCCTGACCGAGGGTCACGTGATCGCCTACGGGCACGCGGTCCCGGCGCCCGGGATGGGCGGCTTCACGGTCGGCGAAGGCGGCATCGTCAGCTCCGCAGCCGACATGGCCCGGTGGCTCATAGTGCACGCCAACGAGGGCCAGGCCGCTGCTGGCACCCGGCTGGTCTCGCGTTCAGGCCTGCGGGTGCTGCACACTGCGAGTGCCCCAGAAGCCGGCTATGCCTTGGGGTGGGCGACCCATGGTCCGACTGACGCCCCGACGCGGCTGGAACACAGCGGCAATCTGCTGACCTTCACGTCCGAGGCAGCGCTCTGGCCGGCGTCGGGGTACGGGGTGGTGCTGTTGTTCAACGCCGGCTCGCCGATGATGCTCGACCAGACCGCGATTGTGCACGGTGTCTTCGACATCATCGAAGGCAACGCGCCCTCAAGCGGCCCAGGCTTGGCCGCGACCCTGGACACCGTCCTGGCGGTGGCGACGTTGGCTGCGCTCACGCTGGGCGCCCTGGGCGTCGTACGCGCCGGCCCGTGGGCTCGACGTCGCCACCGCACCCGGCCTCGCGCGGCGCTGGGCCTGATACCCGCGGTGGCGGTGCTCGGTGCCGGGGCAGCGTTTCCGCGCGTGGCTGAGGCCTGGATCGAGCGGGACGTGACTTGGCGGGCGGGGGCCTACGGATGGCCGGCCTTGGTCGTGTTCGTGCTCGCGGCGCTGCTCGCTGCCACGGCGACCCTGCTAGCTCGCGCCTGGCAGTGGCGACGCATCGACGGAGCTCACCCTCGCCCCGACCACTCCGCCAGAAACGCCCACCCAGGCTCCGCAGGCCCCGATCCCGGCCATCTGACCGGGGCGAGCCACCCGGTGACGGTCCAGGCTCGACAGAAGTGACCCACCAACCCGAGAAGGAGACCGCCATGAGCGTCCAGACCCATTCGACCAGTCGGCCCCAGCGCACACCTGAGCCGACCACGGAAGCCACCGAGCGCCCCGCAGGGCGCCTCATCGTCGGGTCCGTCCTCACCGGCGCCGTTGCCGCGCTGGTGCTCGCCCTTGTCGTGTTCGCCGGCGGCACCGAGGCCACCATCACCGGCGCCCTGCTGCTCGGGTTCGGCTTCGGCTGGTCGCTGATGGCCACGCTCACCGTGCGCCGCACCCAACAGCCGCAGCGGTGGACGGTCGTGCCGGCGGTCACCATGGGCGCCACCGGCGCCGCCCTGGTGGTCTTCAACCCCGGCAACCAGACCATCACCGCGCTGACCTGGGTGTGGCCGCCGCTGATGGTGGCGCTCGCCACGTGGATGTTCGTCCAGACGCGCCGCTCGGTGACCGGGAAGGCGCGCTGGGTGCTCACGCCGGTGATCGCGGTGCTGGTCCTAGCTTCGATCGGCGCCACCTTCGGCAACATCGCGCGCACCGTCGATCAGGCCGCCTTCCCTGCCTCGGGAACGCTGCACGATGTCGGCGGCCACCGGCTCCATCTGGACTGCCGCGGCGAAGGCAGCCCCACCGTCGTGCTCGTCAACGGACTGGGCGGACTCTCGGCCGGGTGGGCCCGGATCACCGGGCCCGTCGCCGCAACGTCCCGGGTGTGCGCCTACGACCGCGCCGGGCAGGGCTGGAGCGACGAAGCGGACAGCCCACAGGACGGCATCGAGTCGGCTGAAGACCTGCAGACGCTTCTCGCCGAGGCCGGCGAGCGCGGCCCCTACGTTCTGGTCGGGCACTCGACGGGCGGCACCTTCGCGATGACGTACGCCGCCCGCCACGCCGACCAGGTCGCCGGCCTGGTGCTGCTGGACAGTTCCAGCCCGGAACAGTTCACCCGGATGCCCGCCTTCCCCAGCCAGTACGAGATGATGCGCCGCGGCAGCTCACTGCTGTCGACGCTGAGCCGCCTCGGCCTCGGCTATCTGGTCCCCGGAACCTCCCACCTGCCGACCGCCGACGCCGCCAGGGTCAACGCGATCAGCTCCACCCCGAAGGCCTACCGGAGTCAGCGGGATGAGATCTCGGTGCTCCCTGAGGTCTTCGCCCAGGCCCGGGCGCTCACCACGCTCGGGAACCGACCGCTCGCCGTGCTGACCGCCTCCGTAACCAGCACAGGGACCGACGGCTGGGTACGCGCCCAGGACCAGCTCTCCGCGTTGTCCCACAACTCCGTGCACCACACCGTCGAGTCCACCCACGAGGGCCTGCTCGAGGACGCCAACCCCGCGGCGGCGTCCGTCCGCGCCATCACCGAGGTCGTCTCCTCCGCCCGCACCCGCACGCCGCTCACCTCCCGCTGACCCGCTGGAGTGCCCTCGGGACGCCACGTTCGCCGCGACCTTCGGGCGACATCATGGCCGTTGCCGGTGGGTTAGCCTGCTGTCGCTAGCGCCGGTGATCTACCGGCTGCCGAGTACAACGGCGACGCGAAGCCCTTGGCGATCAACCAGATCGGTAGGACGACGAACTCGAAAACGAACCCGGGGGCGAGGATCAGGATCCCGTTGCCTTGATTCATGTTGACAAGGCCGAGGAGGTCCAGGGGCACCCCCAGCGTGAACAGGCCATAGCCGACCAGACCGAGGACGGCGATGGGCCGAGGGACCAGCCGCGAGACGTAGAGCAGATAGTTGAGGACCAGGCCGCCGAGGCCGGTGGGAATGTAGATCCACAAGAGGTGGTTCGGAACGACCTGCAGCTGGACAAGCAGGTACGCGCCGCAGACGGTGGAGACGGCGAACTCGGTGAGGCGGAGGGCTGGATACCACAGCGCTACGCGCTGGTTGACGTCCTTCAAAACCCGATACATCAGGAGTCCGATGCCAACCACAGCGAGGCCGGAGGAGGCCATGAGGAGAACGCCCGCTGTCAGTGGACCCCTTCCGAGCTTGCCGTCGACGAACGCTTGGATCAGGAATGTACCGATCATCGCGGTGGCCATCTGGACGAAGAACAGGATGCCCACGGTGACTGCGATTCTTCTTCTTGTCATGACTTCTCCTTGATGACAGGTCGAGACGTTCCGAGGGTCGGGACGCCGGCTTGGCTGACCGCAGTGGTGACACCATCCGCCTCTGCGTAGCCACTCATGGGCTCAGGCGTCGGCGGTAAGGCCGACGAGGTCGGCACTGCTGTGCCACAGCCGGTCGGTAGTCGCCTTGTCGTAGCTGGCCTCAGCGGAACGCCGTAGTTTGCCGTTGGCGTAGTAGCGGCCGGTGACGCCCTCCAGCTCAGGAGCGGAGGCGAGGTAGATCGACGTGGCGGCGCCCTGAGTGGCGGTCCTCATGAACGGGCGCAGGAAGGGAACAAGCAGCCGCTGGACGGCGCCTGGGTCGTCAGCCCCGAAGCCCGTGCTGACCACGCCCGGATGCAATGCATTGACGCTGACGTTTGTCGCGCCGAGTTTGGTGGCCAGGGCGTAGGTGAAAAGGACGTTCGCCAGCTTGGACTGGTTATAGGCTCGGGCGCCGGAGTAGGACCGTTCCCCCTGCAGGTCGTCGAAGTCCATCCGCCCCAGTGCTTGGGCGTTGGACGCCACATTGACGACGCGGGCTTCCGCGCTTCGCCTCAGTCGCTCGAGGAGCAGATGGGTGAGCAGGAAGGGTGCCAGGTGGTTGACGGCGAAGGTGCGCTCGAGCCCGTCAGCTGTGAGGTGCCTGGTATTCCAGTAGCCCCCGGCGTTGTTGATCAGCACATCAAGGCTTGGAAGGGTGTCCAGCACTTCGTCAGCCAGCCGCCGCACTTCCGACTGCGCCGACAGGTCGGCCACGAACACGTGCACCGGCATGCCGCCGACGTCAGCGATCTCTCGGGCGGCGGACTCGGCCCGCTCCCGATTCCGGCCACTGATCCCCACCCGGGCACCCATGGCCGCCAGACCCCGGGCGGTTGCCTTGCCGATACCGCTGGTGCCACCGGTGACCAGCACCGTACGGCCGGCCATTGTCTGGCGAGTTGGTGCGGACGCTTGCCGTTCGTTCGACATGGTCAGTCCCTTGGTGGGGGGTCGGTTTCGGGATAGCACAGCCGCAGGTATATGGCTCAGACCGAGATGGCGAGCTTTCCGTGGGCGCGACCATCGACCAGGTGGCGGATGGCGTCAGACACGCCGCTAAGTGGATGAACCGTGTCGATGATGGGTGTGAGCTTCCCTGCCTCGATCAGCTCCGACAGCACGTCCATGTCGCGGCGTTTGACGGTTGCGACGACCATCCGCAGCTGTTGGCTGACGAACGGAGAAAGTGTCAGCGCTCGGAGCGAGCGACCCATGGCACCACCGATCCAGCGGCCACCCCCTTCGCCGCCGACCAGGACGAGGGTCCCGCGGGGGGTGAGGCCGCGGCGCAGCTGCGACAGGGGTCGGTTGCCGCCCATGTCGAGGATCACGTCATACCGCTGGCCGTTGCTGCCGACGTCTGTCTGTGTGTAGTCGATGACGTGGTCGGCACCGACCGAGCGGACCAGCTCGACCTTGCTCGTGCGGCAGACGCCGGTTACCTCGGCGCCGAAGGCTTTGGCAATCTGGACCGCGAACAGACCCACTCCACCGGACGCGCCGATGACCAGCACGCGCTGTCCGGCGGTGACGTGACCGGCGTCGCGCACGGCGGTGAGAGCGGTGGCCGCTGACGTCGGTGCGGCTGCGGCCTGTTCGAACGACAGGTTGACCGGTTTGCGGGCTAGTGTCCCGGGGCGGGCAGTTGCGTACTCGGCGTAGGCGCCGTCGCAGGCTCCGAACACCTCGTCGCCGACCTGGAGTTCTGACACGCGGGCGCCCACCGAGACGACAGTCCCAGCCACATCGGTGCCGCGGATCCGCCTCTTGGGGGCGCGCAGGCCGAAGCCCATGACGCGCATCAGGTAGGGCTGGCCGGTCATCAGGTGCCAGTCGCCGATGTGGACGCCTGCGGCATGGACGCGGATGAGCACGTCGTTGTCGCCGGTCGCCGGTCGGGCGACTGTCGCGCAGCGCAGAACATCGGGCGGGCCGTACCTGTCCTGAACGACGGCCTGCATCGTGGCGTTGGCGTCGCTGTGGTCCGAAGCTGTCGCAGCCTGTTCGGTGGTCATGGGATTCTCCTCGGCCGGGATGGTGACCCTACGTCACCGTACTTAGTACGGGAGCGTACCGTACAAAGTACGAATACGCTATAGTTGCCGGCACGATGCCGCCAGCAGCTAAGAAGAGTTCGGTCGATAAGCGTGTACCTCTGAGCCGTGAGCGGGTGCTGTGCGGTGCGCTCGCGGTAGCCGATGCGGAGGGCGTCGGCTCGTTGACCATGCGATCTCTGGCCGACCATCTCGAGGTCAAACCGATGGCGCTCTACCACCATGTGGCCAACAAGAGCGCGATCATCGACGGCATCGTCGATCTGGTGTTCAGCGAAATCGACCTCCCGGCAGTCGGCGGCGACTGGCGGACCGAGATGGAGCGACGGGCGCGCTCTGCACGCCAGGTTCTGAGGCGGCATCCTTGGGCGATCGGGTTGCTGCAGTCGCGGACCAGCCCAGGCCCGGGCACTTTGAAACATCACGATGCCGTGATCGGCACCCTGCGGGAGGCAGGCTTCACCGTGGCCTTGACCGCCCACGCCTTTGCTCTGCTCGACAGCTACATCTACGGCTTCGCCCTCTCGGAGGCGTCGCTCCCGATCAACGGCCCCGAAACCGTCGCGGAGGTCGCGGAGTCGATGATGCTGCAGTACCTCACAAAGGACTATCCCCATCTGGGTGAGTTCTCGTCTGAGCACATCCTCAAGCCCGGCTACGACTTCGGTGCTGAGTTCGAGTTCGGGCTCGAACTGCTCCTCGACGGCTTGGCCCGATCCCTTGCTGACCATCAGACGGCTGGCCGCAGATGAGGGCTTGAGGGCTGTGGACCGTCCACGCTCTTGACCGACAGCTCTGTCGACGCCGCTCATCTGCGGCCGCCGCTCGTCATCAGCGCGGCGCTCCGGTATCCAGAGAGGGTCGTCTCCAGCGCCTGCTCAAACGGCGTCGCGTCGACCCGGAGCAAAATTCTGATTTTGGTGCTGTCAACGATGAACGGCTCTTCGAACTGGTACTGCATCTCCAGCAGCTCTCGCAGGGTCGGATTGGTCAGCGCCCCGGCGCGGAGCAGCAGCGGATGGACCCGGCGCAGCCGCGTGTCGCGCTGGCCGGCGCAGCGGAAGGCGATGTCGATGAGCTGCCGGGTGGTTCGCGTGGCGGGGTCGTTCGGTAGGTGCCATATCTGTCCGGGAGCGTCAGGGTGTTCACCGAGCACCGCGAGCCCTTCGCCGATGTCAGGGATGTAGGTGTAGGTGTGAGGCTGGTCGGGGTCGCCGAGCACACTGGCGGTGGTACCGGCTAGGGCGGCGGGAAGGGCCCGGTCGCCAAGATTGGACTGAGCTCCGCCGCGCGGGCCGAAGTAGTCGGAGGCGCGACCGATCGCCACCTCCACGCGTCCGGCTTGGTGCGCCGCCAGCAGGTCGGCGGCCATGGCGGCGCGAAGCCTGCCCTTGCGCGTATGCGCGGCGTAGGGACGGACTTCGGTCAGCGGCTGTCCAGCGGGCCGGCCGTACATGTAGACGTTCTCCATACTGACCAGCCGTGCACCGCTGGCTTGGGCGGCGGCCAGCACACCGGCCTGGAGGGTGGGGAAGTCCTCGAGCCACCGGGAGTACGGCGGGTTGAGGGTTTGGTAGACGACGGAGGCGTCCCGGGCCACGGAGATGCTGAACTCGGGGTCCGCCGCGTCGCCGGCTACGACCTCGACGCCCTCGGGTACCGGAGCGGAGCCGCTGCGGTTGACCAGGCGCACGGTTTCACCGCGGCGGCGTAGTGCGTCGAGGGTCGCCAGGCCGATGGCGCCGGTGCCGAAAATGACGTGTCGTGGGCTGGTGTTCATGCGTGGTCCTTCGTCAGGTTCTTCCGGGGTCCGGAAGTGAAGGTGGGGAGGATGGGGAGGAGGCGGTGCAGCAGCGCGCCGCTGAGGGCGGAGAAGGTGACGGCTCCGGTGGCGCCGAAGACGGTGAACGCCTGCTCGACGTTGATACCGGCCAGGGTGGTGACCGTCCAACCGGTCGCCCACAGCACGGGCATAGCGATCGCCCAGACCGCACGCTTGCGCCTGTCGGTGGGCAGGACGGCCGCCTGGGCGGCGCCGAGAAGAAGTCCGGTGATCGCGCCCATGGCGGCGAGGTCGCCGAGCGAGGTGCCGTACCCGACGGCGACCGCGCCGAGCAGCAGGCCGAGGCCCATCCCGACGGCGGTGGCGAACATCCATCGGATCAGCGGTAGTCGACGGCTGCTGGCCAGGCCCTGGGCGGCGCCGATGACACCGCCGGTGACCAGACCGCCGACCAAGGCGGCCATTGGGTCGTCGACCCGTCCGGCGACCGCGGTACCGGCCAGCCCGGCCAGCGGGAAGGAGAGGAACCCGGCGGTCCAGATCAACCAGGGCCGCAGCCCCATCGTCGGTGCCCCGGGCGTCCGATGCCTGAGGTCCAGCTCAGAGGGTCGGTTCTGGGTGTGGAGGTTCATGGTGTTCAGCTCCTTGAGCCGGCCAGGGCCGGCGAGGTGGGGGCGTGGGTGACGCCTCGGGGTCGGCGGAGGAGGAGCACAGCGAACGCGACGAGCCAGGCACTCCAGAGCAGGTAGCCGATGAAGTTGGCGGTGTCGACGACGGGCAGATGCAGGGGCGACAGCACGCCGCCGAGAATGAGAACGGCCGAAACCGACCCGACGACGAGGAACCAGACTCCGGCGATGGTCCGCTTCAAGGCGGCGACGACCAGCAGGGTCCAGGCGGCGGTGAGGACATAGCCGAAGGTCTCCCCGACCACCTGGCCGAGAATCTCGTGTGCAGTGCTGAATGATCGGCGGGCCGCGGCGGCAACCGCAGGGTCGGGGCTGGTTGCAGCCGCGGCGTACCCGGGAACCAGGAGCGGCCAGCGGAGCAGGCCGATCGTCTGTACGGCGGCGGCGGCGATGCCGACCGGCACCGCAGCTCTTATCAGCGCACTGCTGGATAGCCGGCCGACGCCGACGGCGATGGGAGCGAACAGCGCCGCGGACGCCGCCAGCAGGGTGAACCAGGCGATGACGGCGGTCCGGGAGGCGCGGAAGGCCGCCAGCACCTCCTCAACCGGCCGCTGCAGGATGTCGGGGTAGTCGAAGACGGTCCCGAGCGCGGTGAACGCCGCGGTCATCAGGACGGCGGCCGCGATCAGCATGCCTGCGGTCAGCTTGCGGTTCATGATGACTCCCGGGTGATGGCTGGTTGGCGGGGTGACAGGGGTGGTGGCGGCGAGTGGTCGGAACGAGCGTTGGCGGCGATCCACGAGACCAGGACGCTGTCCGGGAAGTCGGTCAGGTGCTCCCTGGCCAGTGCGTCGACGCGGTCGCTCTGGCCGGCCAGGTGGGCGGTGGCGATGGTGACCAGCTGGCGTTCGCGGGTGCTCTGGGCACAGCTCGCGGCGCGGGTCATCAGGTCATGCGCCACGGTGGAGGCGGCGCGGTCGAATAGTGCGGCAGCCACCAGCAGGGTGGGCTCCCGGCTGGTTCGGGCCTGCGCAAGGACGTCGGCGGTGGCCGTGGCCTGCCCGCTGGTGAGCTGCCCAATCAGGAGGGCGGTGTCGGTGGAGGTCATAGGTCGAGCGTGGCGGAGTCCGCTGACGCTTCGCTGACGCCGAGGCCGCCACGTTCGTCAGCGTGAGGCCAGCGCGCCGGTCGACGATCGCGCCGTAGTGCCGCGCTGCGCTACCTGCTGGTCCGAGGCGTGCTGCAACGCCTGCGATTGCGTACTCTCGATGCGAGGCGCTGTACCAACTCTCGGGTCCTCACCCGACGGGTCGACGGCGAGTAAGGCGGTGCAACCATGGGTTGGCCGATCACCCTTCGGGGACTCCCAGCCAAGGCATTGGGCGCGGCCGCAGTTGTCGGTCTCGTCGTCGCCTTCTCCCTCAGCTCGACACTGGTCAAGCGGGCGGAGTCGCCGGGGGTATTGATCGCGTTCTGGCGGTTGGTCACCGTGTCGGTTGTGTGGAACATCTATCTGCGGGCTACGGGCCGGCGTCTCACCTGGCGGCACGTGCGGCAAGCATGGCTGCCTGGGGTTTTCTTCGGGCTGAACCTGGCGGCCTTCTTCGTGGGCGCGACGCACAACAGCGTCGCCAACGCGGCCCTGATCGGTTCGCTCGCACCGTTCCTCATCGTGCCGGCCGGTGCTTGGCTGTTCGGTGAGTACACCGATCGGCGGGCGCTCGCCTTCGCTCTAGTTTCCTTCGGTGGTGCCGTTCTGGTGCTGCTCAGTGCTCCGCCTCGGGGGGATGCGTCGCTGCGGGGCAACGCCTTCGCCGTGCTGGCGCTGGTGCTGTGGGTGAGCTATGTCGTGTCGACGCGGCACTTAAGGCGCGACATGGATGTGGCCACCTTCATGTCGACGGTCAGTCCTATAGCAGCGCTGGCGGTGCTGCCGCTGGCGATCGGGCATGGGGATGCGTTCGGCCTGAGCGGCCGGGGCTGGAGCTACATGCTGCTGCTGACGTTCCTCACCGGAGTGGCGGCGCACGGGCTGATGGTCTTCGCTCAGCGGACGATCCAGATCGGGACCATCGGGATCGCGCAGGTGGTGCAGCCCGCACTAGCGGTGGTCTGGTCGTTCTTGTTGCTGGGTGAGCGGTTGGGGCACCTGCAGGTGGTCGGCATCGGCACAGTCATGGCTGGGTTGCTGGCCTTCTTGGTGCTGAACCAGCGCGGCGCCCGGGTACTGCCGGACCATGCGCCTTGACCCAGCGGGCGTCGGCACGGTCGAGGCTGGTGAGGAAGTGGGTGCCGGCCCGCATCCGTTCGTCCGCCGAGTCACACAGGCGCAGGGCGGTGGCGTGGTCGCCCGCGGACAGGGCGACGCGGCCCAGCGCGTCGAGTGCGAGCACCTGGACGTCGCTGTCGCCTTGCGTCCGGGCCTTGTCGAGGAGGGAGGCCAAGTGATCCGCAGCACCTGGCAGGCCTTCCGCGGCGTCCAGCGTCGCCAGTAGGCACTCGCCGAGTGCAGCCTGCTCTCCGCCGCCGAAGTTGCGGTGCCACTCGCTGGCTATCTCGAGGATGGCGCGGGCTCGAGCGACCTGCCCGACAGCTCGCAGCGCCCGTCCCAGATGGACTCGCGTGAGCGCTGCGAGCCGCACATCTCCAATCTCCTCGGCGTGGGCTACCGCGAGCTCCAAAGTAGCCAGGCCGGCGTCGTAGCTCCCCGCCAGGCACTGCGCCCGGCCGAGGCTGGCCATCTGGTAGGCCGCCGTCTGCTGGAAACCGAGCCGCCGCGACCTCTCCGCTGCACGTTTCAGGTGGAGGACCGCATCGTCGAACCGGTGCTGGATTCGAGCCAGCTCGCCGAGGATCGCGTCCCTGCGGACGTGCAGCCATGGGTCGTCAAGGGTCCCCACCCATCGTTGGACCTCTTCCGTGGTCTCGATGCTGCGCTGCTGGTCCCCGGCCGAGATCGCCGCCCGGGCGGCGAACAGCCAGCTGGCGGCCTGGTCCCAAGGTCGGTGCAGATCGTCGTAGATCTTGCTGCTGTGCGCGGTGAGCTCCATCGCTCGACGGAACTCACCGGAGTGCGACACGACGTAGGCCAGGTAGTACGAGCACCGCGCCTGTAGCTCTGGGTCGTCAGTCAGCTCCGTCAGTTCGGCGGCGGCGGCGATGTGGCTTCGGGCCAGCTCGAGGCTCCCGGTCGACGCCTCGATCCAGCCCGCGAGCAGCAAGGCGCTGGCTCGGTCTCGAGGCTCCGCTGTGTCACCGGCCGCCTCGAGGGCGGCCAGGATCCGGCTGGCACCTCGGCTGTCGCCGAGGACGACCCAGGCCCAACCGAATCCGTTCACGATCGCCAGGCCGAGCAGCGGATCGGAGGTGAGGCTCCACGCCAGCGCCGCGTCGATGTTCGCGCGCTCCACCCGCGCGAAGTCGAGATGCTGGGCTTGGCGAGCGCTGCGCACACCAGCGGTGGAGGTGGAGGCTGCAGCAGCGAACCACCCGGCGTGTGCGGCACGAGCCGGCTCCAGCATCCCCGCCTCGGTCATCGCTTCGATCGCGAATGCTCGGATGCTGTCGAGCACCCGATAGCGGACAGCGCGCCTCGCCAGCTCGCCGCCGCCGGCGGCCCGCTCAGGTCCGTCCGAGTTCTCGTCGACGATCAGGAGGGAGCGATTCGCCAGACGGCTCACCACGTCGATCGTCGACGCGGCGGGTACGTCCAGCGCCTCGAGGACGAACTCGACCGCCGCCAGTGGGGCGCCGCCGGCAAAGGTAGCCAGCGCCCACAGCCCACGCTGGTCATCGGGGAACAGCAGGTCATAGCTCCAGCTGATCGTCGACCTCAAGGACCGGCGGCGTTCGGGACGGCGGCTGGACGGGTCGCTCAGCACGGCAAACCGGTCATCCAGCCGCCGGGTCAGGTCCTCGACCGACAGGGTCTTCGTCCGGGCCGCGGCTAGCTCGATTGCCAGTGGCAGACCATCAAGGGAGCGGCAGATCCTGAGCACCCCGTTGACATCCGTCGCCGAGGTGGGAGTCCGTCGCTGTGCAGTGGCTCGCCGCGTGAACAGCGTGGCGGCGTCGGCCAGCGCAAGGGGGGAGAGCTCGAAGACGATCTCTCCCTCGACTCCGAGCGGGACCTGGCTGGTGCACAGGACACGCAGCGCCGGCGCGGCGTCGAGGAGGCGGACAGCCAGCGATGCGGCCCCGTCGAGGACGTGCTCGCAGTTGTCCAGGATCACCAGGCCCGCGGTGCTCCGCAACCGCTCGAGGAGGGCGGACTCACCGCCCGGGCTGTTCATCGCTGCGATCAGCACTTCGACGACATCGTCGGCCGTGGTCGCGTTCTCGAGTCGGGCTAGCCAGACGCCCGAGATGTTCGACTGGTCGGCCAGCGCAAGCGTCCGCCCGACGGCGATCGCGGTTGCCGTCTTGCCGACTCCTCCTGGTCCGACAATCTCGACCAGCCGTTCACAGAAGACCAGTTCCGTCAAGGTAGCCAGCTCGGCAGCACGACCGATGAGGTCGGCAGTCATGGACGGCAGGTTGCCTGCTCTCTGGTCGGACCCCATCACGGATCCGACCGGGACGCCGAGCGAGGTGTCCTGCTCCAGGATGAGCCGCTCAAGCTGCTGCAGCCGCGGGCCAGGGTCGAGACCGAGCTCAGTGGCCAGCACCTCGCGCACCCGCTGGTATGTCGCCAGGGCCTCGGCTTGACGCCCGGCCCGGTATAAGGCGGTGATCAGCAGCTCCCACAGGGCCTCTCGGAACGGATACGTGGTTACCGCTGCTCCGAGGTCACCGATCAGGGTGTCGACATCGCCCTGCCGCAACCGCGAGGTGAGGTGAAGCTCGACGAGCTCGGCCCGCACCTCTTCAAGCCGAGCGCGGTGAGGCCCGACCCACGGACCATCTCCGGCGGCCACGAGCACCTCTCCGCGGTACAGCCGGAGGGTGGCCGCGGACAGGTCGGCGGCGCTCTGGTGGTCGCCTCGAGCGGACAGGCGAGAAGCCTCAGCCGCGCCCTCACTGGCCGCCAGGGCATCAACCCCCGCGGGTGTCACGGCGAGCGCGTAGCCGGCGCCGCGACTGGTCACAATGGTCGGGTCGCTGAACGCCCGGCGCAGCATGGTCACCTTCGACTGCAGGGTGTTGAGGTGGGTATTGCCGGAGTCAGCCCCCCACAGATCATCGAGAAGGCGACCAGCACTGACGTAGGCGCCGCCCTCCAGCGCTAGGCGCACGAGAAGTTCCGACGCCTTACCGCTCGGCACCGGCACTGGCTGGCCACCCCGTTTGACCTCCAGGGGACCCAGAAGTGCGATCTCCAACACTTGATGAGCGTACGGCTGGTCACGGCGAACGTGGTGTCAACATCAAAGGCGTTCAAGAAGTGAACTGAGCCGCGGAGCGTCGGGCCTCGTAGTCAGGAGTGTTGGTCCGGCCCGCTCGCGGGCTGAGGTCCCGCGGAGCGGTAGAGTGCAGCGCTGGTGGCGACTGACCAGGTCGCGAGGCTGAGGAAGCCGACGAAGAAGCCGTAGCCGAAGATGCTGTCTTTGTTGGGGCCGACGGCGAGTGTGAAGAACGTGATGAAGAAGGCAAGCCCACCGACGAGTGCGGCGACGCCAATCCAGCGCGCGAAAGTACTGGTGCGAAGTGTTATCAGCCCAGCCGCGGAGAGCAAACCGGCGAAGCCCATCGCGGCGACCAGGAAGGGCCCCACCGTCGTCGTGGCCACTGCTCTGCTCACCACCGGATCAGCAACGTCGCCCAGGGCAGTTGCACCGGCGATGATGACGACGGCAATGGCGATGCCGGTAATGCCGATCAGGCCACCCGCGAACGCGACCCGCGCAAGCTGCACCGAGCCGGTAGTCGCGGCCTCCGCACTCCCGAGCACGCTGCGGATCGTTCCCGCGAAGTGCAGGAACACAAAGCCTGCGATCAGGGTCAGGAGCGCACCGATGCGGCTCTTCGATTCGTTGGCTTCGGCCCAGTTTGTCCACTCCTGATCAGTGGCTGTGTAGTCGGGCGTATCGCTACCGCTGATGAAGAAGCCGACAAGTAGCAACACTGCAAATGCGATGCCAGACAGGGCAGAGACCCGCTGCCAGGACAGAGGAAGGGCATCAGCTGATTGGTTCGAGGTCGTGCGCATGGTGGTCATGAAGTGACCTTTCGTGGTTAGGAGGGTTGGCGTGGCGACGACGCCGCTTCGTTGTGTTTTGGCGGGCGATGACCCATTCAGCTACGGCGAGGTTGACGGCCCAGGCGGCGCCCTTCGCGAGGTCGCCCGAGAGTTCGCCGGCGCCTAGCAGGGCTTGGCCGATTCCTTCAGTGAAGGCTTGCGTGCCGGCTGCCAGGCCGATCGCATAGGCGCGGATCATCCAGCCGCGGTGTGCGGCGATCTTGCGGCGGCGGATGGCGGTGAACCCGAGGATCAAGCAGGCGACCATCGCGGAGCCGAACAGGAGCCGAAGGACGTACAGCAAGTCGCCGGTGCCGGGTTTTGGTGCGTACAGCAGGGTCATCCACAGCGCCGATGCGGCGACGAGCAGGCCCGCGACGACCAGGACCCGGCCGGCGCGGCGGTGCCAGGTGCGGTGGCGGCGGCGAAACCGGGGCACGAACTGGAGGGTCCCAAGGAGAACGTAGGTGGCGGAACCGAGGACGTGGAGTACGACGGGTAGCGGGAAGCTGGCAAAGCGTTCATCGGCAGCGATGAGCTCCGGGCCACCGGCGAGTTGGACCAAGCGCAGACTGCCCATGACCAGCGGGATGGCGCTGAGTGCGGCCAGCGCGACCGGAACCGGCCAGCCCGGTCGGGAACTTCGTTGTCTCTTTGCAGTCGGAGTGGTCATCGGACTGCGGCTGGGCGGTCGCCGACGCGCCGGTCGGGCTCGCCGGCGATGTCTGGTGTGTCTGTCGGCGCAACCGCTGTGAGGACCGGAGAGGGCCTGAACCCTTTGACGATCATCCAGCTAGCCACGCTGAGCTCCCAAGCCAGGACCGGCATGGCCGCCGAAACACCGACGACCGACAGATCGTCGTAAAGGCCGAACAGGACTGCAGTGCCTGAAGCGAAGATCAGCGTGCCGCCGATGAGGCCGAGCACGGCGATGGGGCGTGGCACGAGCTGTGAGCGGTACATCAGGTGCGCTAGCAGCACGGTGCCTACCCCCAGGGCGAACTTCGGCCCGAAAAGGAACGCCCACTGGTGAACGGCCACCAGCGCCTGCCCGATGGTGACTGCCGCCGCAGAGTCAGCGCCGGCAGTTCCTGCGAGGCTGTGTCGCAGCGTGACGACGGCGAGCAGGCTGATCGCGCCGACGGCGATAATTGTCGCCTCGATGAGGCGAGCGGCTACGTGACCGAGCGCCATGCCTTCGTTCTGCCGTCGAATGATCGGATACAGGGTGACGGCGGTGCCAACGACCGCAATGGCGAGCAGCACCTCGAGAAACCCGCCAGCGAGTACGGCAGTGTCGTCGACCGATGCCGAGACGACGAACTGGGGGTTCCGGAGCGCGGGGCCGTAGAGGAGCAGCGCTCCAATGGCGGTGACCTCGGTGATGAGGAAGAAGACGCCTGCAACCGCGGCGGTCTTTCGTGCTGATTTCATGGTGGTCCCTTCTTGGGTGGGATGGAAGGAGTTCGCGGAGCGCACCTCCGCCGATGAGCGTCGGCGGTCGGGCTGAGTCATCTCTCAGTCACGGACCCCTGCAGTTGCAGGTGCCCGAAGCTCATGAGTGGCCCGGCCAGCCGATCGCACCGAAATCGTCAGCTTGCCCCGGACGTGTCCGGTTTCAAGATGGCGGACTGCTTCTGCCGATGCGCTCAGCGGATAGGTACGCTCGATGACCGGTGTGAGTTCGCCGTCCTCGATCAGATCCCTCAGGCGTTCGAGGTCGTGGCGGCTTCGCTTGGTGGCAAGCGGCCGCAGGGTTTGGCTGGTGAATGGTGACAGGAGGATGGCCGCGACCATTCGGTTCATGGGGCCGATGAGTCGGCCGGTTGAGTCGCCGCTGCTCAGCACCAGCGTGCCTGAGGGGGTCAGGATGCGCCGGAAATCGCCGGGCCGCGTTGTGCCGGCGAGCTGGAGGATGAGGTCATAGGTCGCGCCGGAGTGTGTGACGTCTTCGCGGGTGTAGTCAACAACGCGGTCGGCGCCTATCGACCGGACCAGTTCCACATTCGTCGTGCTGCAGACACCGGTGACCGTTGCACTGAAGGACTTGGCGATCTGAACGGCGAGAGTTCCGACACCACCTGAGGCGCCGATGATCAAGACCTGCTGCCCGGCGCGTATCTGGCCGACGTCGCGGAGGCCCTGGAGGGCCGTCATGCCGGCGAGCGGGACGGCGGCGGCCTGCTCGAAGGTGAGGTTGGTCGGTTTAGGACCGAGGAAGTCCTCCGGGACGGCGACGTACTCTGCGAAGGCGCCTGCTCCGACGAACCCGTAGACCTCATCTCCGGGGTTGAACTCGGTGACCCCGGCGCCGACCGTCTCGACGTGGCCGGCGACGTCGCTACCGAGAATGGTGTTCCTGGGTTTGCGCAGGCCGGCTCCAGCAACGCGGGAGATGTAGGGCAGCCCTCGCATGAAGTGCCAGTCCCAGGGATTCGGGGAGGCCGCTGCCACGCGGACGAGGACTTCGCCCGGTCCCGGGCTCGGCTTCGAAACGTCGCTAAGCCGAAGGACATCGGGCGACCCGAACGCGGTCTGTGTGATGGCTTTTATCTGGGTTCGCCCCTGGGCATCGTCATCGGTCATCTGACATCTCCTTGGGTGTCGCCTTCGGTTCCATTGACGGCGGGAATCGCGGTGAGGTTGGTGACCTCGTAGCCGCGGAGGGCTTCGAGGATTGGCTGGAAGCTGCCGCAGACGACGCAGCGGACCGTCTGTCCGTCGACGCGGACGTTGCTGACGCCGGAGGCGCTTCCTATCTGCCTCGTTGGGGGAGTGCCGAGGAAGGTGATCTCGACCCGCTGGGTGGCTGCGTCCTTGGCCATGCCATGACGCTAGGACCGGCGCCGTGTCGTCCACATCGGCCGAATTGCTGACTAGATGCTTAGTCGACGAGCCTGGTACCGTGCGGCTCATTGTGGCCAGACCCAGGCGTCGGATCGGCAATGTTCCCGCCGAGGCGACGAGTTTCGTGGGACGCCGCCGGCAACTGGCGGAGACCCGGAAGGCGTTGGCTGGTGCTCGCCTGGTCAGCCTGGTTGGCCCTGGAGGGGTCGGCAAGACGCGACTGGCCGTGCGCGCTGCCACCGAGCTGCAACGTGGCTTCGCCGACGGCGCCTGGTGGGTCGACCTCGCCGAGATCCGCGAACCTTCGTTGTTGCCGAACGCGGTAGTCGCAGCGCTGGACCTGCGCGACCAAGCTGGAACACAGCCGATGCAGGTCCTGTTGCCCTCGCTACGCGACAGTCAGCTGTTGCTGATCCTCGACAACTGTGAGCATGTGCTTGACGCCGCCGCCCGCCTCGTGGCCGAGGTCCTCCGCGCTGCGCCCACCGTGCGGGTGATGACCACGACCCGGGAACCGCTGCAGGTGCAGGGTGAGCACGTTGTTCCAGTTCCGCCGCTCGCGCTCCCTCCGGCGGACGGCGGTGAACCGCTTACCGAGCTTAGGCAGAACGAAGCCGTTGTGCTGTTTACCGAGCGTGCGGCCGCAGCATCTGGGACCTTCGAGCTGACCGGGTCGAATCAAGCGGCCGTTGTCCAGCTGTGCCGCCGCCTCGACGGTCTGCCACTGGCGATCGAACTAGCCGCTGTTCGCACCCGAGTGCTCACCGCGCAGCAGATCTTGGGTCGGCTGACCGACCGATTCGCACTCCTGACCGGAGGAGGGCGCGCAGCGCTACCGCGTCAACAAACGCTCAGAACGACCATCGACTGGAGCCACGACCTGCTCAGTGGCGCTGAGCAGACGATGTTTCGCCGCCTCTGCGTGTTCGCCGGCCGTTTCACCGTTGGTGATGCCGAGTCGATCTGCGCGTATAGCGAGGCACCAGCCGGTCAGGCGTTGGACGTGCTGTCGGCGCTGGTCGACAAGTCGCTGGTGACCAAAGAGGACGTGAGAGGGGTCGCCTGCTACCGGCTACACGAAACCATGCGGGAGTACGCGCACCTCAAGCTGGGGGACGTCGCCGAGCAGGACGCTCTTGATGACAGGTACGTCGAGTACTACAGGGCCCGGTGTCTCGAGGCTGAGGACGACGCGCGGCACCGAACTCTGGAGTGGCTTCAGTGGGTGGAGCTGGAGGTCGACAACATCCGCTCTGCTCTCCAGAAGTGCCTCGCGGCTTCCGATTGGCGACGTGGGCTCGACCTCGCCACTTCAATCGGCTACTACTGGGTCACCCGCGGCACCACCGAAAGCATCCGCTGGTTCGATCAACTGCTGGCGGCTGCTGCCGGGACGCCGGGCGTCCCGGCGCGGGCGTATCACTTCCGGGGATGGCTCAGCATGCTGCAGGTCGACACCGAAGCCGCCAGACCATGGCTTGTGCGGGCAATCGCGGCCGCCCGAGCGAACGGTCAGCTAGCGCAACTGTCCCAATCGCTGTCGACGGCTTCGGCCGCTGAGAACATGGCGGGTGAGGCCTCGGCCGCCCGACAACTGCTAGGTGAGGCGGAGGCGCTCGAGGCGAAGATCCACTCTTATCCCGCCTCCATCGGGCTGGTCCAGGCACGAGCCATTTCTGCGTTCTTTGACGGAGACCTCGCCGCCGCCAAGGAAGCATCCTTGGACGGCGCCCGGATGTGCCGGGCGGCCGGCGATCTCTACTACCTCCAGATCATGCTGCAGTACCTGGGGCAGGTGGCCATGCTCGCCGGCGACGTGGCCGCATCGAAGCCGAGGTTCGTTGAGGCCCTCCGGATCGCGCGGGCGCTCGACGACCGGATCACCCAGTATGTGCTGCTGACCCTGTTGAGCTGGAATGCCGCCGGCTCCGGTCAGCCGCGCGTTGCGGCACGCCTGCTGGGAGCTGCGGAGACCCTTGGCTCCGGTGCGGGTGCCGGCATCACGGGTCCGGCCATGCCGCATCTGGCGCAGGCCAACGAAGCGACCGTCCGAGCGCTGGGGACTGCCACCTTCGAGGTTGAGTGCGCGGCAGGCAGGCGCATGGGCCGCGAAGCGGCTCTTCGCCTGGCCCTGAGCGAATCGGAGGATCCCGCCGAGGACTCTGTCGCTGATGCTGGCACCGGACCACTCGCCAAGCGGGAGGTCGAGGTGGCGAGATTGGTCGCCGAAGGCCTCACAAACAGGCAAGTCGGAACGCAGCTTTTCATCTCCGAACGGACCGTCGGGACGCACGTCCGGAACATCATGAACAAGCTCGGCTTCGACTCCCGAGCCCAGATTGCGAGCTGGATAGCGTCAGGGAACTAGCGATTCGTGCTCAACGGACCCGTCTAACCGGCAGGATGGCACCAGCTGCGAGCACCGCGCTCGCCCCGGCCACCGCGTACAGCGCGCCGTAGCTGCCATGACTCAGCGCCAAGATCGCGGGCGCAACGGCGGGCGCCACGGAGGAGGGCAACGCTGCGGCGATGTTCATCACCCCGAGATCCTTGGCGGCGCTATTGGGGTCCGGAAGCACGTCCGCGACGAGTGCGAGGTCCACAGCCGTGTAGAGACCAAACCCGAGACCACCCAGAGCCATGCCGACCACAAACCCGTGGAAGCTGGTGGCGAAGGCGATCATGAACATGGCCAGCCCGAACACGAGCGACGCGGAGCCCACGAAGACCTTTCGCCGACCCGTCCGGTCCGAGAGCCATCCGCCCACGAGAGACGCGACGACAACGACACTCGACATGGCCAGGGTGGCGAGAAACAGCTGTCGTGGGACGTGAATGGCTGCGGTGCCGAGCTTCTCCAGCAGGTAGTAGGCCTGGTAGGTCATGAGAAAGGCGTAGGCCAGTACGAACATGAACCGGCTGCTGAAGGCCCAAGCGAAGTCACGATGCTTCCAAGGGTTGAGGTAGAACGCGCTCGCGAGCTCCCGTAGCGACCAGACCGGCCTGTTCGCCTCGGCGAGACGGCGGTCATTTAGAGTCGCGGCGAAGAGCAGGATGAGAGACCCACCAATCGCGCACGGGGCCATGAACATCGCGAGGGTGTTGCCGGTGAAAAGCTGGACGACGAAGGTGCCGCAAACTGAGGCGATGGGCAGGCAGATGCCCAGGACGCCCGCGATCCGACCGCGTTGGGCGACAGGGACTTGATCCGGCAGCACTGCGGTGAGCGCAGCAAGCAACCCATTGAAGAACACCTGGGCGATACACCAGCCGACCAGGACAACCGAGATGCTAGCCGCCAGCGCGACCACGAGGATGCCGACGGAACCCCCCAGCAGACCCAAAACCATCCAGGGTCGTCGCATCCCCAGCCGAGAGGCGGTCCGGTCGCTCAGCTTGCCAACGAATGGATTGGCGAACATGGCGACAAACGCCCCGGCGCCGACGACGAGCGACAAACTGCTGGGTGCCTGATGGGCGCCTACGAGTCCGTTGACTTTCAACGACAGGCTCACTAGCAGGGGTGCGAGGAAGAGCAGGATAGTGCCGACATACGCCAGCGCGTACAGCATCACGAAACCCGCGGGAACGGGTTGCTGCGGGTCTGCACCGGTCTGCTGTTCCATCGCGATTGCGTCAGGTCCTACCGCAGGCGGTTCTGTCCAGTCCCGGTGCGAACCATCGGACATCAGATTCCCCTGCCACAGTGAAGGACTTCGGTCAGCTCTGGAGTCAAGTGATGTGACGCGATCATCGACCAGACGAAACTCTTGACGCTGATCCTGCGGTCTGGTCGCATTGTCCTCGGTTCGTGGCCTGTGGACTAGAGACGCGGTAGGTGTGGTTCGGGACAACCAAACGCATGTTGCCGGTACGCGAGGATGGTCAGGCCGGGAAGCGAGACGGGTTGCCCCCGCCGGCAGGCGGTGTGAACACTATGTCGTTCCTTGTTTCGGTGGAGCAGCCTGCTCGGCGATGCTCACTTCGACGACCTCCACGGAGATCAGGGTGACGCCGAGATCTCGAATCTTGGCCAGCACGCCGTGGAGTTGGGCCTGGTCGGAAACCGGACCGGTCAGGCTCGTGGTCCCGTCGTTTTCCCGGGTGAGGGTGAGGTCACCGAACCAGGATGACCAGTGCTGGTCTAGGTGCTGGTCGACCCGCAGCTGGTAGGCGGAGGGCGCCTGTCGCTTGGGCCTGTGGGTCATCGGGTCCCGACTTTCGCGGTCACCTTGGGGGCCGCCGTTATCGTGCGGCGGCGGGTGGGTCGGCGGATGACGTACTCGGCGACGGCAAGGTTGATGGCCCAGCCTGCGCCGAGGCTGAGGTCCATCGTGAGCTCGCTGGTGCCGAAGGCCGCAGGTCCGATGCCTTTGGTGAACACCTGGGTGCCGGCGCCAAGCGCGAGGGCGTACCCGCGAACCATCCAGGCCCGGTGGCGGACGATGTCATGTCGGCGGATCGCGGCGAATCCGAGAACGAGGCTGGCGGCCAAACCCGACCCAGAAGCGAGCCGGAACAGGTACGCCAGCACGCCGGTGTCGGGCTGGCGGGGATAGAACAGGGTCATCCACAGCGCCGACGAGGCGACCGCCATGCCCAGCACCACCAGGACCCGTCCCGCCGCCCGGTGCCAGCCCGGCCGGCGTCGCCGCAGTGTGGTGGAGAACTGGAAAGCGCCGAGAATCGCATAGCTGACCGCGCTGACGATGTGCACGACTACCGGCGCCGGCGAGGAGGTGAAGCGGGGATCTGTGGGCATCAGCTCAGGGCCGCCGGTGAGCTCGACCAGACGCAGTATGCCGAAGAAGGTGGGGATCAGGACGAGGGCGATCAGTGCGCAAGGCGCCCACCAGGTCGACCCACTCGATCGGGTCGGTCGTCTGGCAGGAGGTGCAGTCGGAGTCGTCATTTCGCTTCGGCCGGATCGAGGGGTGAGCTGACCGGGCTTGGTTCGGCCGGCCTTGCAGGGGTGCGCTGCTCGCGCCACAGGGAGTAGCCGAGGCCGATCAGGGCGATGCCGACGGGAAGGGCGAACAGCCGTTGGGTGAGCTCTGGCAGCTGGGGCGTTGCGACGGTGGCGAGGGCGCCGATGGAGAGGAGCGCTGCGGCCCACCGGGGGAGGATGGCGGCCCGGAAGAGCGCTATGCCGAAGATTACGCCGCCGATGATGTAGGTGACGGCGACTTGGCTGAGGGTCTGGAAGCGGTCGACGTCGCCGCTCGGAGTGCCGCTGGTGGCGACTGCGAGGACGTCGTTGACGTAGTCGGGCTGGCTGCCAGCCAGGTCCGGGAGGACGAACACGGCGATGACCTGGACGTTCAGGATGGTGAGGTAGCCGACGCTCAGTAGGAGGTACCCGATGAGGCCGAGCACTCCGGTCTGCCTAACCTGGCGCAGGTAGATGCCGGTGATTCCGATCAGCGAAAAGGCGGCCATCAGGATCTTGGCGGCTTCGCGGACGGCGTATTCGGTGGTGGTGGTGAAAGCGGCCTCCAGGAGGGGGTGCTTGATCTGTACGCCGATGTACAGGAGTCCGCCGGCAACGGCGGCGAGACCGGCAGCGTGGGTGAGTTTGGTGGTGGTGATGGTCATGTCGACTCCCTGGTGTCTGAGTGTCCGTGGCGGGCGCCGCGGGATGACTCGAAACTAGGGTTGGGGGGGTGATCGCGCGTCACCCAGTGATGTGACTGAGGGGGTGAGATCTGGGCCCGTCCGGCTGGGTTAGATCAGGCCGTGTGCGCGGGCGCGCAGCACCGCCGCTCGGCGGTTGGTGACGTCGAGCTTGGTGAAAATGTGCTTGGTGTGGGTGCGCACGGTGTTGTGTGAGACGAACAATTCGCGGGCGATCTCCGGACCGGTCAGCTCGCTGTCGAGCAGCCTCAACACCTGAAGCTCGCGGTCACTCAGCGGCTCTGGGACCGCCGGGAGCACGCGCCGGCGTGGGTCCAGAGCCTTGGCCTCCGCGGCTGAGCTGAGCCGGAGTAAGCGTCGCGCCTGCTCACCGAACATCGGATCAGAGGCGGCGTCGCTCAGCAAGTTGAGCATCGGAGCACCTTCGTCAAGAAAGAGTCGGGCATAGCTCTCGGGTTCGGGCGCGTGAGTGACTGCGTGTGCCAGAGCCGCCAGCGCGTTCAACCGATCGCCGTGTGCGTCACGAACCAACGCCTGCAGCAGACAAATCTCCAGCAGACTTCCGGCGCGTTGCGCGGTCTCGGCGGCCGCCCGCAAGCGTTCCAGCAGAGTGCTTGCCCGGTCAAGGGCGCCGATGTCCAGTCCTGCCCGGTGCCGGGCGAGAAGCAGCCGGACGAGCGTCAGATGGTCGTACTCATGCAGATAGTGGGCCTCGTCGGTGGCGGACACCCCTCGCTCATGGGTCCAGTCAACTGCCTGGGCCAGCTTGCCTTGGGCGATCCAGATCCTCGCCTTGACGGCGGCGACGGGTCTGACGTCAGGGAAGAAGCCCGGACGGTAGAGCTGCTCGGCTTGATCCAGCAGGTGGACCGCCCTCTCCGGGTCGCCCTCGGCCCGAGCAAGAAGTGCTTCGGCGACGAACCAGCGGTAGCGGCTCTCGGTCATTGGTGCACGTTCGGCCAGAGTTGCGGCGGCCTGGAGGTGGCGCTTGGCGCTCTCGAAGTCGCCAACCTCGACGTCGATCTCGCTCAGCGCTACGTGCAGCTCGGCGGTTGCCCGGGCCACCGATGTGCCGTGCGCCTCCGCCATGGCCAGTGCCTGTGCACAGAGCCGGCGTGCTTTGTTCGGCCGGCCCGCTACGAGCCAAAGGTCGGCGAGCACGACGGTTGCGCTGAGCCCGTCGATGAGACTGCCCGCAGCATGCAGACTGGCGACGGCTTGCCCGAACGTCTCCACCGCGGTGGTCACGTCACCGATGGCCCACGCGGCAAAGCCCAGAAATCCCGCCGCACCGCCGCGGGCGAGATGGTCGTCCGGACCAGCCAGGTCCAGGGCGCGCCTGGCGTGTTCCGCCGTGCCCGCCACATCGCCTCGGGCTTGCGCCAGGGCGGCCCGATACATGGCAATGATGGACGGAAGCGTCACCAACTCCTGGGTTTCGGCCCCCGGGGAAGCCGGGCTTTCGGGTGTAGCAGCCAGTGCCCTATCCGCGGCCTCGACCCAGAGCTCGACCCCGCTCAGCTCGCCGGACGCCATCAGCATGGATCCGTAGAAGAGGCTGAGCACCGGGCTGCGCCGGACGGTTTCCTCAGGCAGCGCCTTCAGCCAGGCGTGCATCACCGCTTCCCGCCGGTGACGTCGGATCGTTGACACCGACAGCTCCATCAGGCGGGCGGCGCGGTCAAAGTCCCGGGCGGCCAAGGCGTGGGTGACCGCCTCGTCGGTCAGATCGTTACGCTCGTACCACTGGCTAGCGCGCTGGTGCAGCAGCGGAACTAGGTCCGGCTGCTCGCTAAGTACGCGGGCCCGCAACACGTCGGCGAACAGGTGGTGATAGCGGTACCACTCCCGGCGGTCGTCCAAGGCAACGAGAAATAGGTTGGCTCGTTCAAGAGTCGCGATCGTCTCGGTCCCGTCCTCGCGACCGGTGACGGCGTCACACAAGGGGCCGGTGAGCCGATCCAGAATCGCTGACTGCATCAAGAATCCGCGTAGTTGATCGGGTAGGTGGGTTAGCACCTCCTCGATCAGGTAGTCGACGATGTAGCGGTCGTTCCCGGCGAATCGGGTGATGAAGCCACTCACGTCCGTGTGCCCGTTGACGGAAAGGGCTGCCAGTTGCAGCGCGGCGATCCATCCCTCGGTCCGCTCCGCCAAGACTTCAACGTCCTCGTTGGAGAGTTGGTCGCGGATTGCCCCGCTGAGGTACGCGGCCGTCTCCTCGGAGCTGAAACGTAGGTCGGCAGCCCGAATCTCGACCAACTCGCCCCGCGCACGCCACCGCGCCAGCGGCAGCTGGGGGTCCGCTCGGGTGCTGATCACGACGTGCGCATTGGGCGGGAGGTGCTCCAGCAGGAGGGCGATACCTTGGCCGACCTGATGGTCGCCGACCAGGTGGTAGTCGTCGAGGATCAGCCACACCTCCCCCGAGGCGGCAGCCAATTCGTTGATCAGCGTGGTGATCACTAGTTCGGTTGGTAGGGGGGTGGACTCAAGGAGCTCCAATAGTGCGCTCCTATCGATGCCTGACACGGCCTCGTCGAGTGCGGTCACCACGTACGTCCAAAATGTTCGGGGTTCGTTGTCGGCGGCGTCGAGCGAGAGCCACGCCACGCAGCGGGGGGCGGCCGGTGCCTGGTGCAGCCATGACGCCAGGAGCGTCGTCTTGCCGAACCCAGCCGGGGCGGACACCAGCGTCAACCGCGCGTGAACTCCGCTCCCCATCCGCTCTAGGAGTCTGGGGCGTGCCACCAATCCGCGCCGCAGCCTCGGGACGTAGAGCTTCGTGGCCATCAATGGCCCTGACACGCTCGGCCTCATCTCACGGGAGCTTTCCTGCCGGTGGTCTTCGCGCGGGTGTGCACGCGTTCACCCTGCGGCCCGAACATGCTCAGGATCTCGGCCGGCTCGTTTCCGGTGCTGCCGAACCAGTGCGGAACGTGGGTGTCGAACTCGGCCGCCTCGCCGGCGTCCAGGACCAGGTCATGATCGCCGAGGACCAATCGCATCCGGCCGGAAAGCACGAACAGCGACTCATAGCCTTCGTGCGCCTTGGGTGCAGGCGTGCTGTCGCTTGCAGGGATGATGATCTTCCATGCCTGGAGACCTCCCGGGGAGCGAGTGAGCGGCAGCACCGTGCGGCCATTGACCTTGGTCGCCTTGAGCCGGATGCGTGGGTCGCCGACTTCGGGTGCCCCGACCAGGTCGTCCAACGGGACACGGTAGGTCTGAGCCAGCGGCAGCAGAAGCTCCAGGCTCGCGCGCCGCTGGCCGGTCTCCAGGCGTGACAGCGTGCTCTTCGAGATGCCCGTCGCCAACGACAGGGCAGTCAGAGTTACGCCCCGCCTAGCCCGCAGCTGCTTCAGCCGCGGTCCGACATGCTCCAACGCCGTCGCGATGGCACGAGTCATGTCTTCCACAACACCCATTTCACCTCGCCTTCCCAGAAACAGCAACGCTTGTTGCTCTTCGGAGCAGCACGGCATACAGGATCTCGCAGGGTTTCTGCTCGTCGGGCGAGGCAGCCTTCTCGTCATGGCCGTCTTTCGCGCCTGGGTGGGGACGGGCGCCGACTGCCGCCAGGCGCTCCTCAGGTCGGCGTGTGCTGGTGCTTGCCGAAGGCGATGACACCTGCCCCGAGGGCGATGGTCACGACGATGCGCAGATAGTCGTAGTCAGGGTGCAGAAGCGTTTCGCTGCCGTTGAATGACGAGTGCAGGATGCCGACGGTCAGCAGGCTGCGCCCGCTCCAGACGTCCACCCGGGCGATCAGCAGCCGGACGCCGGTCGCGACACCCGCGATGGCCACGAGGTTCGTCAACAGCTCACTCAGGCTGCGCACGTCGTCGAAAGCGAGAGGGGTGTGGAGGGCGGTGAAGAAGAGCGACGTGATGAGGGCGCCCCCGGCTGCGCCAGATCGTCCGGCAGCGCGACGCTGGAAGAACCCCGTCCAGGCCATCTCCTCCCAGACGTTGACGACGACCGCACCAATCAGAAGGTCAGCCAGGTAGAAGCCGACCAGGCCCCAGTCGAGCGTCTTCGCACCGCCGCTTGCGGCACCTGCCGTCCACGTCGCCACCGGGATGACGAACGCGGCGAGTGGCAGCCACCACCACGAGCTGGGCAGACGGATGCAGTCGCGCAACAGCGCCCGTACGGCGGCGCCGCCCCCTTCCCGGTGGGTGAGAAAAAGCGCCGGGACCACCAGGCCGAACAGGGTTGACGCCAGCATGAACGGCCCCTCCGGCTTGATCACCGTCGACAGTGCCAGCAGCGGCACTCCGATGCACAGGGCGGCGATCGCGAAGGGAAGCAGCGCCTTGGCTGGGGTGGTGCTCAACGCCCTTGGGTGGGGTCGGGCAACCGAATGCTTTCGAGTCGTGAACGTCATGGCGGTTTCCTGTCTGTCTGGAACGGGTGGAAGGGGGTCAGCGGAGCACGAGGGCGAGCAGCAGCGCGGTGAAGACGACGGTCTGGACGCTGTGGACGGCGATGCCGATTAGCGCACTGCGGTAGCGGCTGGCGGGCAGGGAGATGAAGAACGTGTCGAGGGTGTTGGCGGGGATCGACCACGGCGTGTGCAGGTGGTATAGGCCGAAGAGGACACCGTTGACCAGCCAGTCCCAGCGCCCGAAGGCGCCGCGCATGCGAGGCAGCAGGAGTCCGCGGAACAGCAGCTCCTCGCCGAGCACGGTGTTGAAGATCATCATCGTCACGAGAACCGCGAACCACGGCCAGTTGCCGGAGAAGAACTCCTGGCCCGCGGCGGACTGCAGGAAGAGTGCCTGGTCGCGTTCGACGGGAGCCGGAACCTTGGGCAGCTCCTCCTTGGCCGCGACCAGCAGGATGAGCGGCACGAGGATCCACCACAGCCGACCGCCTCGTCGACCGGTCCGAGGGTGGCGGGGAGCGTGCAGCCAGAGGGCGTCCTTGAGCACCGGCCAGCGCAACGAGCCCTGCTCCTTGCGTACCGTGATCATCACGAACACGAACTGCCAGATCATGCCGGCGGTCAGGCAGACCAGGATGGCCCGCGGCCACGCGGTGGGACCCTCGAGGGTCGACTGCAAGAGCGGGGCACCGATCCAGGCGAGCGCGGACATCGGCAGTGCTGCCGCGGCCCAGGTTCCCAGGATGCGGCGGCGGGAGTACTGCGGGAGCTCATCGGCCGTGCTGTGATCGTGGATGTCAACTGGGGTGGTCGGAGACGCTTGGGGGCTGGTGGCGGTCATGGCTTCTCTCCTTGCGTGAGATCTGATGCCTTGACGCTAGAAAGGGCGACCAGGTCTGGCGTCGTCAGAAGGCCGTTTGTGTCGTGGCACCAACGGGCGATCCGGGCTCCTCCTTTGTGAGGACGCGGGGCGGTTTCGGCGGCGATACGCTGAACCGGTGGACCGATCGCGGAGGTTCCTCGCCACTCACGGTCTCGACGCGGTGATCGTCCTGCTGGCCCTGGCCGCAGCCGCGGGGATCGCGGGCAGGACGGACCCGTACCGGCCCGGCGGCATCCGATTCCTGGTCGAGGTCGCCGCCGTGGTGGTGATGATCCTGCTGCTGCTGCTGCGTCGGCGGGCTCCCTTCGTCGTACCGGCGACGACGTGGCTGTGGAGTGCGACCCTGTCTTTCGTCGACGGCCGGCTGATCGTCGGGCAGGCGCCCGTGTCGATCTCCGGTTTGGTCGCGGCGGTACTGCTGGGCAACCTGCGGGAGGAGAGGCAGGCGCGCGTCGGGTTGGCCGTCGTCGCGAGCTCAGCAGCCTGCATCGCCTACAACGACCCGGCGCACACGACAGCCAACCTCTTCTTCATCCCCGTGCTTTTCGTGGTCGGGTGGCTGATCGGTTTCGCCCTGCACGAGCGCTCGGAGCGCACCGAGGTGGCAGAGCAGCGCGCGGAGCGGGCCGAACGCGAGCGCGAGAGCGCCGCCCGCGTGGCGGTGGCGGAGGAACGCGCGCGGATTGCACGCGAGCTCCACGACGTCGTCGCCCACGCGGTCAGCGTCATGGTCCTGCAAGTGGGAGCGGTGCGCCATCGGATGACCGACGACGACAAGGAGGACCGGGAGGCACTCCAGCACGTCGAGCAGGCCGGTCGCAGCGCATTGGCGGAGATGCGCCGCTTGCTCGACGCCATGCGTCGTGAGGACGACGAGCTTGAACTGACTTCGCGGGCGGGGCTGGACAAGATTCGGCAGCTCCTGGACGACGTGCGGGCCGCCGGCCTTGACGTGCGCATGGACGTGGAAGGCGACCCTGTCGACCTGTCGGCGGGCCTCGACCTGTCGGCCTACCGCATCGTCCAGGAAGGGCTCACCAACGCCCTGAAGCATGCGGACGCCGAGCACGCCTGGGTCAAGGTCGCCTACGGGGCGGACCACCTTGAGCTGGCGATCCGCGACGACGGCCGAGGTTCCACCGCCAACGACGGTCCCGGCCATGGGCTGGTCGGAATCGCTGAGCGGGTCAAGATCTTCGGCGGGGACATGACCGCCGGCCGCGTCGACGGTGGCGGCTTCGCCCTTCGGGCACGTCTGCCCCTACAGCTCAGCTGACGCCATGCCAATCCGGACCCTCGTCGCCGACGACCAGTCCATGGTGCGCGCCGGGCTGCGCATGCTCCTCTCCACCGAACCAGACATTGAAGTCGTCGCGGAGGCGGGCGACGGGACCGACGCGGTCGCCCAGGCCCGTCGCTACCACCCGGACGTGGTGCTGATGGATATCCGCATGCCCGAGCTCGACGGCCTTGAGGCCGCCCGACGGATCATGGCCGCCGATGCGGCTGTAAAGGTTCTTATGCTCACCACCTTCAACCTGGACGACTACGTGTACGAGGCGCTCCGGATCGGGGCCAGTGGTTTCGTGCTCAAGGATGACCCACCCGAGCAGCTCATCGCCGCCGTGCGCACCGTCGCAGCCGGCAACGCGTTGCTCTCACCATCGGTGACGCGCAAGGTCATCGCGCACTTCGCACGCCATCAGAAGCAGCCACCACCGCCGTCGTTGCAGACGCTCACGTCTCGCGAGCTGGACGTCTTTCGGCTCATCGCTCGCGGCTTCTCCAACGCCGAGATCGGTCGCGAACTCTTCATCGGTGACACCACGGTCAAGACTCACGTCACCCGGCTGCTGCAGAAGCTCGACGTACGGGACCGGGCGCAAGCGATCGTGATGGCCTACCAGTGCAACCTGTTCGAGCGCTGAGCAAGCCACCGCCACGATTAGCACATGAGCGTCCGGTGCCGCGTGCGCAGTGGTGAGGACTGACAGCGTCGATGACAGCGATCAGGTCCTCGACGAACGCGCGTCGTGACAGATCTGGTGGGCGGCGAGTGCTGCGCCCGTGGCCACGCTGGTCATAGACGACGACTCGGAAGGCATGCGCGAACTGGTTGCCCAGGGCAGACCACTCGTCACCGGAGCCAGCCAAGCCGTGCACGAAGACCAAGGCCGGACCGCCTCCCCAAACTCGGTACTCCAAGACCGCGTCGGGCCGCTTCAGCCTAACGCCGATGACTCCGAGGACACCACCAAGTCAACAACAGCAGAAGTTGCGGAGGAGGGACTCAGCATGCTGACGGTGAACTCGCAGGACGGGACCCGCATCGCCTACGAACAGGTCGGCGGCGGGCCGGCGCTGGTCCTCGTGGGTGGGTCGCTGGCCGACCACCAGTTCTACACACCACTGGCGGAGCAGTTGGCGCAGCACTTCACGGTATACAACGTGGATCGTCGTGGCCGCGGCGAGAGTGGGGACACACCCCCGTACGCGCCGCAGCGCGAGGTGGAGGACCTTGCCGCCGTGATCGACGCGGCAGGTGGAACGGCCCGCGTCTACGGTCATTCGGCGGGGTCGGCTGTGGCACTGCGGGCTGCTTCGGCCGGACTGAGCATCAGCCGGCTCGTGCTGGCTGACCCGCCGTTCTCGCCGCCGGCTGACGACGCGGTGGCGGCGCGCGAAGACCATGCGGCCCAGGCACGGCGCATTGAGCGGTTCAACGCTGCCGGGGACTACCGCAGCAGCGTCAAGTTCTTCCTCTCCGACTATGGCCTGCCTGAGAAAGTCCTCGAGGAGATGCTCAACTCAGAAGCGGGGTCGATGATGGTCACCGCTGCACGAGCGCTGCCCTACGACTACGCCGTCCTCGGTGACGGCCTGCTGCCACTTCAGGCGGCGACCGGGGTCACCATGCCGACACTGGTCGTGGCCGACGGAAACGATTCGGCGACGGCACGGGCACTAGCCGACACGATCCTCACAGCCGAGTTCGCTCCGGCGCGCGCCTCGACCCACGAACTGGCAGCGGACGAGATCGCCGAGCTGGTTGGACCGTTCCTGCTCCGGAGCTGAACAGCGCATGCCGCGTCTCAACTACCTGTCCGCGCGTTGGGAACCAAGATCGCGCCCTGCTTGACCAATGGGGCTCCTCCAGAGCTCCTGGCCGCAGCGTCGTCCGTCTCAACCCTGAGGGATGCCTAGAGTGAGCTGCGCCCTGTGGTACTCGAAGTGCTGTGTCCCAAAGCGGTAAACGTCTTCGAGGGTCATGGTGTCTTTGAAGAAGGGGTCCCAGTCGACAGGAAAGTGCATGCGTCGCTGCAGGCTGTCCTCAGTCTCGGCGTCGAGACGTTGATGCAGCGTCTGCGCGACACGGTCCAGCCAAGCGACCATGCGCTCGGGAGTGATGACTGTCCCGCCGCCGTAGGAGCCGAGGTAGTTGACCATGTGGTAGGGCTTGGTCGCGGACTCCAGAGCTGACGCAAAGACGCGGCTCGCTGCGTCCGGCAGGCGTCCGAAGACTCGGACCAGCGGCAACAGGCGCAGAACGACGAGGTACCCGAACAGCATGTGGAAGAGAAGCTGCCGATTGGTCCACCGGGTCCCAGCTGACTGGCGTGCAAGATCGGCCTTCGTTGCCTTCGCGACCAGCTGACGAAAGGCGACGCAGGCTTGTTCCATCTCGTCGTGGATAGCCTGCCGGTTACTCGACCGGGGTACGTCACCGTCGACGGGACGGCTTTTCGCCAAGAGCCCGGGAGCTGCTCGGCCGACAGCCCACAAGGCGCAGCGGCGGCAGATGTAGACCCCAGGGGTCGCGCCGAGCTCCGCCACCCACGTCTTTCGCTGCCCGCAGCAGCCGCAGCGATGATCGTCGGCGGTGAGTTTCTGGGAATCAGTGGCAGTCATATCGCTCCTTGTCGAAACACTGGGCGGACACTCCCTCGAGTCGTACCAGTGGGGCATCATCATCAGGATCGACCGTCGGGTTCCTAGGTGGAAGCCCGACAGGTAGCGGCGCCCTTCGTTTGTCGGACTCTAGGCTGCCTTCAGTGATGGTCTTGAGGTCGATCGCCCTGTTTGTTCTTGCCGCGCTCGCCGAGATCGGTGGTGCCTGGCTGGTCTGGCAGGGGGTGCGTGAACATAAGGGCTGGGTGTGGGTCGGCGCCGGGGTCATCGCCTTGAGTGCTTACGGGTTTGTGGCCACCTTGCAGCCGGACGCACACTTCGGTCGAATCCTCGCCGCCTATGGAGGTGTGTTCGTCGCCGGATCGCTGGCATGGGGCGTGGTTGCGGATGGGTTCCGGCCCGATCGGTGGGATATTGCCGGCGCCCTGATCTGCTTGGTCGGGGTAGCAGTCATCATGTATGCACCCAGGCCGAGCGCTTAGCGGTGGTGAGCTGCCTCGTGGGCTTGGTGGCTCGTCGGTTCGAGCTGAAAGGTGCAGTGTTCTACGTCGAAGTGGTCGCCGAGGCATGCGCCGAGCCTGTCCAGCACCTGGCCGGTGCGTCCGTCGCGGATGCAGTTGTCGTCGACGACCACGTGTGCGGAGAGGACGTGGACGCCGCTGGTGATGGTCCAGGCGTGCAGATCGTGGACGTCCACGACTCCGGGAACCTCGAGGATGTGGCGGCGGACTTGGTCGAGGTTGACGCTGCGCGGGGTGGCTTCGAGCAGCACGTCGACCACATCGCGGAGCAGTGACCAGGCGCGGGGGACGATCAGGACGAAGATGGCGATCGAGGCGAGGGAGTCGGCGCGGGTGTAGCCGGTGAAGGTGATCACCAACGCGGCGACCACGACCGCGATTGACCCGAGCAGGTCGCCGAGTACCTCCAGGTAGGCGCCGCGCAAGTTGAGGCTCTCGGCTTGGGCGCCGCGCAGGATCAGCAGCCCCGCCGCGTTAGCGCAGGCTCCGGCAACCGCGACCCACAGCATGAGTTGGCTGGAGATGTCGACGGGTCTATTCCAGCGGTCGATCGCCCGCAGCAGCACCCAGACGGCGACGCCGACGAGCAGCAGCCCGTTGGTGAGGGCGGCGAGCACCTCCACCCGTTGCAACCCGTACGTCCGCTCAGTGGTGGCCGGACGGGCCGCGAGGGAGGTGGCGACCAGGGCGATGACGAGGCCGGTGGAGTCGGTCAGCATGTGGCCGGCGTCGGCCAGCAACGCGAGCGAGCCTGACAGCAGGCCGCCGATGACCTCGGCCACGAACACCGCCAAGGTGATGCCGACCACCAGCAGCAGCCGTTTGCGGTGTCGGCCGGTGGCGGTTGGCGCGGGGGAGTGGGAGTGGCCGCCGCTCACGACACCCGCTCCCGCCCAGGGACGGCGCGCTGTGAGCTGGTGGTGAGCCGGCCGACTCCAGGCAGAAACCTTCCTGCCTGGGAGGCGTACTGGGTGTAGGAGAGGCCGTGGACCCCGGACAGGTACGGCTCCTCGATGCGGCGGACCTGCAACTCGACGGCCACCAAGAGCAGCACCGTGCCGACGATGGACGGCCAGGTGGGCGCCATCAGAGCAGTTCCAGTTTGGGCGGCGATCATGGCGG
The DNA here is from genome assembly GCA_035634295.1 of Propionibacteriaceae bacterium. GTDB lineage: Bacteria > Actinomycetota > Actinomycetes > Propionibacteriales > Propionibacteriaceae > Microlunatus. Next base: position 41,428 of record DASQDG010000021.1, on the reverse strand, counting down.
TAAAGATCGGGTTGCGGACCCGCGAGAAGACGCCGTGGGTGACGAGCGCGGTCCGCTCGGTCTGGTCGACGCCGATGCGCCAGGAGGCGCCCATCGTGTTCTGCGCGACCACAGCGGTGGCGAATCCACCGGCAGTCAGGATCAGGCCCGCCCACACCCCCGCCCAAGCGGTCCAGTTGTCCATGGGCCAGGCGTAGGGCGCCAGCTTGGACGCGGCCAGTAACGGTGCGGTCAGTCCGAGGACCAATGCGGCCGCAAAGCACATCCCGGCCACCCGTGGTGTGGTTCCCGGGGTACGGGCGAACCCGTTGAAGCCCGACGAGCCGGTCGCAGCCTTGTGTCGTCGGCTTCGGATGAGAAACAGCGTCACCAGCCCGCCCGCGTACAGCAGGGCTGCACCGCCTGCCACGAACGAGGCGGTCACCTGGCCCCCGTGGTCTGGTAGCCGCTGGTGGGGCACAGAGTGACCGCGTCGCCGGTGATCGCGAGCAGCCGCTCGGCGGCGCTGAGCAGGTCCATCAGTTCACCGCTGACCGCGAGTGAGTACATCGACGCCCTGCCGACCGTGCGGGACGAGACCAGTCCGCAGTCCCGCAGGCACGCCAGGTGCGCCGAGGTGGTGCTCTGCGCCAGGCCCAGATGCGCGGTGAGGTCGACCACCCGATGTTCGCCGAGCGCGAGGTGCCGCAGGATTGCCAGCCGGGCCGGGTCGGCCAGGCTTCGGAAGAGGCACACCGCCGCTGCTGGGCCTACGTCAGCCGACTGTTCGGCTTCCATTGCCAGACCCACGTCTGCAGCCGCACGGCTCGGCATCGTCACTCGTCGATGACATCGCTAAGGCACGTTAATGTCAAGACGCGGCGCCCGATGACTTCTCAGGTTCTGGTCGGTCGAAGAGGCATGGCTGATACACAAGATCGCAGCGCTGCCTTCGACGGAGTCAACATCGGGCGGCCAGCAACCGGTGCGCTGATAGCTGCCGGCTTTGCGTCCCTCGGTGACCTGCCCGATGACCTTGACATCCTGCTAGAGATTCACGGGGTCGGACCTAGCGCCGTGGCGAGGCTGAAGTCGGCACGATCGTCGGATCCGTCAGCGAACCGGTAGGGGCCACTCGGTGATCGCCCCGCTCACTGCAGCACGCTGGTCACGCTCACAGACCAGATCGCCTCATCTCTCCGGCTCTTCAGTTCGTCGTCCAACCGGAATTCGCCGCCAGTGCTGGATCTCACCGCCTACCAGGCATCCGTTCGCAACACGCACGGGCTCTCTACCGCTGCCCAGGACACCACCCGTCAGAGGTGACACTCCGGTTCCGTCCACCCTCTGTTGGAGCCACCTGGCCGTGCAGCTGTCCCTCCTGGGACCAGTGGAGGACATCCTCCAGCCACGGTCGTTCCAGCAGTTGGCGCCGCTCGTACACCGCCTGGTGCTGCGTCCAGAATTGGTGGAAGGCGATCCGCAGGCGGTGATGGCGGGTCTGCATCGTCATGACGGTGACTCCTCTTCCGGCGATCGGAGTGAATGTGTTCGGGACTTCGCGGCCCGCTCGGCGTGCCGCCCGGCCGTACATGACAGTCAGCCTTCGCCTAAGCGGTGCTGCAGCACATCAGGCGTTCTCCCTATCTCGGGCTATCCGGCGCCGCTTAGGCCGACCCTGAGCTGTGCTGGGCGACGAAACGTGTCATATGGTTGTCTCGGTTGGCGCCTGCTCAGCAGGATGAGGCCATGACCGCGCACCTGCAGAACCCCCGACGGTCGCCCGCACTGCCCGACACGCCGGCGCTGGCGCAGGCATCCGTCGGCGCACCATGACTCGAGCGGCAGAGGTCATCGTCGGCCTGGACGTCGGCACCACCGCGGTCAAGGGGGCCGCCTTCGGCGTGCAGGGCGCCTCGCAGCCGGTGGCGACAGCACTGCGCGAATATCCGCTGGAGCAACCAGAGCCGGGCTGGCAGGTCCAGGATCCCGCGACCGTGCTGGCGGCCATCGACGCCGTGCTGGCGGAGTGCCTCGACCTGCTCGGTGGGGCGCGCGTGCTGGCTGTCTCGGTATCAACCGCGATGCACGGCCTGATCGGCCTCGACGCCCAGCGGGAGGCGGTCACCCCGCTGGTGACCTGGGCCGACTCCCGAGCCGGTGCTGAAGCCCGGGAGCTTCGCGGACAAGGCGTGGCCTTGGACCTGCTGGAGCGGACCGGCACCCCGGTGCATCCGATGAGCCCGCTGGTGAAGCTGCTCTGGTTCTCCCGCCGAGCCCCTGAGCTGTCCAAACGGGTGCGCTGGTGGGTGGGCCTCAAGGACTACGTGCTGCTGCACCTGACCGGCGAGCTGGTCACTGAGTTGTCCAGCGCGTCCGCGACCGGACTGCTCAACGTGCAGAGCCGGGACTGGGACGTTTCCGCGGTCGAGCTGGCCGGGATAGAGCCAGACCAGCTCCCACCCGTGCGGCCCACCACCACCGTGCTCGCCCTCACCGGCTCCGCGGCGCGAAGGACCGGCCTTCCCGCCGGTCTGCCGGTCGCCGTCGGAGCGGCCGACGGGCCGTTGGGCAACCTCGGCACGGGCGCCATCTCGCCAGGGGTCGCCGGGCTGTCGCTGGGCACCAGTGGAGCCGTCCGGATGGCCGTTCCCGCACCCACCTTCGACTCCGCTGGAAGGCTGTTCTGTTACGCGCTGACCGACGACCTCTGGGTCAGTGGTGGCGCGATCAGCAACGGAGGCATCACACTGCGCTGGGCCGGCGAGGCGTTAGCCCCTGACCTTGTCGCGCGTGGGCACGCCGACAACGAGCTGTTGGCCTTGGCCGGCCGGATTCCCCCTGGCAGCGACGGCCTGCTGATGCTTCCATACGTGCTGAGCGAACGGGCGCCGCTGTGGGACCCCGACATTCCCGGGGCCTTTCTCGGAATCCGTCACCACCACAGCCGCGGCCACTTCCTCCGCGCGGCCGTCGAAGGCGTGTGTCTGCAGCTGGCCGCCATCGTGGACGCCCTCGACACCGTCTCGCCGGTGACCTCAGTCCGGGCCACCGGCGGCTCGTTCCGGTCGGTCCTGTGGCAGCAGGTGATGGCCGGCGCGCTCGGGCGTCCGCTCATCATCCAGGCCGAGGCCGGCGGAACCGCCCTGGGCGCCGCCGCTCTAGGCTGGTACGCCCTGGGCGGAGCACCCGACCTTGCCACCGCCCTGGCCGCTGTGGGCGGCTCCGACGCAGAACCCGCCCCACCGGTGCGGGTCTCAGCGGAGGACCTCGCCGCCTACGCGCAGTTGAGAGCTGGCGTGCCGGCGCTGATCACCGCCTACGACCAGGTGGCGCGGATGCTCTCGGAGCCACCCGGCGATCGACGTCGCCCAGACAATCCTGATGCCCGCCGCTGAGTCCACCTCGGACTGCCGCCCGCTGAGGCCCGACCCTGAAGCGGAAGGCCAAGAACTGTCGTCCCCGCTGGGTACCCTGGGCCCCATGTCGGTGGCCTCGTCGACGAAAGCTTCGTCGGCCCTCAAGCAGGAGCGTCGCGCCTACGCGCGCTCGGCCCTGCCGGTCGAACCCCCTCCGGGCCAGCCGCTGCCCAAGCGACTGCTGACCAGCCGCTTGTTCTGGCTCACCGTGGCGATGCTGGTCGTCTACGCCGTGCTGCTCGTGCTGCTGTACCGACAGGTGGTGCCTGACCAGCAGGTGCCCGGCGGTCGGGTTGTGGGGTTAGGCACCGAGGCGGTCCCGATCGCCGCAAAGTACGCCGCAATCACCGCTATCCCGCTGTCACTGCTGTTCTTATGGGCCGACCGGTTCCGTCCCCAGCGCATCTGGGTGTGGCTGATGACCTTCGGCTGGGGCGCCTGTGTGGCGACCTTCGTGTCGGCGCAGGTGAACACCTGGGCAGCTCAGCACCTCAGCATCGTCGGCGACGGCGACCCGGCGACGGGAGCCCGAGCGGCGGTCTACGTCGCACCGTTCGTCGAGGAGGCGGCCAAGGCGACGGTGCTGTTCTGGCTGGCCATCCTGATGCGCTACCAGTGGGTCAGCCGGCTGAGTGGCATCGTCTTGGCCGGACTCTCCGGGGCTGCCTTCGCGTTCGTCGAGAACATCCTCTACTACGGCCGCGCCTATCGCTACGCCGCCCAGACCTTCGGAGAGGTGCCGCCGCTGGAGGCCCTCCAGTCGCTGTTCCTGCTTCGGGGGGTGATGACGTTCTTCGGTCACCCACTCTTCACCGCGATGACCGGCATCGGTCTGGCCGTGGCGTTGAGGTCGAAGAGCAAGGTCGTCCGAGTGGTGGCTCCCCTGGTCGGCTTCGGTGCCGCCGCCTTCTTGCACATGGCGTTCAACGCGACCGCGTCCTTGGTGTCGGGGCGCGGGCTGCTGTTCGTCTACATCGGAGTCGCACTTCCGCTGGTGATCGGGGTCATCATCTTCATTGTCCGTCAGCTGTTCCGCGAGGGGCGGCTGATTCGCGAGCGGCTGAACGACTACGTACGGCTCGGCTGGTTGCCCGCGGGTGACCCGGCCGCCCTGTCGCGGCTTCGGACCCGGATGCGTGCCCTGTGGCACGCGCTGTTCGCGGGACCGCAGGCGCTGCGGGCCACCATCGGCGTCCAGCGGTCGTTGACCGAGCTGGCCTATCTCCGCGACGCCATGGGCAGGGGACTGGTCGACGACGTCGGCCTGAAGCGCGAAAGGCTGCTGCTGCAGCGAACACGTGAGCTCAGACCGCAGGCCATCGTGCAGCCGCAGGGCCGCGCCAACTATCCCGAACTGCGCTGGTCGAGGCTGCGAACCCGCTCCACCGCCCCCGGCGCGTACGCTCCGGCCAGCTATCCAGGCCCGGCCGGCATCGGCGGCAACTATCCAGCACCCACGCCCTACCCGTCAGCGCCGCCGGTGAGCTATCCCACTCCCGTCGCGGGTCCGGCGCCGGCACCCTATCCCGGCGCCCCGGCGCCGGTGACCATGCCGTTGGGGCAGACTGCTACCCAGTATTCGGAGGTGGACCCCAACTGGAAGCCACCCGGGGAGTAGGAGGACAAGCGGATGGCTGACAGCCGCACGTCACCGCTGGAGTCTGCCCTGCTCGAGCTCCGGGAGTCGGTCGGTCGGTCCTCGTTCCCGCTGTCGTTGCCCGGGTCGGCTCAGCACCGGAGGGCGGTCGGGGAAATCACCGGTCAGCTCAACGACTACGTACTGCCGCGGCTGGCCACCATCGACGCTCCTCTGCTGGCCGTGGTCGGCGGGTCCACCGGGGCCGGCAAGTCCACTCTGGTGAATTCATTGGTCGGCCGTCGGGTGAGCGCGCCCGGGGTGATCCGCCCGACCACCAGGGCGCCCGTGCTGGTGCACCACAGCGCGGACTCCGCCTGGTTCGCCGACGACCGCATCCTCCCCGGGCTGGCCCGCTCCTCAGGTGAGACCAACGACATCCGCTCACTGAGGCTGGTGTCGGACGACACCATCCCGCCTGGGCTGGCCATCCTGGACGCGCCCGACATCGACTCCGTGGTGGCCGAGAACCGCCAGCTCGCGGCTCAGCTGCTGGCCGCTGCCGACCTGTGGTTGTTCGTCACCTCGGCCGCCCGATATGCAGACGCGGTGCCCTGGGACTTCCTGCTGTCCGCGGCCGAGCGCAGCGCCGCGGTGGCGGTGGTGCTGGATCGGGTCCCGCCATCGGCCATGCAGGACGTGCCACCGCACCTCGGTCAGATGATGACCGAGCGCGGCCTGGCCGGGTCTCCGCTGTTCGCCGTGCCGGAGACCCGGGTCGACGACCAGGGGCTGCTGCCGGTCGCGGCTATCCAGCCGATCCGCGGCTGGCTGGCCACGCTGGCTCACGACCAGGCTAGCCGCGCGGAGGTGGTCTATCAGACCCTCGACGGCGCCATCGGTTCGTTGGCCGCCCGGGCTCCTCAACTGGCCGAGGCCGTCGAGCGTCAGATCACCGTGGTCAACCAGCTGCGCGACGAGGTCGACCACTCTTACTCCGAGGCGGTGCGCACCGTGCAGGTGCAGACTGCTGACGGCACCCTGCTGCGCGGCGAGGTGCTCGCCCGCTGGCACGAGTTCGTCGGCACCGGTGAGTTCTTCCGGGCCCTGGAGCAGAAGGTGAGCTGGCTGCGGGACCGGCTGGTGGCAGCCATCAAGGGCGAGCCGGCGGGGGCGAACAACGTCGCAGTGGCGGTCGAATCCGGCCTGGAGGCCCTGATCCGGGAGGAAGGTGCAGCCGCCGCGGAGCGTGCCGAAGCCTCCTGGCGGGCCAATGCCGCCGGTCGCGAGTTGATGGAGCAGTCCCGAGAGGACCTGTCGCGGTCGTCGGCGACGTTCGCGCACGCAACCGCCCGGATGATCCGCGACTGGCAGGGCGCGGTGCTCGATCTGGTCGCCGACGAGGGGATGGCCAAGCGGTCCCAGGCCCGGTTCCTGGCGCTGGGGGTCAACGGCGTGGGTGTCGCCCTGATGATCGTTGTCTTCGCCCACACCGGCGGTCTGGTCGGTGCTGAGGTCGGGGTGGCCGGTGGCACGGCCGTGCTGGCTCAGCGTGTGCTCGAGGCGGTGTTCGGCGACCAGGCCGTACGACGGTTGGCTGAAACCGCCAAGCAGGACCTCGACGCCCGGATCGAGGCTCTGATGGCGGCTGAGCTGATGCGCTACCACGCGGTCCTGGAGAGTCTGCAGCTCGATCCGGATCAGCCGGCCCGGCTGCGCGCGGCGGCCGAGGAGGTCGAGCGGGCACGAGCGGGCGGGATCTGGGTCCACTCGGGCGGAGCTGCCGCCGAGCCGGCCCTGTCGGGGGCCGACGAACGGCTCGCTCTGGAGGCGCCTGAGGTCAGTCAGATCGAGCTCGACCACGCCTTGGCAGGCTATGCCCTGGACGACGTGCTGGATGCCGAGCTGGTTGACGGTGACCTGACCCGCGATCCGGCTCGCAGGTCGGCCCCATTCGAGCCGCCGGCTCATTATGTGCAGGAACCTCAGCCTGGGACGCTGCGTCGCGAGGATCTGCGCTGATGGCCCGGGCAACGGCGCTGCTCTCGCGCAAGAACGACACCGCCGACCTCGTACAGCGGGTGCGATCCCTCGGGGAGGCCGCAGACCTGTGTGAGGACCGGGTGGACGCCGAAGCCGTCGCTCAGGCTCGCCGGGTGGTCGAGCAGACCGACCGGCGGCTCGCGGTCTCCGGCGATGCCACCGTGGTGGCCTTGGCGGGCGCGACCGGGTCGGGCAAGTCAAGCCTGTTCAACGCGCTCAGTGGCACCGACCTGGCCACCGTCGGCATCCGCCGCCCGACGACGTCGTCGGCACTGGCCGCCAGCTGGGGGGAGGACTCCGCCGAGGAGCTGCTGGACTGGCTGCAGGTGCCACGCCGCCACGCCGTCGAGCGAGACCCGGCTATGGCGGCCGCGCTCGACGGGCTGGTGCTGCTCGACCTGCCGGACCACGACTCGACGGCGGTTGCGCACCGGATGGAGGTCGACCGATTGGTCCAACTCGTCGACGTGCTGGTCTGGGTGGTCGACCCGCAGAAGTACGCCGATGCGGCGCTGCACGACCGCTACCTCAAGCCTTTGGCGGCGCACGCCGACGTGATGATGGTCGTGCTCAACCAAGTGGATCGACTGAGTGCGGCCCACCGCGAGCAGTGTCTGCGAGATCTCCGACGGCTGCTGGACTCCGAGGGGCTGGGCCGGCTGGTCGTGCTGCCGGTCTCCACCGTCACCGGCGAGGGCGTCGAGACGCTGCGCAAAGCATTGGCCAAGCAAGTGGCCGACAAGCTCGCGGCGGCCCGGCGCCTGGCGGCCGACGTTACGGCTGCGACCAACGGGCTGGCGGCGGAGTCCGGCACGGAGAAGTCCGCGGCGCTGTCCAAGGCCGGCATCGACCGGATGAACACCAGCCTGGCCACGGCTGCCGCCGTCCCGGTGGTGACCGACGCCGTAGGTGCCGCCTGGCGCTATCGGGGCGCTCTCGCCACCGGTTGGCCAGCCTTGTCCTGGCTGGCGAAGCTGAAGCCCGATCCGTTGCGCAGGCTCCATCTCGACCGGCTAGGTGCAGGCGGGAAGCAGAAGGAGATCGACCCGGCCCGGGTGGCCCGGACGTCGTTGCCCGGCACTACCGGGGTGCAGCAGGCCCGCGTCGACACCGCGCTCCGAGCGGTGTCTGATGAGGCGGGCCAAGGGTTGCGGCGTGGGTGGGCGGACTCGATCCGGTTGGCCGCCCGATCGCAGCAGTCAGCACTGCCCGATGCGCTGGACCGCGCCGTGGCCACCACCGATCTCGACTTGGACCGACACCGGGGCTGGTGGAACGTGGTTCGGGTGCTGCAGTGGATCCTGGTGGCGGCCGTGGTGGCCGGACTGCTGTGGCTGGGCGTGGCTTTCGTGCTGGCCTACCTCCAACTGCCGGCTCTGCCCGACGTGCGCTGGTGGGGCCTACCGACGCCCACCGTGCTGACCGTCGGCGGCGTGCTGCTCGGACTGCTGCTGGCAGCACTCAGCCGGATCGCGGTCGAGGTGGGCGCTCGGCGCCGGGTGGCCCGGGCCCGCTCGGCGCTGCATGGCGCCATCGCCCAGGTGAGCGACGAACTCGTGATCGCACCCGTCGAAGGGGAGCGCCAACGCTACGAGAACGCCCGCGCCGCTTTGCTGCGCGCTCAGGGCTGACTGGGTCTCGTCGGTACCCGGTGCGCCGGCGCGCACCGGGTACGACTGTCCACAGCCCGCCATCTCGGCCCAGCCCCGTCCACAGCCGGCGACCGGAACCGACCGGGAAGGTGTGCCGGTGCCCATGCTCTCTTCAACAAGAGTCCCTTGGGGACCGAGCGAAGGGAGAGTGCCGTGGAGGCATACGTACACATGACCGGCTACGTCGGCGGAGAGGTCGAGTTCCGCAACAACACCGTGGCTACGGCCAGCTTTCGGCTGGCGTGCACACCGCGCATCCGACGGGCCGGTGACTGGAGTGACGGCGAGACCACCTGGCTCACCGTCACCTGCTTCCGCTCGCTCGCCGAGCATGCGGCCAGCAGTGTCCGCCGGGGCGACCCGGTCATTGTGGTCGGTCGACTGCGCACCCAGGTCTGGGTCAAGGACGGCCAGCAGCAGGAACGCACGGTGCTGGAGGCGCTCACCATCGGCCACGATCTCACCAGGGGGACCTCGGCGTTCCACCGCAACGAACGGCCGCAGGTGCTCGAGGACCGCGACTCCGAGCTGGCGGAGGTGATCGCGTCGGTGGAGAGTCAGCCCCTGGTGAGCGAGACCGACAGCGACGAGGCAGGAGGGGAGGCTCGCGCTGCCTGAGGTCACTGGACAGGAGACGCGCAGGCTGTCGTGCACTGGGGGGAAGAGGGGCATCGCTGGCATACATGGTCGGCGCGCGGCTTGGCCGTCGTACGGCGGCCGTCCCTTCTGCCCGCTACCTCGATACTGAAGGTTCTTCTGCCATGCCTGAGTTCGTCTTCTGGCGACGGCGAGACGAAGGACTGCTCACCCGATGCCCCGTCCATAGCCGGCCACCGAAACCGACCGGGGGGGTGTGCCGCCCATGGCCTGGTCAACAGGAGTCCCCGAGAACCAGCGAATAACGTCTTGCCCATGCGGGGATAGCGCCGATCTCGACACTGGCGAACATGAGCGTGACCTCTACCCACCGGCCGCGCTCGTCGGTGCCGAACGGGACCGGGGTGAACAGGTCGACCGTGCCTCGTTTGGCCAGTGCCCCAACGGGTTGTCCGATCCTGGCGATCGGCTGGTCAGCAACCCACAGCACCAACCGTCTGGCGTGTTGCTCCCAATACAACCAGTCTTTGGCTGCCTGCCCAATTGGGTACTGGCTGCCTGCCCGGTTGCCACCCACGGGTAATGGCAGCAAAAAGGGCCGGAGGGGGTTTAAGTACCTCCGGCCCTTTGCTTTGTCCAGGATTAGTGATGGCCGCCGTGACCGCGCTTGACCCTCACCTCGTACTTCGCGTAGTCGTGGTCGGTGTCGCCGTCCTTTTCCTTGATGTAGGCGTCCACGTGAGCGTGACCGCTCTTCAACTTGCCGTGGCCGTAGAGGTAGATCGACGCCTCATCGTCGTCGCAGTGAACCTTCTCGTAGCCCTCGAAGTAGGCGTGATTCAACTTCAGTTTCACCCAGACGCGGGCCCTGGAGTGCTCGGGCGCGCACTCGTAGTCGACGTCAACGACGAACTTGCCGTGCTTGTAGTTGAGGTCGGTGATCTCGATTGTCGGCTCGGAGTCGTGGCCGCCGTGATCCTTGTCGGTGGCGTAGGCGGGTGCCCCGGCGAGCGCGGCCAGTGGCAGGGCCAGGCTCACTGCCCCGATGGCGATCCTTTTGAACATGATGGTTCCCCCATGTGATTCGAGGCCCCGTATTAGGCCCAATAAGAACACGCTAGCGACCGCAGACTGGCGCTGTCATTAACTGTCAGAAACCTTCTTGTGGGTTGCACTCCCGGCCCGCTACCTACATGTGGTTCGCAGCCGCTATCGCCCGCTTCTTCACCCTGTCGTCGTGCAATTCCGCCGGTTGGAGACAAGCCGAGGCTTCCATCTCGACTGAGTCGAGACCACGACCTGCCATCGTGCGGCGCAGCGGTCGCCCTTCTAGGGCGAGCGCCCGCTGTTGGAGCTCATGTCCGCTCTTGGGCGGGCGAACAGTTCGCGCTCGGACTCGCTCATCGCAGCCACCGGGTGAGGGTCGGGATGATCGACTCGCGCGCCTAGACGATGAACGACTAAGCCCCGGCCGATCAAAGTCGCGCCAAGTAGTGTGCCGGTTGAGCCACTTGTGCCGGTTGCCTGAGGTCAAGGGGCGGGAGACGCGCAGGCCGTTGTGCACTGGGGGGAAGAGGGGCATCGCTGGCATACTGGGTCGCCGCGGGGCTCGGCCGTCGTACGGCGGCCGTCCCTTCTGCCCGCCACCTCGATACTGAAGGTTCTTCTGCCATGCCTGAGTTCGTCTTCTCGATGCACAACGTCCGCAAGAAGCTCGGCGACAAGGTCGTTCTCGACAACGTCACATTGTCCTTCTACCCGGGCGCCAAGATCGGCGTGGTCGGCCCGAACGGGACCGGCAAGTCGACGCTGCTCAAACTGATGGCCGGCCTGGAGACCGCCAACAATGGCGACACCATGCTGGCCAAAGGCTCGAGTGTGGGCATCTTGCTGCAGGAGCCGCCACTCACCGACGGCAAGACCGTGATCGAGAACATCGAGGAGGCGGTGGCGGAGACGAAGGGACTGCTCACCCGGTTCAACGAGATCTCAGAGCAGATGGGCGACCCGGACGCCGACTTCGACGCCCTGCTGGGCGAGATGGGTGACCTGCAGACCGAGCTTGACCACCGGGAGGCCTGGGACATCGACTCCCAGCTGGCGCAGGCCATGGACGCCCTGCGCTGTCCGCCAGCTGACGCCGTGGTCGACATCCTGTCCGGCGGCGAGCGTCGGCGCGTCGCGCTGTGCAAACTGCTGCTACAGCAGCCGGACCTGCTGTTGCTGGACGAGCCCACCAACCACCTGGACGCCGAGTCCGTGCAGTGGCTGGAGGGGCACCTCAAGTCCTACTCAGGCGCGGTCTTGGCGGTCACCCACGATCGATACTTCCTGGACAACGTGGCGGAATGGATTCTGGAGATCGACCGGGGCAAGACCCACCCGTACGAAGGCAACTACTCGACCTACCTGGACACAAAGCGCTCCCGTCTGCAGCTGGAGGGCAAACGAGACGCCAAGCGGGCCAAGATCTTGGACCGCGAGCTGGAATGGGTGCGCTCAGGGGCCAAGGCTCGCCAGGCCAAGAACAGAGCCCGGCTCGCGCGCTATGAGGAGATGGCCGCCGAAGCCGAGCGCAACCGCAAGCTGGACTTCGAGGAGATCAACATCCCCGCCGGTCCGCGGCTGGGCAGCCGGGTGCTCGAGGCCGACAGCTTGGTCAAGGGATACGGCGACCGGCTGCTCTTCGACGGGCTGGGCTTCTCCCTCCCCCGGGCGGGCATCGTCGGCGTGGTCGGGCCCAACGGGGTGGGCAAGTCGACCCTGTTCCGGATGATCGTGGCCGAGGAGCAGCCCGACCGCGGCGCGCTCAGCCTGGGTGAGACGGTGAAGATCTCCTATGTCGACCAGAGCCGGTCGGGTCTGGACCCCAGCAAGAACGTCTGGGAGCTGATCTCGGACGGCCTCGACTTCATCAAGGTCGGCAGCTTCGAGATCCCGTCGCGGGCCTATGTAGCGTCGTTCGGCTTCAAGGGCCCCGACCAGCAGAAGCCGTCCGGCGTGCTGTCCGGGGGCGAGCGCAACCGGCTTAACTTGGCCTTGACCTTGAAGATCGGTGGCAACCTGCTGCTGCTCGACGAGCCCACCAACGACCTCGACGTGGAGACGCTGCAGTCGATGGAGGATGCGCTGCTGGAGTTCCCTGGCTGCGCCGTGGTCATTTCCCACGATCGCTGGTTCCTCGACAGGGTCGCCACGCACATCCTGGCTTGGGAGGGTGACGACGAGGACCAGTCCAAGTGGTTCTGGTTCGAGGGCAACTTCGCCGACTACGAGGCCAACAAGATCGCGCGCCTGGGAGCCGAAGCCGCCCGCCCGCACAGCGCCACTCACCGGCGGCTGACTCGGAGCTGACCGGCCGCTGGACAGTCCTGCTGGACGGGTTGTCCGTGGTCGGCAGTACGGTCGAGGCATGACCGAGGAGCAGCGGGAGCGCGAACTGGTGGCGGAGCGGGCTCATCTGCTGCCCGAGGAAGACGCAGTGGGCAGCGACGACCCGACCAGCCAGGCAGAGGCCATCCTGGCCGAGTCCGAAGAGCGGACCCTGGATCCCGAAGGAGCCCGCGCCGAGTCGAGTCAGACGCTCGGCGAGGACCGCTGGTGAGTGGCGACCTGCCGCTCGCAAGCCACCAGACGCCGGATGGGGTCAGCGACGCCACGGTCGAGGCGCTGGGCAAGCTCAGCGAGGCTTTGGAGACGGCTGACCGCGCCCGGGGCCACCTGATGTCGTTCCATCAACTAACCGGGTCGGCCGACGTCGCGTTGGGGGCTGCGGTGACCGCACTACGCGAGGCCGGCCACACCCAGGTCGCCGCTCGGCTGGACCGCGAGGTCGTCGGCCGCAACGTCATCGATGGCCGCTGGACGTTCCAGATCATCGAGGAATATGACGACAATTACTGGTCGGTGTTCCGCCGGCACGAGCAGGCAGCGCGAGACGAGCTGGCCCAGGGTCGCCGGCACCTGTACGAGGCCCGGCTGAAGCAGGCCGAGCGCAGCAAGGGCACGCCGGGACATGAGGCGACGCCGGAGGACGTGTCAGAGCTGCCCGAAGGATGACGCTACGGCGAAGGCCAGCGACGTTTGCCCGGCATCACGCCCGGTCGTAGTGCCGTACGACACGCTCCCGATCGACCAGATAGCGGTCGTCCTCGGAATAGAAGACGGCTTGACTGACGTCGTCGCCGACGAAGGCCCGAATGGCGTCCAGTGACACCCAGCGCGACACGGTGGTCACTTCGGTCGTGTCGTTGTCCAGGTTGCGCAGCAGTAGCCAGGCGTCGAGGTTGCCTTCGGTCTGGCGATATTGGGCGATCCCGGTTTCGGTCACGTAGCGGGCGTATGCCTCGCGGTCCTGGGTGGCGACCCAGCCGGTCCACATCCGCACCACCTCGCCGGACGAAGCGTCGTCAGACATCTCGTGGTCCCTTCGGCTCGCGGGTCAGCAACTCGGCGAGGGTGATGGCCTCGCGGGAGGCGAGCTCGGCCAGCTGGGTCCGACAGGAGAACCCGTCGGCCAGCACCAGGGCGTCGGGATGGGCGACCACCGCCGGCAGCAGGTCGTGCTCGGCGACGAGGACCGACACCTCGTAGTGGCCCTTCTCGACGCCGAAGTTCCCGGCCAGGCCGCAACAGCCGCCGACTGTGGTCACCGTGGCCCCGGTGGCGGCGAGCAGCGCGGCATCGGCCTGCCATCCCAGCACCGACGCGTGGTGGCAGTGCGGCTGAGCGACCACCTCGACCCCGGTCAGGTCCGGCGGCGTCCAGTCCTCGGTCCGCTGCAGCAGCTCGGCCAAGGTGAAGATGCCCCTGGCCACCTCGGCCACCCGGGGGTCATCCAGCAGTTCGCCGGCATCACTGCGCCAGACGGCCAGACAGCTCGGCTCGAGGCCCACGATCGGGGTGCCAGCCACGACGTAGGGGTGCAGCACCTCAACGCTGGCCCGGAGCTGCCGCCGGGCGCCGTCGAGCTGCCCGGTGCTGATCCAGGTCAAGCCGCAGCAGGCCGACCGGTCGAGAAACCGGGGGGCATATCCGGCGCCCCGCAACACCTCGACGGCCGCCTGCACACCGTCGCCGGTGAAGCAGTCGGAGAAGGAGTCGACCCACACGACCACCGGGAGGCCCTCGCCCACCGGCAGCTTGACACGACTGCGGGCGCTTCTTGCAGCGAACCTCGGCAGCGAGCGCCGCTGGTCGACCCCGGCGCTCCACCGCACCACCGAGCGTAGGCCCGGCAGCGACGTGCTCAGGTTCACCAACGAGGACAGCCCTCGGGTGCCTGTGATCATCCGGCCCCAGCGGGGCAGCCACCCCAGCGCGTAGTGGCTGCGCGGGCGCAGCCTGCGGCGGTAGGTGTGATCGAGCACCTGCGACTTGTAGGCCGCCATGTCGATCCCGGTCGGGCAGTCGCGGGCACACCCCTTGCAGGACAGGCACAGGTCCAACGCCTCGTGCACCTCCGGCGACTTCCAGCCCTGCTTGACCACCTCCCCGTTGACCATCTCCTGCAGGACCCTGGAACGACCGCGGGTGGAGTCCTTCTCCTGTCGGGTGGCCTGGTAGGAGGGGCACATCACACCGAGGCCAGGGGTGTTGTCGGCCAGGCACTTGCCGACCCCCGAGCAGTGGTGCACCTCGTTGACGAAGCCGACCAGCTCAGGGGTCGCGAACGGGCGTCGGGACCGCTGCAGCCTGACCGCCCGCAGGTCGGCGTCGACCGGACGCGGGTCGACCAGCACGCCGGGGTTCAGCATGTTGGCGGGGTCGAAGATGGCTTTGACCTGGCCGAACAGCTCAAGCGCCGCGGGGGAGTACATGGCGGGCAGCAACGCCGAGCGAGCCCGGCCGTCGCCGTGCTCGCCGGACATCGAGCCGCCGTAGCCTGCGACCAGCTTCGCTGCCTGCTCGACGAAGGTGCGGTACACGCCCTCGCCGCCAGGCTCGGTCAGTGGGAAGTTGATCCGGGCGTGCACGCAGCCGTCGCCGAAGTGTCCGTACGGCAGCGCCTCCAGCCCGTGCTGGCCCAGCAGGTCGTCGAAGTCGCGCAGGTAGTCACCGAGATGCTCAGGCGGTACGGCGGCGTCCTCCCAACCGGCATAGGCCGGCGCCGACAGGCTGACCCCAGCGAGCCCGGCGCCGTCCTCGCGGATCTTCCACAGGGCGAGCGCCTGGACGGGGCTCTCCACCACGAAGCCGTCGACTGCGCCGGCGTCTGCCAGCAGAGCGTCGGCCCGCGAGCGGACCTGGGCCGCGTCGTCCCCAACGAGCTCCACGAAGACCCAGCCGTCGCCGCGCGGCAGCGGTGGCACCGCCGATGCGCCCCGCGTGCGTCGCACCACGTCGACGATTCGCCGATCCAGACCCTCACACGCCGTCGGTCGGTGGGCCAGGATGACTGGGGCGGCGTCGGCCGCCTCGGCCATGCTGGGGTAGCCCAGCGCGACCATCACCTTGCGTGGAGCGTCGCGGACCAGGCGGACGGTGGCGCCCAGGACGACTGCCAGGGTGCCCTCGGTGCCGACCAGGAAGCGGGCCACGTCAAAGCGGTTCTCGGGCAGCAGATGCTGCAGGCTGTAGCCCGACACCTGCCGACCGAAGGTGCCGAACTCGGTCCGGATGGTGCTGAGGTTGGCCTGGACCAACTCATGCAGGGCACTCAGCGTGGGGGAGCGGCTCGGGTCGCACCCGGCGCTGACCTGGAGTCGCTCTCCGGAGCCGGTGATCACGTCGAGGGCCAGGACGTTGTCGGCGGTCTTGCCGTAGCCCAGGGCCCGCGGCCCGCACGCGTTGTTGCCGATCATCCCGCCCAGCGTGCAGCGGGTGTGCGTCGACGGGTCCGGGCCGAAGCGCAGACCGTGGGGCGCGGCCACCGCCTGCAGGGACGACTGCACCACACCGGGCTCCACCATCGCCGAACCGGCAGCAGGGTCCACCTGGGCGATGCCGGTGAGGTGCCGGGAGGTGTCCACGATGAGTCCGGGCCCGACCGCGTTGCCGGCGCACGAGGTGCCGGCCCCCCGGGTGGTGACCGCCACACCGCTCACGCGCGCGGCGGCCAGCACGGTCGCCAGCTCGGCCACCGACCGCGGCGTGGCCACGGCTTGCGGGACGACCCGGTAGAGAGAGGCGTCCGAGGAGTACATCGCCCGGGTCAGGCTGCTCGAGTCCAACACGTCGCTGATCCCACGGCGATCGAGCTCGGTGGTCAGCTCCGCCAGCGGGGAGGACAGGGCAACGGAGGTCAGCATGGTCGCTTCGATGCTAGTGGGGTGCGGGTAACGACTGCGGAGCATCGCCACTCGCGGTGGGCTCGGAGCCGGTCAGTCGGCGTCGACGTTGAGCACAGCATTGAAGGCGCGCCCGAGGGCGGCGTAGTCCTGCTCGCCGATCGCGTCGACGAAGTTCTTCTGCACGCACGCGACGTGGCTGGGGGCGGCGGTGGCGAGCAGCTCAATGCCGGCCTCGGTCAGCTCGGCCCAAACGCCGCGCCGGTCGGTCGGGCTGGTGGTCCGTACGACCAGGCCAGCCTTCTCCATCCGGGAGATGGTGTGGGTGAGCCGGGAGCGCGATTGGTGGACAGCGTTGGCGAGCTCCGAC
The DNA here is from genome assembly GCA_035634295.1 of Propionibacteriaceae bacterium. GTDB lineage: Bacteria > Actinomycetota > Actinomycetes > Propionibacteriales > Propionibacteriaceae > Microlunatus. The sequence goes on along the minus strand of DASQDG010000021.1, from coordinate 24,563 downwards.
ATGCGCAGTCGGCGACCGGGCGTCTCCTCCAGAGACACCAGGATCTCGTACTCGGGCAGGTCCATGCCGAACTTGCGAAGGTCAGCGTCCAGCCTCTCCGACAGCCGGGCGCTACCCAGCAGATAGGCCCGCCACACCCGCTGCTGGTCGGCGGTGAGCCACCGGGGCTCGTCTGCTTCCGGTGATCCGCTCTCTGACGATGTGGCTGTTGACATCAGGCCGATGCTACCGCATCTGTTGACTTTCACTGAGTGTGTGCTATCTTCGCGCGCCTTTCACGCCTGGTCGCTCGTGGCGGGCGAACATTCCCGCTCTCAGCCGCTCAATCGGGGTTAGCATGGGTGTTACTCACGGGTAACCTGGCGACCAATGAAGGAGCGAGGGAGATGAGGCGTTCACTGTACGACGCCGACCACGAGGCGTTTCGGCTCACCTGTCGGGCCTTTGTGGACCGCTACCTGAGGCCACACCAGGAGAAGCACATCGCCAACCACGAGTTCGGCCGTGAGATGTGGCTGGAGCTCGGAAAGCACGACTTGCTCGGACTGAACGTGCCTGAGGCCTACGGTGGCTCGGGGAACGGTGACCCTCGCTACTCGCTGGTGCTGGCCGAGGAGCTGTCACGGCTGGCGTTCGCGTACTCCTCCTGCGTCGGCATCCACGTCGACTGCATGGCCGGTTATCTGGTCGCCCTGGGCACCGAGGAGCAGAAGCGCCGGTGGCTGCCGAGATTCTGCACCGGGGAGCTGATCACCGCGCTGGCAATGACCGAGCCCTCCGGCGGTTCAGACCTCGCGGCCCTGAGGACCACGGCGGTCCGCGATGGCGACGAGTGGGTGCTCAACGGCTCCAAGACCTTCATCACCAACGGCTACTCGGCCGACCTGGTGCTGGTGGCGGCTCGGACCAGCCCGGAGAAGCGGGCGCACGGCATCACCTTGTTCGCGGTCGACGCTGACATGGCCGGATTCGAGCGGGGACGCAAGCTGGAGAAGGTCGGGCAAACTGAGGCCGACACCGCTGAGCTGTTCTTCGCCGACGTGCGGGTGCCGTCGGCCAACGTCGTCGGCGACGTGGACGCCGGCTTCATCCACCTGATGCAGGGCCTGGTGACGGAGCGGATCGGCGCGGCGGTCAACAACCTGTCGCACGCCCGCGTGATCCTCGACGAGACCCTGACCTACGTCAAGGAACGGCACGCGTTCGGCCAACCGATCGGCAGCTTCCAGGCCAACAAGTTCAAGCTGGCCGAGCTGGTGACTCGATGCGATGTAGCCCAGGCCTTTGTTGACGCCTGCGCCCTGGAGCACGTCTCGGGCGCCTTGAGCCCGGTGGACGCCGCCAAGGCCAAGATGTGGGCCGCGCAGGTGCAGAACGACGTCATCGACGCCTGCCTGCAGCTCTACGGGGGCTACGGCTACATGACCGAATATCGGGTGGCCCGGGCCTGGACCGACGCCCGGGTGTCACGAATCTGGGCTGGTTCCAACGAGATCATGCTCGAGCTCATCGGCCGCGACCTCGGCCTCTAGGAGAGGTAGAGCTGACGTGCCTGAAGCCGTCATCGTGTCCGCCGCCCGGACTCCCATCGGGCGGGCGGTCAAGGGCTCGCTCGCTGGCGTCCGGCCCGACGACCTGGCCGGCGGGGTGATTGCGGCGGCGCTGGCGAAGCTGGACGGCTTCGACCCGGCCACCTTGGACGACATCTATGTCGGCTGCGCCGAGCCGCGTGACGAGCAGGGGGGCAACGTCGCCCGCCGGATCGCCGTGCAGCTGGGACTGGACGGCGTGCCCGCGGCGACCGTCAACCGGTTCTGCGCCTCGAGCGCCCAGACGGCGCGGATGGCCTTTCATGCGATCCGGGCCGGTGAGGGCGACGCCTTCGTTTCGGCGGGCGTCGAGTGCGTCTCGCGCTACCGCTCGTTCTTCTCCGCCGGAGTGGACCCGAGCGACACCCAGCATCCGGCGTTCGCCCAGGCCGCGGCGCGGACGCAGGCCACGGCTGAGACCAATGCCGTCTGGCACGACCCTCGCATCGACGGGCTGCTGCCCGACGTCTACGTCGCGATGGGGCAGACGGCCGAGAACGTGGCCACCCTGACCGGGATCACCCGCACCGAGCAGGACGCCTTCGGCGTCCGTTCGCACACCCTCGCCGAGAAGGCGATCGCCAACGGGGTTTTCGACGCCGAGATCGCACCGGTCACCCTGCCCGACGGGCGGGTGGTTGCCGCCGACGATGGCCCGCGCCCCGGGACCACGACGGAAGGCGTCTCGGGGCTGCGCCCGGTCTTTCGCCCCGACGGCACCGTGACGGCCGGCAACTGCTGCCCGCTCAACGACGGCGCCGCCGCGGTCGTGATCATGAGCGATACCCGCGCCGCCGAGTTGGGACTGCAGCCGCTGGCGCGCATCGTGGCCACGGCGGTCAGTGCGCTCAGTCCGGAGGTAATGGGCCTCGGTCCGATCGAGTCGACCCGCCGCGCCCTCGTCCGCGCCGGGCTGTCCGTCGCCGATCTCGGGCTGGTCGAGATCAACGAGGCGTTCGCCGTCCAGGTCCTGGCCTGCGCCCGCGAGCTGGGCATCGAGGAGGACCGGCTCAACGTGCATGGTGGCGCGATCGCCCTCGGCCACCCGTTCGGCGCCACCGGCGCCCGGATCATGACCACGCTGGTAAACGCCATGCGGCTGCACGACGTGGAGTTCGGCCTGGAAACCATGTGTGTCGGTGGCGGGCAGGGGATGACGATCATCCTGCAGCGGCTCCACTGACGTGCGGGAGCGGGTAACGTCACGTGATCCGCCGGATGCGGCCGTCTCCTGGTCACTCCTGCGATACCTTCGGTGCCACACGTGACGGAGTGGAGAAGACATGACGCAGACCCCGGAGAGTCCCGGGACCACTGATCTGCAGGGCGCGGCCGAGCGGCTGGCCGCGCGACCGCCCTCGGTGGGGGCCATGCTGCTCGAGCAGACCAAGACCTCGGGGCCCCGGGAGGCCTACCGCTATCGCGAAGGCGACCGCTGGGTCTCGCTGACCTGGGACGACCTCAAGGACCGGACCTTCCGGTTGGCTGCCGGACTGCTGGCACTGGGGATCCAGCCCGAGGAGCGGGTGGCGATCGCCTCCAGCACCCGGATGGAGTGGATCCTGGCCGACCTGGCGGTGACCTGCGCCGGCGGTGCGACCACCACCGTCTATCCGACCACACAGCACGAGGACGTGGCCTACATCGTGGGCGACTCCGACTCCAAAATCATCTTCTGCGAGGACGACATCCAGGTGTCAAAGGTGCTCGACCACCTGGACCGGCTGCCGATGCTGCGCCAGATCGTGATCCTCAGCGGGCACGTGGACCACGAGCGCGTGCTGGACCTGGTGCAGTTCGAGAATCTGGGTCGGGACTATCTGGCTGCCAATCCCGACTGCGTCGAGGAAGCCATCGCCAAAACCGGGCCGGACTCGCTGTCCACCCTGATCTACACCTCCGGCACCACCGGGCGGCCCAAGGGCGTACGGCTGGCCCACGACGCCTGGACCTACACCGGAGCCGCCATCGAGGAGCTGAAGCTGCTCGACCGCGACGACGTGCAGTACCTGTGGCTGCCGCTCAGCCACGTGTTCGGCAAGGTCCTGACCGCCGTGCAGCTGAGGATCGGCTTCGCCACCGCTGTCGACGGCAACATCGAGCGGATCGTCGACAATCTCGGGCAGGTGCACCCGACCTTCATGGCGGGGGCGCCACGGATCTTCGAGAAGGTCCGGGCCAAGGTGATCAGGGGTGCCGAAGGTGGCGTCAAGGGCCGCATCTTCGACTGGGCGTTCGGAGTCGGCCGCCGTACCATCGCAGTTCGTCAGACCGGCGGCCACGCTTCGGGTCTGCTGGGGCTGCAGTACAAGCTGGCGGACCGGCTGGTGTTCAGCAAGCTGAAGGAGCGGATGGGAGGGCGGATCAAGTTCTTCGTCTCCGGCTCGGCGGCGCTCAACCGAGAGGTGCAGGAGTGGTTCTACGCCGCGGGCCTGCTGATCCTCGAGGGATACGGGTTGACCGAGACCAGCGCAGCCACCTTCATCAACATTCCGCAAGCGCCACGGTTCGGCACGGTCGGGCCGCCAGTGCCCGGCACGGAGGTCAGCTTCGGTCCCGATGGAGAGATCCTGGTCCGCGGACCGGGGGTGATGCAGGGCTATCACCACCAGCGCGAGGCCACCGAGCAGGCGTTCATCGACGGGTGGTTCGCCACCGGAGACATCGGCGAGCTGGACGACCACGGCTACCTGCGGATCACCGACCGCAAGAAGGACCTGATCAAGACCTCCGGCGGCAAATACGTCGCGCCGCAGAAGGTGGAGGGCGTGCTCAAGGCGGCCAGCCCGTACGTCAGCCAGATCCTGGTGCACGGCGAGGGGCGGAAGTACGTCAGCGCGCTGATCGCGCTGGACCCCGAGGCCATCACCGAGTGGGGCACGGCCAACGGACACGACACCGCCTCCTATGCCGAGTTCGTCGGCTCGGCCGCGGTCCGCCAGCTGGTCGAGTCCCACGTGATGCAGGCCAACAACCGGCTCGAACGGTGGGAGACCATCAAGCGCTTCGAAATCCTGCCGAGCGAGCTGAGCATCGAGGAGGGTGAGGTCACGCCCAGCCTGAAGATCCGGCGCCGACAGGTCGAGAACCGCTACCAGGACGTGCTCAACAGCCTGTACACGGAGTAATGGCTCGCTGCGCTCGCCATACGTTGGGGGACCGGGAGTGACGGTGGCGCCTCACGGGGGCGAGCCGCGCCGATCGGCGCATGAGAGGGTGGCGGAACAGATCGACGCGAAGGAGGGTGCAATGACGTCATTCGAGCCGGAGGCCGACGCCGGGGAAGCTTTGGAGCGATCGCAGGAGGCCATCGACGACGCCAAGGCTAGCGAGGGCCAAGCCCTCGGAGACCTCTCGCCGACGCCCGAGTTGGACGCGCCGGCAACCGGGGACGGACTCGAGGCCAACGAGCCGGACGTGGCTCCCCGGCCAAGCTAGGCCTGGCGCTGATCGTGGACATAGCCGAGCTCGACCAACCGCTGACCAGCGAGTGGATACCGCGGCTGCCGCACAACCCCCAGAGGTGCAGCCCGGACTGCGGGATGCTCCGCTGAGACATCGCTACCGCTGTCCGATGCGGTGGGGCGACATGGACGCTCAGGGCCACCTCAACAACGCCAGCTATGTGGACTATCTGCAAGAGGCGCGGGTCGACTTCCTGTTGACCGGGCCGCCGGCGATGCAGCAGCTGCTGTCCACCGGAGTCCTGGTCGTGAGCCACGCGGTGGAATACCGGGCGCCGGTCTCCTTCGGTGAGCAGCCGTTGGACATCGACCTATGGGCAGAGTCGGTGGGTGGTAGCCGGTTCGTGATCGCCTACGACGTCTTCGACGGCGACACGCTGGCGGTCCAGGCGCGGACGTCGGCCGTACCGTTCGATCTGGCCACCAACCGTCTTCGCCGGCTGACCACCGAGGAGCGGGCGCATCTGTCGGCGCTCGTGGATCCGGCCGAGCCACTGGAGGCGTTCCCTCGGGTCCCGCTGTCCGAACGTTCGCACGGCTATCCGTTGAAGGTCCGCTGGTCCGACCTCGACTCCTACGGCCACGTGAACAACGTCAAGTTCTTCGACTACATCCAGGAGGCGCGGATCGCCTTCACGGTCGAGGTGCTGGGCTGGGCCGAGGACGACGTGTGGCTGGTGGTCCGCCAAGACCTCGACTACCTCAAGCCGATGGACTTCTCGCTGCAGCCGTACGAGGTCGCCACTGTGGTCACCGCCATCGGCAACAAGTCGTTCCGGCTGGCCGCCGAGATCCGTGACCCCACCAGTGGGGACGTCTTGGCCGCCGCGCGGACCGTGGTGGTCTCGGCGCAACCGCTGACCGACGAGCGTCGCCGTGCCCTCGAGTCCTGGCTCCTGCCTGCAGACTGATCTGAGGGATGGCTGATCAGCCGAGCCGGCCTTGGCTAGGGTGAGGCCCATGACGACCACCGTGCCCTCAGAGCAGACCCAGGCCCTGCTGCTGCGTCAAGGCGAGATGACTGTCGAGTCCGCGGGCGTGCCGTCGCCGGGACCGCACCAGGTGCTGATCGAGGTGGCTGCCGTGGGCATCTGCGGATCGGACGTGCACTACTACGACCACGGCCGGATCGCGGACTTCGTGGTCCGCCAGCCGCTCGTACTGGGGCATGAGGCGTCCGGCACCATCCGTGGCCTCGGCTCCGAGGTGAACGACCGGGCGCTGGGCCAGCGAGTCGCGTTGGAGCCGCAGGAGACCTGCGGGCGCTGCAGGCAGTGCCTGTCGGGACGCTACAACCTGTGTCCCGATGTGGTGTTCTTCGCCACCCCACCGGTCAACGGGGCGTTCACCCAATACGTCGTGCTCGACTCGATTCGGGCGCACCCGGTGCCGGATTCGATGTCCGATGACGCCGCCGCCCTGATCGAGCCGCTGTCGGTCGCCGTCTGGGCCGCCCAGAAGGCGGCCATCGAGCCGGGCGATCGAGTGCTGGTGACCGGAGCTGGCCCGGTCGGGCTGCTGTGCGCTGACGTGGCCAGAGCGCGCGGCGCAGCCTGGGTGGGGGTCAGCGACACCAATGACCACCGGCTGCAGATCGCTCGGCAGCGCGGCGCCAACCAGACCTTCAACGCGATGGCTGGGCCGCTGCACGAACAGGTGGAGCCGGTCGACGTGGTGCTGGAGTGCAGCGGCGCAGCGCCAGCCGTCAAGGGTGTGTTCGCCGTCGCCGCCCCGGCGGGACGCATCGTGCTGGTGGGCATGGGGGCGCCCGACCTCGAGCTGCCGGTTGCCGCCATTCAGATCAAGGAGCTCAAGGTCACCGGCACGTTCCGCTATGCGAACGCCTATCCGGCAGCCATCTCGTTGGCTGCCTCAGGCGCGGTTGACCTCGACGGCCTGGTCACCGGTCAGTACGGGCTCGCTCAGGCCGAGGACGCGCTGTTGGCCTCCAAGAAGGACCAGCACACGCTCAAGCCGATGGTCTACCCCGGCCGCTGACGTTTCGCCGCGAGCGCCTACAGCAGCAGGCCTGGAGCGGGCCCCGCGGGAGCGTCGAACCGGTTGACCATGGAGTGCGCCGCCCGTTCCATATAGGTCCACAGCTCCCGTTCCAGCTCGGGGGCCAGGTCGAGGGAGTCGATCGCGTCGCGCATATGGGTCAACCACCGGTCCCTGGCCTCGGGCGTGACCGCGAACGGGGCGTGCCGCATCCTTAGCCGGGGATGCCCGCGCTGCTCGCTGTAGGTGGTGGGTCCGCCCCAGTACTGCTCTAGGAACATCCGCAGCCGCACCTCGGCCGCCTCCAGCTCCTCCTCGGGATAGAGGTCGCGCAGCGGCGGGTCGTCGCGTACCCCCTGGTAGAACCGCCTGGTCAGCGCCACGAAGGTGTCGTGGCCGCCGACGGCGTCGTAGAAGGTCTGCGGGGGGACTGGTGTGGACATCGGTCCTATTCTTGCTCAGTCCCAGAAGCTGTCGGCCCTCGTGGTGCCGACTGGACGAAGGCCCATTTGGAGGACGATGCGCGATCCACTTGGTGCCGCCGGCCGTGTGCTGGGCCGAGCCGGCCTGGTGCTGCTCAACCACCTGCCTGTTCCGTTGGCGCTGGCGAGGCTGCCGATGCTGGGGGAGAACGCCATCGAGAACGCGCGTGGGGGGTGGAGCCGGCTGCGCCACGAGAGCGAAGCCGGACGCTACCGCGCGGTGCGCGCCGCCGTGCAGCGCCATGCGCCGGGTGGGTTCGTGCTCGACGTCGGCTGCTCCCAGGCGATCCTGCAAGAGGGGCTGACCTATCGCCGCTACGTCGGCGTCGACCGCTATGCCCCGGCCTTGGGTCGGGCGCGGGGGCTCGGTCAGGCGAACACGGAGTTCGTCAGTGCCGACGCCACGACCTTTGTGCCCGACGAGCCGCCGGACGCGGTGGTGTTCAACGAGGTCCTCTACTACCTGCCTCATCCTGTGCGCGTGGTCGAGCGCTATGCGCGCCTGCTGTCGCCGTCCGGGGTGGTCGTCGTCTCCTGCTATGCCCGGACTTGGCCCACTCGCCGCCTGCTGAGGCGTCTCGGCCGATCGTTGGCGGTGGTCGAGTCCGTTGAGATCGTCGCCGAGCCGCACGCCTGGCGGGTGGCGGTTCTCCGGCGTCGCTCCTGACGCCCTGAGAATCTACTTCCCGCCGCGGCGGCGGTCAGCAGGTTGAGCGTGACCGCCTCGAAGCCGGCAGATCGGAAAGTAGATTTTCAGGGAGTGCGGTCAACACCGTCGCTTGCGACCGCACTCGCACGTCGCCCCGTCCGCGGGTGCCTGCTGGCAAGATGGGGCGCGTTGGTCCCTCACCACGAAAAGAAGGAGCTCGACATGGCAGTAGTCCGTACCGCGCAAGCCCATTGGGAAGGTTCGCTAATGGAAGGTCAGGGGGAGGTCGAGCTGGTCACCTCGGGCACCGGTTCCTTCGAGGTCACCTGGGCCGCGCGCTCGCAGGACACCAGCGACAAGACCAGCCCCGAGGAGCTAATCGCCGCCGCCCACTCCACCTGCTTCTCGATGGCGCTGTCGCACGGCCTCGCCGGCGCCGGCACACCGCCGGAGTCAGTCGACACCAAGGCCGATGTCACCTTTCAGCCCGGCACCGGCATCACCGGCATCACGCTGACCGTCACCGCCAAGGTGCCCGGCCTAACCGCCGAGCAGTTTCAGGCCGCGGCCGAGGACGCCAAGGCCAACTGCCCGGTCAGCCAGGCGCTCAAGGCCGTGAACATCACCCTCGATGCCTCACTCGCGAGCTGAAAGCTGGTCGGCGGCGGCCTCCGGCTCTGCGGCCGGGGGCGGCCCGTTCGGGCCCCCCTGGCTGTGGTTGCCGACCCGCAGCACCTCTCCGTTGCGGACGTACCAGACGACGCCGTCGAGGTCACGGAGCTGGGTCACCCGCAGACCGATCTCCTCCACTCGGCCCGACGCCAGGTCCATGTCCACCCAGTCTCCGACGCCGACCTGGTCATCGATCAGCAGGAACACCCCGGAGATGAAGTCCTTGACGATGTTCTGCACTCCGAACGCCACCGTCACGGCGACGACCGAGGTGCCCGCCACGATGCTGGTGATGTTGAAGCCGAGCTCGGACAGGATCATCACCACCGCCACGGCGAAGATCAGGAACGTCACCGCGCTACCCCCCAGGGAGCCGAGCGCACCGATCCGTTGATCGCGCCGACTCACCCCCACAGCGGGAGTCAAGGGTTCCTGCGGCCGGGTGGAGGGGTGGGCTGCCACCGCTGCACCCGCGGTGCGCGTGATCAGCCGGCGCAGCAGGAAGCGCGCCAGCAAGGCCACGAGGATCAAGAACGTGATCCGCAGCGGAACGAAGGCGAACATCTCGGCCAGGTTGCGGGGGAACCAGCTGGGCATGGCAGTCACCCTAAACCGCCCCTTCGACCAGCCGTCGATATCGACTGGCCGGGTTGGCGGTGCGACCCGCATGATTGACCCCGTGACCGCCGAGGCCGACCCCTCACTCACCACCGGCGTGCCGGCAGGCCCGGGCTGGAAGGTCCTGGTGGCGGCCTCGGTCACCGTGCTGGCTTGGGCCTCGGCCTTTGTGGTGATTCGCTTCGCCGGGCCGTACTACTCACCCGGGGCGTTGACCCTGGGCCGGCTCGTGGTCGGTGCGGCGGCGCTGACCGCGCTGATGATCGGTCGGCCACGGGTGGCGCTCGGCCGACGCGAGTGGGCTCTGGTCACGCTCGTCGGAGTGGCCTGGTTCGGGATCTACAATGTGGCCCTGAACGCCGGCGAGCAGCACGTCGACGCCGGCACGGCCGCCATGCTGATCCAACTGGCCCCGATCCTCATTGGCGTGCTGGCCGGGTTGCTGCTGGGTGAGGGCTTCCCCCGAAAGCTGGTGGTCGGCGGTTTGGTCGCCTTCGCCGGCACGCTCATGATCGGGGTCGCCACCAGCACCGGCCAGGCCGATCTGGCCGGTGTGCTGCTGGTCCTGCTGTCGGCGGTGGTCTACTCGGTGGCCACGGTGGCTCAGAAGGTTCTGCTTCGACGGATCTCCGGGCTGCAGGTGACCTGGCTGGGCTGCCTGATCGGGATGGTCGCCTGCCTGGTCTACGCCCCGCGGCTGGTCGCCGACGCGTCCTCAGCGCCGGCCTCGGCCACGCTGGGCGTGGTCTATCTCGGAGTGGTGCCCACCGCCATCGCGTTCTCCACCTGGGCCTACGCCCTGGCTCGCAGCGACGCGGGACGCCTGGGTGCCACGACCTACATCGTGCCGCCGGTCACCATCGCCTTGGGGTGGCTCTTCCTCGGTGAGGTGCCGGCTCCGTTGGCGGTCATCGGCGGGCTGGTGTCACTGGTGGGTGTCGTCTTGGCGCGGCGGCGCTGAACGTCCCCCGGGCCGCGGCCGGCGTCAGCGGCGCCGGTAGGTCGGTCGGCCGCGCCAGAAGGTCGCCACCACCGGGTCCGGCAGGTCGCGACCGTGCCAGGGGTTGTTGCGTGACAGTGATGCAGAGGCGTTCCGGTCCACGACGCCCCGGGCGGCGGGGTCGACCAGGGTCAGGTTGGCCGGCTCCCCGGGCCGGAGTGGCCGTCCCTGGTCAGACAGCCGTGCGATCCGGGCCGGCGCGACGGACATCCGCTGCGCCACCTGGCTCCAGCTGAGCCGTCCGGGCTGCACCATCGCCTCCAGCACCACGCCGAGGGCGGTCTCCAGCCCGAGCATCCCGAAAGCCGCGTCGGCAAAGGCGTGCTCCTTGTCGTGTCGAGCGTGCGGGGCATGGTCGGTGGCCACAGCATCGATGGTTCCATCGGCGAGCCCCTGCCGCAGCGCCTCCACGTGCTCGCCGGGTCTCAGCGGCGGGTTGACCTTGTACGTCGGGTCGAAGCCGATCACCTCATCGGTGGTGAGCAGCAAGTGATGCGGGGTTACCTCGGCGGTCACCAGGACGCCCCGATCCTTGGCCCAGCGGAGCACGTCGACGGTCTCGGCCGAGGACACGTGGCAGACGTGCAGGCGCGACCGGGTCAGCTCGGCCAACTGGACGTCACGAGCAACGACGGTGGACTCGGCCACGGCCGGCCAGCCAGGAAGCCCGAGGCGGCCGGAGATCGCGCCCTCGTGACAGCAGGCCTCGGGCCCGGCCAGCCTTGGGTCCTGGGCATGCTGGGCGATGACTCCATCGAAAGCCCGTACGTACTCCAAGGCCCGCCGCATCAGTCGCGCGTCGGCCACGCAGCGGCCGTCGTCGGAGAACACCCGGACGCCTGCGCCGGACCAAGCCATCAGGCCCAGCTCGGCCAGCTCCGCGCCCGCCAGACCCTTGCTGACCGCACCGACAGGCACCACGGCGGCCAGCCCGCTATCCCGCCCCAGGCCGGCCAAGTGCTCGGCGGCTTCGGCGGTGTCGGTGACCGGGTCGGTGTTGGCCATCGCCAGCACGGCGGTGTAGCCCCCCCGAGCCGCCGCGGCGGTGCCGGTGGCCACGGTCTCGGCGTCCTCGCGGCCGGGCTCACGCAGGTGGGTGTGCAGGTCGACCAGTCCCGGCAGGGCCACCAGGCCGTCGGCGTCGAGGTGCTCAACGTCGCCTGCGGTGTCGACCGGGTCGACGAAAATCCCGTCGCGGATCAGCAGGTTGCCCCGGCCCATGCCGCCGATGTCGGCACCAACGACCAGCAGGTCGCTCATCGGGCCGCTCCCTCGAGTCGAGGCGGGGAAGAATCCTCGCCGCCCAGCAGCAGATAGAGCGCACTCATCCGCACCGCGACGCCGGCCGCTACCTGGTCCAGAATCAGCGAGTTGGCCGCGTCGGCGGCGTCGGCGGAGATCTCCAGGCCGCGGTTGATCGGGCCGGGGTGGCAGATCGCCGCCCCAGATTTCAACAAGGCCAGCCTGGGGCGAGTCAGCCCGTATCCCACCGTGTACTCCCGCGGCGTGGGGAAGTAGCCACCCGACATCCGCTCGCGCTGCACCCGCAGCATCATCACCGCGTCGGCCTCGACGAGCACCTCGTCGAGGTTGCTGCTGGTCTCGGCGGGCCAGGAGTCCACTCCGGCCGGCATCAGGGTCGGCGGCGCCACCAGCACGACCCGAGCGCCTAGGGTGCGCAGCAGCAGCACATTGCTGCGGGCCACCCGAGAGTGGGTGAGGTCGCCGACCAAGGCGACGGTCAGACCCGAGAAGGTGTCTCGCTCGGGTTCGTGCTGGCGGAAGTGGCGCCGCAGGCTGAAGGCGTCCAGCAGCGCCTGGGTCGGATGCTCATGGGTGCCGTCGCCGGCGTTGATCACGTGTGCGTCGACCCACGAGGCGGCCTGTCGGGGTGCCCCGGAGGCCGAGTGTCGGATGACCAGCGCGTCGACGCCCATCGCCGCCACGGTGAGCACGGTATCGCGCAGCGACTCGCCCTTGGAGACCGAGGAGCCCTTTGCGCTGATGTTGATCACGTCGGCCGACAGCCACTTGCCCGCGAGCTCAAAGGACGATCGGGTACGGGTCGAGTCCTCGAAGAACAGGTTGACCACGGTCCGGCCGCGCAGCGCGGGCAGCTTCTTGACCGGACGCTGTTGCACCAGCGACATCTCCTCGGCCAGGTCCAGCATGCTTTGGACCGCATCGAGGTCGAGGTCGGCGGCCGACAGCAGGTGGCGCATCAGGTGGTCCCGGCCAGCGGGTCGGCATCAGCGGGACCCGGGTCGCTCTCGTCCCCGCGGGCGATCGTCACCTCGTTGACCCCGTCGACCTCGACCAGGCGCACCCGGACCCGCTCGGTGGCTGAGGTCGGCAGGTTCTTGCCCACATGGTCGGCCCGGATGGGAAGCTCACGGTGTCCTCGGTCGACCAGCACGGCTAGTCGGACCGCCCGTGGTCGGCCCAGGTCCCCGAGCGCGTCCAAGGCCGCCCGCACCGTACGGCCCGAGAACAGCACGTCGTCGACCAGCACCACCACCGCGTCGTCCACGCTGGTTGGCAGGTGAGTGCGCCCGACCCGTCGAGTGGGGTTTCGGCGGAGGTCGTCGCGATAGAGGGTGATGTCCAGGGCGCCGGTCGGGATGGCCGCGTGCTCGACCTCGCCCATGGCCGTCGCCAGCCGAGCGGCCAGCGCCACCCCGCGGGTGGGGATGCCCAGCAGGACCAGCCCGGCCGCGCCGCGGTTAGCCTCAAGGATCTGGTGTGCCATCCGCGCGCAGGCCCGTGAGATCTGGTCGGCGTCCATCACCACCCGGAGGGGCTCCGACCCGCTCTCCGACACCCGATCCTCCTCCTGCACGGGGTCTGGCCCCACGCCTCGCGCGCTACGGCTACCGTAGGGCACGTGAGCGAACTCAGCCGCCTTTTCCTGCCCCTGGACACGGGGCTCAGCGCCACCCCCCTCAGCTATCTGCTGCTGTTCGTCGCCATCCCCCTGATTGCCGCCTTGATCATCTCGGCCGGGGTCAAGGTGACCAGCAGCCGTCACCAGCAGCCTTCGGACACCGACTACGCCGATCCGGTCTGGGCTGGGCCGGAGCCCACCGGCGGCACCCCGGGCCACGAGCAACAGAAGCAGCAGGCGACGCTGGAGGAGGACGGGGCTACCGCCCGGAGTGGAAGGACGGGCCAAGGAGGCGCAAGTGCCCGCTGGTGAGCTGAGTTTCAGCGACCAGGCTCGGATCAAGCGGGCGGTCTCCAACGCCGAGTCCAGCTCCGGACTGACCTTCGCGGCGATGATCGGCGCGTCGGGGCAGGAGGACTCCCGCGGCTATGCCGAGCGTCTGCACGCTGGGTTGAGCGATCCGGACCGCTCGGTTCTGGTGCTGTGCGATCCGGTGGCTCGCGCCCTGGAGATCGTGACCGGGGCTGAGACCCGGCGCACTCTCGATGACGTGGAGTGCGCTCTCGCCGCAGCGTCAATGCAAACTTCGTTTGCGGGCGGCGACCTTATCGGTGGACTGGTCAACGGCATCCAGCAGCTCGGTGAGTCGGCCCGGGCACCTCGGACGCTGCACGCCCACCGCTGACCATCACCCTGTCCAGGCCCGCCACAGGTGCATGGTGGCGTACGAGCGCCACGGTGCCCAGCGGGACACGTCCGGGGACCCTCGACGTTCGAGCTCCCGCTTGATCACCAGGTCGGATGCCAGCAGCACGTCTGGGTGGTGCAGTCCCCGCATCAAGACGTAGTCGGCGGTCCACGGGCCGATGCCGCGCAGCGCCAGCAGGTCGCGGCGGGCCTCGACAGCATCGCTGGCAGGGGTCACCACCAATGTCTGGCTCTCTAGCGCCTCCGCCACCTCGACCAGGGCGCGGCCACGTGCCGCCGGCATGGGGAGGGTCGTCGGGTCGGCCGCGGCCAGCGACGCGGAAGCGGGAAACAGTCGACTGAGGGGTCCCGCGGGTGTTTCCAGGGCCCCGTCCGGCCAGGGCTGACCGAAGCGAGCCGCCAGCTTGCCGGCACAGCTCGCTGCGCCGGCCAGGGAGATCTGTTGGCCCACCATCGTCCGGATCACCAGCTCAGGCACGTCGACCGTCCCGGGGATCCGCAAACCGGGCGAGGCGTGCACCAGCGGAGCGAGCAGCGGGTCGAGGCTGAGGTGGGCTTCGGGTGCTGCCACGTCGCGGGCGAGGTCGAAGAGCCGCTCGAGGCATTGCCGGCCCCCAGCCAGGTCGGTGGGCTGGCTGAGGTGCAGCTTGGCTACCAGCTCCGCTCCTGCCCATGTGAGCTCCAGGGCTGCTGGCCCTGACGCCAACCGGAGAGTACGGGCGTAGTGAAGGCGCCGGGTGCCGATCTCAAACTGGTCCCGATAGGCCTCGACGCCCGGCACGGCGTGCCGGCCGAAGAACGTCAGCAGGGCTTCGGCGTGAAAGGGCGGTGTGATCTCCAGCGGCACGACGATCGCCGAGCCCACCACGCGTGCCAGCGTAGTCCGCTGGCCCGGCACCCCAAGCGGGCGGTCGAGCCGAGGCCTAGTTCTTGCCGGCGCGAGCCTGACTTGAACGGGTCTCGCTCAGGTCGCTGTCAATGTAGGGCACCTTGGCCACGTACTGCTGATACAGCTTGACCGCCTCGGGCACCGGCACCTGCTGGAACTCGATCATGGTCTGCAGCCCCTCGAGTTCGGCCAGGCAGGTCTCGGCGTTGATGATCCGCGCCTCGCCACCTTTCGCGCGACTGAGGTTGGCCGAGATCGCTGCGATGACGGAAACGACCATGGCCAGCAAGCAGAGCACTCGCCAAATGCTGGAGTCTTTGCCGGCACCCAGAGTTACGGCCAGTGAATGATTGAGTTCAGGACCACCCAAAGCGGGCCCGGCCGTCAAGGCCGCAGCCAGGGCACTGCTGATGATGGACACCAGCAGCAGGCGATCAGCGCGGGGGCGCGCCTTTTTCAGGTATGCCTTCACGGAGCGACGGCGATTCTCGATTAAATCCAGCAGTTGCTGCTGATCGGTCTGCACGGACATAGATGCGCTCCTCGTTTTGCTCAGTGTTTCGCGCCGTCGCGGGCGGGTCAAGGAAGGCTCTGCAGTAGCGCTAGGGCCATGCAGGCAATTCGAGTTCTGCAGTCCTGGTAAAGGTGTCCCGACATTGACGGTCTAGGACAGGTGATTTATATTCGTCGCACCTATTTGTCCTGTGAAAGGTTGACCATGTTGCATCCCCCCAAGGCAGCTGCCGTCGTCGTCGCTGGCCTCGCCCTCTGGTCCAGCGGTGTGGCGG
Organism: Propionibacteriaceae bacterium; assembly: GCA_035634295.1. Taxonomy (GTDB): domain Bacteria; phylum Actinomycetota; class Actinomycetes; order Propionibacteriales; family Propionibacteriaceae; genus Microlunatus. The sequence goes on along the minus strand of DASQDG010000021.1, from coordinate 8,822 downwards.
CTGAGGCTGCTTCCGGCAGCGCCAAGCCCACGACCACCTGCAGCGAATGGCAGGCCGTCGGCGATAGCACCGTCTCCACTCGTACGTGCCTGACGGTCAAGCCCGGCAAGAAGACCTCTCAGGCGCGCGGGGACGTGCAGGTGAAGAACACTGGCACCGAGACGGCCAAGGTCAAGGCGACCTGGACCGTCACGTACGTGGCCAAGGGCAAGAAGCCCGCCAAGGTGCGCACGATCACCATCGGCCGAGCCGTCCCGGCCAACGGGCACACCTACAAGCTGGGTGGAAAGTCGGCCTACTCCAAGCTGAATGCGGCCGGTCTGGCGGAGATCCAGGCCAAGATCACCGTGGTGGCTGCGGACAGCGGCACCGACAAGGTCGAGGAGGAAGTGAAGGACGACCTCTGAGCAACGACGGGCAGCTCCGTCTCATCAGGCGGGGCTGCCCTACGCTGCGGCGTTACGCTGGCAGCGCAAGGCCCTTTCGGTGTCGTCTCTGCGCTCCCGGATCACCCGCGACACCGAGTCGCTGAGGTGGCTCTGGTCGAGCCAGGCGTCGACCCGGCTGAGGAGTCCCGCCGGGTCCGTGCTCAGGGGAAAGAGACTGGCCAGCACGTTCTTGCGCAGGCTGATTCCCTTGGTCGCCCACACCCCCCGCGAGGCGGAGATGTCCTCAGCGGCTTCGAAGTACCGGCTCACATAGGGCTCCAGGATGTCCTCTTGGCCTCGCTGCCAGAACTGCTGACAGATCCGCTTGTGGGTCTCGTTGGGCACCTCGTCGCCGGTGACCGCGAGCGCCCATGCTTCCGCTTTGGCGGTCGCATGGGGCTGGGTGGCGCGCGCCGCGGCGGCGTGCTCGGCCCCCATGATGGTGTTGTCGGCCTGGCGCTCGGCCTCGATCACCGATTCCGCCACCGCGCCCAGCCGAGCCAGCTCGGTGACCACCAGCCAGCGCAGCGAGGTGTCGATGGTCAGACCGGCGGGAACCTGCTCGTGCTGCAGCCAGGAGGCGATCCGTCGAGCGCCGTCGTCACTGGTGACCGCAGCTGCGTAAGCCTTAGCCAGAGCCACCTGGTGGTCCGACGCCGGCTTCGCCCTGCTTAGCAAGGCCCAGATGCCGTGCTCCCACCTGGTCAGCACCTGCTCGCGCTCACCCAGGGCGGTGTAGCTCGCCGCCGCCCTGAGCCCTTGGCCCAAGACGGCGCTGACAGCGGTCAGATCGGACTCCGTGCCGACGCCCCGTAGAGCCAGGTCGACATAGTCTCTGGCGGCCAGCTCGGCGTCCCGGCACATGTCCCAGGCGGCTCCCCAGCAGACGGCCCGGGCCAGTGGCGACTCCAGTCGGGCGAGGGAGGTGATCAGGGTCTGCCGGGAGCGCTCGTCGAGCCGCACCTTGGCGTAGGTCAGGTCGTCGTCGTTGAGCAGCACGAGATCCGGCTGGACCACCGCGATCAGCTCCGGCACCTCCGTGCGGGGACCCGCGATGTCGACCTCTATCCGCTCGACCCGGCTCAGGGAACCGGCTGCCAGCTGGTAGAGACCGACGGCGATCCGGTGGCTGCGCAAGGTCGGCCACGATTCTGATGCCCTCTGCTCGATGGCGAAGGAGGCGAACCGACCGGTCTCGTCCAGCTCGAATGCCGGCGCCAACGTGTTGACTCCAGGCTTCTCCAACCACTCAGCCGACCAGCTGGCGAGGTCGCGACCCGAGGACGTGTGCAGCGCTGCCAGCAGGTCGCTGAGCGTGGTGTTGCCGAAGGCGTGGTCGTGAAAATAGGCCCGCGCCCCGGCCAGAAAGGCCTCAAGGCCGACGAAGGCGACCAGCTGCCGAAGCACCGAGGCGCCCTTGGCGTAGGTGATGCCGTCGAAGTTGAGCTCGACGGCCTCGAGGTCCACCATGTCGTCGGCGATCGGGTGGGTGGAGGGCAGCTGGTCCTGCCGGTAGGCCCAGTTCTTCCGGCTGTTGCAGAAGGTCGCCCACGGGTGGTCGGGATCACCGGTGTACTGGCTGAGGGCGAAGGGTGAGGCCCACTCGGCGAACGACTCCTTCAGCCAGAGGTCATCCCACCACTTCATCGTGACCAGATTGCCGAACCACATATGCGACAGCTCGTGCAGGATCGTGTTGTCACGGGCCTCGTATGCGGCGGCGGTGACCCGGCTGCGAAACAGGTAGTCGTCGCGAAAGGTGACGCAACCCGCATTCTCCATCGCGCCGCCGTTGTATTCGGGGACGAAGACCTGGTCGTACTTGCCAAAGGCGTACGGCTGGCGAAAGTGCTGCTCGAATACCCCGAACCCGCTCTTGGTGGTGGCCAGAATGCGCTCGGCGTCCAGGTGTGGGGTCAAGGAACGCCGGCACAGCACCGACATGGCCACCTCGCCGCCGGTGGAAGCGTAGGAGTCGCGAACCGCGTGATAGTCCCCGGCCACGATCGCGGTCAGGTAGGTGGAGAGAGGCGCCGTCTCGGAGAAGTCCCAGCGGCCCACGTCGCCAACCTCGGAGTACTGGCTCACCGACGAGTTGGAGAGCACCGTCCAACTCGTCGGGGCAAGCACGGAGATGGTGAAGCGCGCTTTGAGATCGGGCTGCTCGAAGCAGGCAAACACCCGACGCGCGTCGGCGACCTCGAACTGGGTGTAGAGATAGGTGCCGTCGTCGGACGGGTCGACGAACCGGTGCAGACCTTCGCCGCTTCGGCTGTAGCGGCACAGCGCGCTCACCTTGACGACGTGCGGTCCGGGGGTCAGCTCCAGAGGCAGCTGGGAGTCGGCGAACGAGGCAGGGTCGAGCGCAATCCCGTCAAGCGTGGCACTCAGCACCGCCACGCCGATCAGGTCCAGGTGGGTGCGGCCCGCCGACTGAGCGGAGAAGCTGATCTCCGAGGTGGAGGTGAACGTCGTGGTCGGCTCGGCCAGCGCGTGTCCTGTCAGGTCGACCTCAACGCGATAGGCCGTGGTGGAGATCAGCTCAGATCTCGCCTCCACTGCGGCGCGGGTCAGGTTGTCAGGAAACATGGTGAGAATCCTGCCATGACCCGCCGAGAGAGGGAGGTAAGACTCTCGTAAGGTGCTGACATGGTTAACTCCGACAAGAAGGCGGAAAGCAAATCGGTCAAGAAGGCGGGCAGGAAGTCAGCTAAGAAGTCAGCCAAGAAGTCAGTTCGCCAGCGCAAGAACGTCCACACGAAAGACCTGAGCGCTCAATCGCAAGGCGCCGTCGCTGATGAGCAAACCCACATGTCGGTGGACTTCTGGTTCGACCCGCGATGCCCTTGGGCTTGGCTCACCTCCCGATGGATGCTCGAGGTCGAACGGGTGCGGCCGGTCACCACGTCATTCCACGTGATGAGCCTGTCCGTGCTCAACAAGGGGCGCGACGGGCTGTCGGAGGACTACCGACGAGGGCTGGACCAGGGTTGGGCGCCGGTCAGAGTGGCTCTGGCCGTCGAGCAGCAGTACGGCCAAGAGCAGCTCGCCGCCTTCTACACCGCGCTCGGGACCCGCTTGCACGTCAAGGGTGAGGAGCTCGGCCGCGCGGTGCTCGAGGACGCCCTCATCGACGTGGGGCTGTCCACCGAGATGGCCGAGGCTGGCGAGACCGGCGACAATGACGACGCGCTCCGGGCCTCCCACTGGGCCGCCATGGACCTGGTCGGCCTGGAAGTCGGCACTCCGGTGATCAAGGTTGGCGACGTCGCCTTCTTCGGCCCGGTGGTGTCTCCCGCTCCGCGCGGCGAGGAGGCGGGGCGGTTGTTTGATGGCGTACTGCAGGTGTCGTCCTATCCGGGCTTCTTCGAGCTCAAGCGCTCCCGGACCGTTGAGCCCATCTTCGACTGACCATCACGAACTGCCATAGTTGCGCTCATGCGCGTTCACATCGGCAGCGATCACGCCGGCTTCGAGCTCAAGAACCATCTGGTCTCGGTCCTGACCGATGACGGCCACGACGTCGTGGACCACGGTCCGGCCAGCTATGACCCAGAGGACGACTATCCCGTCTACTGCATCCCGGCCGCTGAAGGCGCCGTGGCCGAGCCCGGAACACTGGCCATCGTGATCGGCGGTTCGGGCAACGGCGAGCAGATCGCGGCCAACAAGGTGACCGGCACGCGGGCCGCGCTGGCCCACGACCTGAACACCGCGACCCTGGCCCGCCAGCACAACGACGCCAACGTGATCTCCATCGGAGCGCGGATGCACACCGCGGACGAGGCGGTGGACATGGTGCGGGCTTTCCTGAGCACCCCCTTCAGCGGCGACCCCCGCCACGCCCGTCGCATCCAGCTGCTGGCCGACTACGAGAAATCGCGCTCTTGATAGCACGCCTCGCGCATCGCGCTTAACCCTGCGTCTTCCTCCTCGGACGCGGACGGAAAGCGTGTCCGCCTCCTCGTCGTCCAGACGCAGGGGCGCGCGATACCCGACGCTCGGCGGCTATCTCCTGCGTCCCTGGATGCGCGCCATGAGGGTGTCCACCGCACGTTCGGCGGCCCGCTCGTCCTCGACGCGGGGGCGGGAGACGTCTCGGGCGCGCAGGGCCCGCGCAGGCGAGACCAGACCTGAGACCCCGTCGCGGCCGAAGTCGCGGGGCCAGAGGTCGCGGTCGTGGCCGGTGGCGGCACCTGTCATGCTCAAAGCCTATGGGCAAATCAGGCACCCGACAGGTCAGATGGGCCGTCTCGACCAGAGGCGACGATGCCTGAGGGTCACACCCTGCACCGGCTGGCTCTGGACCTGAACGACGCGTTTGGGGGGCGGACTCTGTGTGTGTCCAGCCCCCAGGGGCGCTTCGCGGACTCGGCGGCTCAGCTCGACGGCAGCGTGCTGGTCGAGTGCACCGCCCATGGAAAGCACCTGTTCTGCGAGTTCGAGTCCGACGTCTATCTGCACGTCCACCTGGGGCTGATCGGAAAGTTCCGGATCACCTCACCCACGCCACCTCGGGGGGCGGTACGCGTCCGCTTCGAAACCACAGAGGCGGTCGGAGACCTGCGCGGGCCCATCCTCTGCGCCCTCAAGACGCCGGCCGAGATCGGCCTGCAGATCGCCCAGCTGGGACCGGACCCGCTGCGCGATGACTCTGACCCCGAGGTGGCATGGGAGCGGATCTCGCGTTCCCGCCGCTCCATCGCCGCGCTGCTGATGGACCAGAAGGTGCTGTCGGGCGTCGGCAACGTCTATCGGGCCGAGGTGCTGTTCCGGGCTCGAATCAACCCGCACCGGACGGGAGTGCAGCTGATGCGGCGTAGTTGGGACGCAATTTGGGCCGACCTGCTGGAGCTGATGCCGCAGGGCGTGTTGGACAAACGGATCAACACCGTCCGGCCCGAACACCTCGCGCAGCTGTTCGCCGTCCAGGGTCGGCGCGGGAGCCGCAACTACGTCTACCGCCGCACCGGTCAGCCGTGCTGGGTGTGCGGCTCGACGGTCCGCACCGAGGTGATGGCCGGCCGAAACCTGTTCTGGTGTCCGAGATGTCAGCGTCGAGGCTGAGCCACTCCTGGGGGCCTGCGCGAATCGAGTGCGACGCCGACGGGCAGCTAACCTCGGTGGTCCACGAACAGGACCCAGGGCTCAGCTACCTCAGCGGCGGCAGGGTGCGCGGCCTGTTGCTGAACGGCCGACCGCTGGCCGACGTAGCCCCCGACGTGCAGTTCGACGTGGATGAGCTGGAGATCACCACCACCTATCCGGGCCGGCTGCGGGTCGTCGTCCGGCACGCCTTCGCCGCCGGCTGGGGAATGCGGATTACGTTTGCCAACCTGGCCGAGGCCACCGCCCGGGTGGAGGGCGCCAGGCTGGACCTACGTCCGGGTTCCGGCTGCGTGGCCTGGGCGCTCGTGCTCGGGCTGACCTCGGCGTACGCCATCGCCCCGGCCAGTGGCACCGGGCCGGTGCTCGGCGGCCTGCTCCGACTGGGGTCGCTGGACCGGGCCACCGTGGACGGCCTGGAGGTGGGCAGCTTTGACCTGCGCCCCGACGGCCGCTACGTGGTCCAGCTGCACTGGGACTGGTATGAGACACCGCGGGCCTTTGACCAGGAGCGCTACGGCGATGCGCCATCGGCCCTCTTCGCGACCGTCGGAGAGCCGGTGCAGGTGCCGGTGAACGAGGACGTCGCTGTGGTCGCGCCGGACGAGGTTCGGGCCACGCGCGAGGGCGACCGACTCGAGCTGGTGTCTGAGGACAGCGGCCGCTTCCCCTGCGAGCTGCGCTCAGCCCGCGGCACCACCGCCTTTGCGCTGCAGTGGGTGGCACCGATCAACGACGTGCTGGTGGCCGCGGCCGGCCAGGCAATGCGCGGGCGGCGCACCACCGCCGGGGTCGTCAAGCTGGCTGACGTGGCGGAGGCCCTGGTGGTTCAGCGGGCCCTGGCCCTGAACGGGCTCGACGCCGACGAAGCCGGGGACGCGCTCGACCTGTTCACCGCGCGGCTGGTGGCCGCCCCGGACGCCAGCCCGTTGTCGGCGGCCTATCTCAGCCGGGAATTCGACCGTCTCGGAGACCGCGACCTGCTGGCCGCCGCCACCAACACGGTGCTGTGCCAACCGCGGCCGGCCCCCGGGGTAGGAATCGCGGCGACCCAGTTGTGCCTGGGCCTGATCGTCAGCGGTCAGTCAGTCTCCGCCGTGCTCGGGCACCTCTCGTTCCTGGCGGCGCAGTCGGCTCACTCCCCGGCTAGCGACGCCCCGACCGTACGGGACGAGGCGTCGGCGCTGGAGCTGGTGGCCGTAACCGACGCCGGACCCGGAGCCGCCGGAGGGTTGACTCCGGCTGCCGACCAACGGCGCCGGATCGCTGCCCTCGGTCTGCACCTGGGGGGTGGGCTGAAGGGCCATGCGGTCAGGCCGCTGTCACTGGCGGAGCGAAGCCACCTAATCAATGTGTTCCAGCTGTTGCCCGACGGGCTGAGCAGCTCGATGGCCAGCCTCTGGGGGTGCTCGGCCGCGACCTTGGCGAGGCGGGCGACACCGGAGCTGCTGGCCCAGCTCGAGTCCAAGCCGGTCACCGATGCGCACGCCTGGCTGGTGCTGGCCCTGCACGGCAGCTGACCACGGCAGCGTAGGTTGACCTGACTGGCCGCGTGTGATTCCGGCGGAGCAGCGAAAACGAGAGGCAGCCATGAGTGAGCTCGACGGGCCGACACCGCCCGGTGCGGATGTGTCGTTGCCGGAGACCCCACGGCTGCTCGCTGAGCTCTGGTACGACACCCCCCCTGACCTCGAGGACCCCCGCCTGCTGGCCGCGCTGCGCGAGCTGGCGCCACAGACCCAGATGCAGGACGGCTCCCTGACCGTGCCGCACGCCGATGTGCGGTTGGAGAGCGACAGTCAGCCGGTGCCGCTGCTGACTGTGGTGCTGACCGGCTCGCCGCTGAACCACACCACCAAGACGCTGCCCGACACCAGTCAGACCTGGGACTGGCCCGGGGCCGGTGCGGCATTGCAGGGCTGCACCGGCAGCGTGCTGGTCTCGGAGCTGCTGGCCGAGCGCTTCACCCCTGACCAGCGGGTCAGCGGGCTGATGTCGGTGCTCGGGGTGCTGATCGGCCAGACCTCACCGCGGGCGATCTTCTGGCTCAACAGCCAGCGGGTCACCGACCCCACCAAGTTCGACCTCAGCAGCCTCGACGGCGTGCTCAACGTCCGCTTCTTCGACGTCGGCAGGGGAGACTCCGGTGCTGACGGGTCCGCGCTGGTGATGGACACGCTCGGCCTCGACCTGTTCGAGCTGCCCGACCTGCAGTGCCACTTCCGCGACTACGACCCGGGCCAGGTGGCGGCCATGCTCTACAGCACCGCCGTGTACGTGTTCACCGAGGGCGACGTGGTCCACGACGGCCACACCATCTCCGGCGCCCGCGGCGATGAGCGGTTCGTCTGTCGCCACGAACGGTCCCTGCTGCCGCCGGCCCGCACCGTGCTGGACGTAGATTTGGGCGAGCCGTATGCGGCCGGGCGCCCTGCTCGTGGCTAGGACATCACTCGTCGTCGGTAGTTCGGAGCGAGCGGCGAGCTGACAGCAGCTCGACCTCGGGGTGGTAGGCCACCCGGCGCTCGATCGTGTCCAACATCTCCACCACGTGCTGCTGGTCTGCCGCCACCACCGCCACCCCGAGTCCGGCCCGGCGGTGCAGGTCGAGGTGGTCGACTTCGGCGACGCTGACCCCGAACATGCGTTTCACTTCGGCGATCATCGGGCGCACCACGGAGCGCTTCTCCTTGAGCGAGTGCACGTCGCCCAGCAGCAGGTCGAGCTCCAGCGATCCCACCCACATCACCACGGCCTGATGCTAAGGCGGGACGGCCGCGCGACACGGGCGATTGGTCTGAGGCCGGACCATTGACGAGCCGGAGGCTCCCCGACAGACTGTGCGCGTCGTCGCCGCCTACTCGATCGGAGCCTGCCGTGAGCGTCGCCCCTCCACCTGACCACGCCGACCTGGACGACGACGCCCGCGGTCTCGCCGAGCTGGGCTACACCCAGGAGCTGCACCGCGGCATGTCCGCGTTCTCCAACTTCGCCGTCTCGTTCTCGATCATCTCGATCCTGGCCGGGGCGATCACCTCGTACGGCATCGCCATGACCGCCGGCGGCCCGATGGCCATCACGCTCGGCTGGGTCTTCGTCGGCATCATGGTCACCTTCGTGGCGCTGGCCATGGCGGAGGTCTGCTCGGCGTACCCGACCGCGGGCGCGCTCTACTGGTGGGCGGCGGCGCTGGCCAAACGCAACAAGGCGGCCTGGGCCTGGTTCGTCGGCTGGTTCAACTTCCTCGGCGAGGTGGCCGTCACCGCCGCGATCGACTTCGGCGCGGCG